>DULG01000003.1 GCA_012840485.1 Clostridia bacterium | reverse complement strand
TGCCTTTTCTATCATGGAAAAAGCTACCCTATCTTTAACGCTGCCTCCAGGATTAAAAAATTCTAATTTTAAATAAATTTCCGCCCATTCTTTCTCCACAATTTTATTTAACTTAACTACTGGCGTTCTTCCAATCAATTCAAAAACATTTTTGGCAATCATAAAATTTACCTCCATTTATAGATACTATAAAAATTTTAAACTTTATATTCTGGCTATGTCAAGGAATTTAGAATATCAAAAGAGTTTAGAGAAAAAAATAATAGTATCAAACTGTAAAAGGTGATAAAATGGCTGATAAGCTGAAACTTTTATCTATAGGCCTCATAACTGGTATTATAAATGGACTCTTAGGTGCAGGAGGGGGCACTCTAGTAGTCCTTGCACTGGTGTTTTTGCTTGGCATAGAAGACCATAAAGCCCATGCTACTGCAATCTCAATTATACTTCCCATAACTTTAGTCAGTGCTTTTGTATATTGGGAAAATAAAGTTGTCAATATTCCCCTAACCATTAACATAGCTATAGGAAGTACCTTAGGCGGAATAATTGGGGCATACTTCCTCAATAAACTTTCCATCCCACTGTTAAGAAAGATTTTTGGAATAATACTAATAATTGCGGCCATCAGGATGTGGATATGATGAAACTATTTGTAATAGGGCTTCTTACGGGAATCATTGGAGGCATGGGAATTGGAGGAGGTACAATTCTCATACCTGCTTTAACTATTTTTATTGGAATTGAACAACATATTGCACAAAGCGTTAACTTGCTTTCTTTCATTCCTGCAGCAATAATAGCTTTAATATACCACTTCAAAAGCAAGAATATAGTATATAAAATAATAGCCTTCATTATAATTGGAGGAATTATAGGAAGCCTTATAGGTGCCATGGTAGCAGCAATTACAAAAGCCTTTATATTAAAAAAAATATTTGCTATTTTTTTGTTTTGCATAGGGGTATATGAAATTTTTTCAAAGCCTCGTAAATAGTTAAATAAGAGGAGAAAGCCTCCTCTTATTTCTTTTTATCAGTTTCCAACATGATACAGGTGTTGTAAATAACCTTTAAACCTAAACTTTTAGCCTTCTCTATTAATTCTTCACTTTCTGCTCCTGGTTGAAACCAAATAAACTCTACCTCCAATTTTGCCGCTTCCTCTACATATTGCCCACCTCTATTAGGAGGAACCACCATATCCACTACTTCTGGAATTACAGGCAAACTGGATAAAGATTCATAGCAAGGGTCTCCATCTATTTCGCGAAATTTAGGATTGACAGGATAAGCCGTATAACCATTTAATTTAAGAGTGTGATAAATTTGATAGCCATATTTAGTCTCTCTAGGAAGAGCACCTACTACCGCCCATATTTTTCTTTTCATAGCCTCTTCTACATAATCTATATAGGAATATTCCATATTTTTACCTCCTAAGTTTAAAGACTCAAATGCATCCCCAACCCTTCTTTATTATAAAATTCAATAAAATAAATACAAATGGGTAAGGTGTTTGCTATATGTAACTATTATTCCTCTTTAAAAGATAAACATCTTCGCCAATTTCTATGTCGCATTTTTTATTTGTCAATTCATTTATAAAATCTTGAAAATCAGAAAGACATTCCTTTTCAATATGTAATATTATAGAAACTTTATCAGTATAAGAAATGTTTTTTATGTAGTAACCCTTTTTTAAAAGCTCATTTTGCAGTTTACCGAACAAAGTATAATCAAAAATAAGAGACACTTTTTGGGCAGGTATTTTTTCGACTATCCCAGCAGCTTCAATTGCTACCTTTGCTCCTTTAGTATATGCTCTGACTAAACCCCCAGCTCCTAATAGTATTCCCCCAAAATATCTTGTGACCACTATAGCAACATTTTTTAACTCTTCTTTCTTTATTACATTCAACACAGGGATACCCGCTGTACCAGAAGGTTCCCTATCATCGCTAAAACGCTGAATTTCATCATTTTCTCCAATTGTATAGGCATAAACATTATGAGTAGCCATTCTATGCTTTGATCTAATTTCTTCTATAAATTTTATTGCCTCTTCTTCCGATGAAACTGGTTTAGCATGTCCAATAAATCTTGATCGCTTTATTTCAATTTCTGCTATCCCATAGTCATACAAAGTTTTATAACTTTTGTCCAAAATAGCACCCCTTTTGTAATTATAACAAATCGTAACCAAAAAATAAAGCCGTCGCCGGCTTTATCAAAGTTCTTTACTTTATGCTAAAGCCTTCGTCAACGTCTTATATTTAAAATAAGAAACGTTTACAAGTGATTTATCTTGACTGTAGGTAATCATCTCCAAAGCCTTGTCAATAGGATAAAAACCCCCCTCTACAAAGCCATCTTCTTTGCTAATATTAAATTCTCCTTCATCAGTAGTCATGAGATACCAAGTGATTTTATTAAAGACAGGACGTTGACGGGTGACAGAATAGAATTCGTAGCTGGTTTCACCAGCAGTAGAAAGGACTTCAACAGATTTAAGACCTGTTTCAGCACAGACTCTCCTTATGGCCACATCAATAGGCAATTCATTATTTCTAATAACCCCTTTGGGTAACACCCACTCCCCCTTCTCATTTTTGAGGATAAATACACTGTCTCCTTTGAATACAACTCCTCCCGCGCAATCTCTTATTAACATTTCCAAGCCCCCTAATTTTATTTTTTCTCTTATTATAATATTCTTTAAAAACTCTTAAATTCCTTCTTGAATTTTTAATTTTATCATTTTTATTTTTTCACGTACAACCATAATTATACATCAAAATTCAATTTTCCCATTAAAAAACTAAATTGCCAGCATAAAAATTTTTAAATTATAAAAAATATTTAATGTACAAAGCAAGGAAGGAGAGTTTGTAAATGTATATAATTTACCATTGTTATGGCGGCACCCACACTTCAGTAATAGCAGCATATATACATACTGGAAAACTGCCAATGGGAAAAATACCATCTCGCGAGGAGATCGAAAACATACCTTTGTTTGATAAGTTAAACGGTCAAAACGATCCAGGGCATATTGTCCTTATTGGCACCGATGAATACGGCAATAATGTGTATTCCATGGGCGTAAAAAATGCTAAAAAATTAATCGAACTAGCCTTAAAAGATTTTTATTATCATATTTTTAATACAAATGAAGGTTTGATTTTGGTAGATACAACAGCTGCTACAAATTGGATTATGAAAATAGGTGGATTTACTTCTATTGCTCTAAAATTTCCTGTAGTAGGACGTCCTTTAGTAATATATGGCACACAAAAAGCGTATAAAAAAGTTGTTCAAATAGTTAAAAATGTAAAAGCTCAAGAAAAAGCAGAGTACAATGCTATTAAGCGATAATAAAATCTTTAAATCTTTCTTTTATTTCTTTTTGAACCTCTGCTTTTATTATCATTCCTTTTTCGCTGTAATCTTCTCTAACTATTTTTGTCCTTTCTTTTAAATAAGTATATTCTTTGGTTTTGTCATAAGGCAGTAGAAAATTTACTATTTCTGCCTCTTTAAAAATTTCTTTTTCTATTGCTTGTAAAAGATCCTCTAGTCCTATTTTGTTTTTAGCAGATATATAAACCTCATTTTCATTTCCTTTCGGCACTACCTCTAAAAGGTCAATTTTATTAAAAACATTTATCCGTGGAGTATTAATAGCACCTAAATCTGAAAGAACTTTTTCGACAACTTTTATCTTTTCTTCTATGTCAGTAGAATTCACATCAATTACATGAAGCAATAAATCTGCGTATTTAACCTCTTCTAAAGTGGATTTAAAAGCCTCGACCAATTCATGAGGCAATTTCCTAATAAAACCTACTGTATCGATTAAAACCACTTCCCTGCCGGAGGGCAAAACAAGCCTTCTGGCAGTCGGATCAAGAGTAGCAAATAGTTTATCCTCTACATACACCTCTGCCTCGGTCAGAACATTCAACAGGGTAGATTTACCAGCATTTGTATAACCCACTATAACTACTACAGGAATCCGGTTTTTTTTGCGCCTTTCTCTTTGCAAATTTCTATGTTTTTCTATTTCTTTGAGCTTTTCTTCTATTGCCTTTATCCGATTTTTTATATGTCTTCTGTCCGTTTCTAATTTTGTCTCGCCAGGACCTCTCGTCCCTATTCCACCCCCTAATCTTGAAAGTTGTCCACCAAGACCTATAAGACGTGGCAGGCGATATTTTAATTGCGCCAATTCTACCTGTAACATTCCTTCTTTTGACTTTGCCCTTTTGGCAAATATATCAAGAATAAGATTTGTCCTGTCAATAACTTTTACCTTTAAAAAATCTTCTAAATTTTTGATTTGAGTCCCAGTAAGTTCATCATTCACAATTACTAAATCTGCTTGTTGGTTTTCAATAAAAAATTTTAATTCCTCTAATTTCCCTTTTCCAATATAATGAGCTTTATTCATTGTTTTTTTCTTCTGTGTCAATATTCCTACTACTTCAGCTCCAGCAGTCAATGCAAGTTCTCTTAATTCTTCCATGCTTTCTTCGTCTTCCGCAGTTGAAATAATTCCTACTAAAATAGTTCGTTCTTTATCCTTTTGAAGTTCTTCCATAACATCACCCGCCTAAAACTTTTGTAATTATAATATATTTTATTTTTAGATAAAAAGCAATCGGTTATTAAAAAAAACTGAAACCCCTCTTAGAAGAAGTTTCTTTATCTCAATTAGTTTTGTAAATTAATAACATAATACTCGGATAAAAATACTTTCTGACCAATAATTTTTTCTATCTCATCTCTAAAATCCTTCTCTTTTACTACAATACAACCTCTTGTCCCTGTGATTTTAAGTTCTACAGGCCTATCAAACATCTTGTTTGTAATCTCTATATTCAATACAACTCCTATTTGAGGATACGCTGCTGATAGTTGATCTTTTGTGATACTTACATTCCACCAATAGGTAGCATATTTGGAAGTATCATAAGGGTCCGGTTTGCCTTTTAAATAAGGATAACGACTGTTGTCACTATTCCATGCAAAGCCTGCATCCACCGTATATCCTCCTGCTGAAGCACTATAAACCGTATTAGCCAAGTTTCCTCCATAAACTACAACTTCTCCTTTTGTAGCTTCTATAAGCTTATCTATTTTATCGTTGACTACAGAAAGCCCCTTATATACTTGAGATAAATTAGAGTCAGAAATATCATAAATATTTTTATCACTAACTCTCAACAATGCGTAGGTTCGAGCCGCTAATATTTGAGCTTTTAATGCTTCTTCCGGAGAAGAAGGAGACATCTCCAAAGGTATTACACCTCTTAGGTATTTTTCTAATGGCAATACATTTACCAAAAATAGCGCATTAGAAGTATTATCCGAATATATTCTAAATTCTCCTTCATAGGGCAGCGATTTATCTTGATTCATATAAGACAATATTCCTGTTTCAGTCGGTATTACTCTGACAAAATTCTTGCTAATTATTTTTTTCACCGTCGAAGCATTGCTATCAGAAGCTTGAAGATTATCATTAATTATTTTATCATTTAAAAATGCAATATTACCCTCTTCATACTTAAAAATTGTTATTGAATTGGCTGAACATGGAAGGTTATTTATCAGTTCTTGCCCTGTTTCCTTATCTTTAACCGTGTATTCTAATAAATAAGGTTTGTCACTGGTAATCCTCACTTCAGAATTTACAGGATCCAAGGTAATCCTTACTTTGAGGTTTATCTCTTCTGTATCACGTTTTTCTATACTTACCCCCTCATAATAATACTTGATTATATCCTCATACTTAAACCCTTGTTCCGCCATGCCTTTTGCACCAAATTGT
The DNA here is from genome assembly GCA_012840485.1 of Clostridia bacterium. Classification (GTDB taxonomy): domain Bacteria; phylum Bacillota; class Thermoanaerobacteria; order Thermoanaerobacterales; family Thermoanaerobacteraceae; genus Thermoanaerobacter. The sequence goes on along the minus strand of DULG01000003.1, from coordinate 29,336 downwards.
GTCATACCTACGCCATGTCCGTATCCACCTTTGCCTTGTACATAAAAGCTTTTTATAGCTTTTACCTGATTGTCAAGTTCCAATATTTTAGCCAATGTCTTTGTGCCAACAATCCCATCGGTTTCTAAGGAATAATATTTTTGAAAATCTAATACCGAATTTAAGGTGTAGTCATCATAAATTCCCGTAATATCTCTGTCATAATAACCTATTTCTTTTAACAGAGTTTGTAATAATCTTACCTCTTCCCCTTGTATTCCATATTGTAATATTTTTGTAAATGGTAGCCGATTTTGCTCGATATCAGTAGGATTTTGCTGAACATTTCTTTCTGTCTCTCCTCTTGAAGGCAAATTAGCATTCAATTTCATGTAAAGGGCTTTTTGCGTAATAGGTCCCACAACTCCATCAGTTATTAACCCATTCGCTTTTTGAAATTGTACCACCCCTTCCTGTGTTCTTTTCCCAAATATGCCATCCGCAGAACCAACATCAAACCCTAAATTATTCAATATATGCTGCAGAGTTTTTACATCTTCTCCTTGGCATCCATATTTCAATACCCTTGTCATCACAAGAGAAGGCTGTCCCTCAGTACCGGAATTTTGCGGAGTAGAAGAAGCAGAGTTGGAGGAAGAAAGGGAGTTTAATTTATCCATAAGTGCCTTTTCAGTTAAAGGCCCGTAAATCCCATCAGCCACTAAATTGTAATCTTTTTGCAAACGGATAACAGCATTTAAAGTAGCTCTCCCAAAATAATCAGTTGGATTTGCTGTAACAAAATAGCCAGCCTTATTTAGATTTTCCTGTAGTTTTTTCACCTCTGGGCTTTGCATTCCATATTTCAATATTGTAGCAGCGTCTGTAGGATTGGTCAAAGATATAATTAAAATTAAGGAAATGAAAAAAATGAATAATTTTTTGTTTTTCATTACTATTTTTCCCCCACTCTCTCTGTTTTTATGCTAAAAATCAGCATATTCTATTACTTTTCCTTTACTTTTATATCGAAATATATTTAAAATACTTTATTAAACAAGTTATCCCATGCTTTTTATATTCTACATTTATTTGCAAAAATCCTTCTTTTTTTAAAAAATCCCTATAAATAATTTTTCTATATTGGGAATAAGAAGGATTTTTAAAAATAATGTCGAATAAGATTTAAAGTTGTTAGAGAAAATTATATTATCCAATGTCCTTTATGGCAGTAAACATACCTAAAGATACCAAATTTGAACTTAAAATCGGCAATATTAAAGATAGTGATTCTATCACAGGACTTTGGCCTTCCGAATATGTAATTGACTATACTCTTTTTAATAGTATAACATCATATACAAAACAACTTACCATACCTTTTGAGGAGATTTTATATAATTCAAAAAATCTTATTCTTTACTCTATAATCTAAATATTGAACAAATTTATATGGTAAAAAATTATTTTTACAATATCCTGAAAATGTCTCTAACTTATCTGTAAAAATTAACGGTCAGCTTACTTTGACAATAACCTTCAAGATTCCACTATAGGTTATTGGGAACCATACTCTTAAACAAGTTCCTAATAAAAGCGAATGGTGGATAACAGACCATTATGGAGTATGGTATCCAAAAATAACAGATGAAACAGGAGAATTTACTAGAATAAATAATAACCCATAATATAAATTTCTTAACCAAAAATGCAATAAAGGTATTGAAATTTTTATGAACCTGTGGTATTATATCACATGTAGCAGTTGCCGAAGTGGTGGAATTGGCAGACGCGCTGGACTCAAAATCCAGTGGGGCTCACACCCCGTGTGGGTTCGACTCCCACCTTCGGCACCAGTTAAAAATAAAGTATTTTAGCGGATTAACCTCCTCGAGCGAGTCCGGTGTTGCTGAGAAGGTTATTTTTATTTTACAGTAAAGCTTCGCAATCTATTTAATGCAGCAGCTATTTCCTGAAGCCTGGGCAAAGCTAAATTACCAGGATGTTTACCATAAAAAGGCGATATTACGTCAAGTCCTTTGATATTTATGTCACGATATACTTTTTCTAATATTTCTTTTATACTACTTCTTTCATCCACATATCTGTCAGCCATATATCGTATTATTTCCCCAATAGCGTTTGTTTGACTTCTGTCTACTAATTGTTCTACATAATTCAATTCAATCTCTTGGTATCCAAATTTAATAGTATCTTCGCCCTTTGATTTTATCTTTTTGCCTTTTATTTCAAGCCCCTTTTTAAGAGGTATTCTTGGATTTATAACTACAGGCGCAACATTCCCTTCAACTTGTCTATTGGTTTTAAATTCTTTTGCAATTTTTTTTGCCTGTTGCGTAACATCATACGGCCTGTAGTTATGCATTTTAATTACACAATCAGCAACATCAAAATAATCCCCACTGCCTCCCATAACTAAAATTGTAGATATGCCATTATCTTTATACAACTGTTTCACTCTATCAATAAAAGGAGTTATAGGCTCTTCTTCTTTGGCAATTAGCTTTTGCATTCGTGTATCCCTTATCATAAAATTAGTAGCCGAAGTATCTTCATCCAAAAGCAGTAAACTTGTGCCTATTTCTATTGCTTCGATGATATTTGCAGCCTGTGATGTGCTACCACTGGCATTTTCGGTAGAAAACCTTGTAGTATCTATTTTATTGGGCAGATTGTTTATAAAAGGGCTTATGTCTACTTTTTCTATCCTTCGGCCATCCTCCGCTCTTATTTTTACTGCATCAGCTACAGTTATAACAAACTCTCTGCCATCACCTGGTATATGGTTATATACTCCTTTTTGAACAGCCTGTAATAACGTAGACTTACCGTGATAGCCTCCACCAACAATAAGTGTAACGCCTTGTGGTATTCCCATGCCCGTTATTTTTCCACGGTTAGGAAGTTGAAGCTCTGCTCTTAAACTGGCTGGAGATTCAAATGGCACCACATTGTCACCCTTGAGGGGTTTGTCGCTTATACCGCTTTCTCTAGGAAGTATTGATCCATCGGCAACAAAAGCCACAAGCCCTCTCTCTTTTAACTTGCTTCTAAGATAATCCTGATCTTCTGCTGTCTCCACCCATAACCATATATCCCTTACATTTAGACTCTTTTTTAAAAGAGCTTCTTCTACAATTTGAGGTAAAAATTCAAAAAGTATTCTTTGGGCTCCACTACTATTTATGCGTCTGCCAAAAGCAGGAAGACCTATGCTTAATCTCGCCTCTACATAATCTTTACTAACTACCATTGCACTTCTTTTGATTATTTGTTGGCCACCTTTGTCTATGTAAATATCACCACTGTGTCCTGTACCTTTAACAGATGGCAATTTTTTAATAACCTCAAAAACAGCCCTTGTTAAAAAATCTTCTAAAGCAACCTGCCTTGAAGGTTTGTTATACATGGAAACTTCAAAGCCGGCTATACTTTGAGGCACTTTAAGCCTTATTCTGGAAGGAGGCGCAAAAGGATCTCCCTGGACGTGGTCAATACATAGTGTAAATTTTTCAAACACATATTCACCTTGAAGATCTTCGTAAGCTTTATATCCCTTCCCATCTATTTTGGCAAGTTTTTTCTTAAGGTCCTCTTTTGTCATATACAAACACCTCTACTGTTGATTATACCTAAAAGTACATTCCTTTTATATATTCATGCTGAAAATCCTTGTGAGTAGAAAGTTCTATATACTTTATTTTTTTCTGTAGTTGTGTGGCTCTTTCTAATTCTTTGTCAGAAAGCAATGCCATTATTGCCCCAATCCCAGCACTATTACCTATTTGAATAATTTTTCCTTCAAACTCTTTTGGCAAAAGCCCAATTGTGATTGCACTTGGTGGAAAAATATAATTTCCAAAGCCTCCTGCTAAAAATACTTTTTTTATATCATTCACATCTATACCCATTTCTTTTATCATAATATTAATACCTGCAATTATTGCCCCCTTTGCCAATTGTATTTGTCTTATATCTTTTTGAGTTACATAAATACCATTTTCTATTAAAAATGCTGGCTCATCTTTGTAAACTGTTATCTTTTGCGCGATGTCAATAGGCAAATTTTTAACTTCTTCTTTAGGCAAAAATCTTCCAGTACTGTCGATAATCCCGTATTTTAAAAGTTCAGAAATGATATCTATAATGCCAGAACCGCATATCCCTTTAGCCTTTTTATCACCTATTGTAGTATAAAAAGGTCTTTTACCAAAATCTACATGGTCAATAGCCCCTTCTATGCCATTTACTCCAAAAGTTATTCCAGCACCTTCAAAAGCAGGCCCCGCGGCTGCCGACGAAGCCACGAGGTTATATTTATTTCCCAATACCATTTCTCCATTTGTTCCTATGTCTACAAGCAAGCACAATTCTTGATATTTATCTATTTTGCTTGCCAAAATAGATGCTACAATATCTGCTCCTACATAAGAAGACACCAGTGGCAATGTAATTACATAGCCCTCTTTGTTTATATTTACCCCTATTTCTTTTGCCTTTATTTCCATTTTTGACGTAAAAGTTGGCACATAAGGAGACACGGCTATGTGTTTACATGGTATATTTAAAAGAAAATGTATCATAGTAGGATTACCTACAGCCACAATCTCATATATATTATTCCTGCTGATAGAATTTTTTTGACTAAATCTCTCAATTATTTCATTTATTTTATCTATCAAAGCGGAGTGCATTTTATATAGCCCTAAAGGCTCAGTGATAGTATAGTTTATCCGTGATATTACATCTGCCCCAAAAACCCTTTGAGGATTTAAACAGGAATACACATCTATTTGTTTGCCCAGATTTAAATCATACAAGTAGGCAGCAATAGTTGTTGTACCTACGTCCAAAGCTATGCCAAAATTCTTATCATTTAAAGCTTTGTCTTCCACAGAAATCAATTCATTTTTTCTCACCGCACAACTTACTTTGTAGTCATGTTGTTCTAAAGTTTGAGGAAGCATCCCAACCAAACTCAAAGAAATTTTTATTTTGCCTCCAAGTAAATCACAAACCTTTTTTACATAATCCCTTTGGTCCTCTAAAGTATGAGGAGAAACCTCCACTACATATTTTTTAATTCGACTATTTAACGAAACATCTAAAGAGCTTTTTTCCGTTGTCAATATATTGGCTTTTTCTTCATAATAAAGCACAGTAACTTCTAAATCCCTGTCAATATTAACAAAACAAGCAAGGCGGACATTTTCTTCTCTTTCTTTTTGTGTCAGAAAATACGCTTCTTCAGAGGATATATTGCTTTTTTCTCCTAAAATAACTTTGCATTTACCGCAAATGCGATTGCCACCACAGGAATTAGAAAGGTAAATTCCATTTTTGACAAGAAGGCGAAAGAGATTTTCCCCTTCTTTTGCTGCAATCATTTTAGTCTCTCCATTAAAATGAACAGTTACATTATAGGCTTTGGTTGCAGAAGATTTTCTGTAAACGCAATTTTCCATTTCACAATCATCACAACTAGTTCCCATGACGCAGCTTTTTAAGTCTTTTCCAATGCCACACACAAAGGATACCGTTTTTTCAGGAGTCATCATAAAACTTTCATTGATACTAACTCCAATTCTTGAAGCATTGACAACTTTGAAAATAACAGCTTGATTTTTTATATCCCATTTGCTTCCTGGATAAAAAATTTCTGTAATACCTTTCCCGTATTTTTGCGCATTTTCTTTTAAACCATTCCAAAAATTTATTGTCAAATTTTCAAGAACAACTCCTGCAATAGTATCTAAAATTAGTCCTTTTGTATAATCGCCACAAGAAAAATAATCGCTTATCCTTTTATCTACCCTCTCTCCTAAAGTAATAATTGCCAAAACTATATATTCTGCTTTTTGCAAACTTTTAACAATATATTTGCCAAGCAGATAATCTTTTTCATTAAGAATTATTCTATTTTCTTTTTGGTCTATTTTAAAATTATCATATATTTCCTGCTGTACTTTATAGTCTATCAAGCTTTCTGCTTCTACAAGTAACTCATCTATTTCCTTTATTAAATTTTCTGTTATATCAAAATTCATATTTCTTAATTTTTCAACAACCGAACTTTTTATTTTTTCCATTGCATCTTTGTTAAACATTTCAACACCTCATTGCATTATAATGTTTGTTGGTAAGTTTGCATTGATTTGTCTATTATTATAATCCATATTGTAAAAATCGCAAATAAAAAATTATCTTGTAAACCTATCCTTCAATAAAATGTATTTGACATTTCAGGGTTTTTCTCATACTATATAGTATAGTGTAATTAAAGCTAGATTAGCAGTTTGAAATTTCTCTAAAAATTTTTTAAATCATAGCAAACTTATTATTGAAATTTGAAACAATATATCTTATAATGAATTGAAATTATTTTTAGGGAAAGCTAAGCTCTGCAAAAGCCTATATCCTTGAATTACCTATATCAAGGTTTTAGGCTTTTATTCTGAGCCAAAACTTATGAAAGAAGGTGTTAAGTGAGTTGAAAAAGTTAGATCAAACTCAAACCCCTTTATTTGATGCCTTAATGGAATATGTAAATAACAATACTATACCTTTTCACGTGCCAGGCCATAAAAAAGGTGTGGGAATGGCAAAAAAGTTCTTGGACTTTGTGGGCAAAAATGTATTGTCAATGGATGTAACAGTGTTTCAGCAGGTAGATAGTTTGCACAAACCTACTGGACCAATTAAGTATGCCCAAGAATTAGCAGCAGAAGCTTTTGGTGCCGACGCTACTTTTTTCTCTATACACGGAACATCTGGTGCAATTCAAGCAATGATTTTAAGTGTTATGGGAGAAGAAGAAAAAATTATCGTCCCTAGAAACATTCATAAGTCTGTGACTTCTGGAATCATATTAAGTGGTGCCATACCTATTTATATGCAGCCAGAAATTGATAAAAATATTGGCGTCGCTCTAAATGTAACACCAGAAACTGTTGAAAAAACTTTAAAAGAGCATCCAGATGCGAAAGCAGTTTTGATAATAAATCCGACTTATTATGGAGTGTCTACAGACATAGTAAAAATTGCTGAAATTGTTCATGATTATGGCGCTATACTCATGGTGGATGAAGCTCACGGACCACACCTTAAATTTAACGAAAAATTGCCTATTTCAGCGATGGAAGCAGGAGCCGATATCTGTGCACAGAGCACCCATAAGATTATTGGCTCAATGACGCAGAGCTCAATGCTTCATGTTAGAGGAGATAGGATTGATATTAATAGGGTAAAGCAAGTGATGAGCTTGCTCCAAACCACTAGCCCTTCATATATATTGCTAGCCTCTCTAGACGTTGCAAGAATGCAAATGGCTACTGAAGGAAAAGAGTTATTAGATAAAACAATAGAATTAGCAGAATATGCTAGAAGAGAAATAAATAAAATTAAAGGACTATACTGCTTTGGTGAAGAAATTGTGGGACGAGATGGTGCTTATGACTTTGACCCCACAAAAGTTACAATAACAGCTAAAGGCCTTGGAATAAGCGGCCATCAGTTAGAGAGAATATTGGCAGAAAGATATTATATACAACCTGAACTATCAGATATGTATAATGTTTTATGTGTATTCTCTATTGGTGATACAATGGAAAAAGTCGATTATCTCTTAAGGGCTTTAAGAGAAATAAGCGATGAATTATACAATGAAAATATTGAAATAGCGAAACCCATAGATATACCAGAAATACCAGAACAAGTAGTATCACCAAGATATGCTTTTAACTCCTCCACTGTTGCAGTACCTTTAAGGGAAAGTATAGGGCAGATAAGCGCAGAATTTTTAATGGCTTATCCTCCAGGTATTCCAGTACTTTGTCCTGGTGAAAGAATAACACTAGAAATCATAGAATATGTAGACAAAATGAAAGAAGCAAACTTAAGCATACAAGGTACTGAAGACCCAGAAGTAAATTATATAAAAGTAGTAAATGATCGACAAGTTTTAAACGTAATAGCATAAATGAAAAGAGTATCTCTTAATTCTGGAGATACTCTTTTTTGTTTATTGTTTATTGTTTATTGTTTATTGTTTATTGTTTATTGATTATTTTTTATTGAGAAATTGATTTATAATACTCTTCAATTTCGTCATATGTCATAGCCCCATTGCTAATTGCCCTTATGACCCCGTTTTTATCTATAAAATAAGACATAGGTATAAACTGAACTTGATAATCGTAAATAGTACTTAAGTCAGTATCCAGTAGCACAGTAAATTCATATCCTTTCCCTTCTAAATACTGCTTTACTTTTGATGGGCTTTCACCCAAGTCTATCGCAAGTAAAACCGTATCATCTTTATGGCCTTTTATAAACTGATTTAAAGCTGGCATTTCAATTTTGCAATAAGGACAAGTTGTTGCCCAAAAGTTTAGTATAACTTTTTTTCCTCTTAAACTTGACAAAGTTACTGTATTCCCGTTTATATCTTGTAGAGTAAAATCTGGTGCTATATCTCCTACTTGATTCCCTATCTTAGGCTCACTTTTCTCAGTTGCATTTGAACTTGTATTTTGACCTTCATTATTGCTAGGAGTATTATTTTCTGTCACTTGAGAAGGGGAAGGTTGAGCACTTTTTGTGTAATTATTTAAGACGAAAATAAGTGCCCCTATAACTATCACAGCAATTATAGTAAAAATTAGATTTTTATTTTTCACACTAACCACCTCTTAATAAAAATATCCACTTATCTTGATTAGCATGTTAAAATATAAAAGAACTCCAAATATTATGAGAATAACCCCACTTATTACCTCAATATAAGGCAATATTTTGTTAATCCTTTTATACATACTTTTAAACTTGTCAATCAATAAGGCTGTAACTATAAAAGGTATGCCAAGCCCCATAGAATATGCAAAAAGCAATATCACGCCTACACTTAAAGTACTGACTGACCCAGCATACAACAATATCGAAGCGAGAATTGGACCTACACAAGGTGTCCATCCTGCTGCAAAAGTTATACCCAATACTAATGACCCTATATAACCGGTCTGTACCTTTTCCATATCTATTAATTTGACTTCTTTATTTAAAAATAGTGGTCTAAAAATCCCAGTCATTTGAAGTCCAAAAAGCACAATTATTATCCCACTTACTTTCCTAAAAATGTCTTTATAGGCTAAAAAAAGCTTTCCTAGTTGGCTTGCAGTCGCCCCCATTAAAACAAACACTATGCTAAATCCCAAAACAAAGAGAAACAAATTTATTAAATTATTCTTTTTATTTCCGAAAATATATGACACATAAGCGGGAATTAAAGGCAAAACACAGGGTGATAAAAAAGAAACAATTCCTGCTAAAAATGCAGTGTAAATTGGCACATCTACACCTCCCTCCCCTATAGGGTATAACCATTAAATATTATATTACAACTTTGCAGATAACACAACAGGATATATCAAAATTTTGTAAATTGCCAACCTCTTATACTGCTTGCATCAGTGACTTCAGAGGCTAATAACAATCATTTTTTGTCGTAGTATCTATAACCATTTTCACTTTTCCCGTTTTTTTATCAATCTGAAGCATCTCCTTGAAATGTATTTTGTATTTTACATTTCTAAGCTTCTTTTTACTCAAAAATTGGTCAAGTTGTCTCTTGATTTCTTCTTCAACATCTTCACCGGCATTAGGTAGTTTGACACAGTTCAATATAAGGCTTTCATCACTTGTCTGGACAAACTGGTATTCTTTTATTCCTTCAACTTCAAGGTCATCAATGAAAAGAGGATGAAGAAAGTCCTTATCACCATTTTCATTTTTAAACCACATCATCTCTTCTTCTCTTCCTATCACTCTTTTAATATGAGTATAAGGTAAAGGACCTTTATATTCTCTATCAAATCCTTCTACCACATCATTCAGTCGATAACGGATAAGAGGAAAAATTTTGTTATACAATGGAGTTATGATTAGCCTGCCAAACTCATCAACTTCCACATAATTCATATCATCCATGAGATACATACCTTCATACCTGCTAGTTCCCATACCTAAAAATATTGATTCTGTACAGCCATAATAATCTATTACGTCAGCATCAAAAACAGAGCTTAAATAACTGGAGACTTCTTTACTTAAAGGTTCTCCTCCTGTAATTATTTTTTTAGGCTTTATATTTATTTCACCTCTTTGCTGCATGTCTGCCAGTATTTTTACACAGGAAGGATAACCTGCCAAATAATTAGGATTAAAATTTTTAATTTTATCTTTCCAGGTATCAAGAGGGTCGGCAGCGTTTAATACCATACTTTTAGCCCGATATTTTTTAATTCCATTCATGGCAAGTACAGTAGAAGCATAACCGCTACCTACAGAAGCTACGTACAATACCTTTATAGGGAAATCACTCCATCCGATTTCCTTTTTACCCCCCAAGCTTATCCGAACCATATTGGCTTCTATCATATCCAAAGCATCTATATCATACAGAAAATTGCAAGGATTGCCTGTGCTCCCAGAAGTATGAACAAGGATATATTTTCCTATCCTCACCATTAATTCACTATTTTTCATTGCCATTTCTATCTCTCTGTGAGAGATAGAATCAGTAACTATATCAAAAAAATTATTTCTAACCATTTCTTTATCTATCACAGGCAATTCTCCAATAGGAATATTATCCAGGTTTTCATATTTTATCCCTGCACCTTTATAGAGGGTTTTATAAAATTTGCTGAAAGTATAGGCGTGTTTTATCATTTCTCTCATACGCTTACTGCTATATTCCATTATTTTTTCACGAGGCCATTTATTATGGTTATATAATTTAAATCCTTCCATCATCACCTTTATCATAGCTTATCTCTCCTTTAAAGTAGCACCTTTTATAACCTATTTTCCCCTGACAATTATATTATATCTCAATTACAAAATCTTGCTAAATAAAAAAATAGGCTTTCGCCTATTAAGCAATTATTTCTATTTCTTTTAAATCCTCATCAGGTATAAGTGAAGCAGCCTCTTTGTCAATTATTATAGTCACATCAGGGTGCAATGCTAAAACTGTAGAAGGTACATTTGTAGTCAATTTCCCTTTTATCGTTTCTTTTATCGCTTTTGCTTTATTTTTCCCAGAAGCCAAAAGAATAATCTTTTTCGCTTTCATAATACTTCCCAAACCCATGGTAATAGCCTTTCTTGGTACCTCATCAGCACTTTTAAAAAACCTTTTATTAGCATCTATTGTCTCTTCAGTCAAAGCAACCACATGGGTTTTTGTATCTATACTTTCATCCGGCTCGTTAAAGCCTATATGCCCATTTACACCAATCCCCAGTATCTGTAAATCAATCCCTCCCGCTTTTTCTATCTCCTCTTCGTACCTTTTACATTCTTCCTCTAAATCCTCTGCTACTCCATTGGGAATGTAAATATTCTGTTTTTTAATATTGATGTGATTGAAAAAATTCTCATACATGAAATAATGATAGCTTTGGGGATGATCTGGAGATAGACCAATGTACTCATCTAAATTGAAAGTAACAACGTTTGAAAAATCAATTTCCCCTTTTTTATACATCTCAATCAAATACTTATACATCCCCAAAGGGGTAGAACCCGTCGCAAGCCCTAAAATAGTATCCGGCTTTTCTTTGATTTGCTTTTTCACAATCTCTGCTGCTCTTTTACTCATCTCATCATAGTCCACTGTGATTATTACTCTCATTTCCTGCCCTCCTCATAATAATAAATTATTTGTCTTTAAAAGCACATCGGCTACCGCCCCAATAGCAGAAGCATCTTCACCAAGTTGAGCTACTTTAATGTCAAAATCAAAAGGCACAATCCTTTTCACTTTCTCCTTTAACTCCTGGCGTATATCAATTTCATAGTTTAGGATGTCTCCTCCAATTATTATTGCTTCTGGGTTTAAAATACTTACAATATTGGCAATACCCATGCTTAAATTTTTAATAAATTGAGATACAGCTTGTACACAAATAGGATTTTGTTCTTTATATCCTTTTACTACATCTTCTATAGTGTCTATATAAGGCAAACTCCTAGAAACTGATTTAACTAAAGCAGACAAAGAAGTTTTCCTTTCAAAATAACCATAGTCCTCATAAGAATAGGTATTTTCAAAAACATCATCTCCTGTAGCCATATAACCTACTTCTCCTGCAGTATAAGCATTACCTCTCAATAATTTACCATTTACGTATATCCCCGAACCTACGCCATTTCCTATATTTATCAGCACAAAATTCTCTATATCGCGGCAACAACCAATCCATCTCTCTCCTAGCGCAGCATAATTTACACTGTTGTCAACGTAGATGTTATAATTAAATATTTCTCTCAACCTTTTCTTCAATTCAAAATTATTCCATTTCAATCCCGGCGCATCCACAACTCCTGTTTGTATATTTGTAATTCCTGGAAGACCAACACCAATTCCTATTACATTTTTTCCCCTTTCAATCAGTTCTTTTATCCCATTTACAATCCCATTAAAAGCTTGTTCTTTAATGCCAGTTTGCCATTTTATCTTTTTTAAAATTTTTCCTTCCATGTTAGTCAAAATTCCTATCGTGTTAGAAGACTCCACACTCATTCCTACGACAAACTTAGCGTTAGGATTAAAAGAAAGCTGTATGGGCTTTCTCCCTACTGTCCCCTTTTCACCATAACCATTTTCTACTACCAGTCCTTCCTCAATTAGCTCATCTACAATAGCAGAAATAGTAGATTTGCTCATTTTTAAAACTTTAGAAACTTCTATTCTCGATATAGGCTGCATTTTTTTAATAACATCTAAGACATTAGCTTTATTTATATTCTTAATCAACCCCGAAGTGCCTTTAGTATAATCTTTCAATATCCCGCCCCCATTAGTTCTCTAACTGAACTAATCCTTTAAAAAAATTAGTTCGGTAACCGAACATTTTTCTATATTTATTATACCATAATAATTTGAAAAATGTAAATAATAAATTTTGAAACTACAACTACAAAGAAGGTGCTAAGTAATGAATAAAAAAATAAAATACATTGCAATAACTGTTCTAATAATTTTTATAGCCTTTGCAGGACTAGAATTAAAAACTTATAACTATGAAAGCAAAATCCCTGTCAAAAAACTTTATCCAACCCTTAAGATTTATCAAAAAGTGTTGGTTTTTGCTCCTCACCCTGACGATGAAACATTGGCTTCTGCAGGCTTGATTCAAGACACCATTAGATATGGCGGTGAAGTAAAAGTCGTAGTAATGACTAACGGAGACTCCTTTAAAAGAGCAGTTATAGAAAATTATGATACACTTGAACCTAAGCGAAAAGATTTTTTGCGTCTAGGACATGACAGGCAAAAAGAGACCATCTCTGCTTTAAAATACCTAGGAGTTAATGAGGAAAATATAATCTTTTTAGGATATCCTGACAAAGGTTTAGCGTATTTGTGGTGGCAATATTGGAATAAGCCCTATAAAAGTTTGGGCACTAAAAAAATATCAAGCCCTTATAACAATTCCTACACTAAAAAAGTAGAATACAAAGGAGAAAACATGGTAAAAGATTTAAAAAAAATCATAAAAGAATACAATCCCACACTTGTTGTGTATCCTTATCCAAACGAATTGCATCCTGACCATTGGGCGACAAACAGCTTTGTAAAATACACTTTATATTTGCTGGAAAAAGAAAATATACCGCAATTTTTATACATTGTTCACCGCACAGATTGGCCTTTGCCCTTTGGGAAACACCCTCAATTAAATCTAAATCCTCCTCAAAATCTTTTGAAGACAGGAACAAAGTGGCATCTTTATCCTCTTACAAAAACAGATATTAAGAAAAAAGGAAAAACTATAATGATATATAAAACTCAAATAAAAGTCATGAAGGACTTTTTATTGGCCTTTGACAGAAAAACAGAGCTGTATGGATTATATGAAGACGGCATATTGAAAAAATACAATAAAAACCGCAGATTTGAAGATTACAAAGTGATAATAGACCCAGAATATGATAATTTTAGAGATTATGAAAATGGAAGTATGGATATAACAGCAGTATATGTATATACACAAAATAACAATCTCCACGTAGCGATAAAGTGTAGACAAGCTGCAAAACCGACTTATGAATATAACCTTTATGGCATATTATTTAAAGAACATAAAGAAGTTGCAAGAATAAGCGCAAAAGTTATAAATGGAAAATTAATCAACACAGAAGGAAATGCTCATATAAAAAATGGAATAGTCTATATAACTATCCCTGTAAATATCGATCTTGACACAATATACTTATCTACCGCTACTACCTCCAATAAACATCTTATTGATAAAACAGCTTGGAGGCTTTTGAAAAAGGAAAAATAATCAATACCCTATTAACTTGTATCCATTTACCAGAATTTTATTTGCTGAGCTCATCTTGTAAATTACATCAATTTTTTCTTTTGAGATGGGTTTTGCCAACAAAGTTACATTGTTTTCATTTAAAATGTTCCCAGACTCCACCATCATGCCTTCTCCTAATTTTATATTTTCCAAGATAGCATTTATCCCTACGTAGGAGTTATCTCCAATAGAAGAATTAAAAATTATGCTCTTCATATTTATATTACAGTAATTCCCAATATAACATTCTCCTTTTATTATCACCCCATTGGAAATAATTGCATCTTTCCCTATTTCAATCTTTGAAGAGCCTATTGTGTTTATGTTCACTCCATCATAAATACTAACCCCATCATTTATAATAATTTGCCCAACTTTATAATTTTCATCAACTTCATCCGCCCTGATGACAACATTAGGTCCTATGTACACATTCTCCCCCACCACAATGTTTCCAATCAAAATTGCCGTATTATCTACATAAGCTGTATGTGTAATTTGTGGAAAATTTCCAAATATATCCTCTCTAATCATAACTTCCACCTCATATCACTTAATCTTTATACCAGCTTATAATACTTGTTTCTATTATATCACAAAAAAAATAAACACACAATGAAAAAATGCAATTGACAAACAAAAAAATTTCAAAAAAACAAAACAAGCCTTAAAGGCTTTCCTTTTAATTTCTTCTACCTTTGTCATACAACATCTTATACTTTTTTCCACTTCTACAAAGGCATTCATCATTTCTTTCAATATCAAAAACTTTCATCATTTTATAGCCTTCCACACCATTAACTTTAGCTTTTCATCTTATTATTGTCTCACAGCTCTATTTTCTTTTTTATATTATCATAGCCTTTTTGTCATGTCTATTTTTGACATTAAGTCGTATAATCATTTTATAACGATCTTTTTCATCAACTTAAGTTACGCTAAAGTATAAATTAAGAACTCCTAATACATAATTCATCTTTATATATTAGGAGTTCTATGATTTTCCCTTATTCCTCTACAAAATACCTTCCTGCGCGGATATCGAGGATTATCTTTATAATTTTGTCTGTTAATAATTGAAAAATTTTTTCACCTTTTTCTTTTGTTGCAAGAGTAGCGTCTCCAGACATGGCATTTTCATAAAGTACTTTTCCTCTGTCTTTAAAGTAAACCCTATAAAGAGGCTTTTTTAAATTTTTTGTCGCTTTATCCATTTGAACAAGTCTTTCATCGTAATATAAAATGGCAGAAGTTTCATCTTCTCCTGCATGGCCTTGACCTTGTGTAATAGTAAGTATTTCCTTTGTAAAGTCCAGCCACCAATTTATTGTTAAAACTACCATTCCAAGTTGGACTAGCTTTTCACTGGCAAGATTGAGAGCATTTATATTCCCTCCGTGTCCGTTTAAAAATATAAGCTTTTTAAGTCCATTTTCATATAAGCTTTTGCCGACTGCATATATGTATTCTGCCAGTATTTGTGAGAGCACATGAATTGTACCAGGGTAGACAGATAAGTCGTAACTTTGCCCATAAGGTATCTCAGGTGCAATCCACACATAATCGCCAATTTTTCTTTCAATCATTTCACAAAAAAGTCTAGGCGAAAAAATATCGGTTCCCAAAGGAAGGTGATATCCATGAGCCTCAACAGAGCCCACAGGAATTATAACTATATCTGATTTTTGCAAGTTCTTTTGAAAGTCATCAGAAGTATAGTTTACTAGGTACATACAATCACCTGGTCATCTAAACTGTGACAAACTCTCCAGTTCAGACGGCTGGGGTATTTATAGTCCGCCTTTCAGATTGCCTCAGCCCCAGCAGGCGGTATTTGAGGCAACCATAGCCCCTGCCCCAAAAAGCAGGAACTTACGCCAATCCCCGGTCTCCCCACTTGCCTTGAATTAACAATATCTTAAGGACAGAGAAGTCTCTTGGTGCCTTCTCAGGGGAGAGTGGTGTTACCACCGCTACAGCATCCCTATTACCGATGTATATGCTGGGTTAATTTCTATAACTTCTATTCCTCTCCGCCATGCTAAAACCTTGATCTCTTTCAAAAGCGATTTGTAGCTAAAATTATTTCTTATTCTCCTGGATTTCTTCCCTGAGAAATCTCCTTTCTTCCCTTTGTTTTTTAGCCTCTAAAGTGCTTTTTGCTTTCATTATTGCATCGTCTACATACCTTGAGTTTAAATCAAAAGTTCCTTGGAGGTCTCTTTTTAGTGTGTTTCTCTCTAAGCTTTCTAAAAGCCTATTGTATGCATACCTCATGCAGGAAGACCATCTTTTCATTAAATTTAATACTACCTGTTTATCCTCTTCCTTATCAAAAACAAGTTTAGCTTGGATTGTTACCACTTTTGGCACCTTCTTACTTATAAATTCTTATCCTTCTTTTTCCAAATTTATTAATGTTCTTCTACTGAGATCATATATCTTTCAAAATTATATCTTTTTGCATTATTATTTTCAACTGTTGCTACCTCCAAAATTTCTCACAATTTTAAAATAGCACTTTTTTGAAAAGGTTACAACAATGTGTGTAAAATTTTAGTCTAGAAAAAATATAACTATGTCAGCAACCTCCAAAGTTTTGGTACACATGTTACAATCAAATAAATTGACATTTTATGATAAATTTTTTACAATATATTAAGTAAAGGGGAGTAGTTCGCATAGCTTATATGTGGTAAAGTCAACATATCGGGAAACCCTGGCTTTACCTTAAAGAACGAGACCTTTACATAATATGTTTTACATATTATGTAAAGGTCCTAATTTATTTGCAAATATAATAGTTGGGGAGGCAATAAAATGGAGGCACTTGTCACATCATTTGTCCTTATCTTTACTTCTGAGATAGGAGATAAGTCACAGCTCATGTCAATGGCCTTTGCTACTCTTTTTAAAGTAAGGACTGTTCTTATAAGTATATTTATCGCAGCCTTAATAAACAATGGTATTGCTGTGATATTTGGTTCGTATATCACCGAATACATTCCCATTTTTTATATAAAATTTTTAGCTGCTTTATTATTTTTGTTTTTTGGAATTTCAACTTTAATAGAGAAAGAAACAAAACAGGAAAAAATAAAAAATTCAAAATATGGTCCTGTTGCAACTATTATAAGTACATATGTACTATCAGAATTTGGAGACAAAACGCAATTGGCTGCTATAGCTTTGACTGCATCATATAACAGTCCTCTGTACATATTAATAGGTACTACTCTGGGGATATTTTTAGCAGATATATTAGGAATAATTGTAGGTATCTATTTCAATAAAAAAATTCCCTCTCAATACTTAAAATATCTATCTTCTTTCATATTCATCGCCTTTGGCCTTTCTACTTTGTATAAATTGTTTTTCTAAGTCAAAAACGGGTACTTATTACTTATATTGTACCCGTTTTTGACCCTCTCATCGGAAGTTTTACCTGCCGTAACAGAAAACCATATTGCCTATTCTTGCCGCTATAGGAAGTGACCACAACCACGCATTAGTAGAACTTTGGTCAAAATAATACAAGGCTCCGTTTGTTGGGTCAACACCACTTAACGCATCTCTTGCTGCACTTATAGCGTCAGCTGAGGCAGGTCTATTTATCCACCCATTTAACACAGGAGTAAATTGGTAATTTCCGTATGCATCGACTTGATATATCACGTCTTTTATAGTATTAGGGAAAATACCACTTTTAACTCTGTTTATTACTACAGCCGCAACTGCTACTTTAGCCTGGTAGGGTTCTCCATCTGCTTCCGCGGTAACAAGTCGCGCAAGGAGGTCAAATTCCTCTTTTGTGTAGGGTATTACACTCCTTTCAATAGAACCTCTGCTGACATCCTGATATGTTCTATTAGAAGAAGTATCACGGGGTATAATAAAGACTTGTCCAGGATATATTATGTCGCTTTTGTATTCGTTTGCAGATTTGAGCATATCAACAGTAATACCGTATTTTAAAGCAATTAAGTACAAGCTGTCACCTTTTTGGACAACATATGTGTTATCACTGCCCGGCACTTGTAAAACTTGCCCTGGATATATTATTGTATTTTGAAGTCCGTTTAAAGCCATTAATTTTGTGTAGGTAGTCCCGTATTTTTGACTTATACCCCATAAGGTATCGCCGGGTTTAACTGTGTAAGTTGCGGCAAATACTGATTGGGAAATAAACAATCCGGCTATAACTGATGCGATGAGAGGTTTGACCTTGATGCAAATATTAAACATGTTGTTCCCCCTTTTGCCTCCGAGGTTAGTTGCCGGGTTCGGGTTAGGGACACCCTACCACAAAAGTGGATTCACCCCAATTTAGTTCCCCCGTACCCCTTATCGGGGATTCGGCATATTTTTAACTAAATTATAGCCGGATATTTAACTTGTGTCCATATTAAACTGGTGGAAAGATAGGTACTTACTGGCACTCACTGTAGCCACAGAAAGGGCAGAAAACACAACCTCCCTCATGAACCAATTTAGCACCGCAATCCGGACATGTAAACACATTTACATTATTTTGATCAGCTTTATTTTCTTTTAGCTGTTTTTTATCCTCCGCTACTTGGTTTTTCATTTCAATCACCTCTATATATTGTTGTATTATTATAATACCACACAATATATAGGATTTCAAGAGCAAAGTTCACTAAAAAAATAACATTACCTTAAAGGTAATGTTATGGTAAATTCACTACCTTTCCCTACTTCACTTTTTACAGTGACACTTCCTTTGTGCTCCTCAATAGTCCACTTAGCAATAGCTAATCCCAATCCTGCCCCACCTGTCTCCTTGGCTCTCGCTTTGTCTACCCTGTAAAACCTATCAAAAATATGTGGAATATCTTCTTGTGGTATACCTATGCCATCATCTTTAATTTTTATATGGGCTTTTGAATTATCCTTCCCCACATCAATTTCTATATTACCATCTAAAGAAGTGTATTTTGCTGCATTGTCTAAAAATATCCTTATAAGCTCTTTAATGAGTTTTTTGTCAGCCGTTATATTTATGTCATTTTGTCCTTTCACAACTATATTTTTGTTTTCATTTAACATTTTTATTTCCTCTGCAACTTCTTTTATTACATCCTTTAAATTAAACTCTTCCTTATTTAACTTTATCGACTTATTATCTCCTTTTGCCAACAAAAGGAGTCTTTCAATGAGATGCTCCATGTCTAACGTTTCTCTTTTAATCGCCTCTATAGCCTCTTGCAATACGGCTTTGTCCTCTTTTCCCCATCTATCCAACATGTCAATATACCCTTTTATTACAGAAATTGGGGTTCTAAGCTCGTGAGAAGCATCAGAAACAAACATGTTCTGCCTTTTAAAAGAGTCTTCCAACCTATCTAGCATGTCATTAAAGGTTTTTGCCAATCTTGTAAGTTCATCGTCTTCTCCATATATTTTAAGTCTTTTATTTAACCCATAGGCATCTATCTCTCTTACTTCTTTTGTCATATAATCTACAGGTTTTAAAGCCCTCTTTGTAACAAAATATCCTGCAATAAAGGAAAATAAAATTCCTGCTGCATCTGCAAAAAACATCAAAATAAAAAGTAATTTCAAAAACAAATATTCACTTTCCATGTCTTTTATAACTTGGATATAGAAAACTTTATCATTACTTTTAAAAATGGTATTGATGTATGTCAAATCCTTATCATATTTGTCAATCTTAATAGGAATATCTATGTTTAAATCGTGAGGAATATTAATTTTTTCTAATCTTTTAGAAGAATAAATGACATTACCTTTTTCATCAAATATTTTTGTATAAATATTCTCATGTGGTATACTTGAAAAAATCAAATCTTTTTCAGATAAATTGACGTCACCTTTTATTTCTCCCAGTTTACTTTTTATAGCCTCTGCCTGGCTTGTTACTTGGTCCATTGCTTGGTATATCAGATAATATTTTAAACCGTAAAGCACAGAAGCATTAAGCACAACCAGTATTACTGAAAAAACTACAGAATAAAGAAGAGCTATCCTTAAAGTTATGCGGCGGGGCCACAGCTTAATCTTCATCTTTATCCTCCTTCAAAGTGTACCCCACTCCTCTTATGGTGTGGATTAACTTCCGGTCAAAAGGGTCGTCAATTTTGCTTCTTAAATACCTTATATATACATCCACTATGTTAGTATCTCCATAATAATCATAGCCCCATACGCACTCAAGAATTTTTTCCCTTGTTAGCGCTATATTTGCATTTTTAATCAAATATTCTAAAAGGTCAAATTCTTTTTTTGTGAGTTCAATTTTTATACCCGATCTTCTTACTTCATGAGTTGTCAAATCCATAGTAATGTCACTATATCTTAACACATCTTTTTTAAGATGCGGCTTTTTCTTTCTCAAAGCAGCCCTCACTCTTGCAAAAAGCTCTTCTATAGAAAAGGGTTTTGTCACGTAGTCATCAGCTCCAATGTCAAGTCCTTCCACTTTGTCTTTTACTTCGTATTTGGCAGTAAGCATTATAACAGGTATATCAGAATGTTCCCTTATTTTTTTTAAAACTTCAAATCCATCAATCCCCGGAAGCATTATGTCCAAAAGCACAAGGTCATAATCTCCTTCTAATGCCTCCTTTAAGCCAGAAGGTCCATCGTAAGTCACAGTGACGGTATATCCTTCATGTTCAAACTCCAATTGTAAAAAACGGGCTATGTGTTTTTCATCCTCTATGATAAGTATCTTTTCTTTCATTATTCATCACCAATGATATTATAGCATATCAAAGGTTTTATAAAAATCTGGATATGAAATATTTACACATTCAGCATTTTTTATCTTAGTTTTTCCTTCTGCAATAAGTCCAGCAACCCATAAAGACATAGCAATCCTGTGGTCGTTGTAACTTTCCACTGTAGTTCCTCTTAAAAAACCCGTCCCTTCTATAATCATCCCATCTTCTGTTTCAAAAATCTTTGCTCCCATTTTCTTTAATTCGGAAGTGATTGTATTTATTCTATTGCTTTCTTTTACTTTTAACTCCTCGGCATCTTTTATCACTGTTTTCCCTTCTGCGAAGACTGCTGCAACTGCTATTACTGGAATTTCATCAATAAGCCTTGGAATAAGACTTCCTCCAATTTCAATTCCTTTTAGTCGTGAAGTCTTAACTGTTATATCCGCTACTTTTTCATTGTTTATAGTTCTTTCATTTGTTAAAACAATGTCTCCTCCCATCTCTTTTATCACATCGATAATACCAGTTCTTGTATGATTTACATTTACATTTTTTATAGTAACCTCCGAATTTGAAACGAGAGTTGCAGCAACAATAAAATATGCTGCTGACGATATATCCCCCGGTACAATAACTTTCTGCCCTTGTAATTCGTAACCAGGATAACAGGTTATTTTTGTGTTATTTACATCCACTTTAGCACCAAAAGAACTAAACATAAGTTCCGTGTGATTTCTTGAAGGGTAGGGTTCTTCGATAGTCGTTTTATCATCAGCGTAAAGGCTTGCCAGCATTATGCTGGACTTAACCTGTGCACTGGCAATTGGCATTTTGTAATATATGCCTTTAAGTTTGTTTCCAAAAACCGTAAGAGGTGCAAAATTTCCTTCTCTTGCTTCTATTTTCGCTCCCATCATACTAAGAGGAGTTATCACTCTTCCCATTGGGCGTCTCTTTATAGAATCATCGCCTGTAAGCATTGTCTCAAACTTTTGACCAGCAAGAATACCCATCAAAAGCCTAATGGTAGTACCCGAATTTCCTACATCAAGGATTTTTTCGCTTTTATTTAAATAAAGCCCTTTTCCATGAACTTTAACATTTGTCCCTTTTAATTCAATGTCAACTCCTAAATTCTTCATACAATTAATAGTAGATATACAATCTTCTCCTAAAAGAAAATTTTCAATTTCTGTAATCCCTTCTGCAATTGACCCAATCATTACAGCCCTATGGGATATTGACTTGTCTCCAGGGACTGAGATAATACCTTTTAAAAATCTTTTCTTTTTAACTTCAATATCCATAACAACACCTCAAGTTATAGTGTTTCGATATTTTCTTGCATCTTCAAGAAACTTTTGTATGGCGTCAATATCGTCATTTTCTAAGTAACAAATAAAGTCACTTAGGACTTCCCTGTAATTTTTTAGTAACTCCAAAATAACTTCTTTGTTTGTACAAATTATGTCTTTCCATATTTCAGTCTGAGACAAGGCAATTCGCGTAGTATCTTTAAACCCACCAGCTGCGTATTTAAATGCTTCACTGCATTTGTCATGAGCAAAATTCGTAAGGGTAGCAGAAAGAATATGAGGTACATGACTTATTATTCCGACAATGGCATCGTGTTTATTATAATCCATTATTACCGGTTTTGCACCTATTTTTATTATTACTTCATTTATAAATAAATCTAAAACATCTTCCTTTACATTATCAAAAGGTGTCAACAAATAATTAGAGTTGACAAATAAATCTGCATCAGCGTTATCATAACCTGCCTTCTCTGTGCCAGCCATAGGATGGCCCCCGATGAAAAAAATTTCATCGGGCAAAAATTTTTGCACTTCTTCCATTATAACTTTTTTTGTACTTCCAACGTCAGTTACAATGCAACCTTTTTTTAAATAAGGAAGTATATTTTTAGTCTTTTCAAGAACTTTTCCAACAGGCGTGCATATAAAAACCACATCAGCATCTACTTGAAAATCAAGGTGTGTCACGCCATAAGAAATTACTCCCTCTTCAAACGCTTTGTGTAAACTGTCTCTATTTATATCAACACCAATAATGTCTATATCTGTGTGTTTTTTTAATGCTTTTGCCATTGATCCCCCTATAAGACCCAATCCTACAATAACCGCATTTTTTATCATACAAAATCACGCCCTACTGCTTTAGCGATAATCTTTATGTCTTGACACAAAGTCTCAAAATTTTCAGGGGTAAGGGATTGAGCCCCATCAGATAATGCATTTTTAGGGTCTGGATGTACCTCAATAATGAGGCCATCGGCTCCTGCCGCTATAGCAGCTTTAGCCATAGGAGCTACAAGGTGCCATTTCCCAGTGCCGTGACTGGGATCAACAACTATAGGCAAATGGCTCAACTTTTTTATGGCTGGGACTGCACTTAAATCCAAAGTATTTCGCGTATAAGTTTCAAACGTCCTTATCCCTCTTTCACATAGGATGACGTCTTTATTACCCTCGCTTAGGATATACTCCGCAGCACTTAACCACTCTTCTAATGTTGCCGCAAGTCCTCTTTTTAATAAAACAGGCTTATTGATTCTACCTACTGCTTTAAGTAATGGAAAATTTTGCATATTTCTTGTACCTATTTGTATAACATCAGCATATTCCGCCACTAGTTCAACTGAATGCACATCCATAACTTCTGTAACAATCTTAAGTCCAGTAACTTCTTTGGCTTCTTTTAGCATCTTTAAGCCTTCTTCTTCAAGTCCTTGGAAGGAGTAAGGTGATGTTCTCGGTTTAAATGCCCCTCCTCTTAAAAATTGAGCTCCCGCTTTTTTAACAGCCATAGCACTTTCAAAGAGTTGTTCTCTGCTTTCTACCGCACAAGGGCCCGCCATTATAACTATGTTGCTTCCACCAATTTCGATGTCTTCTACTTTTACCACAGTTGGCTCTGGTTTAAATATCTTGCTAGCAAGTTTGTAAGGCTCCACAATAGGAATGATTTTTTCTACTCCCTCCATCATTTCTACAGCCTTACCTTCTAATTTTTTCTTATCACCTATAACACCTATGACTATTTTTTCTTCACCTTTTGAAATGTGGTAACCTAAACCAAGAGATGTTAAAAGACTTGTAATATCAGAGATTTGCTTATCAGTGGCATCAATATTCATAACAATTACCATTTTCAATTCCTCCATTCTACCGTTCTACTTAAATTTAGGATATGAACCTAATACTTTTAAAAAATCCGTTCTACCTTTTAACTCCTCTAAGGCACTCTTTACTATTTCATCTTCTCTATGCCCCTCAATGTCCACCCAAAAAACATATTCCCCAAGTTTTTTCCTTGAAGGTCGAGATTCTATTTTTGTCATATTGATTTTTTTGTTGGCCAAAACCCCTAAAGCGTTATATAAACTGCCTGGAACATTTGGAACAGAAAAGACTATTGATGTCTTGTCTTCCCCTGTGACAACCTCGTCCTTTTGAGAAAGGACCAAAAACCTTGTATAATTTTCTTTTACATCTTGTATGTCCCTATCAATAATTCTCATACCGTAAATAACAGCTGCTCTTTCAGGACCTATAGCCACTACTCCAGGTTTAGATTTAACACCTAAAACTGCTTGGGCAGTACTGTCTGTAGCTTTTACTTCCGCATTTGGAAATTTTTTAGATATATATTCCCTGCACTGAGCAATTGCCTGTTGATGAGAAAGTATACAATGTACATCCTTAAATTCAACTGGAGCATCCGTAATCAAACAATGGGAAATAGGTATTATCACTTCTCCTTTTATCATTATCCCATTTGCGTCGTTTATCAGCATATCTACGGCAATATTTACAGAACCTTCAATAGAGTTTTCAATAGGAATTACTGCCTCTTCGCATAAGCTATTGCTTATACAATTTATAACTTCCGGAATGGTGTTAAACTCTACAACTTCACAATTTTCAACACATTGTGTGTATTTTATAACAGCTTCTTCAGAAAATGTTCCTTTAGGCCCTAAATAACCAATTTTCATCCAACACCCCCTTGCAATTTATAATATTGGTGATATTTTAATACTCTGCATAAGTAAAGTCAAGTAAATTTTTCATAAAGTCTAAAAAAGATAAAGAAAAAAGCGGTTACCCGCTTATTTTAAAACTTTTAAGATTTCTTCCTCTTTAACAGTCGTAACTTCAGCTTTTCCTAAACCACGAGGAATAACAAAATTTATTTTGCCTTCTCTACTCTTTTTATCAAGTTTTATAGCCTCTACGATGTCTTCTTTGTGCAAATCCTCATAATCTGTAGGTAATCCTGTTCTTTGTATTAAAGAAAAAATTCTTTCAAAATATTTTTCATCAATATATCCTAAATTTAATGCAAGTTTACAAGCGTATACCATACCTATAGCAACAGCTTCACCGTGAATATACCTTTCATAACCTGTTAAAGCTTCAATGGCATGTCCTATTGTGTGGCCAAAATTCAATATTGAACGCAGGTTTTCTTCTTTTTCATCAAGAGATACGATTTTCCCTTTTATTTCGCAAGATTTTTTGATTATATGCCTTAATTTATCTTCTTTTAAATCTAAAATTTCATAAATGTTGCTTTCAATATACTCAAATAAACTAAAATCCCATATAATACCATATTTAATTATTTCAGATAGCCCCCCAAGTATTTCTCTTTTATCTAATGTATTTAAAACGGCGGTGTCTATATATACCATTTTAGGTTGATGAAAAGCTCCTATTATGTTTTTGCCTTTTTTTAGATTAACTGCTACTTTGCCCCCTACACTGCTATCAACCTGCGCCAACAAAGTCGTAGGAATTTGCACAAAGTCTATTCCCCTCATGTAAGTTGCTGCCACAAAACCCGCTATGTCTCCTACAACGCCTCCTCCAAGAGCTATGACTGAACTGTCTCTTAAAAGTCCATAGTCATAAGCTTTTTCAAGAAGCCTTTGTGCCATTTCCATTGTTTTACTTGTTTCCCCTGCAGGAATAACTTCATATGACACATCAAAACGACTTTTTTTAAGACTTTCATTGAGTTTTTTAAAATACAAAGGATAAACATTAGAATCAGTTATTATAAATGTTTTACTACTTCTTACATGTCTCTTTACTATTTCTCCTAATTTATCAAAAGAATCATAGGCAAAATATATAGGATAAGACCTTTCTTTTAAATCGACTGTTATAAAATCCAAAGTTCACACCTCACACTTTTTTATTTTCAGACAAAGGGGACGGTTCCTTTTATCTGAATTTTAAGTTGAAATCGGACGGAGGGAACCGTCCCCAGCGTTTGAACTTTTGTTTAGAAAAAAGGACAGTCTCTTTTACTGCCCTTTTGATTCATTATAGTATTTTTTCAAACTCATCAAGCAATTTTTCAAAAACATCCAAAGCTTCATTTACTGGTTTTGGCGTAGTTAAATCCACTCCTGCCTTCTTTAAAAGGTTTAAGGGATAATCAGAGCTTCCGCTCTTTAAAAATTCCTTATACCTTTCTACAGCTTTTTCCCCCTCATTTAATATCATCTGAGAAATAGCTATTGCCGCAGAAAATCCAGTAGCATATTTATAGACATAGAAATTTCTATAAAAATGAGGGATTCTCGCCCACTCATAGCTTATTCCTTCATCAACCACTATGTCATCTCCATAATAGAACTTATTTAATTCATAATATTTTTTGTTTAACACTTCTGCTGTAAGAGGTTCTCCTCTCTCTGCCATTTCGTGTATGAGTTTTTCAAACTCAGCAAACATAACTTGCCGATAGACTGTCCCTCTAAATTCCTCAAAGAAGTGGTTCAAAAGATAAAGTTTTTCTTTTTCATCTTTAGAATTTTTTAAAAGATAATTCATAAGTATAGCTTCATTGCAGGTAGAAGCTACTTCTGCCACAAAAATCTTATAACCTGCGTACACATAGGGCTGGGTCGCATTTGAGTAATAGGTATGCAGAGAATGTCCCATTTCATGGGCAATTGTAAATACATCATTTAATTTGCCCTGATAGTTTAAAAGTACATAAGGGTGAGTACCATAAGTTCCCCATGAATAAGCTCCAGAAGTTTTTCCTCGATTTTCATATACGTCCACCCAACGAGAATTAAATCCTTTCCTTAGTAAATTTATGTATTCATCTCCTAACGGTTGTAGTCCTTCTAGGACGAGGTTAATTGCTTCTTCATATGTAAATTTCTTATCATATTCCTGTATCAAGGGCACATACAAGTCATACATGTGAAGCTCATCTAAACCTAAAAGCTTCTTTTTAAGCCTTACATATCTATGTAATACATCAAGTCTACTATGTACTGTCTCTATAAGATTGTTGTAAACTTCTACACTAACATTGTCTTCAAATAGTGAGGCTTCCAATGAAGAATTATATTTCCGTGTTTTAGCGTAGAAAATATCTTTCTTTACATTCCCCGCCATTGTAGAAGCAAAAGTATTTATAAATTTTTTGTATGTGTCATACATGGCGTTAAATGCGGCTTTTCTGACGTTTCTGTCTTTACTCTGCATGAAGCGTACAAAATTGCCATGAGTCACTTCTACTTCTTTACCTTCTTCATCTTTAATAGTGGGGAATCTCATATCAGCATTATTCAACATAGTATATACATTTGAAACAGATTCTGCCAATGTTTCTGCTTCTGCTAATATTTTTTCTTCTTCCGATGAAAGTACATGAGGTTTAAACCTAATTAAATCTTCAAGATATTGCTTATAAATCTTTAATTCTTCTAATTCTTCTATCATTTCCATTAATTTTTGTGTATCAATGGATAAAATTTCTGGAGCTATAAAAGAAGTAGCACTCATAACTTCAATATTGAGTCTCATGGCCTTGTCAGTCAAAGCTTGATATTTGGGATTAGTATTATCTTCGTCTCTTCTCATACGGGCATAGGCAAAAATTTTGCTGGCTGTCATCCCAATTTGGTCATTAAGTTTTAGTACCTCTAATAAAATTCTTGAAGTATTAATTTTGCCTTTAAACTTTACAATCTCTTTTAAAAGCTCTTTTGTCTTGTTATAGTCTTCTTCCCACAAATTCTCATTTTCATATATATCCTCAAGTCGCCATTTATACTTATCTTCAATTTCGCTTCTATCTTTTAAAACCTCCACTTTAATCCCCCCGTTCAACTTTTTCAAATATCTCTTTCTTAAGCCTTATCCCTGTAGGAGTCTTTGCAAGTCCCCCTTCTGCCGTTTCCCTTAAAGCGTAAGGTATAGCTTTCCCTACTTTATACATAGCTTCTACCACTTCGTCAAAGGGTATGACACTGTCCATTCCTGCTATTGCAAAATCAGCGCATATCATAGCATTAAGCACCCCAAGGGCATTTCTCTTTTCACAAGGGATTTCTACCAACCCTGCAACTGGGTCGCATACAAGCCCTAGCAAATCCATTATAGCAAAAGAAGCTGCTGTCAAACATTGTTCTGGAGTTCCCCCCATAAGTTCTACTAAAGCTGCTGCAGCCATCGCTGAAGCAGAACCTACTTCTGCTTGACATCCCCCCTCAGCTCCAGATAAAGTAGCATTTTTAGCTATTATAATACCTATGCCGGAAGCAGTGAAAAGAGCTCTTGTCATATCATCATCACTTTTGCCAAATTTTCTCGCTACCGTAATAAGAGCTCCCGGAATAACTCCACTGGAACCTGCAGTAGGAGCAGCAACAATTTTACCCATAGAAGCATTTACTTCTGTCACTGCAAGAGCAGAAGCAGCAGCTTTTGCCATTGTCTCACAAGAAAGAGTATTGCCAATGATTATTCTTTCATATAGTTTTTTTGCATCTCCACCTGATAAACCACTTACTGATTTTAAATCCTCAGTTAATCCCTTATTAATGGCTTCTCTCATAACCTTTAGGTTATTCTTCATTTTTTGAAAAATTGTATCAAGGTCTTCACCTGTTCTTTCTTGCTCTTCCAGCATTACAACTTGTGATATTGGCAAATTAAACTTTTTAGTAAGCTCTAATAGTTCATACCCATGATTATACTGATACATTTTAACTCACATCCTTTCGCTTTGCTCAAGCACAAATTGTAATGAAAGTATGCTATTGAGCGATATTTTCGATATAATTTTTTTAAAATATATAGATATACTACAAAGCACGGAGGAGGGAGTGGAATTATTTCTACCACTCATTGGACTCAAGTCCGCATTTTAACATGTGTAGAATATCTTCTCAAGCACAAATAAGTGTGACTTT
>DULG01000025.1 GCA_012840485.1 Clostridia bacterium | reverse complement strand
GTTCTCTAAATCTAATCCTGATTTTGATGCCCACTCTTATGCTTGTTCTAAAATGCCTAAGTTCGCTCACTCTAATCCTGATGCTAAATTCTCTTATATTAATGGCCATTATTGTTACTCTATCAAAGCTACCATCCTCACTAATGGCTTAGGCATTATTCAGCATATTAGTTTCTATGACGATGATTCTTTAAATGTCAATACTGCTAAATCTGCTGCAGAGTCTAAAGATTTGTACGATTCTAAAACTTTAATCCCTTCTCTTAAGGAATTCTTTAATTTACATCCTAATTTCTCTTATAGATACTTCTTAGGTGACGCTGGGTTTGATTCTTTTGATAATTACAAATACTTGTTCTCAGAGCATGGCATAATCCCTATTATCCCTATTAACCCTCGAAATTCTAAAAACTTGCCTCAGCCTACTTTTAACTCTGATGGTATCCCTACCTGCCCCCGTGACCCTTCTCTTAAAATGACCTATGATGGCATCGTTCGGGAAAAAGGTAGAGCTACCAGAATTAAATGGCTTTGCCCTATGTCCAAAAAAGTTAGACTAAACGGTAAAACTACTTATATCCTTCAATGTGATAACCCCTGTACTCCTTCTAAATGCGGCAGAATATTCTATACTACCCTTGATATTGATTTTAGAAAAAACACTGTTGTCCCTCGTAACTCTAAAAAATGGTCCAAACTTTATGAAAAACGCCCTATTATTGAAAAATCTATTTCCCTTTTAAAAAGTTCTATCGCTGTTGATAGCTTTAAACTCATAAATACCAGGTCTATCAAAGCTGATGTTTTTCTTGGGGCTATCACTCAACATATTGGTTTAATTATTACTGCAAAGCTTGGTACTTTTGAACATCCTTTATCTTTGAAAAAACTTTTGGCTTGATGACTTGTTCTTATGGTTTGATTCGTTTGTCACCTTTTTACATTAAAAAGGTGTGTTAAGTATTGTCTTTTTTGAATTTGTATCTTTCTTCCATTTCTCTTTTCCCCTCTTGAGCGTGCCTTTAAAATGTAATTTCTTTATTTTGTTCCTTGTAATGTAACTTTTTTACTCTAATATTTATCTCATTTTGCAATCACCTAAAATCTATTATACCACAAAAATAATACAAACTTTATCCTTCTAACTTATTAGTAATAATTTGAGCCACTCTCTCCAAAAAGATTCTATCTTGATCATCAAAAGCAGCTAAATCGTCACTGTCAATATCTATCTCCCCAATTATTTCTCCATGAGCCCAAATAGGAACTACAATTTCAGATTTTGTCTCAAGACTGCAAGCCAAATAGTTATCTTCTTTAGTGACATCTTCAACTATTACAGTGCTTTTTTCTGCTACTGCTTTACCGCAAACTCCTTGTCCTACTTGTATCTTTACGTGTTCTGTAGGTCTTCCTATATAAGGACCTACCACCAATTCCCCATCTTTCATAAAATAAAATCCTGTCCAATTGTAATATGGCACATTTTTTGATAAAATTCTTACAATCTCTTCATAAAACCTATCTATGTCCTCAATCTCTTTTGCTTTTACCTCAATTTCTTTTAATAAAGTTTCAAAAATATTTGCTTTTTCCATCCCTTCAACTCCCTTGCAAAAAATTTACTAATATAATTTTAACATAAATTCATATAAAATAAAAGCTGCCAGAGGCAGCAGTTTTTAATCATAATATTGTCTATTAGGGTCATTTAAAACTCTTTTAATCATCCAGTAAGCCAATATCAAAATAAAAGGGGTCACTAATTGAGTTAAAGTAAAAAATCCAATCCCCCATTTTTCATTTAAATATACGGGCCATATCAGCGGATTATCTCTTACCGTTTCTTCAACTAAGCCTCTCAAAAGCTGGTAGTAAAAAATAAACGACCAAAATTGATACCCATCGGGCATATGCTTTTCTTGAACATAGAAATACCTTGCAAGAAGAAATATTCCCATTGCAACACCTACCAGTTGTGCAGGCCATCTACCAAAAGTAAACTCTGTTGGCCTTCCCAACACTTCTTGATTAAATATATTTCCTATTCTAACCAATATATTCCCAAGGGCTAAACCTACAACAGCAAAGTCTTCCAAGGGATTTATCCTAACGTTCTTTTTACGACAGTAATAAAGTCCAGCTAAAAAGCCACCTAAAACTGCTCCGTGCCAAGAAAGACCTCCTTCATAAATTTTTAACACTTGAATAGGATTTTTAATAAACCATTCAGGATAATTTGCCAGCACAAACATCAGCCGAGCCCCTACAACACCAGAAATTACTACAACCATTATCAGATTTAGTAAAAAGTCTTCATCGTAATTTAATTTCATTGCCTGTTTATACAAATAATATCCACCAACAGCAATAGAAATAGCCATAAAAATTCCATACCAATGAACAGCAATTGGACCAATTTTAAAAGCATAAGGACTAAGCGTTGGAATGTACATTATACAACCTCCATGTATCAATTTTTAAATGAAATTTTCACTATAATATCATTCTACAGCATTACAATCATATGTCAAGAGGCTGTTTTTATTCATGAGAGTCATAACTTTTGAGTTGCTAGTGTTTTATTCATTACATAGTTTTGACTTCACAAAAATCTTTGGCACCAAATGGGCACTAAAACAAAAACGAGGCACTTATGACAGTGCCTCAAATAAGCTATCTTCTGGTGGGGTTAACAGGGATCGAACCTGTGACCTCTACGATGTGAGCGTAGCGCTCTAACCAGCTGAGCTATAACCCCACCTCTTATATTTTTATTATATACATCTCCCGGAACTATGTCAATCCTAAAATTTTTAATAAAAAGAAGGAATTTAAACGTTTAAATAGAATTTATAAATGAAATACTATTGCATAAATAATACATACAATATGATAAAAAACTTTGAATAAAGATATCTTTTTGTGAAAAGAGGGATATTATGAAGGATTTATTGTCTCTAAGATTTATAAATTTTACTTTAAGCGACATTTTAAGTGAAGAGTACATTTCTCTTATGAATTTAGAAATAGAAAAATTTTTAGGTACTAATCTTATTCAACATATTCTGAAGTATGAGGGAGATACTGAATGGTTTGTTTTAATAAACGACATACAAAAAAATTTCCGACTTTGGCTGACAATCTTTCAAGACCCCTATGAGCCAGTTAACAGAATCATAATTAATAACCTTTCCTCTTCTGTTGAGAAAAAAATAGAAAAACAAATTATAAAAATCATTTTAGAATTTTTAGGGAAAATTGGTATCATTTCAGTATACTCTAATGATATATCTTTAGATTGGGAAAAACTAGGATTCATTCTTGAGGAAAATGGCATTTATCGAAGTTTAAAATAAAATCCCTCAAAAGAGGGATTTTATTTTGCCAATTCATATATGGCATGGGCATAAATTTTAGCATTCAATATCAAATCTTCAATTTCTATATATTCATCTGCTTGATGTGCTAATTCTGGCTTGCCAGGGAAGACAGGTCCAAAAGCTACTGTATTCGGCATCTCTTTTGCATAAGTTCCTCCACCTATCGCCAAAAGCTTTGCTTTTTGTCCTGTCTGTTCTTCATATACTTTGCTTAAAATTTTTATCAAAGGATGATCCGGTGGGAAATACAAAGGTGGTTGATGTAACATATCCTCTATTCTTATGCCTTGTTTTTTAATTTTCTCTTCAAAAATATTTATCCAATCTTCATATTTGTATTTTACAGGGTACCTGATATTTAAGCCCAATACCCCTTTCTTTTCATCTAATTGAATAGTTCCAACATTGAAGGTCAACTCACCCGTTTCATCCTTTAGATATATTCCAAAAGTCTTTCCGTCTGTCTCCATCCCCACATTTGTAGCAAAGAAATGTATAAAATCTTTGATGTCGCTATCCTCTAAATCTATTCTGTCAAGGAAAAAGAATAGCTGCATTATAGCATTTTTACCCAAGTGTGGAAGACTACCGTGAGCAGAAACCCCTATTGATTTTATTATGATCATCCCATCTTTTTCTTCGAATTTTAAGTCATAGCCAGTCTCTTTTACAAATGCCTCCAATTTATTTTGGATCTCTTTTCTCTTGCTTTCTTCCTTTACCTCTAATCCAGCTTCGCAATATCCAGGCACTACATTAGGCCTTTCTCCACCTTTGATGTATTTTACGACAATGTCAGTGGGTTTTTTATCAAAGTCTTTTACCACGTTAAACATTGTTATTCCCTTCTCTGCATATATGATTGGATATTCAGCATCAGGTGTAAATCCCATTGTTGGAGCTTCATCATGTTCTAAATAATACTTAATCTCATGGGAACCTGTCTCTTCATTTGTTCCAAATAAAATCCTCACTCTTTTAGAAAGCTTCAACCCGGCATCTTTTATAGCTTTTAAGCCGTACAAAGCAGCAATTATAGGCCCCTTGTCATCTATAGTTCCTCTTCCATATATCTTGCCATCATGTATTTCAGCTCCATAAGGAGGATAAGTCCATCCTTCTCCTTCTGGAACCACATCTAAATGACCCAAAACCCCTATCATTTCTTCTCCTTCGCCGTATTCTGCATACCCTACATATCCATCTACATTTTTAGTCTTAAACCCTAAGCTTTGTGCAATTTCTAAAGCCTTGTCTAATGCCTTAGCAACCCCTTCGCCATACGGCATTCCTGGTTTTGGTTCGTCTTGCACACTTTTTATCCTGACTAATTCTTGCACTGATTTTATAATGTCATCTCTCATATTGTCTATGTAAGAATTTAAATCCATAAAAACCCCCCCAAGAATTTGGTAACTTACACTTTTATTATATACTTTAAATTAAATGTTTTCAACTATTTATCTCATTCCTATTTTTTTGCCTATTACATCCCAAAAAGAGGAGGTTTCAAACCCTATTCTCCATACACATACTCCATGTAAATTATATCTTTTAGCAACATCTATTTTTTCAGACAAAGTCGCAGAATTTTCAAACCATACCTCTCTAGTAGTTCCTGTATTCTTGTCGTAATAAGTATAATACGGCTCTTGGAATCGGTCACTCCATTTAATTTGAATTCCTTGCATCTGGGCCTTTGTTAAAATTTCCTTTGTTGGCCGTGAAAATCCTCCGCTTTTACTAGCAGGCCAATCATATCCATAGGTTGCTACTCCTAAACAAATTTGTTCAGGCTTAAATCCTTCATTCAAAGCATCCTTAACATTATATTTAACCCACTGTTCAGGTGATACCGGTCCCGGTGGTGAAGAAGCATTATGTCTGTCATAGGTCATGAGGGTTACATGATCTACTAAAGGTGCTAATTCACGATAATTATATATTCCCGATATCTCTTTAGGCACTTGATAATGAGGTATAACAGAAATATCTAAAATTTTACCCTCCTTTTTGATTAAAGGCCTTATTTTACTCACAAACGCTGTTAGATAATCTTTATCTTTAATGTAATTTTTAGTTCCATGAGGAATAAACTCAAAATCTATATTGTAACCATCAAAATTATGTTTTTTTAACAAGGCCATTAATTGAGAAATAGCTTTTTCACGGATATTCGGATCCAAGAGAACTTCATCTTTGCTGTTAGCCACATTAACAAGAGGAACTACTTTTATTCCTTGTTTTTTCGCATAATCCAGCGCCTGGGAGTTTGTAGAATCTTTTACTGTCCCGTCTCCTTCTACAGTAAGCCACAATGGAGAAAGTGTATCAATATATCTTGAATATTTTACCAGTGATTGATATGAATTATCTGGTCCTGCAGAATCAACATAAAATCCTACTACCTGAAGTTTTTTTAATCCTAGCTTACCAAAAGGCTTAAAAAAGGGTTTTTGAATTGTGTTTTTACATGCACTCAAAAATATTGATATGGTAAACAGCAAAACTATCAAAATCAATACAAATCTTAGCTTTTTCCACATAAAAAGATATAACCTCCTCATGTTGTTATGATTCGGTTATATCTTGTGAAAAAAAATAAATTTATGTATAAAAATATTTTATTTTCAGTTTGGTGGAGATAAGGGGATTCGAACCCCTGACCTCATGCATGCGAGGCATGCGCTCTCCCAACTGAGCTATATCCCCTTATTACAATATAAAAATGGTGGGGTTAACAGGGATCGAACCTGTGACCTCTACGATGTCAACGTAGCGCTCTGACCAGCTGAGCTATAACCCCAATCCTTGCCTTTTTATTATACAATTTTAATGGAAGGTTGTCAATATTTCTGCACTTTTGGTGCATGTCAGAACTTATAGAGAGCTGACGTTTTGCACTTACATCTCTATATATAGGCTTTAAGTACTTTACAATTACCTTTTATTGTATAACTTGAAATAGCAGCAGGTATCAATACAGTTTCTCCTGCCTTTAAATCAATTACTCCCCTATAATAGTCAATTTCACAATTCCCCTTTACACCTGTCAAAGTATTAAATTTATTTTGTGTATCTGTTTTTACCTCTTTATTTATTTCAATTATGCTTACCTGAAAATATGGAGATTTAACAACATCAGCTATACGGCCACCTTCTATTTCTTCAAAAACTGGCACTATTTTATCTGTCTTTAAATTAAAATCTATTACATCTAATGCTTTTTCTATATGTAACTCTCTTTTTCTGCCAAACTCGTCTACTCTATTGTAGTCATACACCCTATAGGTTAAATCAGAGTTTTGCTGAATTTCACAGATAAGTATTTCTTCACCTATGGCATGTACCATCCCTGAAGGAATATAAACTACATCTCCCGGATTTACTTCTACTTCTTTTAAACATTCTTCTAGCCTTTCTTCTTTCAATAATCTTTTAAAATCTTCTTTTGTAGTCCCTTCTTTTAAACCGCATACCAATTTAGCTCCCGGTTTTGCATCTATTATATACCACATCTCAGTCTTTCCTGAATCCCCATTTTCATACTTATAAGCATATTCATCATCCGGATGGACTTGAACAGAAAGCCTATCTTGCGCGTCAATTATTTTTATGAGTAAGGGAAATCTAGCATATTTTTTATCCACTCCATATAGATCTTTAGAAAATTTATTGGCTATATCACTTAGTTTTTCCCCATCAAATTCTCCGCCTTCAATAATACTTATAGCCGTTTTATTATCAGATATTGTCCACAATTCTCCAATTTTTTTACCCTCGGGAATATCAAAGCCAAATTTATCTCTTAATGCAGTACCTCCCCATATTCTCTCCATAAAAATAGGCTTAAATTTTAAAGGCTTCATTTTTCATCAACTCCTTTTTTGATTATTTAAAAAGAGGATAAACCAATTTATCCTCTTTTTTTAAGTTAATTATTCAGCTATTTCTAATGCAATTTTTACCATATCCATAAAGGTCTTTTGCCTTTCCTCTGCTGTTGTAGCTTCTCCAGTGACCAGACTGTCACTTACTGTCAATATTGTAAGTGCATCCACACCATATTTAGCAGCTAATGTGTATAATCCCGCTGTCTCCATTTCTACTGCTAAGACACCAAATTTAGCCCATAACCTCCAGCTCTCCGGGTCATCATCATAAAAAGTATCAGTTGTGAGAATATTTCCTACCTTAGGCTGGATACCCATTTCAATCGCTTTATCATAAGCCTTTTTCAATAGTTTAAAACTTGCTGTAGGAGCATAATCCATGCCTTTAAACCTGATTTTATTTATTGCGGAGTCTGTGGAAGAACTCATTGCAATAATTATATCCCTGACCTTTATATCTGGTTGTAGTGAACCACAAGTACCTATTCTTATGAGATTTTTCACCTTGTAACTATTTATTAGCTCATTTACATAAATAGACAGAGAAGGTACTCCCATACCCGTACCTTGAACTGATACTCTTTTCCCTTTATAATACCCTGTAAAACCATACATTCCTCTAACTTCATTATAACACTTTGCATCCTCAAGCAAATTTTCTGCTATGTATTTAGCCCTCAAGGGGTCACCTGGCAATAGGACTGTTTCAGCAATTTCGTTTTCTTTAGCTCCAATGTGTATGCTCATCTGAATCTCTCCTTCTTTAATAGTTTTACCATATATAATATTAACAAAAAACAGCTTTTAAATCAAACAAAAATCCAAATCACAAACAAAAATTTCACTTGAAAGAATTATTACGAATTCTTAATTTTGATATATCATGTAGTTTGTCACCATAGAGTTTATTCAAATGTAATTTTATTTACCTCAACATTTTTATCTTTTTCATAGATTATATTATAAATTATAACCCCAAGAACAATTATAACTATAAGTCCCAAAATACAAAAGATAAAAGTCTTTGACTCTTTCATTTATCGTCATTCCTTTCTTCTATACAAACTAAAAAACAAATGCATGTGAGCAAGTCTATAAGCCGAGTTCTGTCGAGGATGGCCATCTATCTAGGATGTCAGTTGCCTGACATCTCCAGCGGCATTACCCGAGGGAAACGGCGGGCCACCTACTCCCTCCTATTCGCCTTGCTCCAGGTGGGGTTTGCAGAGCAGACCAGTTGCCTGGTCTCTGGTGAGCTCTTACCTCACCTTTCCACCCTTACCCGGCACTCAACTAAACGCATTAAAAAGAATAGAGGAGAAAGAATAATACGTTCAGTTGAGTGCCAGGCGGTATATTTCTGTTGCACTTTCCTTGGAGTCACCTCCACCGGGTGTTACCCGGCACCCTGCCCTATGGAGCTCGGACTTTCCTCATGCGACTTATGTCGCACGCGGCCATCCAACTTGCTCACATGCACGATTTCATCCATTTTTACTAGCTATATCAGCGAATA
Organism: Clostridia bacterium; assembly: GCA_012840485.1. Taxonomy (GTDB): domain Bacteria; phylum Bacillota; class Thermoanaerobacteria; order Thermoanaerobacterales; family Thermoanaerobacteraceae; genus Thermoanaerobacter. The sequence goes on along the minus strand of DULG01000025.1, from coordinate 23,247 downwards.
TATACTATCACATATATGCCAATTTGTCAACTTAATCATAAATACACAAATGGATCTTTTTGGCTTTCACTTACTAACACTTCTATTTCATAGCCCTCCTTCTGAGTTTCATCGATTATATATTCTGCTATAAACCTAACAGCAATATTTTCTGTAGCAAAATGCCCTGCATCAATTAAAGCTAAACCGAGGTGTTGTGCTTCCACTGCATCGTGGTAACCAATATCAGCTGTTATCAAAACGTCCGCTCCTTTAAAAACAGCTTCATGGATAAGACTTGCCCCACTTCCGCCGCACACAGCTACTCGTTTTATTTTTTTATCTAAATTCCCCACCACCCTTAAATTGTTTACTTTAAGTTTTGCTTTTACCTGTAATGCCAGATCTTTTAAAGTTATCTCTGAAATAGTGCCAATTCTGCCAAGGCCGTATTCTTCTTTAAAATTTTCCAAAGTATACACATCATAGGCAACCTCTTCATAAGGATGAACATTTAACATGGCATTTATTACTTTTTCTAAATGCCTTTGAGGAACTATTGTCTCGATCTTGATTTCTTCTACTTTTTCAAGTTTTCCTATCTCTCCAATGAAAGGATTTGTCCCCTCCAAAGGTCTATAAGTTCCTATACCTTGCATTTGAAAAGTAGAATCGCTATAATTCCCTATAAAGCCTGCTCCTGCATTGCACATAGCATTTTTTACAATTTCTTCGTACCCCTGTGGCACATAGACTGCAATTTTTTTATATCCCTCAGAATAAGTGACATCTAATACTTCTCTGTCGTATATTCCCAATACATTGCACAAAATATCATTCATTCCATTAGGAGCTACATCAAAAGGGGTGTGAGCAGCATAAAGAGAAATGTCGTTTCTAATGAGTTGTATTAACAAGGATCCAACTGGATTATCAGATCTGACATTTTTTATCGATTTAAAAATTAATGGATGATGAGTTACAATCATATCTACATTTTTTTCAATTGCTTCTTTCACTACTTCAGAAGTGGCATCTAAAGCAACTAATATGCGTGATACATCTTTTGAACCATCTCCTACTAAAAGTCCAACATTGTCCCATTCTTCGGCAAATTTGCGTGGTGCAAGTTTATCCATTATAAAAGCTATTGCTTGGCATTTCAAGCCCATTCAACAACACCTCAAATTCCTTTATTTTTTTCTCTAATTTCTTGCGTTTTTCATTCATTTCAGAAAGTTTATTTAATATTTTAGTTAATTTATTAATCTTATGCTGTAAAAATTCTTTTAATAGGGGATGATTTTTTTCTATGAGTCTTTCTCCTATTTCATAATATATGTCTTTTTTAACTTTTTGCCTACCCTGTTCTGCTATTATTATTTCATAATATTTTTGATTTTCTTTCACCAAGTCTTCATCGCAAATTTTATATCCATTCTCTATTAAATATTTCCTCAAATAATCTGAATCTCTCATGGGCTGAAGTACAAGTCTCTTAACAGTTTTTGCAATGTTCTTTCCTTCTTCCAATATTTTTGCAATTAAAATTCCTCCCATCCCTGCAATGATAATTACATCTACTTCTTTTAGTGATAAAACTTTAAGCCCATCCCCTAATCTTGTCTCTATGTGAGACTGCAAATTTCTTTTTTCTACTTTCTTTATAGCTTTCTCCAATGACCCTTTATTTAAATCCGAAGCAATGACAAAACCAGCTATTCCACTTTCCACAAGGTAAACAGGAATGAGGCCGTGGTCGGTACCTATATCTGCAACTCTTGACCCAACTGGTATATATTCAATAATTTTCTTTAATCGACCTTTTATCTTCATGTAGTCCTCCCAAAAAATACAAAATAAAAAAGCATTTGATAGCTTCAAATGCTTTTTTCAATGGTGGGCCTTCAGGGATTTGAACCCCGGACCAATCGGTTATGAGCCGACCGCTCTGCCAGCTGAGCTAAAGGCCCAAAAAGTTGCTCCTCAGATGGGATTCGGACCTACAACCTACCGGTTAACAGCCGGTTGCTCTACCCTTGTGCTACTGAGGAATACAATAATAATTATACAGATTTTTGCCTTATTGTCAAGGAGCTATCATCTAGTCAAGAAAATCCTTTAATTTTTTAGAACGGGAAGGATGCCTCAATTTTCTCAAGGCTTTTGCTTCAATTTGTCTTATGCGCTCTCTTGTGACATTAAATTCTTTTCCTACTTCTTCTAAAGTTCTTGCTCGTCCATCGTCAAGGCCGAATCTCAGCCTCAAGACCTTCTCTTCCCTTGGGGTCAAAGTGTCCAGTACATCCATCAACTGTTCTTTGAGCATTGTATAAGCTGCAGCTTCTGCAGGAGCAGGTGCATCCTCATCAGGTATAAAGTCGCCTAAGTGGCTGTCTTCCTCTTCTCCAATTGGCGTTTCCAAAGATACAGGTTCTTGAGCTATTTTCATTATTTCTCTCACTTTTTCTTCTGGCATACCCATTTCTTTTGCCAATTCTTCAGGAGTAGGTTCACGGCCTAATTCTTGTAATAATTGTCTTTGCACTCTTATTAATTTATTAATAGTCTCTACCATATGAACAGGAATTCTTATAGTCCTTGCTTGGTCTGCAATAGCTCTTGTAATAGCCTGCCTTATCCACCATGTAGCGTAAGTGCTAAATTTGTAACCCTTTCTGTAGTCAAACTTTTCAACTGCTTTCAAAAGTCCCAAATTCCCTTCCTGTATCAAATCTAAGAAAAGCATCCCTCTTCCTACATATCTTTTTGCTATGCTTACCACCAATCTCAAATTGGCTTCTATAAGCCTTTTTTTAGCTTCTTCGTCTCCTTGCTCTATCCTTTTGGCCAGTTCAATCTCTTCTTCAGGAGTGAGAAGAGGAATTTTGCCTATTTCCTTCAGATACATTCTTACAGGGTCATCTATGCTGATTCCCTCAGGAAGAGAAAGGTCTAAATCTAGGTCTTCTTCTGTTATTTCTTCCTGACGAGGTTCTTCTCCAACAATTTCAATTCCCATATCTTCAAAAGCATCATATACTTTTTCAATTTGATCAGGGTTTAAATCTATCTCTTCTAGAGAATCCATTATCTCATTGTAGGTTAGCATTCCTGTCTTCTTACCTTTATTTATGAGCTCTGTAATAGCTTCTTTAGATAATTCTTCGTTATTCATAGGTTTCCCCTCCCTATGGGTTTCTTTCTTTTTGACCATTTTTTATCTTTAGCATCTCCTTTTCATAATTTTGTAATTCTATTAAAAGCTGCCTTTCTTTTCCTCTGTCCCCCAACATATGTGCATCATTTATCTCCTTAATGATCCTTTTCTTTTTAATCTCTAGGCTATTGAGAAAAACTTTGTTTATAATGTCATCTACAGCTTGCTCATTAATATTTTCACTCTCATAAAAAACCTTAATAATGTCATTAAAATCAGTTATAAAATTTTCTTCTTGTAATAAATAAGCAATGTCATTTATCTGTGTTTTTTGCCCCTCCTCCAACCTTCTTATTATTTCTTCAAAGATAGGCTTTAATTTGCTATTTTCCATTATATCAATAGAAATCTTTCCTTTAATTCGATCATACAGATTATTATCGTATAACAGTAATGCAATTAAGTACTTTTCTGGTGATATTTTACTACTACTGTATATATTATGCCTTATATTGCCAGCCATATACATATTTTTTCCCCTTTTTTCTATTTCCCTCTTGACAAAATTATTAACTTCTGTTCTCACTGTATTCTCAGGTATTTGAGCGACTTTAGCAACCGAAGAAATATAAACCTCCTTTTTCACCTCATCAGAAATTTTTGCAATATCTCTTGCAATTTTTTTAACATATGTTATTCTATCTTGAGGATCATCAAAATTAAGGTTTCTTCTATAAATTTTTGCTTTGAACTCAATTAAACTATCGGCATTTTCTATCAATTGATTAAATGCTTCTACTCCTTCTTTTCTTATAAACTCATCTGGATCTTTTCCTTCAGGGATGGTTAATACTTTTATATTTAGATCTAATTTATCAAGAAGGTCAAGTCCTCTTAAAGCAGCACTAATACCTGCTTCATCTGCATCATAAGCAATTACAACATTTCTTTTATACCTTTTTATAAGTTTTGCCTGGTCTTCTGTTAAAGCGGTTCCTAAAGAAGCTACTGCATAATCTATCCCCGCTTGATGCAAGGAAATAGCATCCATATACCCTTCTACAATTATAAATTTGTCCTGTTGAGTCTTTTTGGCAAAATTTATTGCAAACAAAGTCTTTCCTTTTTTAAAAACCTCTGTCTCTGGAGTATTTAAGTACTTAGGTAAACTATCATCAATAGAACGACCTCCAAAACCTACAACATTACCCTTTAAATCTATAATAGGAAACATCACTCTATTTCTAAACCTATCGTAATATTGCTCACCTTTTTGAGAAAAAAGCCCTGCTTTTGCCACCAGTTTTTCTGTATAATTTTTCTCCTTTAAAAGGTTTATCAATTCTTCTCCTTTATGTGGAGAATAACCTATCCCGAATTTTTTTATTGTGGCGTCTGTTAATCCTCTTTTTCTCAAATAAAGTAAAGCCTTTCTACCTTCTTCTGAAAAAAGCTTATTGTGAAAATACATAGCTGCTAATTTATTTATTTTATATATTTCGTCAATCAACTTCTTCTTTCGGTATTCTTCTTCACTTAAATAATTTTCTTTTATTGATATTCCTGCTCTATCTGCTAAAAACTCAATTGCCTCTTTGAAAGATAGATTTTCTATATACATTATAAAGGTCATAACATTCCCACTAGCATTGCAGCCAAAGCAATGATAAACCTGCTTTTCTTGGCTCACCATAAAAGAAGGCGTTTTTTCTCTATGAAAAGGGCATAGGCCTTTAAATTCTTTACCTGCTTTTTTTAGTTCCACATATTCAGATATTACCTCCACTATGTCATTTGCTTCTATGACTTTTTCAATCAACTCTCTCGAGTAAGCCATTAATATCACCTAATTATTGTATTCGACAAAAATTGTTAAATTCCTCTTTACCAAATTAATTTATTAGTAGCGACCAATATATATTCGACAAAAGATTTAAAAATCCTTCTCTATTTTTTAAAAGTTTTATTCAAGAAATATTCTGTTCAAACCAAGGACTGGGCAAAAAAATTTCTTTATATTTCAAAAGAGCATATTTATCAGTCATACCAGCAATGTAATCAGCAACAGCTCTTTCTCTCCCATAAATCTCTGCAAGTTTTATAAATTCCTGTGGCATTTTATCAATATTATCGTAAAAATAATAAAACAATTGTTCTACCACTTTTTTTGCTTTTTCCTCATCCCTTTTTGCTTTAGAGCCAATATAAACTCTTTCAAACAAAAATTGCCTTAAACTATATGTTGCTTCATAAATTTCTTTGCTCATTGAAACCCTTGGTTTACCTAAACTATTGTTTATTACATCTCTAACCATAGTATCTATTCTTTTATTATGTTTATCTCCTAAAATAGCTATTAAATCTTTCGGCAAATCTTCAGGTTTTAAAACTTTTCCTCTTATTGCATCATCTATATCATGATTGATGTATGCTATTTTATCAGAAATCTGTACTACTTGTCCCTCTAAGGTTTGAGGATTGCCGGAAGTTGAATGGTTACATATTCCATCCTTGACTTCCCATGTTAAATTAAGTCCTCTACCATCATTTTCCAATATTTCAACTACTCTAATACTTTGTTCATTGTGCCTAAATCCGTCCTTTAAAAGCCTATTTAAAACATCTTCCCCCGAATGGCCAAAAGGAGTATGTCCCAAATCATGCCCCAAAGCAATAGCTTCTGTCAGGTCTTCGTTTAACCTCAAAGCTCTTGCAATTGTCCTTGCAATTTGGGCTACTTCTAAAGTATGAGTTAGCCTTGTTCTGTAATGATCTCCTTCTGGAGAAATAAAAACCTGAGTTTTATGGCTCAACCTTCTAAAAGCTTTACTGTGAATAATTCTATCTCTATCCCTTTGAAAATCAGTTCTTATATCGCACTTCTCTTCATATCTATCTCTGCCGCGTGTTTCACGGCTTTTAGTCGCATAAAGAGAAAGTAGTGTATATTCCAATTCCTCAGTAATTTCTCTAATTTTCATTTAACTACCCCATCCTTTTTATGGTAGTAAAAATAAAAACCCATACAAGGGTTTTTATCGATCTAAAAACTTGCTGCAAACTTTTTAATTAACTGCCCATAAAAATAGCTAGTACAAGAGACAAGATTATAAACAATGCTGCTGCAACAGTTGTAAGCCTCTCAAGTGTTCCTTCCATAGTTCGTGCTTTATTTTTCCCAAAAAAAGTTTCTGCTCCTCCTCCAATTACTCCAGAAATACCTGCGCTTTTTCCCTTTTGCAAAAGTATAACCACTATCAAAAAAAGACTCACTAATACTTGTATGGCCATAATTACAATTTTTAGCATATTGACACCGCCTTATCACTAATTTTTAAAACACAATACCACAGTCTATATTATACAAATAATTATCATACTAATCAAGGGGGTTTTTATATAAAATATGCATCCTAATTTTGTAGATGGCTTACACATACTTCATAGAAATAAGGGAATCATTTTTCGGATTCCCTTATTTCTTAATATTATAAAAAGCATTCTTCCCCACATATTGAGCTATATTGCCTAAAGCTTCTTCAATTCTTAAAAGCTGATTGTATTTTACGACTCTGTCAGTTCTTGCAGGTGCTCCAGTTTTAATTTGCCCTGCATTTACTCCAACTACAAGGTCTGCAATTGTAGAATCTTCTGTCTCTCCTGAGCGGTGAGACACAACAGCTGTGTAACCTGCTCTTTTTGCCATTTCAATAGCATCAAGAGTTTCTGTCAATGTTCCTATTTGATTAAGTTTTATGAGTATTGAATTTGCAACGCCCATGCTTATACCTTTTGAAAGTCTTTGAGTATTTGTTACAAATATATCGTCACCGACAATTTGAATTTTTTTGCCGAGCCTGTCGGTCAAGAGTTTCCATCCATCCCAATCCTCTTCAGCAAGTCCATCTTCAAGAGAGACGATAGGATATTTATTTACAAGCTGTTCTAAGAAATCTACCATTTCAGCAGATGTCCTTACAATTCCCTCCCCCTCAAAATGGTATTTCCCATCTTCTTTGTACATTTCAGTAGCCGCAGGGTCCAATGCTAATGCTATATCTTCTCCTGGAACATATCCAGCTTTCTCTATAGCTTCAAGAATCACCTGAATTGCCTCTTCGTTTGATGTAAGGTTAGGTGCAAAACCTCCTTCATCACCAACTGTTGTACTTAACCCTTTAGAATGTAACACGTTTTTCAAATTGTGATAAACTTCTGAACACATCCTTAATGCTTCACGGAAGTTTGGAGCACCAACAGGCATTATCATAAACTCTTGTATATCTACATTGTTATCAGCGTGTTTTCCACCGTTTAATATGTTCATCATTGGCACAGGAAGAGTTTTTGCATTTACTCCACCAATGTATTGATACAAAGGTAAACCACATTCCTCAGCTGCTGCCTTTGCCACTGCCAAAGATACCCCTAAGATAGCATTTGCTCCTAATTTGCTCTTATTGGGAGTTCCATCTAGTTCAATCATCGCTTTGTCAATTGCTACTTGGTCTTGTGCTTCCATGCCAATTAGCTCAGGAGCAATAATGTCATTGACATTTTGAACAGCTTTTAGCACTCCTTTTCCCAAATATCTTGATTTATCTCCATCTCGTAATTCAACTGCTTCAAAAGCTCCTGTAGAAGCCCCTGAAGGCACAGCAGCTCTTCCTACTGCACCGCTATCTAACTCTACCTCTACTTCAACTGTGGGATTTCCACGGGAGTCAAGTATTTCTCTTGCAAAAATATCAATTATTGATGACATGACAATTTCTCCTTTCTTTTTAAATTTTATTTTAAATTTTATCTTTTTCCAATGATTAAAGATTTTCCCGTCATCTCTTTAGGAACTGGTAGTTTCATTATGTCTAATATAGTTGGAGCAATGTCAGCCAGTATCCCATCTTTTCTTAAATCAATATCTCCCTCACCTATAACAATAAATGGAACTGGGTTTGTAGTATGAGCTGTCTGTGGCTCTTTTGTCACAGGGTCAATCATCTCTTCCGCATTGCCATGGTCAGCTGTTATAATTATTGTCCCTCCTACACTTTGAACAGCATTTACTATTCTTCCAAGGCACTCATCTATTGCTTCAATCGCTTTTATTGCAGCATTTAAAACTCCTGTATGCCCTACCATATCAGGATTTGCAAAGTTTAAAAGAATAAAGCCATATTGATCTGACATAATCTTAGGTATTACAGTATCTGTAACCTCATAAGCGCTCATTTCTGGCTTTAGGTCGTAAGTAGCTACTTTAGGCGAAGGAACTAAAATTCTTTCTTCCCCTTCATTTGGCTCTTCTACGCCACCGTTGAAGAAGAAAGTCACATGGGCGTATTTTTCTGTTTCTGCAATTCTAAGCTGTTTAATCCCTTTTTTACTTAAGTATTCACCAAGAGTATTCTCCAGTCTTTCTGGCTTATACGCCACATGTATGTTTTCAAAGGTTTCATCATATTGCGTCATAGACACAAAGAATACAGGCAAATACCCTTTTTCTCTTTCAAAATGGTTAAATACCTCGTCAATAAAAGCTCTGGTAAGTTGCCTTGCTCTGTCAGGTCTAAAATTGAAGAATATTATAGAATCCCCCGCTTCTACCGTAGCAACTGGCTTTCCATTTTCTAAAATTACCGTTGGTTCTACAAACTCGTCAGTTTGGTCTTTTGAATAAGCTATATCTATTGCTTCCATTGGTGAATTAGCATAAACACCTTTTCCCAACACTATTGCATCATAAGCCTTTTTAGTTCTATCCCATCTTTTGTCTCTATCCATTGTATAATATCTTCCAGAAATCGTTGCAATTTTTCCTATGCCAATCCTGTTTGACTCTTCATCAAACTGCTCTATATATTCCTTTGCACAGGCAGGTGGAACATCTCTTCCATCTAAGAAAGCATGAATATATACTTCTTTTAGCCCCTGGTCTTTTGCCAGCTTCATTAAAGCAAATAAATGAGTTATATGGCTGTGAACCCCTCCATCTGACAAAAGGCCAAAAAGATGTAGTTTTGAGTTGTTTTTCTTTACATTTTCTATCGCATCTAAAAATTCTTTTTTCTTAAAAAAGGTACCTTCTTTTATATCTTTACTAATTCTTGTAAGTTCTTGATATACTATTCTTCCCGCTCCAATATTTAAGTGACCTACTTCTGAATTTCCCATTTGTCCCTCAGGAAGTCCCACTGCAAGGCCACTAGCGGAAAGAGTTGTATGGGGATAGTTTTTAAAGTAAAAATCTAAATTTGGAGTATTAGCTTGATATACTGCATTTCCTTCTTTTTTGTCTGATAGTCCAAACCCATCCAGTATAACTAGCATCACTAATTTTTCAGGCATATAATCCTCTCCTTAATAATTGACAATCTTTGCAAAATCTGATGCTACAAGACTTGCGCCCCCTACTAAAGCCCCATCTATATCGCTTTCTGCCATGAGTTCAGAAATGTTTTCTGGCTTTACACTCCCCCCATACTGTATCCTAACCAGATCTGCCTTTTCCTTTCCATAAAGGGAAGCTATAGTATTTCTTATAGCTTTTATCACTTCATTGGCATCTTTAGCTGTGGCAGTTTTGCCAGTGCCTATAGCCCAGATTGGCTCATAAGCTATTACTACGCTGACAATGTCATCTTGTGAAACGTTTTTTAATGCCTCTTTAGTTTGACTTAAAACTATTTCAAAAGTTTTTCCTTCTTCCCTTTGAGAAAGAGATTCTCCTACACACACAATAGGATTTAAACCGTGAGAGAGCGCGGATAAAACTTTTTTATTGACCATTTCATCCGTCTCACCAAAATACTGTCTTCTTTCAGAATGACCTATTACAACATATTTCACACCAATCTCTTTCAGCATTAAAGGTGAAATTTCTCCCGTATATGCACCCTTTTCTTCCCAGAACATATTTTGAGCACCGAGGAGAATATTTGTGCCTTTGATGAATTTGCCCACTTCTGTCAAATCCACAAAGGGAGGTATGACTACCACTTCTGCTTTTGCCTCTTTAACCTGAGGTATCAATTCCTCAACTAACTTCACCGCTTCAGAAGGGGTCATGTGCATCTTCCAGTTACCTGCAATTATTGGCCTTCTCAAATCAAACACCCCTTTACTTGTCGTTTAGAACATCAATTCCTGGCAATACTTTGCCTTCTAAAAATTCTAGTGATGCTCCTCCTCCAGTAGAAATATGAGTAACCTTATCCGCATATCCTAATTGCTCTATAGCAGCTGCAGAATCACCACCGCCTACTATAGTAGTACCTTTGCATTCACTCAAAGCTTTCGCAATAGCCTCTGTACCTTTTGCAAACTCAGGAATTTCAAAAACTCCCATAGGCCCATTCCACACTACTGTCATGGCGTGTTTTATCACTTTTGAGTATTCTTCAATAGTCTTAGGTCCAATGTCTACTCCTATTTGGTCTTGAGGCATTTTGTCTATATCGACTACTTCATAAGGTACGCCTGATTTCAATTCTCTAGCAATAACTGTATCAACAGGAAGCATCAAATTAACACCTTTTTGCTTAGCCTTCTCCATTAATTCTTTAGCTAACTCTATTTTATCCTCTTCTAAAAGCGACTTACCAATTTCATATCCTTTTGCTTTTATAAAGGTGTAAGCCATACCACCGCCAATCAAAAGGCTATCTACTTTTTCTAATAGGTTTGTTATAACCCCTATTTTGTCAGAAACTTTAGCTCCTCCTAATATAGCGACAAATGGTCTCTTTGGATTTTCTAAAGCTTCTCCCATAATAGTAAGTTCTTTTTCAATTAAAAAGCCTGATACTGCCGGCAAATAAGCTGCAACGCCTGCTGTAGAAGCATGGGCCCTGTGAGCTGTGCCAAAAGCATCATTTACATATATATCTGCTAAAGAAGCTAACTCTTTTGCAAATTGAGTGTCATTTTTCTCTTCTTCTGCGTGGAATCTCACATTTTCTAAAAGCAATACTTCTCCTTCTTTTAATGCAGCCGATTTTGCTTTAGCATCATCTCCAATTACATCCTCTGCCATAATGACTTGTTTGCCTAAAAGCTCTGACAACCTTTTTGCAACAGGTTTTAAAGAATATTCTGGATTTACTTTGCCCTTTGGTCTTCCTAAATGGGATACCAGTATTACTTTAGCATTGTGATTTATTAAATACTCAATAGTAGGAAGTGCTGCTTTTATACGAGTATCATCTGTTATATTTTTATTTTCATCCATAGGCACATTAAAATCTACTCTCACTAAAACTCTTTTTCCCGCCACATCTATATCCCGCACGGTTTTTTTCATCACAAAAACCTCCTTATATTAGGATTTAAAGGTCCGGTCCATAAATGGACACGGACCTTTTACTACATTAGAGTCTGTCAGCAATATATTTTGCAAGGTCAACAACTCTGTTGGAATAACCCCATTCATTGTCATACCAAGAAACAACTTTCACTAATGTTCCTTCAATTACCATTGTAAGAGGTGCATCAACTATAGAAGATCTGTCGTCTCCTTTATAGTCCATTGAAACTAATGGCTCTTCAGAATAACCTAAAATGCCTTTCATATATGTTTCAGAAGCTTCTTTTAATGCTGCATTAACCTCTTCAACTGTAACAGGTACTTCAACTTCTGCAACAAGATCAACAACAGATACGTCTGGAGTTGGAACCCTCATCGCAAAACCATTCATTTTTCCTTTTAATTCAGGAATTACTAAGTGAATAGCCTTTGCTGCACCTGTTGTAGTAGGTATTATTGACATAGCCGCAGACCTTGCTCTTCTCAAATCGCTGTGAGGTAAGTCAAGTATTCTTTGGTCATTTGTGTAAGAGTGAACTGTTGTCATCATACCTTTCTTTATACGGAATTTGTCATTAATAACCTTTGCTAATGGTGCCAAACAATTAGTTGTACAAGAAGCATTTGAAATTACATGATGGTTAGCTGGGTCATACATGTTTTCATTAACACCCATAACAATTGTTATGTCCTCATTCTTAGCAGGTGCAGAAATTATAACTTTTTTAGCTCCAGCATGGATGTGCTTTATAGCATCATCTTTGTTTGTAAATCTTCCTGTAGATTCAATTACAATGTCTACTCCTAATTCTCCCCATGGAAGCTTTGCAGGGTCAGTTTCTTTGAAAATTTTAATTTCTTTTCCATTTACAACCAATGCATCGTCTGTATAATATACTTCTCCTTCAAATTTACCAAATGTAGAGTCATATTTTAATAGATGAGCCAATGTTTTTGCATCTGTTAAATCATTGATAGCTACAAATTCAAGGTCAGCATTTTTCTTAAATGCAGCCCTAAATACATTTCTTCCAATTCTTCCAAAACCATTGATAGCAACTTTAACACCCATTATGTATTCCTCCTTGATTTTTATTTTATAAACACCTGAAAAGGTGTTTTAAACAATTTTTAAAATCTCAAAAGCAGCTCCTTCATCAGTGACAAGCACTTGTACATTGCCACTTCTGCAAGTAGAAACAATAGCTTCTGCCTTACTTTCTCCACCAGATACAGCTATTAAATTTTTAACAAACTTCAAGTCCTCTAAAGTCAAGAAAATACTTGGTGTTGCGTATACTACATCTCCCTCTTTATCAAAATAGTACCCTAAAGCTTCAGAGGCAGCATTATTCTTTTCTAAAAAACCTTTAATATCCTGTGATAAATTTCTTCTTTCTGCCATAACATCCGCTCGGCCAATTCCAAATATCAAAATATCTGCTTTTTTTAAGGTTTCCACTACATCTTTTATATCCGGTTCTTTAATGAGACTCTTCACCGCTTCCTTACCTAAATTATCTGGCACGTGCAGCATTTTGTATGTACCACCAAGTTTTTTTGCTAAAATTGACGCTATAGTATTTGCCTGTTTTTCTACTTCCCTCCCTAATCCGCCACGAGCTGGCACAACTATTATGTTTGATTGGGAATAGAGTTGAGGCATACCATTTGCAACTTCTAAAACAGTAGAACCTCCCGTCAAAGCAATTATGCTGTCATATTTTATTATCCCTTTTAGATAATTAGCTGCAGATTTACCCAATTCTTTTTTTATCATGGGGTCCTCTTCTATATCCCCTGCAACGACTATGACTTTGTCTACCTTTAACTTGTCTTCCAAGAGTTTTTCAATGTTATTAAGCCCTTTTAGCTCGTGTATGAAATCTTTTAGACTTTCAATAAGCTCTTCTCCTTCTTTTGTGATTGTCATTCCCATAGAATTTATGTCTACCAAACCTTGGGCTTTTAAAAAGGATACTTCAGTTCTAATTATTCTTTCCCCCATATTTAGCTGATGAGAAAGTGCCCTTCGCCCTATGGGTTGGTTAAAATAAATATTTCGCATTATAGTGTATCTTTTTTGAAGAAGCTCTATTAACTCTGGCACTATCTTTTGTTGTAAAGTTATTATATCCTTCATGTCATTTCCCTCTTCAGGACAACTCAAGTCCCGTTATTCTATAAATGTCCCACACTTCATAAACACCCTCCTTCATATTTTATACTATTTACAAAGCTTTTTCAATAGGCTAAATGGGCACTTGCATGACCATTTAGTATCTTCTTCTTTTCACAGTAGAAGGAATATTGCATTCCTCCCTATATTTTGCCACTGTTCTACGGGAAATATTAATATTTTTTTCTTTTAAAATTTCTACTATTTTCTGGTCACTTAAAGGATTTGTTGGATCTTCTTCTTCAATTAATTTCTTTATGAGATTTTTAATAGTTTCAGCAGAAAATTCATTCCCATTTTTATTAGAAATCCCAGATTGGAAGAAAAACTTTAACTCAAAAAGCCCACGGGGAGTCGCAGCGTACTTTCCATTTATCGCTCTACTAACAGTAGATTCATGGATACCTACAATATCAGCAATTTGCTTTTGTGTCATAGGCTTTAAATAATTGATTCCTTTATCAAGAAAATCCCTTTGTAACTCCACTATTGCTTTAACTACTTTATACAAAGTTTCTTTTCTGCTTTCTAAACTTTTTATAAGCCACATTGCTGATTGCAATTTTGAACTTATATATCTTTTAGCTTCTTCATCCTGGCTATTTAAAATAGAGTAATAATAATTATTAATTTTAAGCTTAGGGGTAATTGAATCGTTTACCATAATGATGTATTCTTCATTTCTTTTCACTATTTCCACATCTGGTACTATATATCGAACATCTGTTGTTGAAGAAAAACTGCTTCCAGGTTTGGGGTTGAGTTTTTTAATGAAATCTATAGCTTGTTGCACTTCTTTTAAGGAAATATTATACAACTTAGCCAAATAAGAATATTTCCCTTCTGCAATTTCTTTGAGATGATAATCTACAAATTCTTTTAATATCCCTTTATATTTATCTTGAGCTAAAAGCTGCAATTTCAGGCATTCTTTTAAATTTCTTGCCCCTACCCCAGGTGGATCAAAAGACTGCACAATAGATAGAGCATTTAACACTTCTCTTTCAGTACATTCTAACATTTGGGCAATATCTTTTGTATCTTCTATTAAATAGCCACTTGGACTTAAACTAAATATTATATATTCGCATATCTTCTGAATTTTAGGTGAAACAGCTGTTACATGTAACTGGAACAAGAGATGGTCTGTCAAAGAAGGTTTTACAAATACAAGATTTTCATAATTGAAATCTTCTAATTCTTCATCTTCTGAATCCTCATAGTATTTTCTCTCTTCCGCTGCCCTTATATATTTAGCTAATTCAACAAAATCCCCCTCTTGGTACAATGGTTGTTCTATCTCTTCTTCCTTCTCAAGGAGGGGATTAGTTTCTAATTCCTGTTCAATTAAATGATTAAGCTCTAACCAATTTAATTGTAAAATTTCAATCGCCTGTTTTAATTCGGGGGTCATTATAAGTTTTTGAGTTTGCTGAAGTTTTAAATCAAACTCTATTTTCATATTCACGCACCCTCAATCACTATCAATAAATTAATTTATTAAAATAATAAACTGTTTTTTAATATTATATCACATTTAAACGTTTTAAGAAAATAAAAAAAGAAGAGTTTCAATAAATTCTAAAACCTCTGTACTCTCCTTTATACTCTGACCATCTTTCTTCTATATTATCTACTCTTGCCCATCTTGAACCGGTTTTAATAAAATTTATAAGCTCTTTAATGCTTTCTTCTTCTCCTTCTGCAACAACTTCTACACTACCATCGTAAAGATTTTCTGCATATCCATTAATGCCAAGAGAAACCGCTTTTTGATACACAGAATATCTCAGCCCTACTCCTTGCACATATCCAGTTATACGCAGACGAACAGTCTTTTTCATACATTATTACCCCTCTTCCGATAATATAAAATTATCAATGACATATTTTACTCCATCTTCCATATTAGACTTTGTTATGAAATCTGCTATTTTTTTTACCTCTTCAATTGCATTTTCCACAGCTACTCCTAATCCAGCAAATTTAATCATCTCAATGTCATTTTCACTATCTCCTATAGCTATCATCTCTTCTCTCTTAATTCCAAGATATCCTCCTAAAATTTCAAGAGCCCTTCCTTTGCTGACGCCTTTATTGACAATCTCAATATTATCCATGTAGGAACTAGTTATTTGAATTGAATCATTTTCTGATAATTCTTCTCTTATTTTTTTTAATGTATCAGCATCCTCATTAAAAATTATAATTTTTAGAATGCTAGCTTTTAGCTCTCCCACTTCTTTTAAAGGATTTTTTATTTCTTTTACCTCGACTTTTAATGCTTCTCTAAAAAGATCATTCCATTCAGCATATCTTTGAAATTTATTTGTAATCTCCGGTGAAAAAACTGTTGTATCATTTATAAGTTGAAAATATGTATTATACTTTTGGCAAGTCTTTATAATTTCTATCATGCTCTCATAATTTAAAATACTTTCGTAAATAGTATTATTGTCAGGGTCTCTTATTAAAGCTCCATTGCTGGCAATTATATAAGTCCTAAAACCGATCATATCTGCATAAGCATAAGCTGAAGCAAATACTCTTCCTGTCGATATGACTACATATACATCTTTTTCTCTCGCCTTATGCAGTGCTTCTATATTTTCTTTAGAAATAGTCTTATCATGCCTTAAAAGAGTATCATCCATATCAATGGCAATTAATTTATACTGCATCCTTTTCAACTCCTTGTTTTATTGTGTTCAAATATAATTATACATTGTAAATTACTATATCGTCAATTTGTTCAAAAATAATTGACATTATCAATGAATAGATATATAATTAAAACACAAAATGTTAAGAGAAAAATATTATTTCTTAGGAAATGGAGTGATACAATGGAAGAAGCAGCTATACTCTTGAAACAAAAAGGCCTCAAAGTAACCCCCCAAAGATTAGCAATACTTAATCTGCTAAGAAATACCAAAGAACATCCCACAGCAGAAACTATATACAAAAAGCTTGCCTCTGATTTCCCTACAATGAGTTTAGCGACTGTATACAAAACTTTAGAAGTCTTAAAAAATATAGGGCTCATTCAAGAATTAAACGTAGGAGAAGGCAGTTTCCGATATGATGCTAATACAAACTCACATCCTCATTTGGTATGCCTGGGCTGTGGCAAAGTAGAAGATTTAGATGAATCTGTTCTTCAAAATCTCATAGAAGAAGTGAAAAAGCACACAGATTACAAACTAGTAGAACAAAAATTATATTTTTATGGTTATTGCCCTGCTTGTCAACGAAAATTAAGCAATTAAAAACATTCCCCATTTTCCAAAGTGGGGAATGTTTTTAATTGCTTTTACGGATTAGATTGCTGGGTTGATGAATCGTCTTCTGCTGGAAGCTTCACTCCTTCCGCAGCAGTAGAATTGGTTGGTTCTTTTTTTGAAATTGGATTTTCTACTTTTTTAGTCCCTTTTTTTATTACACCATCTACTGGTTTATATAAATCCGTGTACAAAAATTCTTTTTTTATCAATTTGTTATTCTCATAAATAAGACGATACACTTTGACCTTATATCCTGTGTGGGGCTGTACATCAATAACTTCTTCGCCTTCCGGCAAGGTTGGATCCTCTATATATTTTACCTTTGGTTCATATTTTTCCACAATTTCTGTCTGAATATCTATCCACCTAGAAGGATTTTCTACATAGCCGTATATATTCATTGTCAATTTATTCCCCTCTATATATGACTCAACATATATGGGATATTGAGTAGAGTTTTTAAACTTTAAGTCTAATACATCACCTGAAATAGTAGCATCCTGACCCGGCGGTACATAAGATATAGGAAAACTATGAGGATATCTCTCAATAATTGCTATATTTGACCTTAAAGCCGCATTATACAAAGTCGTAGCAACTTGACATATGCCACCTCCAATAGCTGGAACAAGTTTGTTATCTATTATAACTGGAGCTTCTTTATAACCATTTTCTATTATTCGCGGACCCAAGGTTTTATTTAAGGAAAAAACCTCTCCAGGCATGACTAAAGTACCGTCCACTGCTTTTGCCGCTAATGTCAAATTTCCTGTCCGATTTACCTCTTCTGCATTGAACACAGTAGAAAAAGTAGAAATTTTCCCATTAATCATCTCCAACATTGATTTTGTGATAGCTGCTTCAATTTTATTGACAGTAATACTTACCTGTGGATTGACTTTATTCCCTTTTATTAATTCTTCTATCAATTTTTTTAAATCTTCAAAAGTTTTATCTTTATTGACTCTCAAACCTGGCGCATCAGGAGTAATTTCAATTATTCCTCTTTTAATTTTTATTTTAGCATTAACTGGTTCTCTGTAAAGGTCCTGTGAAATTTCCTCAATAAATTTCTTTAATCTGTTCTCCTCATACTTAGGATAAAAAGTAAAATATTTACCTTCTCTTTGTGCTTCATAAATATCTTTTAACCTTTCAATAGGGTTTCCTTGTCTTCCTATTTTATATACCTCATCTATCATTTGTTTATAATCATAAAAAAGGCCTATATCTTGAGAAGTTATCGTATAATTTTTATCCTGATATGTTACAGTTATGGAAAAAGGAGAAACCGTTATTTCCTTCTTTATAAAATTAAAAGCCTGATCTTTTGGCACTCCACCTACAGGGATTCCATTTATAAAAATTCCTTTTACAAGGAGTTGAGAATTAAGCAATAAATAGAAATATGTAAAGGATGAAACACAAAAAATTAAAAGCAATAAAATTATTGCGATATAAAAGTAATTGTTCTTCTGAGCACCACCTTTTACCTGCATTAACTTCTCCCCTATTCCTATTTAGTTTCAATTAGTATAGTAATACAAATAGCAGGAAAACACAATTAACTTTTTCTTAAAAAAGTTAAAAAAATATTAATTTTTCCCTTTGTAATATAGACACAGATGTTTTACAGGACATTCTTCACATTTTGGCTTTCTCGCTGTACATAAATTCCTGCCATGATGTATTAAAAGGTGATGGGATAAAGACCATAAGTTTTTCGGTATTATCTCCATAAGCTGTTTTTCTGTCGCAAGTACATCTTTGCTATCAGCAAGCCCTATCCTATTTGAAACCCTAAAAACATGGGTATCTACTGCTATTGCATCTTTTGAAAAAGCATTACTTAAAACTACATTGGCAGTCTTTCTTCCAACACCTGGCAATAACATCAATTCTTCTAATGTTTGAGGTACTTTGCTATTATATCTCTCCTTTAAAATCCTGCATGTTTCCAATATACTTTTAGATTTGTTTCTATATAAACCACATTCTTTTATTTCCTCTTGAAGTTCTTCTGGAGTAAGTTTTAAAAAATCCTCTGGAGTTTTATATTTTTTGAAAAGCCTCTCTGTAATTATATTTACTCTTCTGTCCGTACATTGCGCTGACAAAATTGTAGCAATTAAAAGTTCAAAGGGATTAGTAAAATTAAGTCCTGACCTAGCATTAGGATATGCTCTTTTTAATATTTCTATGACTTTTAAAGCTTCTTCCTTTGTTATTTGCAATTTTCTCACCCTTTTAATCTGTTTATAGCTTTTATCATCATTTCTTTAGCAAATTCATCTCTTTCTTTCACCAATAGTTCTTTTATTTCCTCCGCAATTTTCTCTTTATCACATAAATAAGAAAGAGCCCATGCGCTGTATCCTCTTATGATAGGACTTTGTGATTTTAACAAGTTTTTTATAGGTTCAACGCAAGTTTTTTCTCCTATGTTGACACAAGCAATTATAGCATTTCTTATTATAATACTTTTCCCCCTCCAAGAGGAAGAGGTCGGCCCAAAAATCTCTTTAAAATCTTTGTTTGTCATGTTTAAAATTTCTATCAAATCATGCCTTGGCAATAGCTTATCAGGCGTAAATTCCTGCCTTTTAACCTTTTTAGCTTTTTTATTAAAAGGACACACCTCTTGACAAGTGTCACAACCATAAATTTTTCTTCCCAGTTTTCTTAAAAGATCCTCTTCTATTTCACCTTTCTTTACTGTAACGTAAGAAAGGCACCTATTTGCATTAACTATATAAGGTTTTACTATTGCCTTTGTAGGACAAGCCTTAATACATAGTTCACAATCTCCGCATTTAGATTTTTGAGGTGTATCTGGAGCAAAATATTTATTTATAAGTATTTCACCCAAAAAAATATAAGAACCATATTCATCATTGATTATAAGCCCATTTTTACCAAACCATCCTATTCCCGCATGATAAGCTATTGTTCTTTCTAAAAGAGGGTTATTATCAACTAAAAAAGCAGTCTTTACACCTTGACATCTTGACCTTATAAACTCACAAAGTTTTTCCATTTTCTCTTTTAAAACTTTATGATAATCTATTCCCCAACTACTTCTTGAAACTATACCAAAGCTTCTACTGTAATATTTGACCTCATATTCTACATTATATGACAAAGCTATGGCTATAATGGATTTCACTTCAGGCAAAATAAATTCGGGAGAGATTCTTTTTTGAATATCTCTCTCCTCAATAGAACAACTATAGCCTAAATTTTTTCTTTCTTCTAAAAAATTCTTATAGTTTTTCAAACAATCAGGACTTGCAAAACCTACTAAGTCAATGCCAATTTGTTGCGCAAATTTTTTTATCTCTTTCTTACTAATGCAATCCACTATTTATCCCCTTTATCTGGTTTTTTGTTAGTCAAAAGATTGTAATAATATTTTAACTTATTGTAGACTTTATCATAAATCTCTTTAAAGCTTTTCCCTGTCAAAATTTCTATTCCTTCCTCCACTGTTTTTACGCTGTAGATGTGAAAAAGACCCTTCTTAACAGCCTCTATAATCTCATCTGACAAAACCAAATTAGGAATATTTTGATGAGGTATTATAACTCCTTGTTCTCCTGTCAAACCCTTTTCTTTGCAAACTTTATAAAATCCCTCTATCTTATGAGTAACTCCTCCTACAGGCTGAATCTCTCCAAATTGATTGACTGAACCTGTCACAGCTATCCCTTGCTTTATAGGAACTTCTGAGAGACTTGAAAGCAAAGCATATAATTCTGTACTTGAAGCACTATCTCCTTCTACCCCTTCATAAGACTGTTCAAAGACAATTCTGGCAGAAAGAGTCAAAGGAAAATTTTTAGCAAATTTTTCTCCTAAATATCCTGTAAGTATCATCACTCCTTTGTCGTATATTTTACCGCTCATTTTAGACTCTCTCTCAATATTTACAACTCCTTCTTCCCCTGGGTATGTGGTGACAGTTATCCTTGAAGGCTTACCAAATTCATAATCCCCTAAATTTATAACAGCTAATCCATTGACAACTCCTACTCTTTCTCCCTCAGCATCAATAAGGTATATGTCCTTTTTGAAATATTCTAAAACTTTTTCTTCTAACTTATTTATCCTCTTTATTTTTTCTTCTATAGCCTTTTTAACATGGACTCCTGTAACTACTTGACTCCCTTCCAAACCTGCCCAGACATCTGCCTCATACAATACTTCCACAATTTCGTTAAAGCGGGTAGTTAATTTGTTCTGGTCCTCAGAAAGTCTAGTACTATATTCTATAACTTTTGCAACACCTTCCCTGTCAAAGGGCTTTAAATTATTTTCTATACAGTGGGTCTTTATAAAAGAAGCCATATTTTTCATATTTTCTTCATTTAGCTCCATCTCTTCGTTAAAATCTACTTTTATTTTAAAAAGTTTACTAAAGTCCTCATCATAATTGTAAAACAAATAGTAAAGATAAGGGGTACCTATTAAAATCACCTTTACATACAACTTTATAGGCTCTGGCTTTAAAGAAGAAATTGACAAAAATCCATATTGAGAAGATATATTTTCAATTATGACTTTTCCAGTCTTTAAAGACCTTTTTAAAGCATCCCATGCATAAGGATAAGCCAATAGGTCCTTTGCCTGCAAAACTAGATATCCGCCATTTGCCCTATGTAAAGCCCCCGCTTTTATTTTTGTAAAATCAGTAGTTGCTACACCAAAATCACTTTCATATTCTATGCTTCCCACTATATTGTTATAATTTGGATTATATTCAAAAACAACAGGAGCACCTTCTACATTGCTATTATCTACAAATAGATTTACCACATATTTCTTTAAAAAATCCTTTTCTCCTCTCCTCAAGAAAGGAAAAGGTGTTTCTTCCCCATCAGTAGATTTGAAGTTTTCAATATTTTCTAAAATATCTTTTTCAACACTTTCCAAATATCGTATCACACTTTCATTTTCTTTATATCGCGCCTTTAAATCTTCAATCAAATGCCCCACTGCAAAAAGTCCTATGTCATTATCCAATTTTTTAATTTCATCTCTTGCCTGTTTATCAAGGAATTGTATCTCCTTCCATATCTGCATAGCCTTTACTTCAAATTCTGCAGCTCTTTTTTCAATCTCTTTCCTCACTTCTTCATCCAATTGTTGAAATTCCTCTTGACTTATTTGCCTTCCCTCTATCACAGGAATGCTTATAAGGCCTGTACGAGTATCTCTTAAAATAAACCCGTAACTTTTTGCCAAATTATTTAATTCTTCTGCCAGATTATTCTTTTTTTCCTGATATTTTTTTATTATTTCCCCTTTTTGAATGTCATATGAATCTGATTCAAAAGCTTTGGGTACATCCTTTTGAAGTTGATCCACAAAGTCTTCCATGTCTTTTTTAAATTGCTTCCCCATTCCGGCAGGCAATTCTATTGCAATGGGCTGGGCTGGTTTCTCAAAATTATACACATAAACCCAATCATTGGGTCTTTTTTCTGTTTTAGCAATCTTCTTTATATAGCTGGAAGCAAAGCTAGTCTTGCCGGTTCCAGTAATTCCTGTTATAAAGATGTTGTAACCTTTTTGTTTTATCCTGATACCAAACTCCATCGCCTCTTTAGCCCTATCCTGACCAATTATTCCTTCCAAAGGAGATATTTCCTCTGTGGTTTCAAACTCAAAAATTTCTGGATTTACGTATCTTTTTAATTTATCGACACTTAATTTTCCCATAAAAACACCCCTAAATTCTTTTTAATTAATAATAATTATTCGCCAACAAATTAAATTTTCCTCTTTTTTCACAACAAAATAATAAATTTGGGCTGAAGGATTCCCTTCAGCCACTTACTCTTTTACATCTATTTTTCCATCTTTTTCATCCATCTCTTTTTCTGCAAATTTTATCATTCTCTCTACCATATTGCCTCCTATTTTTCCTACCTCTCTTGTAGTCATATTTTCCCATCCGCGTTTTTCAATATCGTCATCTAAATTAAGCTTTTCAGCAACTTCTTGCTTCAAAGAATCTAACTCATCCTCAGCTTTAGGGTATAACTTTTTTCTTTTCCCCATAAAAACCCTCCATACTTCGTTTTATCAATATTTTCCCCTAAAGCTTCTTTAAAAATGTATAAAAAAACCCGGAAAAATCCGGATTATAGACTGTTGACAAACTTTCGTAAAGGAGATATTTTGCATAAGGAGCGACTTGTTACAAAGCGGTAACAAAACTTAGCAAGACCGAGGGTGGAGGCGGGGCCGAAGCCAAGGATGGCGGAGGCGGGCACCTTAAGGCATGGATGCCGATTGTGCCCGGTACCCTGCCGGAACCTGAAGGTCGAGCTTTAGT
>DULG01000024.1 GCA_012840485.1 Clostridia bacterium | reverse complement strand
GTGACATATCGTTAAAAATGTCTTATTACAATAAATCCTATTTTTGGGTTAATTATTGTAACAATAATGACATTTTCGGTGAATAATTTTTATACTTTTATCATGACATTTTCGCTGACTATTGACACTTTTTGCACCATATAAGTTTTATTTAAAAAGAATGCATTTCTATCCAAGAGGTCACCCTTTTATTTACTTCCTCCCATTTTATATTGTTCATAAAGGCCTCTATATAGCTTCTTTTATCAGTTCCGTAGTCTATAAAATAGGCATGTTCATAAGTGTCAAGAACTAAAAGAGGAATTGTCCTTAATACTATTCCTTGATTGTGAAGGTCTTGAAGGTAATTGTGAAGTTTTAAATCTATAGGGTCAAAACAAAGGACAGTCCAACCGCGGGAAGCCATTCCACAGGCTATGAAGTCCTGTCTCCAGTTTTCAAAAGAGCCAAAGTCAAGTGTAATCATTGAAGCTATTATGCCATCTGGGATGCCACCTGGTCCTCCTAAGTTTTCAAAATATAACTCGTGAAGTTTTACTCCATCTAAATTGTAAGTCTCTTCTAATTTAAGTTCTCTGTATTCACTATAACTGGCATTTGCTTTTGAACGATCGACTGTTTTTAATTTTTCACGTATTTCGTTTGTCTTTTCTACATATCCATTGTATAACTTGTAGTGTTCTTCAAGAGTCCTTTGAGATATTCCTCTTAAAACTAAATTATATTTTTTTGCTACAAGCTTATCCATATTATTCCTCCTCTTGCATATCTAATTTTAGCATATGAAAAGATATATAATTAGTGCATATAAAAATTTACACAGAGGGTCTGTGCAAAATGCCATTGTAAGCTATCGACTAACTTTTGACACGCACAGACAGAGGAACCGTCCCCATGTCTTACAAAGTTTTGATATAAAGGTCCTGTAGAGAGTAATTACCCTATACAGGGCCATAATTTTTCAGATGATAAATGAAGTTAGTAATTCATTAAAATTTTCATTAATTTTTAATTGAAAATTTGTTATACTACTGGTATAATTTAATTGAGCAAATAATAAAATAGGAAGGAAGAATGTACATTGATAAAAGTGGGTGATGCAGTTATGAGCAAAAGAAAGTTTTTAAATCTTAAAGATTTGGCTTCGTATATGATTTCCGTGAGTGATTTAGGGAGAGGAAAAGCATCAAAAATTA
Source organism: Clostridia bacterium (assembly GCA_012840485.1). Taxonomy (GTDB): domain Bacteria; phylum Bacillota; class Thermoanaerobacteria; order Thermoanaerobacterales; family Thermoanaerobacteraceae; genus Thermoanaerobacter. The sequence continues at coordinate 59,308 of DULG01000024.1, read as the reverse complement.
TAGAGAAGGTTGCTAAAAAAAAGGAACATTATATAGTTGTTAAAAATAACAAACCTCAAGCAGTAATTATACCTATCGAAGAATATGATGAACTTATAGAAGCACAGGAAGACCTTGAACTTTTACAGCTTGCAATCGAAAGGACAAAAAATTTAAAAGAAGGAGAAACTATACCTTTTGAGGAGATTCTTAAAGAAGATGGATTGGCAAAAGAAGAATTAAAAAAGTACATCGATATTGTGGAGATTGAATAATATGTGGGAAGTGGCATTTATACCAGAAGCAAAAAAAGATTTGGATAAGCTGGATAAAAGTATTAGAACTATTGTATACGCGGGCATTGAAAAAGTAAGGTCTAATCCTCTCCCTCAAAGTGAAGGTGGTTATGGAAAACCTTTGGGTAATAAACAAGGAAACAATTTGACAGGCTTTTTTAAGATCAAGTACAAGGATATAGGAATAAGAGTAGTGTATACACTCGTTAGAGATAAAAAACTCATGAATATAGTAGCGGTTTCTCCAAGAGATGATTATTGTTACTCAGTAGCAGAGAAGAGAAGAAGAAAATACGGGAATGATTTATTTACCAAAGGATTCGAAAAGTTAGAAAGTGAATAAAAAACATATGCCAATGGGGCATTTTAACACAAGATTTAGTGTTTTTTATTAAGGACAGTGAAAGGATTCATTTTGAATATGGTATAATGGTGGTAAAGGGTAGTTCAGGAGGGATAGAAATGGATTTAAAAGAGATTTCAAAGCAGGCAGAGGAGGTCATAGAGGAGTTACTTGACATAGCGAATTTAAAGCCGGGGAGTCTTTTTGTCTTGGGTGGAAGTACAAGTGAAATATTAGGTAAAAAAGTAGGGACTGCAGGGAGTCTTGATGTGGCAAAAGCAGTGGTGGACCCAATTTTAGAGGCTCTACATAAGCGGGGGTTATACCTTGCAGTACAGGGCTGTGAGCACATAAACAGGGCGCTTATGGTGGAGGAAGAAGCACAAGAGAAGTACGGGCTTGAAGTGGTAAATGTCATTCCTCATGAGCATGCTGGCGGCTCTTTACAGACTTATGCTTATGAACAATACAAAAACCCTGTGATGGTGGAGAATTTAAAAGGACTGGGACATGCAGGGCTTGACATAGGGCTTGTACTGATTGGAATGCATTTGAGGCCTGTGGTTGTTCCTGTGAGATTAAGTCGAAATAAAATAGGGGAAGCTACAATTGTTGCTGCAAGGACTAGGCCTAAGATGGTAGGAGGAGAAAGGGCAAGGTATAAGAAATTGTAAAGGCACGGTAGACCGTGCCTTTATAATTATCTATTTAATTGAAGGAATCTGATAATTACTGTAGCAGCCTGGGCTCTTGTTAAAGGCTGCTGTGGTTCAAAGTATCCATCTGAACCATTCATTATTTTAAGCCCTGAAATTATAGCGACATAACCTACCATGTCTTGTGATATTTTATCTTTATCTTTGAAATTTATTGTGAATATTCCTGGAATATCTGCTATATACCCTACCCCTAAGCTTTTTACTAGCATCTTTGCTGCTTGTTCTCTTGTGACTATAGAATCAGGATTTTTCTCTTTTTCAGATATGATTTTTTTACTAATTGCTACATTGTAATAAGTATCAAAATCTTCGGATGATTTTGGCATTGGATAATAATATGGAGGTTGTATTGCTTTTATTAACATTTTGATAAAATCTTTTTGAAGTATTTCTTTATCTGGGTAGTATTTGTCTTCTTTTACGTCAATGATACCATATTCTGCTAAAAGTTTTATATCTTTTTCTGCCCAATTACCTTCAATATCTGTAAAAATAGTTTTTTCTTCTTTTGCAACGGGTTTACCCATACTGTCTATGATTTGACCTGTCTTTGCATCAATGTAGTTGTAGAAATTAAGTTGATATACAAGTTTTACTTTAGGAGGTGTTTCTGGTGATTTATAGTCGTAATCAAGAACATACATTAGCTCCATTTTAGCATTATCAAAAAGTATTTTATATGCATCATCAAGGTTTATTATATTTTCTGCAGGTGGGAATTTTGCATCTGCCCAAAAGAGGTTATAAGATATTATTTCACCTGTATATGAGTTTACAGAAACGCTTATGCTATTAAAGGGAGCCAAAATTCCATTTACACTTTGAGTATAAACAAAATTGTAGTAATAGTTATATGGCATAGAGGGTTCAGGAACAGCAGTTTCTTGTGATATAGTGTTTTTAAATTTATCAGGGATTATTTTTTTAAGGTAATCTTCAACTATTTTTTTCATTTCCTTTTCTGTGTACTTTGGTTCTTTTCCCTCCATTTTTTCAACATCTGGATCACTTCTGTAGAAATTTATAAATTCTCCTGTTACAGCATCAACAGAAGCGCTAACATAGTAATATTTATTGTCTTTTGTTAAATTCCATGAAAAGTTCCATGTAGGATTTGACCTTACAGGATAGTAATAATTTGCATAAAGATTAGCACTGGTAAGTTTATAGTCATCTAATGAAAATGGCAAAGAATTTTTTACTATTTCTATAGCCTTGTCTTTTGAAATATATTTTTCAGTTGCTTCTACTTCCTTTTGTTCTTCAGGTGATAAAGAGGGATATTCTCTTCCATACTTTCCTTGTGTACCCATACCACCATTCATTGGATAATAATAGGATCCAAATTTTTTTATTTCTCCTGTAAAAGCATCTATTGGAGCATTTCTATAAATATTGTAGACTAATATAACTTTAGGTGTATCTTTTTCTGATTGTGGAGGTATTAAATTATATTGAAGTGTTAATCCAATTTTTTCTTTAAAGATTTTCATTGCCTCTTCTTGTGAAATAATTCCTTCAGGTTTTGGTACAGGATAATTATACCAACTTTGTGAATAAGATGTAACCTTCAAAGTGTTTTTGTCTACAGAGACATATAGAGAACTAGAAGGGAAAGGTATTCCGTCTACAATTCTTTGAAACGAAAAATTGTAATTACTGTCATAATAATCATATTGATAAGCGTAAGGTGTGTCAGTTTCTTTTGCTTGTTTAAATTTTTCAGGTGCTATTCTTTGAAGAAATTCTATTGCGACTTTTCTAGCTTCATCTCTTGTGTATTTAGGTATTCTTGGTTGGTATGGTTCTGATGTTGGAATCCACATATAATAGTACGTGATTTCGCCTGTGTCAGCATCAATGGAAACACTAATATTACCTTTTGTGTTAGAGTTCCAGTAAAGTGTCCAGGATTTGTTCTTATCATATTCATTGTAGCTGGAACTAAAATCATAGCCGCTGTCAGTTATCCCTAATTTTGATTTAGCTATTTCAATAGCTTCTTTTAAACTTATTTTTGTGTCTGCTTGTGCTTGTGCCAATGTAGAAGGCATAACTAACGTAAAGAAAAATACAAAGGCAATTGCAAGAGATACAAATTTCCTCATATAGATAAACCTCCCTTTTGTTTTTTTCACTATATTAGACGTAAAAAAGATAAAAAAGTTCCCAGAAAAATAGAAAAATCATCTTCCTCTTAAAATATTCCATATATTAGGGTCTTCTTGACCTAGCCTCCACACGGCTATGCCGGATAGTTTGTAGCTGTCTACTAGAAATAATTTTGCAGAAAAACTTTTTGAATCTTCAAACCACACTGTATGAACTTTGCCATCCAATACATAGGTATAAGTAGATTCCTGGGCAGTTTGGTCGTATATTATAGATACTCCTAAATTTTTTGCTAAGTCCACAGCTTGTTGGTATGTTAGAGTTCTTGGGTAATTTACGCCCTGTGTCCAATCATACCCATAAACAGCCATTCCAAGCCATATTTTTTGAGGTGGTATTACTGTTGTAGCGTAATTTAAAACATTTGTTACAAAACCTATAGAGGCGATGGGCCCCGGCTGTGAGAAGTGTTCGTCGTATGCAAGAATGTATATCTGGTCTGCATTTTGGGCGATAAAGGAATATTGGAAAGCTCCAGAAAATGGATGTCTGGGGTTATCAGTTAATTCTGCGGGGACAGAAATTGTGACAATTTTTCCTATGGCTTTTAAAGAAGTGTATAAGTCCCTTATAAAAATGTTTAAATTTTCTCTGTCTTCAGGAGGTACAAATTCAAAGTCTATATTTATTCCTGGATAATTATTTGTCTCAGTCATATTTCGTATGTTTGAAATTAAAGTATCTCTCAGAGTAGGTGTCGAAAGTAAATCGTGTATTAACTGAGATTTTTTAGGGTCTGAGTAATTGTGTATTATGGGATAAATAGGTAAATTGTTATCAGAAGCAATTTTTTTGACCTCACTGGAAGACATGTCAGCCAAAGTTCCATCTTCTTTTACTCCATACCAAAAAGGGATAAGAGTGGTTATGTCTTTTGCATGGGCTTTCAAATCACCAATAGTGCCGGGAGCTATATCAAAATACCACTTGTTGTCCATTTATGTTACCTCCTAAATTTTTTAAAAATTTTATTTTGATTTATACTTTCATAATATGTATAATGGAATTAGAGTGAGATAAGGGGTGGATAAAAGTATGAAAAGAAAGACTGGAATTTTGACAAGTGGGCTTTTTCTCATTATGCTTGGTATTGTTTTACTTTTAGAAAAGTTGTATATACCTATTCCTTATTTTGTATATGATATTGTTTGGCCTGCATTTTTTATTATGTTGGGGTTGGAGCTCGTTTTTAGTAAAAAGTTATATGGAGAAGAAAATAGTGGCATAAATTTAGGAATTATCTTGCTGGTGTTTTTGATATTGTTTTTTACAAGTGAGATTTTTTACTTTCCGCCTTTTAATTTTATAAATTGGTAAAAAGATTGGAGGCAAGGTAAATGAATAAAAGACTATATAGGTCAAGAGAGCAAAGAATATTAGGTGGAGTTTGTGGGGGAATTGCAGAGTATTTTGATGTAGATGTGACTTTGATAAGGCTTATATGTTTAATTACAGTGCTTTTTGGGGGCAGTGGCTTGCTTTTTTATTTAATTGCCTGGATAATAATACCTGAAAATCCCTATCAAGTAGAAGGAGATGTTGTAAAGAAAGATAGGGAAGAAGTAAAAGAGGGCAGAAGAGATAGTAGAGCTAATGAAACCTTAGGATGGGCTTTGATTATTTTAGGAGTGATACTTTTATTGCCTAAATTATTGTCTTTTGTAAATTTTAGAATGTTATGGCCAATTGTGCTAATTGCAATTGGAATATGGATTTTATTTAAAAGAGATTAGGAAGTAAAAACCTTCCTAATCTCTTTTATTTATTTCTATATTTTGCTGTTCAGTATTGCTTACTACGTGGTCTTTTTCATAGTTTAAAAGTTCCGATACGGTTACAAAGCTATAACCTTCTGCTTTAAGTTTTTCTATTATCTGAGGAAGTGCAGCTAAAGTATTGATTTTTCCTTCATGCATGAGAATTACTGAACCGTTTTTTGTGTGACTTATCACCCGATTGACTACACTTTCTACTGCTGGGCTTCGCCAATCATCTGGGTCTACATTCCATAAAGTTACATTAAGGCCCAAAGCATCTGAAATTTCTAAAAGTGTCCTATTAAAGGCCCCATAAGGGGGTCTGAAAAGAGTAGGTTTTATGCCCGTTGCCTCTACTAAAATTTTTTGTGTTTTGTAAAGTTCATCTACCATTTGTTCAGGTTTCATTTTTTTCATATTGAAATGGCTGTAAGAATGAAGACCAATTTCATTTCCATTTTCTACAATATATTTTAATAGTTCAGGATGCCTTTCGGCATTTTTGCCAATTACAAAAAAAGTAGCTTTAACATCCATGCTTTTTAATATGTCAACATATCTTTCAGTGTATTCTGGGACTGGTCCATCGTCAAAGGTAAGAGCAACTACTTTTCCCGCAGCACTGTTGTAACCAAAAACCTTTTTATGAAAGGGGATAGGATGACCAAAAAGCTTGCCTCTTTCTGGTCTGTCCACTAGTTTAAAGATAAAATTGCTTATACCATAACTGTTAACTAAATCGTTAGATTGAGAGGGTACATTTCCAGTGGAATCAGTCGCTGTTGTATTTTTTTCTGAAGCTTCAAAATCCTTTTTTAAGGGCTTTTCTTGAGATATTTGGTTGTCATCCTTTTGGACAGGTTTAACAGAAGAAAGTTGAACTTCTTTGTTATTATTGATGTTATTTGTATCTTCCTTTTTGGAAGAAATTTCTTTAGTATCAATGAAAGCATTTGCCTGAAGGTGTTTATCTTCAGTGATGTATTTGTAGGCAAAAGCTGCCGAACCTACAAGGATAGGAATTAAAAAAACTATTATGATGGATTGTACAATACCACTATTTTTTTTATGATGCTTTTTTGTTGTCATATGCTCATCTCCTTGTTGTCTTCATTATACCATTCTAATTAGTGGGATTTATTAATAAATTATTAATTTTGTATTACAATTTTGTAACTTTTGTTGTTTGTTTCTCAAATACATAGACGAAAAAAAAGAGACAAAGTTTCAAAAATTTGTCCCTTTTTATCACCTATCAAAAATTTTTGATTTTTGGGCTACAGAGTACAAGATAAAAAATATTGAAAGTATTATTATTCCTCCAATAAAGCCAATTCTTTGCTTTGGAACAAACAATGTTCCTGACAAAGTTATAAAGATTAAAATTATTGTGAGCCATGATAATAAAATAGCTCCTAGTATTCCGCCAACTCCAATGAGTACCAATTCGTTTACTGATAATTTTCCCTTTTCCACGTTCATACCTCCACAAAATTTCTATAGATCTATTATTTGCAAATTGGTTTAGTTTTAAAAGTTTATCCTAGATAGGTTCTGTATTCTTCTTTAATATATTAACAAAACATAAAAATTTTAAAAAATGAAGGATAAATTAGTTTCTGTGTCGTATTATTAAATTAAATGAAATATAGCGATGGAAAACATATCTAGAATATATTGGATTTAATATTTGGGAACAAATTTTATTTTTTTACGTCAAAATTAAATGAAAGGGAGGTTTAAAGGGTGGGACAAAAGGAATTATTGGAAAAAGCGAGAACAGGAGATATAGAATCTTTTGAAATCCTTGTGAAAGGTCATGAAAAATACATCTACAATGTAATACTGAAAATTGTTTTTGATAAAGAAGAAGCCTTAGACCTCACACAGGAAACACTGCTTAAGGCGTATTTGAGTATAAAAAATTTCAAAGGTGAAAGCAGTTTCAAAACTTGGCTTTATAGAATTGCTGTAAATACTACGATGGATTATATGAGGAAGAAAAGCATAGAAAAAAGCAATATTGTAGAAGGTGAAGAGGGCGAATTTGAAATAAGGGATTTTCATACTCCTGAAGAGATAATAGACAAAAAATTGACTGTGGAAGTAGTGAGGGAGGAAATAAACAAGCTTCCAATGGATTACAAGGTTATTTTAGTTTTGAGGGATATAGAAGGTTTGGATTATGGGGAGATATCCAAAATTCTTGGATTGAACGTGGGTACTGTAAAATCCCGCTTATGGAGAGCTAGAAATCTTTTAAAGGAGAGGATCAAGTCTTTGCCAGAATTTTTATCTTTTCAAGAAAGGGGGCATGTATGATGGATTGTAAAAAGGCCCTTAAACTTATGCCAATGTATATTGATGGGGAATTGGGAGGACTTCAAAAACAAGAGTTAGAAAGACACTTGGAAAGTTGTGATAGTTGTAGGAAAGAATATTATTTAGAAAAGAAATTAATAGAAACCTTAAAGAATATTTCTGTTGAAGAATTGCCTGAAAATTTTAATGAAACGTTACATGACAGATTAATTCTTCAGCAAAGAATGGCAGATAAGAAAAAGAATGCAGTCAAGAAATTTTTAATGGTAGGTGTGATAGCAGCTTCTATTGTGTTTATGACAGTATTTTTAGTGCGTGTTTTTAACAATACCCCAAGACTAACCAGGGAGGCTCCATCTACTGCTGCTGAGATAGCAAAGGGCAGCAATATATACCCCTCCGAAGGAATGAAACAAAGTTCCTTTGTTTTATCAGGGGAAAATGGAAATCAAAGAGGATTACCAGCAGGTGTTTCGAGGAAAATCACAAAAAATGTTGCTATTACTATAGAAGTTAAAAATGCCAATGAAATTTATGACAAGGTGTTTAATTTAGTAAAAGAAGCCGAGGGTTTTATTGAGAGTTCTGAAGAGAAAGTATTTAGTGACAACACCAAAAGGATAAACCTTGTGCTAAAGGTGAGAGAGGATAGGTTTGAAAATGTAATTTCTCAGATAAAAGAACTTGGCAAGGTAACTGCTTTAAGAATTGAAAGCAAAGATATTACAGAACAGTATTATGACTTGCAGGTACGATTAAAAAATTTAGAAATGGAAGAAAAAAGGCTTCAGGAAATCATGGATAAAGCCTCTACAGTTAAGGATATGCTAGAGGTAGAACAGGAGTTAAACAGAGTTAGAAGTGAAATAGAGTCGATGAAAGGGCTGTTAAATGTATGGGATAATCTTACAAGCTTAGGTACTATAAATCTTTCAATAACAGAGATTAAAGGAGAAACAAAAACACCTGTATTGACTTCTTTTAAAGGAATGGGAAAAGATATACAAAAGGCTTTTATTGACAGTATAAACTTTTTATTAATTTCTACAAAAAAAATTGTATTGTGGATAGTATTTATTTTGCCATATCTACTATTGGCTTTTATTGGCTACAAAGTGTATATTTATTTCAAAAAAAGAAGATGATAATTTACATCTTCTTTTTTTTGCGGTATATTTAAATACAAAGAAATAAAAATGGGAGTGATTTAATGCCTAAATTTTTAGTAATTGATGGAAGCAGTTTAATGTATAGAGCTTATTATGCATTGCCAATGCTAACTACAACTGATGGACTTCACACAAATGCTTTGTATGGTTTTAGTATGATGCTTATAAAATTATTGGAAGATGAAAACCCTGATTATATAGCTATTGCTTTTGACAAAAAAGCTCCTACTTTTAGGCATAAAGAATATGAGGAATACAAGGCTACAAGGCAAGCGATGCCGGAAGAGTTAGCTGAACAGGTAGACCTTTTAAAAGATATTATAGAAGGATTTAATATAAAAACCTTAGAATTAGAAGGTTATGAAGCCGATGACATAATAGGTACAATTTCTAAATTAGCAGAACAAAAAGGAATGGATGTTGTCATTGTAACAGGGGATAGAGATGCTCTGCAGCTAATTTCTGATAAAGTAAAAGTGAAAATTTCTAAAAAGGGCATAACACAAATGGAAGAGTTTGATGAAAAAGCTGTTTTAGAAAGGTATGAAATAACTCCCAAACAGTTTGTTGACTTAAAAGGGCTGATGGGGGACAAATCTGACAATATACCGGGAATACCTAATATAGGCGAGAAAACGGCAATTAAACTTTTAAAAGAATTTGGCAGTGTAGAGAATCTGCTTCAAAATCTTTCTCAGCTTAAAGGGAAGATAAAAGAAAATATAGAGAATAACAAAGAATTAACTATAATGAGTAAAAGACTGGCGACAATACAAAGAGATATACCTATCGATATAAATTTTGAGGAATACAGAGTAAAAGGCTTTAATGAGGAAAAACTTTTAGAGTTGTTTAACAAGTTAGAATTTTTCAGTTTAATAGATAGCATAAAGAAAAAAGGCGAAGTACAGATTGCAAACAATCATAAAGTTCAAAAATGGCCTAAAGTAGATGTAAAGAAGTTGATGGAACTATTGCAAGGTAAAGAAAGTGTCGCTTTTTATCCGTTGATATATGAAGGAGAAATAAAAAAGATAGCTTTTTCTTTTAGGAATAATACTATCTATATTGATGTTTTTCAACTAGAAGATTTAAAGGAAATTTTTGAAAAAGAGCTTGACCTTGTGACTCATGAGATAAAAGATTTTTTAGTAAAGCTTTCTTATAAAGGAATAGAGTGTAAAGGTAAATATATGGATACGGCTATAATGGCTTACCTTTTAAATCCCTCTGAAACCAACTATGATTTAGATAGGGTGTTAAAAAAATATTTAAAGGTTGATGTTCCATCTTATGAAGAGATATTTGGCAAAGGCAGAGATAAAAAAAAGATAGAAGAAATAGAGGAGGAGGTATTGGCTGATTATATCTGCAGCAGATGTGTACATTTATTTGATTTAAGAGAAAAATTAATGACCTTTATCAAAGAAATGGACATGGAAAAACTTTTATTGGGAATAGAGATGCCTCTTGTGGAAGTATTAAAGTCGATGGAGGTAAGTGGTTTTACGCTGGATAGAGGGGTTTTAAAAGAGCTTTCACAGAAAATAGAAAAGAGAATTGAAAAGATGCTGGATAAAATTTACAAAGAAGCGGGATATCAATTTAATTTAAATTCTCCCAAGCAGTTGAGCGAATTTTTATTTGAAAAGTTAAATTTGCCTGTAATAAAAAAGACAAAAACAGGATATTCTACCGATTCTGAAGTTTTAGAACAATTGGTTCCTTATAACGATGTTGTCAGCGATATAATAGAGTATAGGCAGCTTATAAAGTTAAAATCTACTTACATAGATGGTTTTTTGCCATTGATGGATGAAAACAACAGAGTCCATTCCAATTTTAAACAAATGGTAACTGCTACAGGAAGAATAAGCAGTACAGATCCAAATCTTCAAAATATACCTATCAGGGAGGAGTTTGGGAGACAAATAAGAAGAGCATTTATTCCTAGGACTAAGGATGGTTATATTGTTTCTGCTGATTATTCCCAGATTGAACTTAGAGTTTTGGCACATGTTTCAGGAGATGAGAAATTAATTCAATCTTTTATGAATAATGAGGATATACACTTAAGGACAGCTTCAGAAGTTTTTAAAGTGCCAATGGAGGAAGTTACACCTGAGATGAGAAGGGCAGCAAAGGCTGTAAATTTTGGTATAATATACGGCATTAGTGACTATGGCCTGTCAAAGGACCTTAAGATTTCTAGAAAAGAGGCAAAAGACTACATAGATAATTATTTTGAAAAATACAAAGGGGTGAAAGAGTATATAGAAAATATAATCAGATTTGCTAAAGAACATGGATATGTGACAACTATAATGAACAGGAGAAGGTATATTCCTGAGATAAATTCTAGGAATTTTACTCAAAGGTCTCAAGCAGAGAGACTAGCAATGAATGCACCAATACAAGGAAGTGCAGCAGATATAATAAAAATGGCAATGGTTAAAGTTTATGAGGATTTAAAAAAATTTAAGTTAAATTCTAAACTAATATTGCAGGTGCACGATGAATTGGTGGTTGATACTTATAAAGATGAAGTGGAAATTGTCAAAAATATATTAAAAGATAATATGGAAAATGTGATAAAATTAAAAGTTCCTCTTGTTGTAGAAATCGGAGTAGGACCCAACTGGTTTTTAGCCAAGTGAGGTGTTAGAATATGCAGGTGATTGGTCTTACTGGTGGTATTGCTTCAGGAAAGAGTACAGTATCTAAACTTTTAAAAAAAATGGGAGCAGTGATTATTGATGCGGATGTTGTCTCAAGAGAGATAATGATAAAAGGGACAGAGGCATATAATAAGATTGTAGAATGTTTCGGGGAAGAAATTTTAAAAGAAGACGGAGAAATTGATAGAAAAAAATTGGGGAACATAGTTTTTTCTGATAAAAAAAAGCTTAAGAAATTGAATGAAATTACTCATCCTGAAATAATAGAGCGAATAAAAGAAAAAATAGAAGAAGAGAGAGGGAAAAACCAGCAAAAGGCTATTATATTGGATGCTGCTTTGCTGATTGAGATGAAACTTTACAAGATGGTGGATGAGGTTTGGTTGGTAGTTGTAGATTCACAAACTCAAATAAAAAGGGTTATGGAAAGAGATAAACTTTCTTATAAGGATGCAATAAATAGGATAAAAAGCCAAATGCCTTTAGATAAAAAGATAAAATACGCTGATTTTATAATAAACAACAGCAAAGATTTTAAAGCTATGGAAAAACAAGTTACATTATTTTGGGGAAGATTTGCAACATAAACTAAGATATCGGAGGAATTATTTTGAAGAAAAAAATTGCTGTAATATTTTTGTTGCTATTGGCTTTTTTGTTTACTTATGAATTAAATACTCATTATTTTTTAAAAAAATTTTATCCCCTTAAATACCAGGATTATGTCATTTATTATGCAGAAGAATATGGAGTAGACCCATATCTTATTTTTGCCGTAATAAAAGTAGAAAGCAATTTTAATAATAATGCAGTGTCTAGCAGGGATGCTATAGGATTGATGCAAATTTTGCCACAAACAGGAAATTGGATTGCTGAAAAAATAGGGATAAAAGATTACAAAAAAAATCTGCTTTTTGACCCTAAATACAATATTCAAATGGGGACATGGTATTTAGCTTATTTGTTGAAAAATTTTGATGGGAATTTGCAATTGGCTATAGCTGCTTACAATGGCGGTTGTGGAAATGTAGATTTATGGCTTAAAGATAAAAGATTTTCAAAAAACGGAAAACAGCTTCACAACATACCTTTTCCAGAGACAGACCACTATATAAAAAAAGTATTGTCAGTTTATCAGATTTATAAATTTATATACGAAAAGAAAAATTGATGTAGGAGTTGAGATATACAAAAAAGGTTAAAAAATTGGTATAATAGTATCGTTGAAAAAGAAAATAAAAAGGGAGGACACAAATGAAACAGTTAAAACATTTAAAGGATTTAAAGGAAGTAAAGATTGATAAGGATAGGGAGTTTTTTTCTGCTACTCATGAAGAGATAAAAAATGCGTGGACTACTGATGTGTATTTTTTGAGGACACAAGATATTTTATCCTATCTAGGTGTTCAAGATAAAGTGGTAACGGCAGAGATTTTTCCAAGAGAAAAAGGAGTATTTGCAGGACTGCCTGAAGTAATGAGCCTTTTAAAAGACAAAAATGTGGAAGTGTGGTCTTTGGAAGAGGGAGATACTTTTGAAGCTAAAGATACTGTAATGAGGATAAAAGGGTCTTATAGCGAATTTGGAGTTTATGAGACGGCTATATTAGGAATTCTTGCAAGTTCTTCTGGCTGGGCAACAGCGGCAAGAGAACTTAAAGAGGTTGCTAAAGATAAACCTATATTGTGTTTTGGAGCAAGGCATGTTCATCCGGCTGTAGCACCAGTGATGGAAAGAGCGGCTTTAGTAGGAGGGGCGGATGATGCCAGTTGTATTTTAGGTGCAAAGTTAATGGGAAAGGACCCAAAGGGTACAGTTCCTCATGCTGCTTTTTTGATTGCAGGAGATACGCTAGAAGTTGCAAGAGCTTACAGAGACATTACTCCTGCTGATGAGAAAATAACCATTTTGGTTGACACTTTTAAAGATGAAGTGGAAGAAGCTTTAAGAGTTGCTGAATTTTTAGGAGATAGATTATATGGGGTGAGGCTTGATACTCCTTCAGAAAGAGGGGGAGTTACTCCTAGTTTAGTGTACGAGCTAAGGCAAAGATTAAATCAAAAAGGATTTACTAATGTGAAGATTATAGTGTCCGGTGGTTTAACCCCTGAAAGAATTGCAGAGCTTTCAGAAAGTGGAGCAGATGCTTTTGGAGTAGGAAGCTACATATCTGATGCTCAGCCTATTGATATGACAATGGATATAAAAGAAGTAGAAGGAGTGCCTATTGCCAAAAGAGGTAGAATCCCCGGCATTATAGAAAATAAAAAGTTGAAAAAGATAAAATAATTTTCGGAGATGATAGTTAATGAGAAAGTTTGTTCTATTGTCTTTCATTTTGATGTTTATTTTTGTGGGGTGCCGAACTGTTCCTGAAAACATAACTAGTTTACCTGATGTTTCTGAGAATAAGGTTAAAATTGAAGAGGAAAAGCCTGTAGAGGGTGGCTTATTGAGAGTAAATATTACCTCTTTTGAGACATTAAATCCCTTGTTGAATGATGATGAGAAAGTAAGGCAGATGTTAAATCTGTCATTAGAAGGGTTAGTGTCTTTGGATAAAAATTTAAAACCTCTTCCTGCCCTAGCGGAAAAGTGGGAAATAAAGGGACTGAACATAAAATTTTATTTAAAAAAGGATGTTAAATGGCAGGACGGAGAAAAATTTACGGCTAATGATGTAAGATTTACTTTTGATTCTTTTAGAGGAAAGGATACAAAAAGTCCTTATAAGGATATTCTCATTAACTACATTTCTTCTTATAAAATTATTGGAGACTATGAATTTGAGGTTACTCTAAGTAGACCATTAGCAAATATTCCGGGGTTGTTTATTTTTCCTATTTTAGCAGAGCATCAATATAAAAATAAAGAAGACCTTACAAAAAAAGATTTAATACCCTTTGGGACTGGACCGTATAAAATATCTTCTTACAGCATTAATAATGAAGTCGTTTTTGAGAAAAATCCCTATTATAGAGGGGATAAGCCTTATATTGAGAAGATTGTGTTTAAAATTGTACCTACCGAAAATGCTATGATAACTTCCTTTCAAAGCAAAGAAGCAGATGTTACCTTTTTAAGTGATGTGGATTGGGATAAATATAAAGAGATTTCAGGGGTAAATATTTATAAATATATTTTGCAAGGTTATGTTTTTATAGCACCTAATCATAACAATCCAGTTTTGAGAGATGTAAATGTGAGAAAAGCTATTTACTATGGTATAGATATAGAAAAAATCTCAAGAAATGTATATTTCAATCATACATTAAAAGCATGTATTCCAATTCGCCCTGATTCATGGCTTTATAGCAATAAAATAGCCTGCCATAATTACGATGTAAAGGAAGCCAATAAAATATTAGAAGAAAATGGTTGGAGTTTAATAAATGGCGTAAGAACCAATGGAACTTATAAACTAAAGTTTGACTTAATGGTCAATGAGAGTAATCCTTATTTACAAAAAGTTGCTCAAATAGTAAAGAATAATTTAAAAGATATAGGAATTGAGATAAATGTTGTGCCAAAAGACTGGAATAGTTTACTTAATTCTGTAGATTCGGGCAAGTTTGATCTGGTGTTAATGGAATGGAATTTAAGTTATAATCAGGATATATCACAGTTGTTCATGACAAAAGGCAAAGACAATTTTATGGGATATAGTAATTCCAAATTTGATGAGATATGTAATAGAATTTTTAATGACAATGATGAAAGTGGCCTAAAAAGAGATTACGAAGCTTTAGAGCAAATTTTAATAGAAGACCAACCTATAATTGGCCTTTTTTACGGAGAGAACGCCATTATGGCATATGACAATGTTAAAGGTATTGACCCCACGGGATTCAATATTTTTAAAAATATAGGAAAATGGTATGTGAAAAATAAGTATTGACACTAAGGGGAAAAGGTTATATAATTTATGACGTAGCAAATTAAATAGAATGTGCGGTGGTGGCGGAACAGGCAGACGCGTACGTTTGAGGGGCGTATGGGTTGTCCCGTGTGGGTTCAAGTCCCACCCGCCGCACCAATACAAAAAATAAAAAGGCGAAGGCCTTTATTTTTTTGTAACAAAAATTATTAATTTTTTATAAAATATATTAAGAAAAGATTAAAAAAGTTAAGAAAATGTAATGTAAACATTGACTTTGCTTTTATAGCATGATAAAATAAAGCAAAAGGACAAAATATGCAATCTTGCCGAATCCGAAAGGTACGGAGGAACCGCTTTTTGGGGTTAATCTGCGGCGAAGCCGCAGTAGGGATGCCTTCTGTCCCGCACCCGACAGCTAACTCCGGAGGCATAAGGGAAGGAGATTTGCAAAGTGAACCAGAGAATTGGGAAAGTAATTTTTGGCGTTTCTGTGTTTGGAGCTACTTTGATTGGCGGTTCTTTTTTACATCCAGTATTTGCAGAAGAATTAGGAATTGGGAAAATTACGGGAAGTTATGTGAATGTGCGTACAGACAGTAGTATATCAGGGAGTATTATTACACAGCTGAATTTAAACGATATTGTTACTGTTTTAGAGCAACAAAATGGATGGTATAAGGTTAGGCTTTCGGATGGAAGAGAAGGGTGGGTATTTGGCAAATATGTTGCTGTAAGAAGCCTTTCTAATGTTTCAAGGGGAGATAGCGAAAGAACAGAGAAAGTTGGGATAGTTACAGGTAATTATGTAAACCTTAGAAGTGAAGGAAGTTTATCTGGCGGTGTAATAATGCAACTTACAAAAAATACAATAGTTGATGTTTTGGATCAACAAAATGGGTGGTACAAGGTTAAGCTTGCAGATGGAACAGAAGGTTGGATTTACGGAGAATATTTGTCTGTGAGGAGTTCTTCAAATGTCTCAAGAGGTGAAGCGGATAGAAATTTAGTGGATAATTTGATAGAGTATGCTAAGACTTTTTTGGGGACTAAATACGTGTATGGGGGATCAACCCCTGCAGGTTTTGATTGTTCGGGTTTTGTACAGTATGTTTTTAAACATTTTGGGTTTAGTCTGCCACGAACTGCAGATGACCAAGCTACTATTGGAGAAAAAGTCAATCGCGAAGACCTACAGCCAGGGGACTTAGTGTTTTTTAAAACATTGGGTAGTCAAGTGATAAATCACGTTGGTATATACATAGGAAATGGACAGTTTATACACGCTTCTTCAGGTGCTAGCAAAAAAAAGGTAGTTATAGGGTCTTTAGAGGAAGACTATTATGCAAGCCATTATGCTACGGCAAGAAGAGTGATTAAATAAAAAAATAATAAAAAATATGAAAAAAAAGAGTACTCCAAAGAGTGCTCTTTTTTGTATTGACTATTTCTATGCCTTGAGATATTATATAATACTGTATATGCGATATAGCCTATTTTATGGAAGGAGATACCTTATGAAATTTGTAAGAGAGGATGTAAGAAATATAGCTATTATTGCCCATGTTGACCATGGCAAAACAACTTTAGTTGATGCTATGCTTAAACAAAGTGGTATTTTTAGGTCAAACGAGAAGGTAGAGGAGAGAATTTTGGATTTCAATGACTTGGAAAGAGAAAGAGGTATAACAATTCTTGCTAAAAATACTGCTGTTAGATATAAAGATGTTAAGATAAATATAGTTGATACACCAGGACATGCAGATTTTAGCGGTGAAGTAGAAAGAGTTTTAAAAATGGTGGACGGAGTACTTCTGTTGGTGGATTCTTTTGAAGGTCCTATGCCACAGACTCGTTTTGTATTAAGCAAGGCTTTGGAATTGGATTTAAAACCTATAGTTGTGATAAATAAAATTGATAGGCCTGATGCAAGACCTCAAGAAGTTATCGATGAAGTTTTAGATTTATTTATAGAATTAGGAGCAAATGATGAGCAAGTTGATTTTCCGGTGGTTTACACTTCTGCAAAAGAAGGTATAGCAAAGTTAAATTTAAAAGAAGAGTCTCATGATTTAAGGTCTCTTTTTGATATGATATTGGAGTATATTCCTGCTCCTTCAGGGGATATTGAAGCGCCGTTGCAGCTTATAGTGACAACTTTAGATTATGATGATTATATTGGAAGGATTGCTATTGGAAAAATAGTTAGAGGGAAAATAATCTCAGGAGAAGAAGCAGCTATATGCAAAAGAGATGGTTCAATACAAAAAGTTCACATAAATAATTTATATCAATTTGAAGGACTAAAGAGAGTTCAAGTTGAAGAGGCAAGTTTGGGAGATATTGTAGCGGTTTCAGGGATAAGTGACATCGAGATAGGAGAGACTATTGCGGATAAGGACAATCCTGAGGCTGTAGAATTTGTCCGCATAGAAGAACCAACAGTGTCTATGACTTTTAGTGTAAATACAAGTCCTTTTGCTGGTACTGAAGGGAAATATGTCACTTCAAGGCATTTAAGAGAGAGGCTTTTTAAAGAATTAGAGACAAATGTGGCATTGCGTGTAGAAGAAACAGATTCTACAGATTCTTTTAAAGTTTCTGGAAGAGGGGAACTACATCTATCTGTTTTAATTGAGACTATGAGAAGAGAGGGCTACGAGTTTCAAGTTTCTAAGCCTACAGTGATATTTAAGGAAGTAAATGGAGTAAAAATGGAGCCTATTGAACTTTTGACAATAGATATTCCTGAAGAATATATGGGTATTGTTATGGAAAAATTAGGACCACGAAAAGCAGAATTGATGGACATGCACACATTAAAGCCGGGTACTATAAGGCTTAAATTTAAAATTCCGACGAGAGGTCTGATAGGGTATCGATCCGAATTTTTGACAGATACAAAAGGCAACGGTATAATGACATCGGTATTTTATGATTATGAATCCTATAGAGGAGATATTCCTTCACGCACAAGGGGATCGTTGGTTGCTTTTGAAACGGGTATTGCGACAACTTATGGCCTTTACAATGCGGAGGAAAGGGGAACACTTTTTATAGAGCCGGGAACAAAGGTGTATGAAGGAATGGTTGTAGGCATTAATTCGAGAAGTGAAGACATTGATGTAAATGTGTGTAAGAAAAAACATGTGACAAACTTAAGGTCTGCAACTGCAGATGAAGCTTTGAGGCTTTCTCCTGTAAAGAAAATGTCTTTGGAGGAGGCATTGGAATTTATAGATAATGATGAATTAGTAGAAGTTACTCCTCAAAGCATTAGAATACGAAAAAAGATTTTAGATTCTCAACAAAGATATAAAAGTGCAAAATATAATAAATAATAAATAAGGGAGCCTTTTGGCTCCTACTCTATTATAATTCATCTAAGATTTTGTTTATGTAATTTATAGTTTCATTGTAAGGGGGAACGCCCTGATATTTTTCTACTGCTTGAGGTCCAGCATTGTAAGCAGCCAGTGCCAATCTTATATCTTGATAAGTTTCAAGCAATTTTTTTAAATACCTTACTCCTCCATCTATATTTTGTGAAGGGTCAAAAGGATTTGATACATTTAATTCTTTTGCAGTTGAAGGCATAAGCTGCATAAGCCCCATTGCACCTTTTGGAGAAACTGCAAATTGGTTAAAATTAGATTCTGCTTTTATTACAGCCTTGATTAAATTTGCATCAATATTGTATTTTTGACTGGCTTGTTGTATTAAGTTGCCAATTTCTTTTAAATTCGTATTATTAGCTGAATTTGTTACATTATATTGATATTGGGATTGGCTTTTTATAGCATCTTTCAAAACTTCTGAAAAAGTTCTATCATTGTTGAATATTTGTATATTAGCAGGGAGCCTGCTTTGGATTTCTTTAAATTTATCCTCAATTATTTGATTAATGACGTTTATCAACACACTTCCTCCCTGACCATAAATTCTTGCTGCGAATGAAGTAAAATGTTGATATCATATATCTCTTTAATTTTTTGCATACTTAGTAATATCTATTATCACCTAGTTAAAGTTATATCTTGTTGCATTATTATTTTCAACTGTTTTTACCTCATATAATATATAATTCGACAGAATTCTTCAAAAACCTCTTTTGAAATTAAAAATTAGTAAAAAAGTCCTATAAAAAATTTTTAAAGGATTTTTTTTGATAGTATAGTATAATATAAAGTGAAAGATTTAATAGTAAGGATTGATAGAAAGATGAAAAACGAAAGGATTCTAGAAGTTTTAATTGTAATGTTGATAATCCCTTTTGTTTCTCTTCTAGTTGGATATTTTATTTCTAGAGACATTGTAGAACCTAATCTTCCAAAGCCCAAAGATAGCGCGAATTTCAAAGAAGTAACTGTTAAAGGGATTGATTTATTTGAAGTTGTTTTGTCTAGCTATTCTGACTTTGAGACTGTAAAATACCATGAAGATTTGATGAGGGTGAAAGGGATTTATTCTTTTATAAGTAAAGATTCTGACAAATATTTGCTGATAGGAGGAGTATTTTTAGATAAGGAGCAAGCTACTTTGTGTTCTTCCTCTTTAGAAGCCAGTGGCATTTTTAGTGAAGTGTCTGTGAAAAAAGGGCCTTCTATAAAAATTGGATATGACAAGAAATTAACATCAGAAATGGATGATTTTATAAATAAATTGCACGATTTTAGACAGATATGTGAATATATGTCTGCTATTTCCTATAAGGCTTTTAATGACAAAACAATAGAGGAAAAGGAACTAGGTGAATTAAAAGCAAGAATAGAAAATTTTTTAGATAATAATAGCGGAAATTTTAATGAAGAAAAAGTAAGCAAGATAAAAGGAAAAGTCACAGACATTGTTAACAAAATGGCAACAGATATTAAAAAAATTGAAATATCAGCTGCATTGCAGGACAAAAGTACTTTTAGCTTACTACAACAACTTCTATGGCAGTCTTGTGAGGAGTACAATGATTTTTTGAAAATAATTGCTATACAAAATCAGTAATGAGGTGTAATATTATGAAATTAAAAGAAGTTAAAGAAATTTTAAAGGCAGAGGTTATGGTGGGAGAAGAAAAATTAAATGAAGATGTGTTTACTGCATGCGGAGCAGATTTGATGAGTGATGTGCTGGCTTCCAAAGATGAAAAGGCTGTGCTTTTGACTGGACTTACAAATGTTCAGGTGATAAGAACTGCGGAAGTAGTGGGAGATATAAAATGTATAGTGTTTGTTAGGGGTAAAACCCCGGGGGAAGAAATAGTACAGCTAGCTAAAAAAGCAGGACTTGTAATAATGAAGACAAAATATCCCCTTTATATTGCTTGTGGACTTTTGTACTCCAATGGGCTTACTTGCAGAAGTGGTGAAGGAAATGGTACTTTATAGCTTAGATTTTAATGTAAAAGCAAGGGATTTTGACTCTGCGGGAGAAGTCTCCAGCAATTTAAGAACGGTTTTAAAGCAGCTTTCTTTAAATCCCGATGTTGTGAGGAGAAGTTGCATAGCTTGTTATGAAGCAGAGATGAATATTATAATTCATTCCTATGGAGGCCATATAAAGATAGAAATTTTTGAAGATAAAATAAGAATTACGGCGGAGGATACAGGTCCTGGAATAGAAGATATTGAACTTGCGATGAAAGAAGGTTATTCTACAGCACCGGAGGAAATCAGGGAGATGGGATTTGGAGCTGGAATGGGACTTCCAAATATGAAGTCAAATTCTGATTTTATGGAAATAAAAAGCAGTAGTGAGGGAACAACTGTTTTAATGGAAATTTTGTTTAAGTAGGTGATAAAATGCCTTATTTTCATTCGGTAACATTAGATAAAGATAGGTGCAGAGGATGTACTAACTGCATAAAAAGATGCCCTACAGAAGCAATAAGAGTTAGAGAGGGCAAAGCGAGGATTATAAATGAAAGATGCATAGATTGTGGTGAATGCATAAGGGTTTGTCCTTATCATGCTAAATTGGCAGTAACTGATAGTTTAGCTATGATGAAAGATTTTAAGTACAAAATCGCCCTTCCTGCTCCCTCCTTATATGGACAATTTAGAGATTTAAGCATTAATCAAATACTAAGTGCTCTGCTGGATATAGGCTTTGATGAAGTTTTTGAAGTGGCTTATGCTGCTGAAATTGTTTCCAGATTTACGCGGGAGGCACTGAAAAGAGGAAACCTAAAAAAGCCAGTTATATCTTCTGCTTGTCCTGCCGTTGTAAGACTTATACAAATTAGATTTCCTTCTCTTATTGATAATCTACTGGATATTTGTTCTCCAATGGATACTGCAGCAATACTTGCGAAAAAGCAGGCTGTGAAAATGACAGGGCTTAAAGAGGAAGAAATAGGGGTGTTTTTTATTTCTCCCTGCGCTGCAAAAGTCACAAGTATAAAAAACCCTGTGGGCTTGGAAAAGTCAAAGATTGATGGAGCTTTCTCTATGAAAGAAATATATGGGAAAATTTTAGAGAAGGCAAAGACAACGATAGTGAGGGATTTAAGCAAGGCTACTATGGTAGGTGTTGGTTGGGCAAATTCTGGAGGAGAGGCTTTTGGTACTTTTACAGAAAATAGTATTTATGTAGATGGAATACACAATGTTATTAAAGTTTTGGAAGAAATTGAGCTGGGAAAGTTAAATGATTTGGATTTTTTTGAAGGGCTTGCTTGTATAGGAGGATGCATTGGAGGGCCTTTGACTGTAGAAAACAATTTTGTTGCTAAAAATAGAATAAGGAAATTGACAGAAAAATTGCCAAAAAGAGAAGAACCTTTATTTGATGAAAGGGACATCAATTTTGAGGAGGTCAGATGGACGAAGAAAATAGAAAAAAGTGAGGTTATGAAGCTGGACAAAGATATTTCAAAGGCTTTGGATATGATGAAGAAAATAGATCAGCAATACAAGGCTTTGCCAGGGCTTGATTGTGGATCCTGTGGTTCTCCTACTTGCAGGGCATTAGCAGAAGATATTGTAAAAGGTTGTGCAACTGAATATGATTGTATTTTTATCTTAAAAGACAAAATAAAAAGTTTGGCGCAAGAACTAAATGAATTGGCAGGAAAAATGCCTCCAGTTTTGGGGGAAGAGAAGGAGTGAAAAGTTAATGGCTGTAAAAGTAAAAGACCTTCTTGATAAAGGCTTTGTATTACTTGCAGGCGAGAAGGGGATTGAAAAAGAAATTGAAGGAGTATACATTTGTGACCTTTTAAGCTGGGTTATGGCCCACGCCAAGGCAAAAAATGCCTGGATAACAATTCAGACTCATATAAATATTGTGGCAGTGGCTTTACTTGCTGAGCTTAGCTGTGTGATTATACCTGAAAATGCTAAGTTGTATGAAGATGCAAAAAAGAGGGCTGATGAAGAAGGTATTTCTGTATTAAGTTTTTCAGGCACTTCCTATGAAGCAGCAATAATATTATACGAGATGATGAAGTAATGCTTTACTATGACTTGCACATTCATACAGCTTTGTCTCCTTGTGCTTCCGATGATATGACTCCTAATAATATCGTTAATATAGCAATACTAAAAGGGCTTGACGTAATTGGAATAACAGACCACAACAGCGCAAAAAATGTGGAGGTTGTATATAATCTTGGCACAAAAAAAGGATTAATAGTGGTCCCAGGTATAGAAGTGCAGACAAAAGAAGAGGTTCACATACTCTGTTATTTTTATTCAGTGGAGGAGTGTATAAAATTTAGTGAATTTATTGACAAAAATATGATAAAAATTAAAAATCAAAGTACAATCTTTGGAAATCAACTGGTAATGAATGAGGAAGACAATGTCATAACAGAAGTAGACTATTCTTTGTTAGCTTCTACTAATTTTACTGTTGAAGAAGTATTTGATCAAATGGAGGGGAAAGGAGCGGCAGTCCTAGCCCATCTGGATCGGGGGTCTTATAGCGTTATTTCAAATCTTGGATTTATTCCTGATATAAAAAATTTAAAGACAATAGAATTGTCTAAAGCTATTAGAACGGAAATTTTTTTGAAGTCATATCCTGAATATAGAAGATACAGAATTGTGAAATCTTCTGATGCACACGATTTAGGGTATATTTCTGAAAGAGAAGAATTTCTACCTTGTAAGTCTACATTAAAAAGCGTTGTAGATTGGCTTTGTGGTTATTAAATTTTGTAATCCCACTAAATTAGTTGAGATTATCAGAAAATAAAAATTTTTTATAAAAAGTTGTTAAAAGTTTAATAAAGTTATGATATAATATTAACGAACAATTGAATAAAAACTTTATAAAAAAAGGAAAAGCTGAAATTTTTGTTTCAAGGAGGGAAAGAAATGGCAACAGTTATGGAAAAATCAGGGGAGGAAAAATTAATAGAGAAGTTTGGAAAAGAAAAAGTAGAGAAATTTAAAAAGGCATTGGAAGACCTTAAAAGCATGCCAGGTTCCTTGATTGCAGTCATGAACCAAGCACAAGAGATTTTTGGCTATCTTCCTATTGAAGTTCAACTTTATATTTCAAAAGAAATGAATGTACCTTTGACGGAAGTTTTTGGAATTGCTACATTTTATTCGAGATTTACTTTAAAACCGTCTGGCAAGTATAAAATTAATCTGTGTATGGGAACTGCTTGCTATGTAAAAGGGGCTGCTATGGTTCTTGAAAAGATTAAAGAAAAATTAGGAATTCAAGTAGGAGAGGCAACTCCTGATGGGAAGTTTTCTTTGGAGCCAACAAGATGCTTGGGAGCTTGTGGGTTGGCACCAGTTATGATGATAAATGGTGAAGTTTTTGGAAGATTGACTCCTGATGATGTGGATGAGATATTGAGCAAGTTTGAATGAGAGTTTGAGTGCTATGAAAGAATTAGCCCTTTATATATTGGATTTAGCGCAAAACAGCATAAGAGCAGAAGCAAAGAATATTTATATTGAAATAAATATAGATACTTCAAAAGATATGCTTAAAGTGTGTATTGAAGATGATGGATGTGGTATGAATGAGGAATTATTAAAAAAAGTTGTAGATCCTTTTGTAACTACAAGAAAAGAGAGAAAAGTAGGGCTTGGAATTCCTTTTTTTAAGGAATTAGTTGAACAGTGCGGAGGAAAGTTTGAAATTTTTTCTGAAGAAGGAAAAGGGACAAAAATAAGAGGGACTTTTAAGCTTTCAAGCATAGACCTCATTCCTATAGGAGATATGTCATCGACAATTGTTTCTTTAATATTGTCTGATCCGGAAATAGATATAGTGTATAGGTTCAAAAAAGATGAGTATGAGTTTTTGTTTGATACAAAACAATTTAGAAAAGTATTGAAAGAAGTCAGTTTGAATGAAATAAGTGTACTAAATTGGATAAGGGAATATGTAAAAGAGAATATGGAGGTGTGAAAATGAAATCTATAGAGGAGTTGGAAAGAATCAGGAAAGAGACTTTAGAAAAAATAAATTTGAGAAAAGATAGGACCGGCATAAGAATAGCTGTAGGAATGGCAACCTGTGGTATTGCAGCAGGAGCTAGGCCTGTCATGATGGCGATATTGGATGAATTAAGCAAGAGAAATGTCACTGATGTGATTGTCACAGAGACTGGTTGTATAGGCATGTGCAAATTGGAGCCTATTGTGGACGTATATGTTCCTGGTCAAGAGAAAGTTACCTATGTAAAAGTTGATGAAAAAAAGGCAAGGCAAATAGTTGTTGAGCATGTTATAAATGGTCATCCAATCAGAGAAT
The DNA here is from genome assembly GCA_012840485.1 of Clostridia bacterium. GTDB lineage: Bacteria > Bacillota > Thermoanaerobacteria > Thermoanaerobacterales > Thermoanaerobacteraceae > Thermoanaerobacter. Next base: position 34,279 of record DULG01000024.1, on the reverse strand, counting down.
GGACTATTGAAAATTACGAATAAGAGGAGGAGAATAAAATGCTGTATAGGTCACACATAATGGTATGCGGTGGGACTGGATGTACTTCTTCTGATTCTGACAAAGTAGCAGAACGCTTTACTGAAGAAATCAAAAAAGCAGGTTTGAATAAGGAAGTATTGGTTGTTAGAACGGGGTGTTTTGGACTTTGTGAATTAGGACCGGTTGTTGTAGTATATCCGGAAGGGATCTTTTATAGCAGAGTCAAACCTGAATATGTGCCTGAAATTGTGGAAGAGCACCTATTAAAGGGAAGACCTGTTAAGAAATACGTTTATGGGGAGAGTATAGAAGAAAAAGCTATAAAACCGTTAGAGGAAACTCCTTTCTTTAGAAAGCAAAGAAGAATTGCACTTAGAAATTGCGGTATTATAAATCCTGAGGATATAAGAGAGGCAATTGCTTTTGATGGTTATAAAGCTTTAGCAAAAGTCCTCACACAGATGACTCCTGAAGAAGTAATTGAAGAAGTGAAAAAGTCTGGATTAAGAGGTAGAGGCGGTGGAGGATTCCCAACAGGAGTAAAATGGGAGTTTGCCTACAAACAAAAAGAAACTCCTAAATATGTGGTGTGCAATGCTGATGAAGGCGACCCTGGTGCTTTCATGGATAGAAGTATATTAGAAGGTGACCCCCACAGCGTTTTAGAAGCAATGGAGATAGCAGGATATGCAATTGGAGCAAACCACGGCTATATTTACGTAAGAGCAGAATATCCTTTGGCAGTAAAAAGGCTTAAAATTGCTATTGAACAGGCTAGAGAATATGGTCTTTTAGGAAAAAACATATTTGGGACAGGTTTTGATTTTGACATTGAGATAAGATTAGGTGCAGGTGCTTTTGTCTGTGGAGAAGAGACTGCACTTTTAAATTCAGTAATGGGAAGAAGAGGAGAACCAAGACCAAGACCACCATTCCCTGCTGTAAAAGGTGTGTGGGATAAACCAACGATTATAAATAACGTAGAGACATTTGCTAATATTCCACCGATTATCTTAAATGGTGCTGAATGGTTTTCAAGCATTGGAACAGAAAAGTCAAAGGGAACAAAGGTTTTTGCATTGACTGGCAAAGTAAACAATACAGGATTAATCGAAGTGCCAATGGGCACTACTTTAAGAGAAATTATATATGAAATAGGTGGAGGAATACCCAACGGGAAGAAATTTAAAGCTGCTCAAACAGGAGGCCCTTCCGGCGGATGTATTCCTGCAGAGCACTTAGATATTCCAATTGACTATGATTCTTTGATAAATATAGGTTCTATGATGGGTTCAGGTGGACTTATTGTGATGGATGAAGATACATGTATGGTTAATATGGCAAAATTCTTCCTCGAATTTACAGTTGACGAATCTTGTGGGAAGTGTGCACCCTGCAGAATTGGTACAAAAAGGATGTTAGAGATTTTAGATAAGATAACTTCTGGAAAAGGAGAAGAAGGAGACATTGAAAAATTAGAAAAACTTGCAAAAACTATTAAGGCTACAGCTTTATGTGGACTTGGGCAGACAGCACCAAATCCGGTTTTATCTACAATTAGATATTTCAGAGATGAATACGAGGCGCATATAAAAGAGAAAAGATGCCCGGCTGGTGTATGTCAAGCCTTATTAAGATTCTATATAGATCCAGAGAAATGTAAGGCTTGTGGAATTTGTGCTAAGAATTGTCCTGTAAATGCGATTTCTGGTAAGCCAAAGACACCTTATGTAATTGACCAAGACATATGCATTAAGTGTGGTACTTGTATTGAAAAATGTCCATTTGGTGCAATATACAAAAAATAATGGAGGAAGGAGTGTAAAAAGATGGACAAAGTTCGGGTTACTATAGATGGCATCACTGTAGAAGTACCTTCCCATTATACAGTGCTGGAAGCGGCAAAAGAAGCAGGTATTGACATTCCTACTTTGTGCTATTTAAAAGAGATTAACCAAATTGGTGCTTGTAGAATATGCTTGGTTGAAATAGAAGGAGTAAGAAATTTACAAACTTCCTGCACTTATCCTGTATTTGATGGTATGAAAGTGTATACAAATACACCTAAAGTTAGAGAAGCGCGGAAATTAAATCTTGAGCTTATACTTTCAAACCACGATAGAAGTTGTTTGACTTGTGTTAGAAATACCAACTGTGAGCTTCAATCTCTCTCTAAAAGATTGGGAGTAGACGAGATAAGATTTGAAGGAGAAAATATAAAATGTCCTATAGATGACGGTTCACCTGCTGTTGTGAGGGACCCTAATAAGTGTGTATTATGCAGAAGATGTGTAGCTGTATGCTCTGAGGTTCAAAATGTATTTGCAATTGGAATGGTAAATAGAGGCTTTAAAACAATGGTGGCACCTTCTTTTGGGAGAAGTTTAAAAGATTCACCTTGTATAAGCTGTGGTCAGTGCATAATGGTATGTCCTGTAGGAGCTATATATGAAAAGGACCATACAAAAAGAGTTTACGAAGCTTTAGTGGACGAGAAAAAATACGTGGTGGCACAAACAGCACCGGCTGTAAGAGTAGCTTTAGGCGAAGAGTTTGGCATGCCCATAGGAAGTATTGTCACAGGGAAAATGGCGGCTGCGTTAAGGAGAATGGGGTTTGATGCAGTATTTGATACAAATTTTGCTGCAGATTTAACTATAATGGAAGAAGGTTCTGAGCTTCTTGGAAGGATAAAAAATGGCGGAAAACTTCCTATGATAACTTCCTGCAGTCCTGGATGGATAGCTTTTTGTGAAAAGTATTATCCAGAATTTATAGACAATCTTTCAACTTGTAAGTCTCCCCATATGATGATGGGAGCGTTAGTAAAGAGTTATTTTGCAGAAAAGAAGGGACTTAATCCAGAGGATATATATGTAGTATCTATCATGCCTTGTACAGCTAAAAAGTTGGAGATTGAAAGAGAAGAGATGATACGGGATGGCATGAAAGATGTGGATGCTGTCCTTACCACTAGAGAATTAGCTAGAATGATAAAAGAAATGGGCATTGACTTTGTAAATCTTCCTGATGAAGAATTTGACGAGCCTCTTGGAATGTCTACTGGTGCAGGTGCTATCTTTGGAGCTACAGGAGGAGTCATGGAGGCAGCTTTGAGGACTGTTGCTGAGATTGTGGAAGGAAGAGATATTGGCAAAATAGATTTTGAAGAAGTAAGAGGCTTAGAAGGGGTAAGAGAAGCTACTATAAGAATCGATGAAATGGATATAAAGATTGCTATAGCAAATGGTACAGGAAATGCAAAGAAGCTTCTAGATAAAGTAAAAGCTGGTGAGGTAGAGTATCACTTCATAGAGGTGATGGGTTGTCCAGGTGGTTGTATCATGGGAGGAGGTCAACCAATTCACAATCCTAATGAGATGGAGAAGGTAAAGCAACTAAGAGCAAAAGCTATCTATGAGATAGACAAAAACTTGCCTATAAGGAAGTCCCATGAAAATCTTGCAATACAAAAACTTTATGAGGAATTTTTGGAACATCCTTTGAGTGAAAAGTCCCATCATCTATTGCACACCCATTATTCAAAGAAAGAATTGTATCCTTTGGTAAAGTAAATTTAATTGAGAGTAAAGCTTCCAATATCCTATTGGAAGCTTTGCCATTTTTTTATTTTAAAGTTAGTTATAGAAATGTATATAATTTGTGATATAATAAAAAGAGTGAAGGCGAAAAGAGCAATATAATTTAAGGAGTGAAAAAATTGAGAAGAGGTAGAAGTCCTTGGACGCTAGTTTTTTTGCTTATTGTAGGTCTAATTCTAGGAGGCTTTTTGGGAGATTTGCTGGCTCATTTTTTTAAACAATTAGCTTATACTCAAATAATAGGAATGAACAATCCTGTTACACTGGACTTAAATTTTATCAAGTTTTCTTTTATGTTGTCCTTTAAAATAAATGTAGGGACTGTAGTAGGATTAATTCTTGCCATATATGCCTATTACAAAATGTAGGTGAGAAAATGAAAGTTGTCCTCGCTTCTAAATCTCCCAGAAGAAGAGAGTTGCTTTTGAATCTAGGTTTAGAATTTGAAGTTGTTGAAAATGATATTGAAGAGGTTTCAAATGAAAGAGAGCCTTCAAAGTATGTAATGGATTTATCTTTTCACAAAGCTATGGCTGTTGCTAAAAAGATAGAGGAAGAAGCTTTAGTAATTGGTGCTGATACTATTGTAGTGATTGATGATAAAATTTTGGGAAAGCCAAAAGATAGAGAAGAAGCATATTTTATACTAAAAAGTTTGCAAGGAAGGTTTCATACTGTATATACAGGGGTTACAGTGGTCGGCACTAAGGATTTTAAATATATAAGCGATTTTGAAGAGACAAAAGTTTGGATTAAAAGATTAGAAGATGAGGAAATATTTAATTATATAGATACTGGTGAATGTTACGACAAAGCAGGGGCGTATGCAATACAAGGATTTGGTGCTTTAATTGTGGAAAAAATCGAAGGGGATTATTTTAATGTGGTAGGTCTGCCAATTTCAAAGCTTTTTGACATTTTGAAAAGGGAGTTTGGCATAAAGATTCTTTGAAAGGATGAATGAGGTTGGGGAAGGATTCTAATATTATGATAAAAGACTTACCTCATGAAGAAAGGCCTAGAGAAAGACTTATAAGATATGGAGCTCAGGTGTTGTCAAATGCAGAATTGATAGCTATAATAATAGGGACAGGAAGTAGGAGAGAAAGCGCAATTACTTTGGCTCAAAAGCTTTTAATGGAAGATAAAGGGCTTAAATTTATTGTAAATTCAAGTGTGGAAAAACTTGCTAGTATAAGGGGAATAGGAATAGCTAAGGCAGTGAAACTAAAAGCGGCAGTAGAATTAGGGCGAAGAATGATGCTTTCTAGTGGCAACAGCAATTTCACTATAGCCTCACCGGAAGATGTAATAAATTTAATGATGGATGAAATGAGATATTTGACAAAAGAGCATTTTAAAGTGATAATGCTAAATGTGAAAAATAAAGTCATTGCAATAGAGACAATATCTATAGGGAGTTTAAATACTTCTATTGTGCATCCGAGAGAAGTCTTTAAAGCAGCCATTGAAAGGTCTTCCTCTTCTATAATTCTTGTTCATAACCACCCAAGTGGAGACCCTACTCCTAGCAGGGAAGACATAGAAGTTACAAAAAGATTAGCAGAAGCGGGAAATTTATTAGGTATAAAAGTTTTAGATCATGTTATAATTGGAGATGGGAGAGGTATAAGTCTCAAAGAAAAGGGGTATCATGATTTTGAATAAAATAGGAAGGAGTATACGCAGATGAGAGGATTTTCTAGAGATATTGGAATTGATTTGGGAACTGCCACAACTTTAGTATATGTACAAGGGAAAGGGATTGTTTTAAGAGAGCCATCAGTTGTTGCGATGAGAACTGATTCAAAAACAATTCTTGCTGTCGGAGAAGAAGCCAAAAGAATGGTAGGTAGGACCCCTGGCAATATAATCGCTATAAGACCCATGAGGGATGGAGTGATAGCTGATTTTGACATAACGAAAGCTATGCTTGACCATTTCATAAGTAAAGTTAACCCGAGAAAAGGCCTATTTAGGCCGAGAGTAATTGTTGGTGTTCCTTCAGGTGTCACAGAAGTAGAGAAAAGAGCAGTTATTGAAGCAACTTTGCAAGCAGGTGCAAAAGAAGCCCATACAGTGGAAGAACCTATGGCCGCGGCAATTGGTGCAGGACTACCTGTTGAAGAACCTACGGGCAGCATGGTTGTAGACATAGGCGGTGGTACTACAGATGTGGCTGTAATTTCTTTGGGTGGAATCGTCACCAATAAGTCTTTAAGGGTTGGTGGGGATGAGATGGATGAAGCTATAATCAATTATATAAAAAGAGAATACAACCTAATGATAGGTGAAAGGACTGCAGAAGAGATAAAGATACAAATTGGTTCCGCTTTTCCAAAAGAAAAGGAAGAGACGATGGATATAAGAGGAAGAGACTTGGTGTCTGGACTTCCAAAAACATTAAAGATAACCTCTACCGAAATTTTAGAAGCGTTAAAAGATCCTATTGCTAGCATACTTGAGGCTATAAAGATGACACTTGAAAAAACACCGCCAGAACTTGCAGCGGATATTATGGATAGAGGAATTATGTTAACGGGTGGAGGAGCTCTTTTAAGTGGCATAGATAAACTTATCAGAGAAGAAACAGGAATGCCTGTGCAGATAGCTGACCAGCCAACAGACTGTGTGGCACTTGGAGCAGGAAAGATTTTAGAGGAAAGTTCTTTATTTAGGAGAGTTTTAAGTCCAGCAAGTAGAGTTTGAGAGGTGTATTATAGTGCCACGTTTTTTTAAAAATAGGCAATTTATTTTGTTTGTTCTGATAGCCGTGGCGCTTATTGCCGCCATGGCTTATACTTATGATACACAAAGATATGTAACCAAACCCGAATCCTTAATAGGTGCTATTCTTACTCCTGTGCAAAAGCTTTTTTATAAAATTGGAGGGGGAATTTCTGATTTTTTTTCTTCAATTAAGGAAATAGGCAGCTTAAGAGCTACGAACGAAAAGCTTCAAAAAGAGGTTGAAAGGCTAAAAAAAGAAAATATTCAATTACAAGAGCTGTTAAATGAGAATAAAAGGCTTAGAGAAGCTTTGAATTTTAAGACAGAAAATATGGAACTAGATTTAAAACTTGCAACTATTACAGGCAAAAATCCGGGAAACTGGTTTAACACTTTTACTATTGACAAGGGCAAAAATGAGGGTATAAAACCTGGTATGGCAATTTTGGATGAAAAAGGCAATATGGTGGGACAGGTTACTCAGGTAGGAGATACTTGGGCAAAAGTATTGTCTCTTATCGATAAGGATAGTTCGGTAAGTGCTGTAGATGTTAGGACTCGAGATAATGGAGTAGTAAGAGGAGATTTAAATGGTGGTCTTATCATGATATACCTTCCTTTGGATGCAGAGCTAATTGAGGGGGATATAATCACTACCTCCGATATGAGCAAATTTCCAAAAGGATTAATAATAGGAAAAGTTTCAAAAGTGGTGCGGGAACCAGGTTCACTGTTAAAGCAAGCTGTAATAGAACCAGCTGCAGATTTTGAACGTTTAGAGTACGTTTTTGTGGTTACAAATAGAATAAATACAGGGAAGTAGGTCAAAATGAGAAAAATATATAAGTATTTATTAATTATTTTGTTAATTGTTTTGCAATCCACTTTGTTTAAATTTATAGATATTTTTGGAGTTAAGCCAGATGCTGTTTTTATATTGGTCATGAGTTTTTCACTTCTAAATGGCGCTTGGGAAGCAATTTATTTAAGTCTTTTTGCGGGACTTATTCAAGATATTCTCTTCAATAATGCTTTAGGGGTTACTACTTTTTCTCTGCTGATTGTCAGCTATATTACAGGATTGTTGAGTAAAAGTATTTTTAGGGAAAGTTCTTTTGTGGCTTTTGTCTTTATTTTTTTAGGAACCCTCCTTTATAATCTTATTGCGATGTTTTCAATGGTTTTAATGAAATATCAATTTAATTTCGTGAAAGATTTTATGGATATCGCTATGATACAAGCTGTTTATAATTCCATGATTGTTGTTTTTGTATATAAGTACGTAGTTTCCTTTAATAAATATGTTAATGAAAATAAAGTAAGCTTTTTCAGAAAAAGTAAATTTTGAGGGTGGTATCCTTGAACGAAAATCTCAAAAAAAAATTTTACATTTTTTGGACTATTATTTCAGTTCTCCTTACTATTTTAATTTCCCGTCTAATTTATTTGCAATTGATAAAGGGGGATTATTATAGGGAAATTTCTATTCGTCAGGCTATAAGACAGATACCTATCGATGCTCCACGGGGAGAAATTGTAGATAAATATGGTGTAAAATTAGCTACAAATAGACCAAGTTTTTCTATAGAAATTATGAAGGGAGAAGTAGTTGACAGTCATCTTAATGAAACTATATTAAAGCTCATAAATGTTCTAGAAAAAAATAATGTAAATTACAAAGACGACTTACCTATTTATTTAGATGAAAATGGGAATCCATATTTTAATTTTAAAAATCCAGATGAAGCTTCAGTGGCAGAAGAAACTTTAAAAGCTAGAGAGAAGGCTTGGAAAAAAGCTAATAATATAAGTGAAAATGCTACTGCAAAAGAAGCATGGAATATCTTGTTAGAGAAGTTTAAAATACCTACAGATCTAAGCCCAGGAGAAATGAGAAAAATAATGGTTGTGAGACAATTGATGGAGGAGCAAGGTTATAACCAATATCAACCAGTAGAAATAGCTGTAGATGTTGATCAAAAAACGGTGGCAGAAATCGAAGAAAATCATTTAGAATTACCTGGAATTATGATAAGTATAAAACCGGTTAGATATTATCCCTATGCAACATTGTTGTCTCAAGCGTTAGGGTACATTGGAAGAATTACACCGGAAGATTTAAAAAAATTGGATATGAATAAATATAAGCTTACAGACTTAGTAGGGCATTCTGGCCTTGAGGCGTTGTATGAAAAATATTTACACGGCAAAGACGGGGCACAGCAGGTAATAGTGGATAATTATGGAAGGTTAATAGAAAATTTAAATACAGTTCCTCCTATGCCTGGAGATACTGTGTTTTTGACTATTGATAAAAATATTCAAGAGGCGGCAGAGCAGTCACTTATGACTGTTATGCAAAATATAAGAGAAGGAAAATACAGTGGAAGAGGAGAAACTTTTCCTGCTAATATTGGGGCAGCAGTAGTTGTGGATGTACATTCAGGGAAAGTTTTAGCATTGGCTAGTGTTCCTGGATATGACCCGAATATTTTTGCTACGGGTAATCCTCCCAATGAGATAGTAAATGAACTTTTTAGGTGGAGAGATGCCACAGTTGACCCAAGCCCCATTTTCAATTACGCTACCCAAGGTGTAGTTCCTCCAGGTTCTACTTTTAAGATGGCTGTTGCCTTTGCTGCTTTGGATTCCGGAGTTACCACAGTTACCGAAAAATATTTGGATCCCGGTATATATCCCTATACAGGGCAAAAAAATTGGCTGTGGCCACGGACTCAAGGATGGGTAAATGTTTCTGATGCAATAAAGTACTCTACAGATACCTATTTTTATGAAATGGGAAGAAGGCTGGGAATAGATAAAATAGTTGATTATGCGAAAAAGTTTGGTTTAGATCAAAAGACAGGTATAGAACTAGCTGAGGCCAAAGGTATTATTGCAAGTCCACAATATAGGAGAGAATATTATGTTGGTTTAATAAAATCAATGGTGAAAACAGATAAAACTCCAAATGGTTCTATAACGGAAGAACAATATCAAAAGATTTTAGAAATCATTGACCAGGGGGATTTAAGCGATTATAACACTTTTTTGCAATTAGAAAAAATGGGCATAAAAGATGAAAAGCTTCAGAGAAAATTGTGGGAATTGATGTATTATGCAAGGCATTGGAGTCTGACAGATACTTGTAGTGCAGCGATAGGTCAGGGAGATAATCAATTTACTCCTTTGGAAATTGCCAGTTATGTTTCTACTCTAGTAAACGGTGGTATTCGGTATAGATTCTATATGGTGGATAAAATTGTATCAGCTGATGGTAAAATTATTGAGGAAACAAAACCAGAAGTTTTAAACAAGGTTAATATTTCGGATAAATACCTGGAAGCAATAAAATTAGGAATGAAAGGTGTTACAGAAAGAGGGGGCACTGCGAGTAGTGCTTTTTATGGTTTTCCTATCGCTGTTGGAGGAAAGACAGGAACAGCAGAAGTAGTAGGCAGAGATAATTACGCGTGGTTTGTTGGCTTTGCACCTTATGATGACCCACAGATAGTTGTAGTTGCGGTCATATACCAAGGAGGACATGGTTCTTATGCAGGTTATGTGGCAAGGGACATTTTTGACGCGTATTTTGGGGTAAGCAAAAATAATGAAGGAGAGATATTTAAAGCAATAAATGCACCTATGAGATGATTTATTTGAGAGAAGGTTTTATCCTCTTTTTATTAATAATAAGAAGGAAAATTGAAATTTGTGGAGAATATAGATAATAACCAGTGTTTTATGGAGGTAGGTTATGATAAAAGAAGCAATAAAAATACAGGGTACTAAAGAAGGTCTAGTAATTGTATTAGAAGAGGATGTAGATATTGAATTGCTAAAAGAGAAAATTGTAAACAGAATTGAAAAGTCTCTTAATTTTTTTCAAGGTGCGACCCTTACCGTAAGAGTAAAAAGTTTGAATATTAAGGAGGAAAATTTAGAGAAATTAAAAGACTTCATTCTTGATAAATATGGTATTGAGGTGCAGATAAAAAATTTTCAAGAAAAGCATATAAAAAATGTGACAGATGACGAAATATTTAATGGGTTAGAAGAGGGGATTACGAAATTCCACAAAGGGACTGTAAGGTCTGGACAAGTGGTTAAATATCATGGCAACCTTGTTATATTGGGGGATGTAAATCCCGGAGGGTTGGTACAAGCTGCTGGTAATATAGTCGTTTTAGGGACATTGAGGGGAATAGCTCATGCGGGTTTTACTGGCAATAAAGATGCAGTTATAGTGGCCTCTTCTTTGAGGGCAATGCAACTTCGGATTGCTAATGTGATTTCCCGATCGCCAGATAAAGAAGATGCCAATGATTATCCTGAAGTTGCAGTTGTCAAAAGAGGCAAAATCATAGTAAAACCTCTTTACCACCTTAATGATTTGTGGTAAAATATTCTAAAAAATAATATTATTGGAATGGAGTGATAAGATGAGCGAGTCCATAGTAATAACTTCTGGTAAAGGTGGAGTTGGGAAAACTACTTCTACCGCAAATATTGGTACATATCTTGCAATGAAAGGTTATAAAGTTGCCCTAGTTGACACAGATATTGGGCTTAGGAATCTTGATGTAGTTATGGGACTGGAAAATAGAATTGTGTACGACATTGTGGATGTAGTCGAGGGTCAGTGCAGATTGAAGCAAGCCTTAATAAAAGACAAGAGGTTTGACGGACTATATCTTTTGCCTGCAGCTCAAACAAGAGACAAGTCAGCTGTTACTCCGGAACAAATGCAGAAACTAATAAGTGATTTAAAGGAAGAGTTTGATTATATTTTAGTAGATTGTCCTGCAGGAATAGAACAGGGGTTTAAAAATGCTATAGCTGGTGCTGACAGAGCTATTGTAATAACTACTCCAGAAGTTTCTGCTGTAAGAGATGCAGATCGGATAATTGGGCTTTTGGAGGCGTCTGACCTTCATGACCCTTTGTTAGTAATAAATAGGATCAAGATGGACATGGTAAAAAGAGGAGATATGATGGATATTGAGGATATTATAGATATTTTAGCAATTGACCTTTTAGGTGTAATTCCTGACGACGAAAATATAATTATTTCCTCTAATAGAGGGGAACCAATTGTCACTGATGAAAAGTCATTGGCGGGACAGGCTTATAGAAATTTAGTAGAGAGACTTTTAGGGAATGATGTGCCTTTAATAAATCTAGATGTAGGAAATGGCTTTATGGGTAGGCTTAAAAGGCTTTTCAAGATGGCTTAGTCCTGAGGAGGTGTTTTTTGTGGATTTATTTAAATCTTTCGGAAGTAAAAATAGCAGTAAAGATATAGCAAAAGAGAGATTACAGCTTTTATTGGTCCATGATAGAGCGGATGTTTCACCCAAATTTTTAGAAACGATAAAAGAGGATATATTAAATGTTATTTCTAATTATGTTGATATTGACGAAACAGGGCTGAGTGTAGAAATTACAAAAGAAAAGAGAAGTGACAATACTTATATGCCTGCTCTTCACGCAAATATACCTATAAAGAAAATGAAACAGGTGATAAGATAACTGGCTTTTCGCCAGTTTTTTATGTAGTTAAAATTTCTTTTATATGATATAATACAATTTGGACTTTTTAATAAGAGGGGATTTGATGTGTTTAATAAAAAGCTTCTGAAAAATTTTGACTGGGGGCTTTTAATTGTTGTACTTTTAATTGCTATATACGGTGTTATTGTTGTGACAAGTGCTTCCCATGCGATTCAGACAGGATCATATAGAAAAGTTATTGTACAGTCTATAGCAATCTTAATAGGGCTTCTTTCAATAATAGTAATATGTATTTTTGACTATAATATTTTTGCTAAATTTTCAACCTTTATATATATTCTAAACCTTATAGGACTTATACTGGTTTTAGTAATAGGAAAAGTAAGTAATGGCGCACAGAGTTGGATAGCTTTAGGACCTGTAGATATTCAGCCTTCTGAATTTTCTAAGTTGGCATTAGCGCTCACTTTGGCAAATATGTTTAGTAAAATTGAAGAAATAAAGACCTTTAAAGAACTTATAGGTCCACTTATTTACGTAGGAATTCCTTTTATTGCAGTGATGTTGCAGCCAGATTTAGGTACAGGGCTTGTATTTGTTGCAATTTTTTTGGCAATAGTATATATCTCAGGAATAAATACAAAAATATTGGCACAGCTTTTTGTTTTGGGAATTGCTATGCTACCTATTGGATACAAATTATTAAAACCCTATCAAAGAAATAGGCTTTTGTCTTTTTTAAACCCAGAGCTAGACCCTTTAGGAACTGGGTATCATGTTATTCAATCTAAAATTGCCGTTGGTTCTGGTATGCTTTGGGGGAAAGGACTTTTTAATGGTACTCAGGCTAAATATTATTATCTTCCAGAAGCATGGACAGATTTTATTTTTTCTGTTGTAGGAGAAGAATTGGGTTTTATAGGGGCTCTTATCTTGATAATTCTCTATATCATTATGCTTTATAAAGCTTGGAGAATTGCCTATAATGCTAAAGACAAATATGGAATGTTTGTAGCTGTCGGTATTATCGCTATGTTTACTTTCCACATATTTGAAAATATAGGGATGACTATAGGGATAATGCCAATTACAGGTATTCCACTTCCCTTTATGAGTTATGGAGGAAGTGCAATGGTAGCAGATATGATGGCTATAGGACTTTTAGAAAATATAAGTATGAGAAGGCAAAAGATAAACTTTTAGGAGGATTTTATCATGAATATAGCTTTGATAGCCCATGACCAAAAAAAAGAACTGATGGTTAATTTCACAATTGCATATAAACACATTTTTCAAAAATGTAATATATACGCAACAGGCCATACAGGACAACTTATCAAGGAGGCGGCAGGTTTAAATGTGAATTGCCTTTTACCTGGCCCTCTTGGTGGAGATCAACAGATTGGTGCAATGATTGCTGAAAATAAAATTGATATGGTGATTTTTTTAAGAGATCCTTTGACAGCACAACCTCATGAACCGGATATTTTGGCCTTGCTCAGGGTATGTGATGTACATTCTATCCCTTTGGCTACTAATATAGCTACAGCAGAAGTTTTGCTAAAAGGAATGGAAGAGGGGCTTTTAGAGTGGAGAGAAATAGCTGATAAATAAAATATTTTATCATAATAAGGCCTCCTTTAAAATAAAATGTAACATAGAAGGAGGCATATCTTATGAAATACCAACGATTTTCTTATTATTCTTCAAAGAAGTTTGGCATTTATAAAAAATATGCAGAGCTTTTTGAAAACCAGTTAATTGTGGCATTGGTTTTATTGGGAATGGTTTTGCTTTTTAAGGCAGTTGATGTGCCCATAACTAATTCTTTTGTAAATGCTACTAAAAGTGTATTGAGTTATGATATGGATTATGAGAACACTAAGAAAGGGTTGAAGTTAGTTCAAAGCAAAATTCCTTGGCTCAAAGAGAGTGTAATAAAAGTTTTTTCTCCAGTAGATGAAAAAACATTGGGAAATAAAAATTCTTCTGATATCTCTCAAGCTTCTCTCAAGATGATTGCACCTGTCGATGGTAAAATAACTTCTGGATTTGGCCCAAGAATTGACCCGGTTACAAATAAACTGGCAAACCATACAGGGATTGATATAGATGTACCTGTTGGCACAGAAGTTAAAGCGGCTTTAGATGGAGTTGTGATGCTAGTAGATGAACAAAATCCAGATTTGGGAAAAGTCATAGTTTTGCGACATGCTAACGATGTAAGAACTGTCTATGCTCATTTATCAGAAATTTTAGTTAAAAAAGGAGAACAAGTAAAACAAGGGGATATTATTGGAAAGACAGGAGATACGGGAAAGGTTACAGCTCCTCACCTGCATTTTGAAGTCTGGGAAAATGGCAAGCCAGTAGACCCCTTGACAAAGGTTGTCTTTGGGGACGTTGCCGGTGATGGGACGAAATGAAAGTTAGAGGTATTGAAGTTAAAGTACATTTTTCCACTTTTATATTTGTATTTCTTTTAATTACAGCAGGTTTTATAAAAGAATTAATTGCTATCTTTACCACAGTTTTTGTTCACGAATGGGGGCACATTTATGCGGCAAGAAAACTTAAAGTAGAGGTATTGCAGCTTAGTATATATCCTTTTGGAGGAATTGCTCTTTTAGACAGTGTAGTGTTTATAAGGCCAGATTTAGAAATATTAGTAGCACTAGCTGGACCTATGTCCAATATTTTTTTTGCTTTTTTAGGGGAGCTTATTTCTCAACTTTTACGAGTAGATATGGATTATTTTGTAAAGGCTAATATTCTAATGGCTTTTTTCAATTTACTTCCAGGGATTCCTTTAGACGGGGGAAGAGTCTTAAAAAGTGTTTTATCGTATTTTGTTAATTTAAAGATTGCGATTCAAGTTGGGGTTTTTTCTTCTTATCTTATATCTGGAATTATGCTTTACATTGTGTTTAAAGGAATATTTCTTTGGAAGTTAAACATTGTTTATGTTTTTTTGGCAATGCTGTTAATAATTGCAGCAAATAAAGAGAAAAAGACGTCAGCTTTTTTGCGAATGAGAGACCTTTTTAGGAAAAAGGCAGAATTTTATAAAAAAGGATTGATGGGAGTACATCATATAGTAGTTTTAGAAAAAGAGCCAGTTGCAAATGTCATAAAAAATTTTATACCTTACAAATACCATGTTATAATAATATTAGATGAAAAATTTAGGGAAAAATATAGGATAACAGAAACAGAACTCTTTGAATTTGTGACAGATCATGGTTTATATTCTTCAATTGGTGATATTAGGAAATAACTATGGAGGAAGGAAAATGGAAGACTTAAAGGATAAAATAGATGCTTTGTTCATAAAAGTGAACAAGCCGACCAGGTATACTGGAGGAGAACTTAATTCATATATAAAAAATCCAGAAGATGTAAAAATGAGGTTTGCTTTTGCTTTTCCCGATATTTATGAGGTGGGTATGTCACACCTCGGTTTGAGAATTTTATATCATCTTTTAAACAAAAGAGAAGATGTATACTGTGAAAGAGTTTTTGCTCCATGGGTGGATATGGAAAAACTGATAAGAGAAAAAAATATCCCTCTTTTTAGTCTTGAGACAAAAACACCACTACATAAATTTGACTTTGTGGGTTTTACTCTCCAATACGAATTAAGTTACACTAATGTGATAAACATGCTTGACTTAGGCGGTATTCCTATTTTATCAAGAGAGAGAGAAGGATTACCCTTTGTTATTGCTGGAGGTCCATGTGCTTATAATCCCTCTCCTCTATCAGAAGTTATAGATTTTTTTGTGATGGGAGAAGGAGAAGAGGTTATAAATGAGGTCATGGATGCTTATGTGGATTGGAAAGAAAAAAAAGGAGAAAGGGAGGAGTTTTTAGAGATTGTCTCTCAAATTAAAGGAGTATATGTTCCTAAGTACTATATAGAAGAATACAATAAAGATGGAACTATAAAAGATATAAGACCCATAAAAAAAGGGGTGCCTGAAAAAGTAAAAAAGAGAATAGTTAAAGATTTTGAAAATGTATATCATCCAGAGGAACAAATTGTTCCCTTTATGGACATTGTTCATGACAGAATAATGCTGGAGGTATTTAGGGGTTGCACAAGAGGATGCAGGTTTTGTCAGGCAGGTATGATATATAGACCATTGAGAGAAAAGTCAAAAGAGAAAATTTTAGAATTAACGGACAAGCTAGTAAAATCTACAGGTTATGAGGAAATATCTTTAGCCTCTTTAAGTACTTTTGATTATTCTCAAATAGAGGATTTAATTAAAGAATTGATTGAAAAATATAAAGACAAAGGTGTAGGTATTTCCATACCTTCTACGAGAGTAGATGCCCTTTCCATAAATTTGTTAAAAGAAATACAAAAAGTCAGAAAAACGGGCTTAACTTTGGCTCCAGAGGCAGGTACTCAAAGGCTTAGAGATGTAATAAATAAAGGAATTACAGAAGAGGATATTTTAGAGGCGACTAAAGAGGCTTTTTCAGCAGGATGGAATAACATCAAACTTTATTTTATGATAGGACTTCCTACTGAAACGATAGAAGATGTAGAAGGAATAGCGGATTTAGCCTATAAAATAGTAGACAATTATAAAAAAGTAAGAGGGAATGTCAAAAATCTAAAGCTTACCATAAGCACCTCTACTTTTGTTCCTAAGCCTTTTACCCCTTTTCAGTGGGCAAGGCAAGATAGCATTAAGGAAATAATTGAAAAGCAGGATTTATTGAAGAAAAAACTTAGGAGCAAGGTTTTAAAATACAATTGGCACAATCCCTATATGAGTTTTCTAGAGGCTGTTATATCAAGAGGAGATAGAAAAGTTGGAAGAGCTATAATAAAGGCTTGGGAAAAAGGCTGTAAATTTGACGGATGGGAAGAGTATTTAAATTATGAAAAGTGGGAAGAAGCTTTTAAGGAGGCAGGTGTAAATCCTTACTTTTATGCCAATAGGGAGAGAAGCTTAGAAGAAGTATTTCCATGGGATGTAATTGATGTTGGAGTAAATAAAAGGTTTTTGATCAGGGAATATAAAAAATCTCAAGAAAGAAGGATTACGCCTGACTGCAGACTTTATTGTACAGGCTGTGGGGTCAAGGACTTTGATGAGGGGGTAGTTTGTTTTGAAGCGCCTAAGAAACAAATATACAAAAGATGAAAGAGTTAGATTTATTTCCCATTTAGACCTTTTGCGGGTATTTCAAAGGGCTTTGAGAAGGGCTGATATAAAAGTGGCTTTTTCGCAAGGGTTTAATCCCCATCCTAAAATTTCTTTCGGACCTGCACTTGTAGTGGGAGCAACTACAGAAGCCGATTATATGGATGTGGACTTGGAAGAGGAAATTTCTGCTGAAGAATTTAAAAAAAGAATGAACAAAGTTTTACCGCCAGGTATTAAAATTGTAGAATCTTATGAAGTGGATGTAAATGATCCCCTTTCAAAAAGAATAAAAGCCGCTGAATATATTTTAAAGGTCAATTTTAAAAAAAATTGCAAAGATGTTGAGAATAAGTTAGAAGAGTTCATAAAAAGAGACGCAATTGAGTTAGAAAAAGAGACAAAAAGTGGGAAAAAAATGATTGACTTAAAGTTTTATCTTTTGGATTTAAAAGCTCTTGAAATAAAAGAAGGGTATCTGAAACTTTATATAAAGTTAAAATTAGAAGAAGGAGTTCCCAATCCTTTAAATTTATTAAAAGCTTTAAATGAATATCTTGGAGATGTTTTTGAAATGGACTCTTATAAACTCCACAGGAAAAATATAATTTTAGAGTAGGTATGAGGTGAAGATTTTGAAAAGACTCATATTAGACATTGATGAAAATTTAAATCAAATCGCTTTGCTAGAAGATGGGAAATTAAAGGAATACCATCCAGAAAAGAAAGATGGGAAAAGTATATTAGGAAATATTTATAAAGGGAAAGTTCAAAATGTTTTAAAGGGTATGCAATCTGCCTTTGTAGATATTGGAATTGGGAAAAATGCTTTTTTGTTCTCTGATGATATCCTTTTTCGACAAGAAAATTTTAACAAAAGCATTACTCAGGTTTTAAAACCAGGACAAGTTATAATGGTTCAAATATCAAAAGAAGCAGTAGGCATGAAAAATCCAAGGGTAACTGCTAACATTTCATTACCAGGGAAATATGTGGTTTTGATGCCTAGCATAGACTATGTAGGGATTTCCCATAGAATTGAAAAAGACGAGGACAGGAAAAAGCTTTTGGAAATTGCGAAAAAGGTAAAACCCCAGGGTATAGGTTTAATAATGAGGACTGCTTCCTTGGAAGCTACTGAAGGTCAGATACAGGAGGATTTGGAAGAGTTGTTTCAGTTGTATGAGAAGATACAAAAAGATTTTCAAAATGCTCCTGTTCCTTCATTGATATATAAAGAAGAAAATTTTCTTATTAAATATTTAAAAAATTTTCTTTCTGATGAAATGGATGAAATTATTATAAACGACAAAGAAGAATATGAGAGTATAAAAAAATATTTAAAAAATCTGGGGAAAGAGCACGTTTTAATCAAATATGAAGAAGGAGATTTAATGGGGCTTTATGGAGTTGATTATCAAGTTGAGAAATTGCTAGGAAAAAAGATATGGTTAAAAAGCGGAGGGTTTTTAATAATAGATCAAACAGAAGCTCTTACTGTTATTGATGTAAATACGGGGAAATATGTGGGCAAGACTTCTTTGGAAGAAACAATATATAGAACTAATCTTGAAGCAGCTGAAGAGATAGCATTGCAGCTTAAGTTGAGGGATATTGGTGGGATAATTATTATTGACTTTATAGATATGAAAAATGAGAATTTTAAAAGGGAGTTGTTAGAGTTTTTTAAAAAAGAACTCCAAAAAGACAGGACAAAATGTACTGTGTTAGGATATACCCAATTAGGGCTTGTGGAGATGACAAGAAAAAGAGTAAGGTCACAAGTAAGCACATACCTTAAAGAGAAATGCCCTATGTGCGAAGGGGAAGGAATGGTTTATTCAGAAGAATACATTTATAAAAAACTGAAGAACAATATAGAAAGAATATTAAGACATGCTGCGGTAAAAAAGCTTGTTGTCAGAGGACATTATAAAGTTTTAGAAGTAGCAGAAGAAAGAAAATTATCTAAGCTTTACAGAGAAAAGTTTGATTTAGAAATGAACTTTATTTTTGATGATAAGAAAAAATATGGGGAATTTGAAATGGATTTTGAATGATTGAAAAATTTATAATTTTTATTGACAATAATAGCTTGTACCTTTATCATAAAAATATGAAGGGTGGAGGTATCTATTTAAAATGGGGGAGGTGAGGCCTTTGAAGGGGTTATCTTATACTATATTAGCATTGATATTTGCAATTATAGTAGCGATTTTTGCTATTTATAATGCAGGTCCTGTAGATATAAAATTTCTACATTGGCAATATTCAATATCTCAAGCTTTGGTGATTTTGTTGTCAACCGCTATTGGAGCGATAATTGTTGGAATAATAGGAGTTTTTGCACAAATAAAGTATAGTACAACTATAAGAGGACTTAATAATAAAATAAAAGAATTAGAAAAAGAAAAAGAAGAGATGCATCAAAAAATTATAGCTTTGCAAAACTATACATTGAATAAAGAAAAGATAAAAGAACAGGATAAAGAAAAAGGTCCACAGACAATTTAGTGCAGTTTTAATTGACAAGTGATATTTTATTATGTTAAAATATCGTTTGTGGCCGCTCGGGACGGGTTTTTAAATTTTTACCTTGTTACCCGGCGAGACTGTATGGAGGAGGTGCAAAAATGTACGCAATAATCGAAACTGGTGGAAAACAGTATATGGTTCGTGAAGGAGATGTTCTTGTAGTAGAAAAGTTAAACTATCCGGAAGGAGAAGTTATTTCTTTTGACAAAGTTTTGGTTGTGTCAAAAGAAGATGGGAATGTAGAGTTTGGTAAGCCTTATTTAGAAAATGTTAAAGTAAATGCTAAGGTTTTAGAACATGGAAAAGGGCCTAAAATAAGAGTTTTTAAGTATAAGCCAAAGAAAAATTACAGAAAAAGGCAAGGGCATCGCCAACCTTATACAAAAATACAAATTGAAAATATAGTTAAGTAACTATGATTAGGATAGAGATAGGGAAAAATTCAAAAGGAGATATATACAAGTTTAGCATAAAGGGACATGCAGGATATGGCGAATATGGAAAAGACATCGTGTGTGCAGCTGTTTCGGCTATATCCCAAACAGCGATTTTGGGTTTAGAAAATTTAAGGAGTGTAAAAATAAAGAAAAAAATACGAGAAGGCGACCTAGAAGTAGTTATTGTTGAAAAAGGCTGTGAAGAAGATAATATACGATTAAATGCTATTTTAGAAACAATGGTTATGGGACTTAAAGATATTGCAGAGGATTATCCAATCCATGTGAAGGTAATAGAAGAGGAGGTGTGAAAGATGAAACTCCAACTTTTTGCCCATAAAAAAGGGGTAGGCAGTTCCAGAAACGGTCGCGATAGTGAATCTAAACGGTTAGGCGTAAAAAGGGCAGACGGTCAATTTGTATTAGCTGGCAATATCCTTGTAAGGCAAAGAGGAACTAAAATACATCCAGGTGTAAATGTAGGAAAGGGTAAAGACGATACACTTTTTGCTTTAATTGATGGATATGTTGTTTTTGAAAGAAAAGGCCGCGATAAAAAACAAGTTAGTGTTTATCCAGAAAAGAAAGTAGTGCAGATATAAATCCTGGTTTATACCAGGATTTTTTCATAAGTAATAAAAGAAAGTGGTGATATAATAGTGTCAGATGTGGAGTTATTGTTAGAGTATATGAGAAAAAGAAGACATGAGCTTTTAAATGACTTACAAGTAGTGTTGGGCTATGCCCAATTAGGTAAAATGGATAAAGTAATTGAATATCTTCACGTCACAATTGACCACTTGAACAATGAAAGAGAGATTTTTAATTCAGAGAATGCCGAAGAATTTATAAGAAATATATTAAAAGGTTAAAAAAACTTGTAAGTTACATACTATAATAAGAGAAGGCAGGTGAAAGTATGTTTGTAGATACTGCAAGAATATACATAAAAGCTGGGGACGGTGGCAACGGGGTTATATCTTTTAGGAGAGAAAAGTACGTTGCGTATGGCGGTCCAGATGGTGGGGACGGAGGAAAAGGAGGAGATGTTATATTTGTAGCAGATCCCGATTTATCCACTCTGCTAGATTTTAAATACAGGAAAAAATACATTGCGCAAAATGGAGAAAATGGCAGAGGGAAAAATCAATATGGCAAAAACGGAGAAGATTTAATTATTAAAGTTCCTGTAGGGACTTTAATAATTAACGATGAAACAGGAGAAGTCATAGCTGACCTTGTAAAACCTAATCAAAAGGCTATTGTTTTAAAAGGTGGCAAAGGGGGTAGAGGAAACGCTAAATTTGCTACTCCTACTTTGAAGACCCCCCGCTTTGCTGAAAGTGGTGAAAAAGGCAAGGAAATGTGGGTAAGATTAGAATTAAAGCTTTTAGCGGATGTGGGATTGATAGGATTTCCTAATGCTGGTAAATCTACTCTTTTAGCCAGCTGCACAAGAGCAAAACCTAAAATTGCTAATTATCCTTTTACAACATTGACACCCAATTTAGGAGTTGTAGAGCATAAAGGAAAATCTTTTGTGATGGCAGATATTCCTGGTTTAATTGAGGGAGCTCATAGAGGTGAGGGACTGGGACATGAGTTTTTAAGGCACATTGAGAGGACAAAAGTGTTAATACATGTTGTAGATGTTTCTGCTAGTGAAGGAAGAGACCCTGTAGAGGATTTTGAAAAGATAAATAAGGAACTCAAACTCTACAGTGAAAGATTACTCACTCTGTCCCAAATTGTCGCTGCCAATAAAATTGATATACAAAGGGGGAGAGAAAATTATCCTGCTTTTGAAGGAGAAATTAAAAAAAGAGGGTATGAAGTGTATGCTATATCTGCTTTAACAAAAGAAGGAATTGACAAACTTTTGGATAAGACTATAGAAGTGCTTTCTTCTATTCCAGTAGAGGAAGTAACAGAAGTACCAGAAGTTATTGTATATAATCCTCCTGAAGAAGAAGAGACTCTTAATATTGAAGTAAAGGATAATGTTTATTACCTCATCGGTACAAAAATTGACAAGCTTTTAAAAAGGGTGAATCTACAGGATGAACATTCTTTAAGATATTTTGAAATGCTTTTAAGGAAAAGTGGAGTGATAGATGTTCTCAAAGAAAAAGGATTCAAAAATGGAGATACAATAAATGTTAGAGATTTTGAATTTGAATATTATGAGTAAAAAGTGGAGTTACCTTCCACTTTTTATATTTTTCATTATTTAACAATATCATGTGCTTGTGCAATTTACCTCTTTTAATGTATAATGTATAATATAAAAGAAAATACAATTGGGGGATAGTAATTTGGAAAGGGAGCTTAGACTTGGAATAATGGGAGGTACTTTTGATCCTATTCACTACGGCCATTTAGTTACAGCAGAAGCAGTGAGGGCTGAATTTAAGTTGGACAAGGTTATTTTTGTTCCAGCAGGTAATCCACCTCATAAGGTAAAGCGAAAAGTCACAGACAAGAAACATCGTTATTTAATGACTATTCTTGCTACTATTACAAATCCTTTTTTTGAAGTTTCGACAATTGAAATAGACAGAGAAGGCTATACTTACACCATAGACACTATTAAGGAATTTAAAAGAAGTTACGGAGAAAGTACACAAATATATTTTATAACTGGGGCAGATGCAGTCCTAGAAATTTTAACATGGAAAAGTGCTGATGAACTTTTGAAAATGTGTAACTTTGTTGCGGCTACTAGGCCAGGGATTGAGAGCAATAAAATAGATGAAGAGCTAAATAAAATTAGAAGCTTGTATGGGAGTGTTATTTATAAAGTAACAGTACCTTCTTTGGCGATTTCTTCTACCGATATTAGAAAAAGAGTTGCAGAAAGAAGGCCAATAAAATATTTGCTACCTGAATCTGTGGAAAGATATATTCAAAAATATGGCTTATATAAAGAGGATGACAAAAATGGCATATGATATTTTCGCTTTAGAAAATAAGTTAAAAAAAATGTTAAATGAGGAAAGGTTTAAACATTCTATTGGAGTTATGGAAACTGCAAAATATCTTGCAAAAAAATATGGAGCAAATAAAGAAAAAGCGCAAGTAGCAGGTTTATTACACGATTGTGCAAAGGCCTATTCTGATGAAGAACTTTTACACCTTGCTAAAAAATACAAAATTGAAATAGACGATGTACTGGTTCGTGTTCCTTTTCTACTGCATGGTCCTGTAGCAGCTGCTTTGGTAGAAGATATTTTTGGTGTAAAAGATGAGGAAATAAAAAGAGCAATTGCCCTTCACACTACTGGAGATGTTGGTATGACGACTTTAGACAAAATAATTTTTTTAGCAGATTATATAGAGCCAAATAGGGATTTTGAAGGAGTTGAAAATTTAAGGCAATTAGCGGAAGTCGATTTGGATATAGCTGTATTAAGAGCTTTTGATAATACTATTTGCTATGTAATAGAAAAGGAATTGATTCTTTATGAAAAGACAGTAAAAGCAAGAAATTATATTCTTATGGAAATTGGGAGTGGAAAAAGATGAGGAAGTTTATAAAAGGAATGTTAATATTTTTATTATTGATCTTGTTATCAGTAGTTGTTGGAGGATATGTGTATTTGAAATCTTTAAATCCTTCTGATATTTCTCTTATGCAAAGAGGGGGGGAAAATAAACAGCAGAATCTTACCAGGATTAATGTTTTAATCTTAGGACTAGATGAGACATCTCTGACAGATCCAAAAAGGTCTGACACGATGATGGTGATATCTTATGAGCCGAAAACTAATAAAGCCTATATTTTATCTATCCCAAGGGATACGAGAGTGCAAATACCTAATTATGGTATTCAAAAGATAAATGCGGCTTATCCTATTGGAGGTCCTCGCCTTTCTATGGATATAGTTTCTCAACTTATTGGTCAACCAGTTGATTATTATGTAAGGATTGGGTATGAAGGTTTTAAACAATTAGTAGATGAGATAGGTGGAGTAGAAATGAACGTCCCTATAGATATGAATTATGATGACTATGCAGGAGGCCTCCATATACATTTAAAAAAGGGAATACAGCTTTTAGATGGGGAAAAGGCTTTACAACTGGTAAGATTTAGGCATGGTTATGCTGAACAGGACTTAGAGAGAGTGAAAGTCCAAAGAGATTTTTTGCTGGCAGTATTTGAAAAGATAAAAAGTCCAGTTACGATGGTTAAAGTACCAACTATTTTAAAAACTATAAATCAATATGTGGAAACCAATATTCCACCTACTCTCATATTAAAGTATATGGAATATGCACTTAAAGTCGATAAGAGCAATATTAAAACAGCAACATTGCCTGGTACTCCTGAATATATTGATGGAATTGCTTATTATATTACTGATGCTGCAGAGATAAAGCAATTTATGTCCGATTTGAACAACAGCCTTGAAAGTAAAAAAAATGATGTAACAGCTGACAAAAAAATAAGGGTAGAAGTGTTAAACGGATGCGGTATACAAGGTGCTGCTACCCGGACTGCCGATTTATTGAGACAACAGGGATATGAGGTAGTAAAAATAGGTAATATAGAAGGGACTATATACAATACTACACAAATAATTGATAGAACAAATGATAAAAAAGTAGTAGAAGAGTTAAGAAAAATTTTAAAAAATGCCATCATAGTACAGGACTTAAAAGGCAATAATAATGCTGATATAACTATCATTTTAGGGAAAAATATATAAGACAAAGGGGTGGTTTAGTGATAGAGTCAAGAGAAAAAGTGGCTAAAATATACAGTGTTCTGGAGAATAAAAAAGCTCTAGATATAAAGATTTTGTATATAGGAGATTTGACGATTATTGCCGATTATTTTATCATAGCTAGTGGTACTTCTGATACTCATGTAAAAGCTTTAACTGACGAAGTCGAAAAGAAACTGTGGGAAGAAGGGGTTTTTGTTCATCATATTGAAGGGTATGCTTCAGGGAAATGGATTTTAATGGATTATGATGACATAGTAGTTCATATTTTTCAAGAAGAAGAAAGGCATTTTTATAATTTGGAAAGGCTATGGGCTGATGCAAAAGAAATAGTGCTTGACAACCCAATATAAGGCATGTATAATAACGTTAATAAATTTCTACTCATCACCATTGTCATTTTTTTAATTTGCTGCATATATTTAAATTGTATGATTAGGGGGATTCAGAACCAATGAAGGTACATCCGATCTTAAAAAGCATGATCCCAGTTATAGAAGGTATCGCTAATACATTTGGGAAAAATTGCGAAGTGGCATTACATGACTTTTCTTCCCCACAAAATCCTATCATTGCGATCATAAATCCCCATGTTACGGGAAGAGAAGTGGGGGCTCCATTGCCTGAGGCTATATTAAAAGTATTGAAATCAGATAATATTGAGAATTTAATAAATTATAAAAACAAGAGCAATGATGGAAAAATTTTGAAGTCGTCCGCGATTTTTATAAAAGATGAAAATGGCAAGCCCATTGGGTGCCTTACAATTAATATCGATATTTCAGAATTTATTATGGTGAAAAATACCTTATCAGAATTCTGTGAAGTAGCTGATACTACAGAAGAAAATAGAGAAAGTTATACGGGCAGTGTAAGTGATGTTTTGGAAAGCATTGTGAATACTACATTAGAGAATTATGGTAAACCTGTAAATTTTATGACAAAAGAAGAAAAGGTTCAGATAGTGAAAATGTTAGATGCAAAAGGGACTTTCTTAATAAGGGGCGCTGTGGATTACGTAGCAAAAATACTCTGTGTTTCCAGATATACTATATATAATTATTTGGATGAAATAAGGGTAGGAGAGGATTTTGGTAAATATTAGTTTGTTTTCCTTTGCAAATATTTGATTTTATGATATAATAAAAATAAATTGAAAATTAAATAAAATGCTAAACGCTGAATTCGTAAAGAAGCGGGGGAACCACTTTCTGGGGTGAATCCATCTTTTAAAAGATGGTAGGGTTATCTTTCGACCCGAACCCGTCAGCTAACCTCGTAGGCGTTGAAAGAGGAGGATGATAGCATTGGTGTCTTTTTGTGTTTTTTCATACACCGAAGGTTAAAGCTATAGATTTCCCTCTATAGCTTTTTCATTTCTTTAAAAGGGGGTAGTAAAAATGAAACAACTCTCTTTTGCAGTAATTGGAGCTGGGAATGGGGGTCAAGCAATAGCGGGGCATCTCGCTTTAAAAGGCTATAAAGTTAATTTGTACAATAGAACCTATAAAAAATTACTTCCTATTATAGAAAAAGGTGGAATTGAATTGGAAGGAGAAGTAGAAGGGTTTGGCAAGTTAAATGTGATAACTGATGACATGGAGAAAGCTATTAAAGATGTTGATATAGTTTTAGTTGTAGTTCCTGCTTCTGCCCATTATAAAATTGCCGAAGACATGTTGCCATATCTTAGGGATGGTCAAATAATTATATTAAACCCTGGGAGAACTGGTGGTGCTTTAGAGTTTCATAATGTTACAAGAAAAAGAGAAGATTTAGATGTAGTTATTGCAGAAACAGATACTTTTATATACGCCTGCAGGTCTTCCATGGGAAGAGCTAAAATATACAAAATAAAAGAAGTAGTGTCTGTTGCTGCAATACCTAAAGAAAAAACAGAAATATTGGTAGAAGCTCTAAATAATGCATTTCCTCAGTTTGTCCCTGCTCAAAATGTGTTGGAGACTAGCTTTAATAATTTTGGAGCGATATTCCATCCGACGCCAACCCTTCTAAATGCTGCTAGAATTGAAACCGCAAAAGGAATTTTCGAATATTACAGAGAAGGTATTTCTCCTTCAGTAGCAAAAATATTAGAAAAGGTTGATAATGAGAGAATGATGGTGGCTAAGAGGTTGGGAGTAAAAACTGTTTCAGCTAAAGATTGGCTCAAAGAAACTTACAATGCAGAAGGTGAAACTTTATATGAAGCAATACAAAATACAAAGGCGTATGTTGGCTTATTAGCACCGGAAACCTTGGAGTGCAGGTATATTTTTGAAGACGTCCCCATGAGTTTAGTTCCTATTTCTTCTATAGCAAAAGAAATAGGAATTAAAACTCCAACTATTGATGCTATTATACACCTTGCATCTGTTATGCACGGAAGAGATTATTGGAAAATGGGCAGAACTGCAGAAAACCTTGGGATAAAAGGAACGACTGTTGAGGAAATTGTAGAAATGGTAGAAGGTAAAAGAAAGGAGGTAACGATAGCATGAAAAAGGTGGTTGTAGCTGCAGCGATAGGCAATTGCGTTCATGTGGCAGGTGTATATAACTTTTTGAGGTTTGCAGAGCAACAAGGTTATGAAACTGTATTTTTAGGGCCTGCTGTTCCTATAAAAAATTTAATAGAAGCTGTAAAAGAACATAAACCGCAAATTGTAGGAGTAAGTTATAGATTAACTCCTTCAGCTCTTGAAAAACTCTTAGAAGAGCTAAAAAAAGAAATAGAGGTAAATAATTTGAAACATATAAAATGGATATTTGGAGGTACAGAACCTACTTCAGAGGTAGCTCGTAAATCAGGAATTTTTGATGTGGTTTTTGATGGTACAAAAGGAGATGAAGCGACAATCAATTTCTTAAGAGGCGGAAATTCAAGTAATAGACAAAGAGTTTTTGCTGATACATTAGTCGGAAGAATAGAAGATAAATTTCCTTATCCCATAATAAGACATCAGTTTGGGCTTCCTTCATTGGAGGACACTATAGAAGGAGTTAAGAAGATAGCAGAAGCAGAAGTTTTAGATGTAATTTCTATAGCACCAGACCAAAATGCTCAAGAGCACTTCTTTGATAAGAAATATGACAAATCTTTAGACGGAGCAGGCGGTGTTCCTATAAGAAAGAAGGAAGACTTAATAAGAATATATGAGGCTTCAAGAAGAGGTAACTATCCTCTTCTCAGATGTTACAGTGGTACAAATGATGTTTTCAAGATGGCAGAGATACTTTTAGAGACTATCCATAACGCTTGGGCAGCGATTCCCCTTTGCTGGTATAATGTATTGGACGGCAGAGGACCAAGGGATGTAAATACTTCCATAAGAGAAAATCAGCAGCTTATGAAATGGCACGCTGAAAAAGGAGTACCTGTAGAAGTAAACGAAGCACATCATTGGAGTTTGAGAGATGCTCACGACGTAATTGGAGTAACAATGGCTTATCTTGCAGCATATAATGCCAAAAAGATGGGAGTAAGAGACTATGTAGCTCAGTTTATGTTTAATGTACCTGCTTCTATTTCACCAAAAATGGATTTGGCAAAGATGTTAGCTAAGATAGAATTGATAGGAGAATTACAAGATGAAAATTTCAGAGTTATAAGGCAGGCAAGAGCTGGGCTTGCAAGTTTCCCTTCCGACCTTTTAGAAGCTAAAGGACAATTGGCTTCCAGTGCCTATCTCTCCATGGCTATAAAGCCTCATATCTATCATGTGGTAGGCTACTGTGAAGCTCATCATGCTGCAACGCCAGAAGATATAATTGAAAGCGTTAAAATAGTAAAAGCCGTGATAAAAAACTCAATGTTTGGAATGCCTGATTTGACTCAGGATAAAGAAGTAATTCAAAGAAAAGAACAGTTAAAGAAAGAGACAAGGATTTTATTGGAAGCGATAAAGAGTTTAGCGCCTCACAGTCCTGATCCACTTTCTGATCCAGACGTATTAGCATTAGCGATAAAGATTGGTCTATTAGATGCAGCACATCTCAAGGGTAACAAGTATGCAAAAGGAGAATTGCAGACCAAATTAATAGATGGTGCATGCTATGCTTATGACTATGAAAAACACAGAATAATACCTGAAAAAGAAAGGGTAGAAAAGATTTTACGTGAATCAGCTATAGAAGTATAAAAATTTAGGAACGTAAGATCTTTTCTTACGTTCCTTATTCAATTTCTTTAAATATATCTAAAGGGGAGGAATGTTAGTCAAATGTGCGGATTGGCGGGAATTATAGGAACTGGTGATAAGAGCAAAATACAAAGGATGCTTGAGAAAATACGACATCGTGGCCCGGATGAGTCAGGTATTTTTGCGGATGAAAATATTACATTAGGCCATAATAGGTTGACGATAATTGACCTTTATCATGGACGCCAACCTATAAAAAACGAAGATGGCAGATATTGGCTTATTTATAATGGGGAAATTTATAATTATCAATTATTACATAAAGAGTTAAAAAACCATATTTTTTCCACAGATACTGATAGCGAAGTAATAATTCATTTATATGAAGAACTAGGTAAAAATTGTGTTAACTATATTGATGGAATGTTTGCTTTAGCTATTTATGACTCTAAAAAAAAGACCATATTTATTGCTCGTGATCCGTTAGGAATAAAGCCATTATATTATGGTAAAACAAAAGAAGGTTATTTTGCCTTTGTTTCGGAGATTAAAGCACTTCAGGAAGTAACTGATGATATAAATGAATTTCCTAATGGATATATTTATACAACTGAAAACGGATTTGAGAGATATTATTCAATTCCACAGGATCCGATGCATTTTGCAGATGTTGATAATATTATTAATGGATTAAGGCTTAGATTAGAGGATTCAGTAAGAAAAAGGTTGATTGCTGATGTGCCTGTTGGAGTATTTTTAAGTGGCGGATTGGATAGCAGCCTTATAGCAGCAATAGCAGCAAAATACAAAAATCCCCTTCACTCATTTGCAGTAGGTGTCGAAGGAAGTAATGACTTAAAGAATGCAAGAGTTGTTGCTGATTATGTAGGTACGATTCACCATGAATTTATTTATACAGAAGAGGACATAAAAAAAGTTTTACCCAAAGTTATATATCATCTTGAATCCTGTGATCCAGCCTTAGTCAGAAGTGCTGTTGCAACATATTTTGTATCAAAACTTGCAAGCAATTACGTAAAAGTTATTCTTTCGGGAGAGGGTGCTGATGAGTTGTTTAGCGGATACCATTACCTTAAAAATTATACAAATCCTTGGAAATTACAATCCGAATTAAAATATATAACTCGAAATTTGCATAATACAAATCTTCAAAGAGTTGACAGAATGACAATGGCACATTCCATTGAAGGACGTGTACCGTTTTTAGATGTAGAAGTGTTACGGTACGCATTTAAAATAACACCGTCATTTAAAATTAACGGCCGAGAAAAAACCGAAAAGTGGATACTTAGAAAACTTGCAGAAAATTATTTACCAGAATCAATTGTATGGAGAAAAAAAGAAAAATTTGCAATAGGAACTGGTACATCTGAAATATTAAATAAAATAGCCGAATCAGAAATTAATGATGCAGAGTATATAAAAAATAGATTCCTACCTAACGGTTTTGAAATAAAGTCTAAAGAAGAGTTGTATTATTTTAAAATTTTAAAAAGATTTTTTAATGTTGATTCTTTTATAAAGGACATAGGAAGAAGTAGAAGTCTCAATGACAACCAAATATATGCATAAAAAGAGGGCATTCTGCCCTTTTTTAAATCAATATTTTGAGAAAATATATTTCTTTCTATTTCTAATTTTCCGTCTTCTCCAAAGGATAAAAGCTATTCCTAAAATTGTTGTTCCAGTAATAAATCTTACAGGGTTAGTATACATTGTATTTTTTACACTAGAAGATTGTACATCCGTATAATAATTTCCCAAAAAGTTTTTATAAACAGATTCGGCTGCAATAAGAGGATTTGTGCCTATTTCCTTTCCATTTAAAGTGTATTTAATGTATCCTAATGTATCTCCTTTATTTATTGGCGCTTTTATGTTTTTATTTAGTATTATTTGAGTTTCTATAGAATTTTCTTGCCCTTTTGGCACTTCATAGTGAAAATCATTTTTTGCTATTAAAGGCAATTTAAATTGAGTTTTTCCTAAATCAACATAAGTTATTATTTCACCTTTTTCTGTCTTTTTTACTAAACTAAAATTTTGAAAGCCATAATCTAAAAGTTTTATGGTATCTGTCCAAATGTTCAACCCCTCGTCTCCCATTATGACAGATATAAGTCTATGACCTTCTCTTGTGGCAGAAGCTACTAAAACCTGTCCTGCTGCGACTGTGTATCCTGTTTTTACTCCATCGGCGCCTTCATAGTGAAAACTTGAGGGTTTAATTAAACGATTAGTTATCCACAGGTCTCTTGTCTTATCAAATTTATTAGTAGGAGGAATTTGGTAATTGATTGTGCATACTATTTTCCTAAAGGTTTCATTTTGCATCGCATATCTTCCAATAAGGGCCATGTCGTAAGGGGTTGAATAATGGTTTTCATCAGGAAGACCATTTGGATTTACAAAATTGCTATCATAAGCTCCAATTTCTTTAGCTTTTTCATTCATCATTTTAGCAAAGTTTTCTATGTTCCCACCAATGTGTTCAGCAATTGCTATTGCTGCATCATTGGCAGATTCTAACAAAAGCGCATAAAGTAATTGCTCTAACGTAAGTTGTTCACCAGGAGAAAGAAATATGGAATTTCCATCTATTTTTGTAACATTATCGCTTGCAGTTACAATATCGTTTAAGTTTCCCTTTTCTATAGCAATAATTGCAGTAAGAATTTTAGTTGTGCTTGCGGGGTACATTCTTTTGTGCATATTTTTGTCATACAATACTTGACCTGTTGTAAAATCCATTAAAACTGCAGTTGGGCCTACGATTTCTGGCGGTGGCGGTACGTTAGCGTATATAGGAGTTATTTGAGCTACTAAAATAAAGAGTGTAAGTAAACAAGCTATTATCTTTTTCATTGCCATGCCTCCAATTTATGCTCATACCTAAAGTATACCAAAAAAATGTGAAAAATAAAAAGGAATTTTTTAATTCATGTAGAAATAAATAAAGGAGCTTGTAAAAAGAGGTGATTGCATGCCTTATTTTTCAAAAAAACAGCAATATGCTATTATTGCTATATTGTCTTTTATTTTATTTTTTTCAGGGTATGTAATTTATAAAAATTACAAGTTAAAAAGCGATTTTATCATAAATGCAAATACTCATAACATATTACAGGAAATAGAGAATAAGACTACCGAAGAGAAAAAGGAGCCTTTAGAAATAAAAGTGTATGTGACAGGTTTGGTTAAAAATCCAGGAGTTTACCTCATGAAAGAGGGAGAAAGAATAATAGATGCTATAAATAAAGCAGGGGGGCCATTAGAGGAAGCAGACCTTAGCAATATCAATCTTGCACAAAAAGTCAAAGATGAGCAGATGATAAAAGTACCTAAAAAAGAAGAGGAAGCAATAATTTCATTCTCAGGTATGTCTGCAAAAGATAAAAAGATAAATATAAACACAGCTACAAAAGAGGAATTACAGACATTGCCTGGGATAGGTCCTGTAACAGCTGAAAGAATAATAGAATTTAGAGAGACCAAAGGACCTTTTAAAAAAATAGAGGATATAATGAATGTTCCCAGAATAGGGCCTAAGATGTTTGAACAGATAAAGGATAAAATTGTAGTTGATTAATTAATGTTAAATAGTTCCACATAGAACAAAAAAATACTATATGAATGAGGGGTTTTATGAAAAGGGGACTTGCTGTTGCGATAATTATTATAATTTTATTTCATTTTGTGATGACGAATGCACAAAATGAAACTTCTTCTGATTTTTACAAATTAAAAGAAGAAGAGCAGAGGCTTGTGTTAGAGCTATTAGATCTTGAGGTAGAAAAAGTTAAAGCAGAAAAAATACTGGAGGAATTATCTTCAGAGATTGAAAATTTAAATATCACGATTGAAGAAAAATCTAGAGAAATACAAATGGTAAGTAAGGATATAGAAAAAGAAAAAGATATTATAAGGTCTTGGCTTAGATTTCTATACATGGAGGGAACAAATGCTATCTTGTCACTTCTTTTAATGGCACAAAATGCCACTGAACTATTGCATAGAATCATTTACATAGACATTATAACCAATTATTTTTACGATAAGTTAGATAATCTTAACAGACTTGTTAAATACAAAAAAGAAGAAGAGAATAAACTATCATTGCAAAGACAAGAACTTTTAGAAAAACAAAAAGAACAATTGGAAGTGCTAAAAAAAATAGAAGACTTAAGAGTAAGCAAAAGTAAAATGCTAGAAGACATAAAAAAGAGAATCTCGGATTATCAAAAAATTTTTTCTATAGCTGATAGTTTTACTAACATGTTTCCTTCTTTAGATTATTTATTAAGTCATCTTTCTCAATTGCCTTGGGATACACTAGAGTACAAAGATTTAAGTTTTTCTTTTTTCAGCATTACCGTTTCTTTTACTGATGAAGCTGTGACCAAAATGGTACGGTCTTATAACGATAAATTAAAAGAGGTTACTGTATATTTTAGTAAAGAAGGCTTTACAATAAAGGACGATGATGACTACACTTTAAAGGGAACATTTACAATAGAGAATGACAAAATTAAATTATTAATAAATTCTCTTGAGATGAAAGACATAAAGATTGAGGGACAATTACTTGAAAAAATACTTCAAGGTTATGATACAACTGTAAACATAAAGATTCCTTTTGAAGGATTTAAATTAAAAAAAGTTAATCCAGAAGAGGGCTATGTAAAATTTGTTTTAGAAAAATAAAAGCTAAAAATTTTCTTTTCTAGAATGGGCGATTCTAGCACAGGCTGCAGCGACTATTGCAGCTACTAAATCGTCAATAAAAGTATTGCACTTTTTTTCTTTATCCTCATTCAGTTTTCCTATTATGCCGGGTTTTACTTTATCAAGGTATCCAAAGTTAGTAAGGCCTATTGATCCATAAACATTTGTAATGCTTAAAGCTAAAATTTCGTCAATGCCATATAAGGGTTCGTCTCTTTTTAGAATTGACAAGAGGGGTTCTTCTAATATGTCCTTTTCTGCTAGCTTATCCAAAGATATTCCCGTTAAAATAGCATTTTGAACCTCTCTTTTTTCAAGTACCTGGTGTAAATTTTCTATACACTCCTCTATTGTTAAGTCATTGTAATATTTTCTTTGCAAGTCTAATACTAATACTGCCATATCCTCTAAAGTAATTCCTCTTTCTTTTAAAAGATTTATGACAATCTCTTTCATTTTAACCCACATCCTTTCGCTTTGCTCAAGCACAAATTGTAATGAAAGTGTGTTATTGAGCGATATTTTTGATATAATTTCTTTAAAATATATAGATATACTACAAAGCACGGAGGAGGGAGTGGAATTATTTCTACCACTCATTGGACTCAAGTCCGCATTTTAACATGTGTAGAATATCTTCTCAAGCACAAATAAGTGTGACTTT
>DULG01000002.1 GCA_012840485.1 Clostridia bacterium | reverse complement strand
TTTCAAAATGCATGAAAAAAAAGTACAGATAAAAGTATCTGAACTTGGAGATGAAGGATGGGTGATTGGTGCTTCAACATTAGCGATTAGCAAACTTTTTGAAATACCTTTGTATGAAGGGCAAGATTATGCATTAACAGTATCTTAAGTGAGTTTAATTAATTTATTTTTAATACTTCATTCACTGAAAAAAGTTGAAGGGAGGGGTAAAGGGAACAAATTAAATAAATATTTGACTTATAGATTTGATTAATTAGGTGATTGCAAAATGAGATAAATATTAGAGTAAAAAAGTTACATTACAAGGAACAAAATACAGAATCCCTTAATCCATAAGGATTTCGGGATTCTGCAAAGACCTAAGTAAAATATTAAAAGGGGAATATAAAATGGTGGTGAGTACAATGACCTTAAAAGAACAGGCTTATAAGATAATAGATGAAATTCCAGAAGAAAAAATGGCAAAAGTTTTAACTATACTCAAAAATTTAAAAGAAATAATAGATGAAAAATTAGATGAATTTGATATTCAACTTATAGAAGAAGCTAAACAAATTATTACCAGTGAAAAAGAATTTTTACCCTTTAAGGAGGTGCTGAGGGAGGCTGGAATTAATGAAGAAGAATTATAAAATACAATTTAGTAAAAAAGCTGCAAAATTCTTCAAAGACTAGCCACCCCAGCAGCAAAAAAGACTTGCGCAGGCAATTAGCAAATTACTTGAAGGCGATATACGACTTCTTAAAGGATATGATAACCTTTATAGATTAAGAGTGGGAGACTACAGGATTATTTTTACGATCGAAGAGAATGAACTATTAATTTGTATTCTAATTATAGGCAACCGTGGAGATGTATATAAAAAATTATAATAGTCTATAAGCAAAAGAAGATAGGGTGTGTACGGCCTGAAAGAGTACATACCCTATATTTGTCTTTTTAGGGGCACTCTTTCAGTACAAAAATTAAAAGAAGGAGAATGCGAAAATGAAACTTATATTAGATCCCAGTGTAAAAAAATTTTTAAAAACCAATAATGTCATTACAAATAGAAGATTTAATAAAAAAAATGCATGAAGAATTGCCAACCCATTCTAAAAAATATACTATCATTTTTACTAAAATTACTAAAAACAACAAGACTTTGTAGTATACGGTACAAGTATAAACAATAAAGATATAGATTGCATAGACGTATCAGAAGTAACAAATAAATAATATGACAATGAAAGAGTATGCCCAAAAAATAAAAAAAGAAAAAACACCAATATCAAAGTAAAAAATACAAAAATGTTTTAATATAAGTGCAGTAACTCCTATAAAAAGTAGGGGTTACTGCACTTTGTTTTATCTATTTTTATCTAACTTTATTTATTACATTAGCAAAATGTTAGCAAACTAACTTTTACGAAAAAAATAAAAAGGCTAAAAGCCTTTCAGTTTGTTGACAAAGCAAAATTTAAGCCCATGTTTTCCCAGTTTCGAAAGCAGGGGCTGTATATATCTGGATAAAATTTTCTTTAAAACTCCAAATAATGGATAAAAGTTTAAAGTATCTAAA
>DULG01000023.1 GCA_012840485.1 Clostridia bacterium | reverse complement strand
CAACGTCTTCTATGTCTTTGTCACCAAGCCTTACCATGCTCCCTCCTGCTATTCCCACCGTTCTTACGTCAAGGGAGTTAAGATAAGTCTTATGCCCACCGATTTCTGCATAGTTTACCATTACTTTGCCTGTCTTTATTGCAGATATGTCTGTACTTGTTCCACCAACTTCAAGGAATATGCCGTCAGATATTTTTTCATACATCAAAGCTCCTGCTACACCTGCAGCAGGCCCTGAAAGAAGTGTTAGTATCGGTCTTTTCCTCACTTCCGCTATATTCATTACTCCACCATCGCCTCTCATTATCATGAGAGGTGCTTTTATGCCGGATTTTTTTACGCTATCTTCTGTCATGTTTGCTGTCTCTATCATTTTGGGAAGTATACATGCGTTTATTGCTGCAGTCCTTGTCCTTATTTTTAATCCATATAGCTTTGTTATTTCATGTGTTGCCGTCGCTGGAAGTCCTTTTTGCTCTACAATGTCTACTATTTTATCCTCAATTGTTGGATCATCAACTGAAAAGGCCTGTGCAGCGACAATCGCCCCTATCTCCTGCCTTTTGAAGTCCTCAATTTTCATTTCCACGTTTTTCTCAAATTCGTCCTCTAATTCAATATATTGATTTGCAATTTTTAATATTTTACCTGGCGCAAGTTCTATATCTTGTATATTTGTATCGCTTTTTACTTTAATGCCTTCAATTCCTCTCCCTGCGGATATAATGCCAACAGGAACAACGTCACCTTCTAATAAGGCATTTGTTGCTTGTGTTGTACCATGGGCTATAAATAGGACATCTTCTGGATCTATATTGTGTTCTTTCATGAGTTTTATAAGGGCTTCTATAATGCCTTTTGCAACACCTTCTTTCGCAGTATGTGTCGTCGGTACCTTTATTGTCCCTATTAATTCATAAGTGTCATTATCTATAGCAACCGCATCTGTAAATGTTCCTCCAACATCTATCCCGATTCTTACCTTCAATATTATCTCCTCCTATACCTGTCATGATAAGGGCTAAGTTAAATTACTTAGCCCTTTTATGTTTTAAAAGAACATTATTGAAGCTGCAATTACGCCAGCTATAGCAAGTGCCCATATATATGGTAATAATTTTAATAGAAGTTTATTAACGTCAACACCAGCATAATTACTTAACCAAACATTATGTGTATTTGTTGGATCTCCTATTGCTTGAATCCTTTCTGTTGATAAAAGTGCACCCATTACTGCAGTCGGTGGCAAAAGTTTTAAACCAATGATAAGACCAGCTATACCACTTCCCAATCCCCATAAATTTAGAGGACCTCTGTAAAGAGCTAACGGTGCAAGTAAACTAAAAAATATAATGTACGATATTCGCGATGAAGGAATAATACTCTTTAAAATGGGCTCAAGGCTTTTTGCAACCATAGGATGCATAACGGCATTTAGCAACATGCCAATTCCTATCATTAAAAGTACAGCCGGTGCAGAATCTGCTATACCATCATAAGCAGTTTTGGTAAGGGTATTTAAAGCATTTTTAACTGATTTTTGTGTTGTAATTACGCTATAAACTATTCCAATCATAAAAGATGAAATAATTGACCATTTAAATATCAATACAAAAGTAATAGGTATAAGCGGTGTTAATAATGCTAAAAAGTTCACCTTTTGTTCAGCATCTTCTTCATTAACTTGGGCCCAACTAAATTTTAAACCTTGGCGTTTAAATTCTATAATTATAAAAATCAGAGCTGTTATAGCAGTTAAAACCATAAGGACTAATGCAAAATTTTTAACTTGTTCTAATGTTACTCCAGTAGCTGTTATATAAAAAGCCCAATTACCCATGTTAAGTTCAAGTCCTATCGCCATGCCAAATAGAAATACTGCAATTGCCGTTATAGGAGCTACACCTACTGACATTAATATAGGCAGTGTTATACTACCAATCATTATTACAGCCCCAAGGCCGCCCACAGTTGTAAATAGTAAAGCTATCGCTGCTGCAACTAAAATTGTTATTATAAAAGGTCGATCTCCGCCTAATTCAGCTGCTGTTTTAACGATGGATTTCGATATCCCAGTTTGGTTCATTATTTGCCCAAGCCATGCACCAAACATTACCGCAACATATGCAGCAGCTAGTTTTATAGCTCCTCCATCTATTACATAAGCCAACAACCCCGTATCAACTTTAGTCTTTGGATCTACCATCTTTAAAGGAACACCAGCAATTAATGCTATTCCTATTGCAAGTATTGGCAAAGCTATCAAGGTAGGTAGTTTTCTCGTAACCATAAGCCCAGCAATTATTAGAAAAAGAACTAATATCAAAATTGCCTGCATTTATAAAACCTCCTTACAATTTATTTATTGCTTCTCTAAATAAGCGTGTAGTCTTTTCGACACCCTCTATACTATTTCCTGTTACGATGGCACCAATCATTATTGCTTTTACACCTAATTCATATAAAAATTTTACTTCATCTGGTTCTATAATCCTTTGTGTAGGGACAACAACAGGCTTATCAACATTTTCAATAATTCGTCCGTATCTCATTAGGTCAAATAGATGAATATTTTCTCTTCTGTCATCTGGAAGTACATCAGCTTCTATTATATCCACTTTTATTTTGTTAAGTGCTTTTATATGATGAATATCATATGTTTCATTAATAGCAACCATTTTATCAAGATTTGAATCAATCATATAAAGTGGCATATAATGGGCAAACATCGACAAAAAACTAAAACCAATTTCTTCTACAATTTTAATTTCATCTTTGCTTGCATATAACTGTGCACCAGGAACAAGACCCACAGGCACATTGGCATATTTAATTATTTCTTCAAACACCTCCTTCTGCTCCATTATACTTCCGAAATTATTGCCACTCGCTTGATGATAAACATTTGCATGTACTTTTAAAGCATCTGCACCCCCTTTCACAGCAGCTTGCGCAAATTCTACTGTATTTTCGGGCAAGCTAACTATTAATGTCATTTTGTTTGAAGCAAGTAAATTTACTAATCTCATTGATTATACCCTCCCACATGTATTATTTTTTTTAAAGCCAACTTTGCAGTTTCACGCATAACATCTTCATCTCGCGTAGAAGATTTTTTAATAATCACGTTATCATAAGCTTTTGCCAATATATTTATAAGTTCCGAAAATTTAAGTATTTTCCCATCTATTATAAACGTTTTTATATCTAATAAATTTTTTAAATTAATAATAGCAATCTTTAAATAATCGCTTATTTCATTTAGAAGCCGGGTTTTTTTATCGTCATTTAATATTTCGCCTAAATTATCAATGTCTAGTGAAGGTATATTAATTTCTTCTTTTCCATGCTCTTCAATCATCATTATCAGTGCTCTTTTCAAAATTGCTTTAACCGACACTAATGCATTTAAACACCCTCTAGGCCCATCAGAACAAAGTGGTCCATTTTTATCCACTATCATATGTCCAATGTTAATATCATTTTCCAAATATCTGCCATTTATAACTACAGATGATTCTATTGTTTCCTCATCAATTTTTAAATATATGAGATTATTCCCTAATTGCAACTTTTTATATTCTGCTAAAGCTTTTAGTTTTATTTCATCTTCTTCAATTACAGGAATACCTAATTCTAAAGATAATGATTGCTCTAATGTCATAAAATCAGCAGAAACAGAAGTTGTTAAAATTCCTCTAGGTTTTAAGGCTTTAACATCTTTATTTAAACAAATACCTATACCAAATATTCTTTTATTTTCAGCGCAAAACTCTTTTTCTATAGAAAAATAAATTTCTTTTATTTTTCTTTCTAACTTTGATACTTCAAAATAATCAAATCTACTTTCCTTCTCTATTATTTTAGTAAGAGAAAAATTGAATAACATCGCACTTATTTTATCCTCTGAAACCTTAAACACCATAATATATCCACTTTCGGGATTAAGTTCCAACATGATAGGCCTTCTGCCTCCTGTTGATATACCTATACCACCTTCTTTTATAAGATTTTGTTTTATCAATTCATCAACAAGATCTGAAACGGCTGTCATGCTCAAACCAGTATATTGAGATAATTCCGTCCGTGATAAAGGGCCTTTATCAATTAACTGCCTTAAAATTAATTTTTTATTTCTATCCTTTAGTTCTTTCAAATTACTTTTTTGTTTCAAATCTTCTACCTCCTTAACTTATTAAGAAGTTCGTAATAAGTTAATAAAAATCTTCTCTTCTCTTTAAAACTAAAAACAACACAAATCTTTTCTCCAAGCATTAACTCATATCATTTCTTTATGTAAAATTATGTTATTTATATTTTCGTATTATCTTAATTTTATTATTCGACATTACTTTTAAAATTCCTTCTTAATAGAAAAATTTTTTTGCTTTTTATTTTAAAAATCCCCTATTAGATATATAAGCCTACACTTATGTATAAAAGCAGCAAACTTAATCTATAATTTTAAAAAAGCTTTATCAATAAACTGAGGCACCTATCTTACTGTAGGTGCCTATTACTTTTTACATAATTTGTCATACCGCCTGCTATCAATATCTCTCTGTTTCTATCCGAAACATCAAGATTTACTTCAAAAGTTGTGTCTTTTGTCTGGTTTTTCACTGTTATCCTGCCGCCTCTTCTTACCTGCTCTATAGCATTTTCTATCTTTAATGTATCTCCCATGTCAATATTTTCGTAATCTTTCTCATTTACAAAGGTCAACGGAAGAATGCCACTATTTATGAGATTGGCTTTGTGTATTCTTGCAAATGACTTCGCTATAACTGCCTTTACTCCCAAATAAAGAGGAGCTAATGCTGCATGTTCACGGCTGGAGCCTTGACCATAATTGTGACCTCCAACAATTATACCTCCATCCCATTCAACAGCCCTTTTCGAAAAATTTTCGTCTATTATTTCAAAGCAGTGTTTAGAAAGCTCTGGTATATTAGAACGTAGAGGCAATAGTTTAGCATTTGAAGGCATTATATGGTCTGTAGTTATATCATCTCCTACTTTAAT
The DNA here is from genome assembly GCA_012840485.1 of Clostridia bacterium. GTDB lineage: Bacteria > Bacillota > Thermoanaerobacteria > Thermoanaerobacterales > Thermoanaerobacteraceae > Thermoanaerobacter. The sequence continues at coordinate 32,495 of DULG01000023.1, read as the reverse complement.
CAAAACTCTTTTTTCTATATCAGAAAGAGGAGTGTTTAAAGGAAATGGCTTTATATTAGGTCCTTTTATTATCTCTACCTTTTCTCTATCCCCTGGCGGTTTTACAATCATATTGTCATTAATTTCAAACCTCTGTACATAAGGTACTTCAGGTGCTTCTCCTAACTCTCTTGGATCTATCAAATATCCAGTTAAAGCTGCGGCAGCTGCAACTTCAGGACTTACAAGGTACACTGATGCAGATTTTGTACCACTTCTGCCATAGAAATTTCTATTAAAAGTTCTTATAGAAATTGCTCCTGTTGCAGGTGCTTGCCCCATGCCAATACAAGGCCCACAAGCACTTTCAAGTATTCGCGCACCTGCTGATATTAAATCTGCAAGTGCTCCATTTTTTGCAAGCATATTTAGAACCTGCCTTGAACCTGGAGCAATTACAAGACTTACATGCTCTGGTATAGCTTTGCCTCTTAATATAGAAGCAACTTTCATCAAATCAACATAAGAAGAATTTGTGCAGGAACCTATAGCAACTTGGTCAACTTTTGGTCTTCCCGCATCTTTAACTTTTACTACATTGTCAGGACTATGGGGAAGAGCAACAAGTGGTTCTAATTCATCAAGATTTATTTCAATTACTTCATCATACTCTGCATCTTCATCAGCAGTTAAGGGAATATATGCCTCTTCTCTTCCCTGCGCTTTTAAAAATTCATGAGTCCTTTCATCTGAAGGAAAAATTGAAGTTGTTGCTCCTAACTCCGCACCCATATTAGTAATTGTAGCTCTTTCTGGTACAGATAAAGTTTTTACTCCATCCCCTGAATATTCAAAAATCTTACCAACTCCACCTTTTACAGTTAGTCTTTTTAAAAGCTCTAATATTACATCCTTAGCCGATACCCAAGGCCTAAGTTTCCCAGTAAGCCTTACATTGACAATGGAAGGCATAATAATCCTGTAAGGCTCTCCCGCCATAGCCAAAGCAACATCTAAGCCTCCTGTACCTATAGCTAACATCCCTAAGCCTCCTGCTGTTGGCGTATGGCTGTCAGAGCCCAAAAGGGTTTTCCCTGGCCTTCCAAATCTCTCAAGATGCACTTGATGGCAGATGCCATTTCCCGGCCTTGAAAAATATATGCCATATTTTGCTGCGACAGTCTGGATGTACCTGTGGTCATCTGCGTTTTCAGGACCTTGCTGCAAGGTATTGTGGTCAATGTAAGCAACAGAAAGCTCCGTCTTTACTCTATCTATCCCAATAGCCTCTAATTGTAAGTAAGCCATTGTACCTGTTGAATCTTGAGTTAAAGTTTGATCAATTTTGATAGCTATTTCCTCACCTTTTACCATTTCTCCTTCTACTATGTGATAAGATAATATTTTCTGCGTAAGATTCATTGTTCTCACTCCTATTATTAGTCTTTTATATAGCTTTTTCTTTATTTTTTACAATAATATCTTCATAAAGGTACATAAGTTCTTTATCAAATAAAGGCCTTTTAAGCTGTATAGCTAATTTTCTGACATGGGGTAAAAGTAAATTTGCTTCTTCTTCTGTTAAAACTCTACCATATTCTTTAAATTTGTTTATCAAAGCCGCAGTACCAGAATGCTTGCCTATCACAATTTGCCTCTCAAGGCCAACTTCATCTGGGTCGAATATTTCATAGGTATGAGGATTTTTAAGTGCTCCATCTACGTGTATACCCGATTCATGAGCAAATACATTTGTTCCAACTATAGCTTTCCATGCTGGTAACTGTCTTCCTGAGGCCAAAGCAACGTATTCAGAAATTTCCCTAAATCTAGTTGTATCTATTCCTAAATCTATTTTGTAGACATGCTTTAATGCCATTACAACCTCTTCTAAAGCGGCGTTTCCCGCTCTTTCTCCTAACCCATTTACAGTAACTCCTATAAACTTTGCTCCTGCCTTCATACCTGCAAGAGCATTGGCAGTAGCCATTCCAAAGTCATTATGAGTATGCATTTCAATTTCAATATCAACGGCATCTATTATCATTTTGACCATATCATAAGTCTTAAAAGGATCTAAAAATCCTACTGTATCGCAAAATCTCAAGCGGTCTGCTCCTGCTTGCTTTGCACATTTAGCAAATTCAATAAGGAAGTCCATATCAGTACGAGAAGCATCTTCTGCATTAACTGAAATATACACACCTTCTTTTTTGGCAAATCTCACCGCTTCTGTCATATTGTCCAAAACCCATTGCCTTGTCTTTTTAAGTTTGTGCTCAATGTGAATATCAGAAGTTGAAACAGAAATTGCAACAGCATCGACTCCACACTCCAAAGATTCTTGAACATCTTTTACTACCGCCCTATTCCAAGCCATAATACTTGCATTTAGCCTAAGTTTTGCAATTTTAGCAATTGTTTCTTTTTCATCTCCCCCCATCGTAGGAATACCTACTTCTAATTGATCTATTCCAATTTCATCCAACATTTGTGCAATTCTGATTTTTTCGTTATTTGCAAACACAACCCCTGCAGTTTGCTCTCCATCTCTTAAAGTTGTGTCAACAATGTAAACTTTCTTGCCCTTTTTAAGAGTCATTCCGCTTCCCCCTTCAAAAACTCTTTATAAGATATTTTATATGTAACCACTTATAAAGTCAATAGTATTTTGCAATTTTATCTTATAAAAATTGCAAAACCCGAACCAAAAGTAGTTTTAGTTCGGGTTTGTTAAGTTACATTGATTAATCGTTGAATATGTATTGCAAGATACCCTATTTCTCCTTCTGGAACTTTCTTTTCTAATTCCTCTTCTATCTCAATTGCAATTTCTTTTGCTATTTTCCACGCTTTTTTAAATTTTTTCTTTATCATATCCAACAATTCATTCGCGACAGGAGTATCTTTTTCTACCCTATCTATGGCAAAACGCAAGTGAGTTATAAGCCTAATATAATCAATCGAATCTCTATCTATATGTTTTCCCAATTGTTTTTCAATCGTAGAAACTAATTTGGAAATTAATCTGGTATTTTTTAGAGTAGTAGATAGTCCAGCATTTTCCAACGCCGCATGTATGTGGAGTGCTATAAAACCTGTTTCATCCTCTGGTAAAAATACATTAAGCCTTTCTTTTATCAATTCTATTGCCTTTGAAGCAATATTATAATCATCCTTGTACAAAGCGTTTATTTCTATATTAAAAGGATTTTTTATTTCTATTCCCATTTTTGTCCTTTCAATTGCAAAGGCAATATGATCAGCAAGTGCAATGTGTATATGTTCATTTAACTTTTTACCTTTTGTTCTTTCTGCCATCGCTATTATTTCTTCCGCAATCCCAATTACTTCTCCTCTTATTTTTTCCATTAACTCAGAAAATTTAATTTTATTAGTATTCTCTTGTACATAAAATACTTTTTCTAATTTATCCTCTTCAATAATGTCACCCGCTCTTTTCCCAAATCCTATACCTTTTCCCACAACTATGCATTCAGTATCCTTTTCATCCTTTGCCATGCATACATTATTGTTAAGAACTTTTATCACCCGATACATAAACCGATACCTCACTTTACTTGAGGTACACTCTCATGACCTTTGTCTTCCCAGCTTTTATCTCCTCACCGCCAGATTCTTTTACAATTTTATCCACTATATCCATATTAGTAATAATAATTGGAGATGTCAAGGGGTGATCTTTCTTAATCAATTCTATATCAAATTTTACCAACTTATCTCCTACTTTGACCTTTTCACCTTCAGAAACGAAACTTTCAAAGCCATTCCCTTTCATTTCTACTGTATCCATTCCAATATGGATTAGTACCTCCAAACCTTCTTCTGTTCTTATCCCCAAAGCATGTTTTGTAGGGAATAATTGCACAATAGTGCCATCAACCGGTGAATATACTGTGCCCTCTTTAGGTTCTATAGCTACTCCATCCCCTACCATTTTTTGTGCAAAAACTGGATCTGGCACTTTTTCAATCGGCAATAACCTTCCTTTCATAGGTGAATATATATCTACATATTTTTTCTTTTTAAATAGTTCAAACATCAATACCATCCCTTTCTACATTTTCTATAATATTTTTATTATACCCATATATTTCAAACTTCTTAAAATAATTTTGATGGCGGCCAGTTTACGGCCGCCTAAAACATTTTCACCTTAAATTTTTACCTCCTGCTTTTTTCATGTGTTTTTTCATTTCTTGTGCAATCAAATCAGCTTTTGTACCAACAATTACTTGCAATGCATTTTTGCCCATTCTCATAACACCTGTTGCTCCTAATTTTTTAAGTTTATCATCGTCTATTATTGTATCGTCTTTCACAGTCAAGCGCAACCTTGTTATGCAAGCCTCCAAAGACTGGATATTTTCTGTTCCCCCCAATACTTCTACATATTGGGCAGCAACATCACCAAGTTCTGATTTTGACATGTCTGCATATTGGTCAACAGCTTCTTCTTCTAATCTACCAGGAGTTGGCAAGTTAAATTTCACTATTATATAATAGAAGATTACATAGTATATTGCACCATAAATTATACCTATTACAAGGAGTAAAAGAGGTTTTGTAGCTATGCCATAGCTTAAGATATAGTCAATAAGACCAGCTGAAAAGCCAAAACCATCCTTTATACCAAGAATATATGTTATAGCAAGAGATAAACCTGTCAAAAGGGCATGAATTACATAAAGTATAGGGGCCAAGAACATAAATGCAAACTCTATAGGCTCTGTAATACCTGTCAAAAACGATGTAAGAGCTGCACTAATGAATACACCGGATACTGCTTTCCTTTGATTTGGTTTAGCAGCCGCCCACATAGCCAAAGCTGCTGCGGGAAGGCCGAACATCATAATAGGATAAAATCCAGCCATAAATGTTCCCGCTGTTGGATCACCTGCAAAAAATCTATTTAAATCGCCAGTTACAACTTTGCCAGCTGCTGTTTTAAAGGTACCAAACACAAACCACACAAGACTGTTTATAACGTGATGAAGTCCAAAAGGAATCAAAAGCCTATTGAGTACACCATATACAAATACTCCAAGTGCTCCCGCTCCAATTATCCATTTACCTACAGCATATATGCCATTCTGTATTGGAGGCCATACATATCCCATTGCAAAAGCTAACACAATTGCCGCGAAAGCTGTTACAATAGGCACAAATCTTTTTCCACCAAAGAAACCTAAGAAATCAGGAAGTTTAATATCATGATACTTGTTATACAGATAACCGGCTATGATACCCATTAAAATACCGCCTAAAACTCCCATGTTGATATCTTTGTTTATAGTTGTCGCACCTTTTGTCAGTACAAAATAGCCAACTGCTGCTGCAAGAGCTGCAACTCCATCCCCTTCTGCAAAACCTATTGCAATACCTATAGCAAAGATGAGAGGTAAATTGTCAAATACCGCTGCACCTGCTTGCATGATAAAAGGAATGTTGAAAACATCAGGTGCACCAAGCCTTAAAAGCAACGCAGCTGCAGGCAATACAGCAACTGGAAGCATTAAGGCTTTACCTAGTTTTTGAAGACTTCCCAACCATTTCATATAATACCCTCCTTTTAGTATTTTTTCAGGCATTTAAACAAAAAGAGCCGGCAAGGTAATAACACCTTGACCGGCTCATGCCTGCTTTTGCAGTAACACGCCGTAATTTAGTATTCGTTTACGAATATTATATAATTTATTTTGCAGTTTGTCAATAACTAATTATTGATAACTTCGCATATATCTTTAAATCGCATCCTAGTTTTTCATTGAATTATTTGAAAAATAATTTATAAGTAAAGTTAAGGAATAATAAAAATATATTTAAATTGGAGGTTTTTGATAATGCCATTGCCAAAAGAAGATAAGGTATATACTTATTATTTATTCAAAGAATATGCCATTCTCCTATAAGTATGCCTTACTCCTCTTATGGCAATAGACAGTGCCATTATGTTTTCAGGAAGTGCTACTCCTGCATATCCTGCATCTCCTATATGCTGTATGTCTGCCCCTGCCATTTTTGATTGAACCCCGATAAATTCTATTGTGCTTTTTTGTGAACCTTCTTGTGAGGTGCCAATTGTAGTCATTGCCAAGGCACCTTCTTCATGAACGGCTTCTATCTGTCTTTTTGCAAGATTTAAATCAATTCCCGGAACAGTACCAGGCGCTGGTATCAAAACACAATCGGCACCTGCTTTTACAAAATCTTTTAAAATTTTGTCTTCATATATGTTTCCTGAACCAGCACCGTGCATTTTTCCGGCAATGATCATCATATTTTCGCCCAAAATCTCTTTTGCTAATTCTATTCCTTTTATTATCGTGCTGACACTTACTCCTGTATTGGGATTTCCAGTTATAACGATATAATCAAATCCGTATTCTTTAGCTTTTAAAAGATTTTCTCTATTTAATTTTCGTCCCTCTACATACTTTACTCCTTCAGGAACTGGCTCTATATTTACACCTATAAACCTCCCAACAATCTTTTTGAGTCTCTTAATATAGTCAAAATCTTCTGCGTTTTTGGAGGCTATTTCTTCTATTTTTTGTAATTCGGAAGGCCCAGACGAAAAGTTTATTCCTATATCGTCTATGCCAAAAATAAATGGTTTTTGAAAATCAAAAAAATTCAACGTAATCATATCACTGCCAAAAGCCGCTGCAAGCTCCATGTTTGATACTCCATAAACCAGCGGTGGAACTGTTACAATAGTCTCTGCCATTACCGTCCTTCCTTCGGAAGTTTTGATTGTTTCAATGAGTGTATTTTTGTCCATTCTCTCAATGTCTTTCATTGTAAGCTCAAAAATCCTTTTCATAAAAATCCTCCTCTCTCAAAATTAAAAGCTGGCAAGGTAATAGCTACCTTACCAGCTCATGCCGTAACCCGTCGCACGCTGTTTGAATAAATTATAAACCATATAGGGTATCTATGTCAAGATTATAGTTGTTTTACGATATTCGTAATTTTTTGCATATTAGCCTTTTGCTCTTCAGTATATTCAACCTGTTCTTTTATATGATCAAGATTTTTTAAATTATTTTCATCTACTACATTTATCTCTGCCAAAAGTTGCTGAGAAGAAGCCAATAATTCTTCTACTTGTGCAGATATATTTTGGGATGCTGACATTACGTTTTTCATGGCTTGTAGCGTTTGACTAGAACTTACAGCTGTCTCTTCTGCTGCAGCAGAAATTTCACTAATAATATCAGCGACTTTGTCAAACCCTTCTTTTGTCTGCTCAAATATATCCAATACTTTATTCACCTCGCCGGAAGCTTTTGTAGAAGTATCAATGTTTTTGACAACATTATCAACAGTATCTCTTGTAAAGTGGGTAAGAGATTCTATTATTTCTCCTATTCTCTCCACACTTTCTGTCGATTGCGCTGCAAGCTTTCTTATTTCTTCCGCAACAACTGCAAATCCTCTTCCATTTTCTCCAGCTCTTGCTGCCTCTATTGCCGCATTAAGTGCCAAAAGATTTGTCTGTTCAGCTATATCTGAGATAGAATAAAGAATATCTTTTATGCCCCCCATTCTTTTTTCTAGCTCATTTAGTTGTTTTGAAGTATTTTTGGAGCTTTCCAAGCTTTCTTGTAAAGATTCAATTAATGATTTAACTTCTTCACCTTGTCTGTTTGCATTTTCTTCTATTTCTTTGATTTTCATTATTGCTTCATTCATGTCTCTCATAAGTTTATCGGAAACTTGTGACAAATTTCCATTAGTCTCTGAAACTTTAGTAATAGATTCAGCAACTTCATTTATATTTTCTGAAATTATGTTAATCCCATTTACTAAATCCTCTAAACCTTGTTTTGAAGAAGTTATGTTCATAGTATTTTCTTCTGATTTATCTCTTATATTTACCGCATAATTCATGACTTCCTCTGATTGTTTTACTGCATTGTCAATTTCGAAATTGATAAGTTTTGCAAATTTCCTTAACTTCCTCACAATTATTGCTGCATAAATTAAGATTATCACTATGATTGCACTACTTATACCAAGTGATATATAAAAAATTTTTTTATTATCTTCTATCATTTGATTGAAATACGGTAAAAAGCCTTGAGAGTATGTAGAACTAAAATCATTCAAGCTACTTTGAATATGATTTAAATAATAAGTAATAGTCACTACTTTGTCACTATCATTAGCAGAATTATACCTATCAGGCAAAGCATTAACTGCTTCTTTTAATTTCTCAATACTTTCTTTAATGGCCGATAGATTTTTGTTAAGTATTTCATAATTTTTAGTGTTTTTATAGTCCTCTAAGCTATTTTGAATATTGGCTATATATGTCTCCATTGAACTAATTGGAGCTCCGACAGAGAAATTTGTCGCATTACCATTCATATAATCATTTAAAGTTTGCTGTATGTTGCCGCTTAACACCGCAATTTGAACTTGAGCACTTGATACATTGATTACCTGATTAACTACATATTTTCTCAGATTTTCAATATTTTTAATAGTATTAATAAAGCCTAAATTAACTGTGAAAGATAAAATTGCAATGAGGACTCCTATTATTACGAATGAACGTATGAGTTGAGCACGGATAGTCTTTCCCATTTAACACTTCTCCCCTTCTAAAGTAGATTTAATAAAACCTCAATATATATTTATCGACTTTAATTAATGAAACTTTAACACAAAAAAGCGATTCTTTTTAGGAAGAATCGCTCAAAATGCTATGCAAATATTAATGTTGGTCTTTCTACAGGCTCATCTGAAAGAAGAATGTATTTTTTGATTTCATCAAAAGCCCAGTCTAATTTACTTTCATCATTGGCATATATCGTCGCAATAGGTTCTCCTTTTCTAACTATATCTCCAACTTTTCCACCTAACATTATGCCAACAGCTAAATCAATTGTATCTTCTTTTCTTTCTCTTCCTGCTCCTAACTTCATCGCTATAAGGCCTAAATCTAAAGCCATCAGGTCTTTTATATATACATCTCTATCAGCAATCCAAGGTCTTATATACTTAGCCTGTGGTAAAAGTGATAAATCGTCAACTACTCTTTCATCTCCACCTTGAGCCTTTATAAATTCTTTAAATTTTTGTAGGGCTTTTCCGCTATCAAGTGCTTCTTTTAGTTTTGCCCTTGCTTCTTTGTCGTCTTTTGCAATACCTGCAATTTGAAGCATATCAGAACCAAGTAGCATACATACTTCCAATAAATCTTTAGAACCATGACCTTTCAATACTTGAACAGCTTCTACTATCTCAAGCGCATTTCCTATCGCAAGCCCTAACGGATAATCCATATTTGTAACGTGGGCTACAGTTTTTCTGCCTACAGAATTTCCTATATCCACCATCAACTTAGCAAGGGCTTTGGCACTTTCTAAGTCTTTCATGAAAGCTCCTCTACCCACTTTTACATCTAATACTATGCCATCTGCACCTGCTGCAATTTTTTTGCTCATAACAGAACTTGCAATAAGTGGAATAGAATCTACTGTCGCAGTAACATCCCTTAATGCATATAATTTTTTATCAGCAGGGGTGAGATTTTTTGTCTGTCCAATAATAGCAATACCGTATTTATTTACGTTATCAATAAACTCCTCTTCGCTGAGTTCTACTCTTATTCCTGGTATTGACTCCAGTTTATCTATCGTCCCACCGGTATGTCCTAAACCTCTTCCCGACATTTTGGCAACAGGCGCTCCACAGGCTGCTACCATCGGAGCAAGTACTAATGTAGTAGTGTCAGCTACGCCACCAGTTGAGTGTTTATCCACTTTGATTCCTTTAATGGCTGATAAATCCATCACATCGCCAGAGTAAGCCATAGCCATAGTAAGATGTGCAGTCTCCTCTGGCGTCATTCCCTTAAAATATATAGCCATTGCTAAAGCACTCATCTGATAATCAGGGATGTAATCTTTTGTATAACCGGAAATTATAAAATCAATCTCTTCTTTTGTGAGAACTCCCCCATTTCTTTTTTTCATTATAAGGTCATATATTCTCATAAATTATACCCCCACTTTTAAAGGTAATTCCTTCAAAAAAGATGTACCATTTTTTGTAGGTCCTATATTAAAAATCTCAGCAATTGTAGCAGCTACATCTGAGTAAGTGCTCCTTACACCAAGATTTACTCCTTCTTTCATTAAAGGACTATAAACTAATAATGGTACATACTCTCTTGTGTGGTCTGTTCCAGGTGTAGTAGGATCACATCCATGGTCAGCAGTTATAATAAGCAAATCCTCCTCTGTAAGTTTTCCCATTATTTCAGGCAGTCTATTGTCAAAATGCTTTAAAGCCTTCGCATATCCTTCTACATCATTCCTGTGACCATAGATCATGTCAAAATCAACTAAATTTGTAAAAATAAGTCCTATTTTAACTATATTCATCGCTTCTATGGTAGCAGTAATTCCTTCATCATTATTTGTAGTATGATTTTTATTAGTAATTCCTTGTCCTGCAAAAATATCTTCAATTTTGCCTATTGCATAAACTTCATATCCAGCTTGTTTTAACATATCCAAAACTGTAGACTCAAAAGGTTTTAATGAAAAATCCCTTCTATTCCCCGTTCTTACAAAGTTACCAGATATGCCAATAAAAGGCCTTGCAATGACCCTTCCTACTGCATGGTCACCTTTTAATATTTCCCTGGCAATTTCACACATCTTGTAGAGCTCTCCAACAGGTATAACCTCTTCATGAGCAGCAATTTGAAATACACTATCAGCGGAAGTATAAACAATAGGATATCCTGTCTCTACGTGCTCTTCTCCTAATTCCTTTATAATTTCAGTTCCTGAAGCAGGCTTATTTCCTAAAACTCTTCTACCAATTCTTCTTTCAAATTCTTCAATAATGTCAGGAGGGAAACCATTAGGATATGTTGGAAAAGGTTTCTCCACAATAAGTCCCGCTATTTCCCAGTGGCCTGTAGTTGTATCTTTTCCTGCTGACTTCTCAGCCATTTTACCATAAGCACCAATAGGATTAGGATTTGATGAAACTGTTTTTAAAGGTATAATATTTCCCAACCCCAATTTCCACATATTAGGAAGTTCAATGCTTGTTTTTTCTACCACATGTCCTAAAGTATTGGTACCTTCATCACCAAATTTATATGCATCTGGCAATTCTCCTACTCCGACGCTATCCAAAACTATTAGTATGACCTTTTTTAACATTTTATCACCTCTTTTGCAAAGTCTAAATACCATCTATTTTTACATATCTTTAGAAGTAAAAGCTCCGGGTAACAAGTCTTTAACAGTAAATATGGCATAATCTCCTTTCATATTGCTCAGTATCACAACCATGTCTTCTCCGCCTAATTCAATCATTACCTGTCTACATGCCCCACATGGAGAAACAGGACCTTCAGTATCAGCTATTACCGCAATCGCTTTTAATTTCCTCTCTCCATTCGCATAAGCATTAAAAAGAGCTGTTCTCTCTGCACAATTTGTAAGGCCATAAGATGCATTTTCAATATTACATCCCTGATAGGTTTTCCCATCCTCTGTAATTACACAAGCTCCCACTTTAAAATTGGAATAAGGAGCATAAGCCTTTTCTCTTGCCTCCTTTGCCAATTCCACCAATTTTTTGTAATCCTTATACTCCACTTTATGCACCTACTTTCACAATGTTCTTCTCCTTATGATATAGAAATCAAACTTGGAAGCATTAAAATAATTTGAAGAGTAAAGAATTGGTACATTATTTTCATCGTAATGAACCTGCTCTAAAAGAAGTATTGAATCATTTTTATCCATCATAAGTTTTTTCTCAACTACAGGGTCATGTTTAATGACCCGTATATTAGAAATAGCATAAGTTATTGTTATAGAATGCTCACTTTCAAGATAAGCAAATACCGATTGTTCAAATCCTGTAAAAGATTCTCCAACAATACTCTGTGGCAACCTATCTATGCAGTATACAACAGGTACATCATCTGCTGTTCTTACTCTTTCTACTTTGTATATAATCTCTCCCGGTTTTAGCCTCAAATGCTTTGCTTCATTTTCTGTAGCAGGAAGTTTATATACAGTAAAATCTCTTGTACCTGGTACCATCCCTTGCCTTTCAATTAATGTCGTAACACTAAATAACTCTTCCAACCCACTTTTTATAAGGGGTTTTCTCCTTACAAAAGTCCCTACTCCTTGCTGTTTCACTATAAGGCCTTCATCCTCTAAAATTCTCATTGCTTCTCTTAAAGTAGCTCGACTAATGCCAAATTGTTTGGCAAGCTGTGATTCAGAAGGGAGCTTGCTCCCTTCCTTCCACTGCCCAGTCTTTATCAATTCTTCCATTTTCCTTAAGGCGAGCTCATACAGCGGTTTTTTTTCTGGTAACAGCATCATAAAATGCCTCACACGTTATTATTTCTTAGGCGTATATGGTACTCCATCTGCAGCGGGCGGCACGCTCTTTCCACCGACACCCACAAGTGCAAGGATTGTCAATATATAAGGCAACATCATGATTATATTCTTTGAAAATGCCGTATTTTGAAGCTGCATGCTGAGAGCCGTTGCAAATCCAAAGAGAAGTGCAGCGCCAAAAGACCCAAAAGGCGTCCATTTACCAAAAATCATTGCTGCCAACGCAATATAACCTCTACCACTTGTCATATCAGGGTTGAAACTATTTAACGCACCTATCGACAGATAAGCGCCACCCATCGCAGAGAGAATACCGCTTAATGCAACACCTAAATATCTTAACTTTATAACGTTAATACCCGCTGTTTCAGCTGCCTCAGGATTTTCGCCGACTGATCTTAGCCTCAAACCTAAATTTGTGTGGAAAAGAAAATAATCTGCTGCAAACAAAATTATTATCATTAAATATACAATTACGCTGTGACCACTTAAAATTTGACCTAAAAAAGGTATACTCTTAATGCCTGGAATAGCTACTGTAGGAAGCATAGGAGTATCGACTGGTGTTCCTGTAAAGCCGTACATCGCGTTTAAAAGGTATGCTGTAATACCCGAAGCAAAAATGTTAATTGCCATTCCTAAAATTATTTGATTAGCTGTCAAGCTTACAGCCGCCCATGCAAAAACTAAGGCAACTATAAGGCCAACTATCATAGCTCCTGAAAGACCTATCCAAGCGCTGCCAGTCATGTGAGCAAACACAACTGCAAAAAATGCCGCAATAAGCATAATACCTTCCATTGCAATGTTCACAACACCAGACCTTTCAGAAAAGGTACCCCCTAACGCAGGCAATGCCAGTGGTGTAGCCATAGCCAAAGTAGCTGCCCAAAGTTGTGGGTTTAAAAATATTTCTTTCATGCTTTTACCTCCTTCTTTTGCCTTTTTGCAAGCCTGTCCTTTATAACTTCTGCAATTCTATAAGCTGCTACAAAGAATACTATTAAACCTGTGATGACGTCCGCCATTTGTCCCGGCACCTGCGCATTAAGTTGCATATACTGAGAACCTGTACCTAAAGCTGCAAACAAAATCGCTGCAAATATAACACCTATTGGATTGTTATTTGCAAGTAAGGCTACAACTATAGCAGTATAGCCATATCCTGAAGTAAAACTATCATATAAACGATGCTGTACTCCCAACATTTGGACAGCACCTGCAAGCCCCGCAAAAGCTCCACTTAACCCTAAGGAAAGTACCATATTCAGAGGAACATTCATACCTGCGTACCTTGCCGCTTTTTGATTGTATCCTACTGCTCTCATCTCAAATCCCCACGTCGTCTTAAACATAAGCCAATACACAAAAATTGCTGCCACAAGTGCAATAAAAATTCCATAAGATAACTGCGTATTCCGAATTAAAAAGGGTATTACGGCACTATCATTGATGACAGGTGATTGCGGAATTGTCCCACTTTTATCCATCATAGGTCCAAATTCCAATAAAAAGTGGCTAAAATATATAGCAATATAGCTCATCATCATAGTAGTTATGACTTCATTAGCACCAGTATAAGCCTTCGCGAGTCCCGGAATAAGTCCTGCCCAAAGCCCCCCTGCTATCATAGCAGCTACAAGTGCAAAAGGTATGTGGATATACCAGGGAAGTCCTGTAAAACTATAACCAATCCATACTCCTACTATTGCTCCTATCCAGTATTGGCCTTCTGCACCTATATTAAAAAGTCCTGCTTTAAAAGAAATAGCCACACCTAAACCTGTCAATATAAGAGGAACAGCAGCAGCAAGAGTATTAGCAATATTGTTGACATTTCCAAAAGCTCCTAGAAAAAGTGATATATAGGCAATGACAGGGTTAAATCCAGTAACCATCATTATAATAGAACCGATAATAATGGCTATAAGCACAGCTACAACTGGAATATATAGTTCTTTTAAAATGCTTTTCATCATCTCGCCTCCAATGTCGTCTTATCAAAACGCGAACCAGCCATGAGCAATCCTATTTGCTCTTTAGCTGCAGTTTTGCCATCTAAAATGTCCATAAGCTGTCCTTTATATATAACTCCAATTCTATCTGACAAGGACATTATCTCTTCTAATTCTAGAGACACTAACAAAATAGCAGCTCCTTTGTCTCTTAGCTCTAATATTCGCTTGTGGATATATTCTATAGCACCAACATCCATTCCCCTTGTAGGCTGAACTGCAATCAAAAGTTTAGGATTATACCCTACTTCCCTTGCTAATATTACCTTCTGCTGGTTACCTCCTGATAAATTACGTGCTTTAAGCATATATTCAGGAGGCCTTATGTCAAATTCCTTTACTTTTTTCTCCGCATTTTCATATACTTTTTTATATTGAATAACACCATAACGAGAATAAGTTGAATCTTTGTACTCCCTTAAAATTAAATTTTCTGCAACTGTGAAATCTAAAACAAGCCCATCAGTTTGTCTATCTTGAGGAATATAAGATATTCCTTCCCTGTAGAGTTGCCTTGTAGAAAAATTCGTTACATCCTTGCCATAAAATAAAATAGTACCAGATTTCTTGGGTCTTAATCCCATTATAGCTTCTACTAATTCTAACTGGCCATTTCCATCAACACCAGCCAGTCCAAAAATTTCTCCTTCCCTAATTTCAAAATTTACATCCTTTACTCTAGCAACACCCTGTTGATCAACTACATTTAAATCGTTAACCTTTAATACTACACCCCCTGGTTTATACTCACTTTTTTCTATCCTCAATACTACTTCTCTACCTACCATGAGATTTGCGAGCTCTTGCTCATTAGTCTCTTTTGTCTTTAAAGTACCAACAGCCTTTCCTCTTCTCATAACGGTAACTCTATCAGAAATTTCTAATACTTCTTCTAATTTATGGCTTATAAATATTATAGACATCCCTTGTTTTTTTAGCTCTCTCATTATTTCAAATAACTTTTCTGTCTCTTGAGGAGTAAGCATAGCTGTAGGCTCATCTAAAATTAAAAGTTTGGCTTTTCTATAGAAGGCTTTTAAAATTTCCACCCTTTGTTGAAGTCCTACAGGCAAATCTTTTACTTTTGCTTCAGGATCTATTTCTAAATGATATTTTTGCGATATTTCTCTTATGAGGTCATTAGCCTTTTTCTTGTCATAAGTTATCCCTTCAGGCTCTGCTCCTAATACGATGTTTTCTGCTACCGTCAAAACAGGAATAAGCATAAAGTGTTGGTGTACCATCCCTATGCCTTTTTCAATAGCTTCATGAGGTCCGCTTAAATTGAGCTCTTCCCCATCAAAAATAAGAGTTCCGGAATCCGGTTTATATAAACCATATATGATATTCATTAATGTAGATTTCCCTGCACCATTCTCACCAAGTATAGCGTGTATTTCTCCTTTTTCTACCATAAGGTTGACATTGTCATTTGCTACAACCTTAGGAAATATCTTTGTGATATTTTTTACTTCAAGTATAGCACTCATCCATCCCTACCTCCAAAAAGGGGCTGAACAGCATTCAGCCCCATTTTTATAGTTTATTTTGAAATTTTATCAGATACTTGTATTTTGCCGTTTATTATATCTTGTGCCAACTGATTCACTTTATCTATTATAGATTTTGGCACATCTTTATTCACTTTGCCTATTCCTACACCATTGTTCTTTAAGTCAAAGTACACAATACCACTCTTAAATTTGCCCTCCAAAGTATCTTTTATAATATCAAATGTTGCAACATCAACTCTTTTTACCGCTGATGTCAAAACATGATCAGGAGCTAAATAACTTTGATCTGCATCAACACCTATTGCATATACATTTTTCTCTTGGGCTGCTCTAATAACTCCATCACCAGTTCCACCAGCAACTTGGAAGATGATTTCTGCACCTTGACTTATTTCAGTTAAAGCCATTTGTTTTCCTGCAGCTGGATCAGTAAAACTATTTGTATAATTTACAATAATCTTTATACCCGGATTTACTGCTTTTGCACCTTGCTGATAACCCGCAATAAAGCTATCCACTGGTGGTATTTGCATTCCTCCAACCACACCTATGGTGTTTGTACCTTTTACCTTGCCAACCTTTTCTTTCTCTACTAAGCCTGCCATTGCACCTACAAGATAACCACATTGTTCTGTCTTAAACATAGCTGAAGCAACATTTGGTTTGTCTGTTATCTCTGAGTCAATTATCATAAATTTAGTATTTGGAAACTTTTGTGATACTTCTTCTGTCGCATCATGCATCATAAAGCCTACCGCAATAACTAAATCATATCCTTGTTGAGCCAAATTAGTTAAATTAGGTACATAGTCTTCCATTTTCTTTGACTGGATTACGTTTACTGTAACACCTAATTCTTTAGCAGCCCTTTGCAATCCTTCATAAGCCATTTGGTTAAAACTGTGGTCATTAATGCCACCAACGTCTGTAACTAATCCTACTTTAAAGTTTTTATTCTTCGCTTCCTGAGTAGTTTGCTGAGGTTGTGTACTTTCTTGCTTTGTCTTTGAAGAACATCCTGACAAAAGAACTGAACCTGAGAATATCAAGATGAGCAAAAATGCTAAAACAACGCGCCAGCTTTTCATCATATAACCTCCTAATTAAAAATTTTGTTACCGTTTACCGACTTTATATCGGTAAACATATATGGTTGTCTGACATCTAACCATATTATAACTTTATCAAGACTTATATACAACCTTTAAATATTGCTATTTTATCTACAAGATATGCGAACTCTTTAAAAATCTCCTCTTTTCTCTATGTATCTTTTTTAATTACTTTTTTAATTACTTTTTTAATTTACCATTTCCCTGAAATTTTACTTAATACTTTATTCACAACTTCATCTCTTGATTCCTTGTATTTATTTAAAATTTCATCACATTCCTTCGTAGCTTTTTCCACTATTTCCTGGGCTTTAATATAAGGTAAATTAACTTTTACATTTAAAACAGCTCCTTCTATTGCCGCATATAATAGTATTGCCCCAACTGCCGCATCTGATACAGCATTAGGATTACCATATTCAGCAATCAACATAGTCGGTGTAAAACCTTCACCGCAAAGCCTTGCAAGTTTTAAAGGAACATTCATTGCATTAACATATGCTTTTTGTAACGCTTCACTTCTTGCTTTTTTCTCTTCCTCAGTAGTTTTAGGCATTTTCAACGCTTTCATGACCTCATCATAAGCAGCTGTATCTTCATCAATAAGCCTTATGTATTCGTTTAAAAGCCTGTTGCAAATATTTAACCCTTCTTGTATCTCCTCCTTTATATCCTCTGTATACTCTTCGTAGAATTTTCTTCCAATTGTGAGGTTGTACACCATTGTAGAAAGGGCAATTCCAAGACTTGCCGCTGCTGCCGATACACTTCCCCCTCCAGGAGTTGGAGAAGCAGAAGCTACCTTTCCAATGTACTCCTTTAAAGAATCATTAATCAACATAAAAACCATCTCCTTTTCTGTGTATATATTTTCCCCCACCACCTATTATACCAATGAGATATAATTTTTGTAATACAACTGCCAAAAAAATTGTTACAATATTTTTGAGAGTTTTATATTATTTGGGGGTTTTCAAAGATATATTTGTATAAAAAAATCCACAGCACATACTGTGGATTTTTTTGACGTCATACTTTTCACCACGTTTATTAATAATTTTCTAAAACTTCCTCATTATATTTATCATAAACATATTTAAAATCTGCTGCACGTTGTAAAATACGCATTTTTACCTTACCCCAATTACAACCGCTTTATCCCCTTTTGACTTTATAACTGTATTTACATGGTTAATCCCAAAATGATACATTATATAGTCAAGATTGGGCGCATCAATTAAGAGTATGTCTGCCTTTTTACCCTTTTCTATTGTGCCTATTTCATTCCCCCTATCAATAGCACAAGCTGCATTTAAAGTTACACCAGTTAAAATCTCTTTGGCAGACATTTTCATTTTTATATACGCAAAAGACATTATAAGCTGTAAATTTTCTGTAGGACTTGTCCCCGGGTTGTAATCCGTACCAAGAGCCACAGCAAGACCTTTTTCAATTAATTTTCTTGCATTGGCATAAGGTCTATCTAAAAAGTAAGAAACTCCAGGAAGAAGTACCCCTACAGTACCTGCTTTTTTCATAAGTTCAATTCCTTTTTCAGATACCTCTTCAAGATGGTCTGCGCTTACAGCACCTAATATTCCCGCCAATTCTCCTCCACCACTTTGTGTCAACTCATCAGCGTGAATTTTAAGTTTCATTCCATACTTTTTAGCCTCTTCTAATATCTTTTTAGACTGTTCATAGTCAAAAGCTCCATCTTCGCAAAAAACATCACAAAACTCTGCAAGATTTTCCTCTTTTACTTTGGGAATCATTTCGTTTACAACTTTATCAACATATCCCCAAGAATTCTCCTTAAACTCCGTGGGTATTGAATGAGCCCCTAAAAAAGTAGGAACAATATCCACAAGAGAGATTGAATTAAGCTTATTCATAAGTCTTAAAAGCCTTATCTCTTCTTCTGTGCTAAGTCCATATCCACTTTTTACTTCTACAGTAGTAGTGCCATGAGATAGCATTATATCAAGGCTTTTCATAGCTTTTTCTATCAATTGGTCATCAGAAGCATTTTTGGTTGCATTAACAGTAGAAAGTATTCCTCCACCTTGCTTTAATATGTCTACATAACAATACCCTTTTAATTTAAGTGCCACTTCATTTTCTCTTGAGCCATAATGTATAAGATGAGTATGAGGGTCTACAAATGCAGGAGTTGCAATCATGCCTTTTGCGTCAATTTTTTTTTTGCAGAAATTGTGGCAGGTGATTTTCCTGCCGCTAAAATTTTTCCATCTTTTATTGCAATATAAGCATCTTCAATTTCTTCTATATTTTCCATGTCACTTCCACATAGTGGGCAATTGCCAAGAGGTGTATAAATTTTCTTAATGTTGTATATTAACAAATCTGCCTCCATTTTAACACCTCATTCGTATATTCTGTTTTCTAAAACCATATTTTCAGAAAAGTTCTCTATTCTTAAATAATAATCTGCCACATCAAACAAAGCCTTTGCTGGCACAAGCCCTATTATTTCACTGCCTATAACATTTACCCCATACCTTAAAGCTTCTGCTTTAATTGTTTCAAAAACTCTGTAAATAGGTGTTTTATTAAAATCAGTAAGGTTCATCGACACCTGCACAATTCCTCTTTCTCTTAATTCCACCCCCATCGCCTTTACATACCTGTAACCACCGCTTGAAAATCGGATAGCTTTAGCAATTTTGTTAGCTATATCAATATTGTCTGTAGCAAGATTGACATTGTAGGCAATGAGAAAATTCCTCGCGCCAATCACTGTCGCACCGCTTTTGGGGTTCATCTCCTGCGGACCAAAGTCTGGCTTCCATTCCGGCTGTTTTATCTTTTCAAAAAAGCCTTCATATTCTCCCCGCCTTATATTCTCTAAATTTTTTCTTTCAGGAGTTGTAGCAGCTTCTTCATATAAATACACAGGTATATTAAGCTCTCTTCCAACCCTTTCTCCTACTTCTCTCGCAATCTGTACACATTCTTCCATTGTAGCATTTTTTACAGGTATAAAAGGCACCACATCTGTTGCCCCAATCCTCGGATGCTCCCCTTTATGGTACCTCATATCAATTATCTCTGAAGCTTTTTTAATGAGCTTAAAAGCCGCCTCTTTTACTCCCTTTGCATCTCCACAAAAGGTTATAACTGTCCTGTTGTGGTCTTTATCGGAAGAGTAATCCAAAAGCTTTACTCCTTCCGTCGACACAACTTCTTTGACAAGCTGTGCTATTTTTTCTTGGTCTCTTCCTTCACTAAAATTAGGTACACATTCAATTATCTGATCCATTTATTTCCTCATCCTTTCCAACGTTATTTTAGCATAGGCATTTTTATTCCTTTTTCTTTCGCAGTTCTTATTGCAATTTCATATCCAGCATCTGCATGTCTCATAACACCAGAACCAGGGTCAGAGGTCAAAACTCGCTCTATTCTCAAGTCAGACTCTTTTGTTCCATCGGCACACACCACTACTCCTGCGTGTATTGAATATCCTATTCCAACTCCACCGCCGTGATGTACTGATACCCATGTAGCTCCTGAAGCAGTATTTAACAAGGCGTTAAGTATTGGCCAATCTGCGATAGCATCACTGCCGTCTTTCATTGCCTCCGTTTCTCTGTAAGGGGATGCGACAGAACCCGTATCATGGTGGTCACGGCCTATTACAATAGGAGCTTTCAGTTCGCCTTTTCTCACCATTTCATTTATTGCAAGGCCAAATTCCGCTCTCTGACCATATCCTAACCAACAAATCCTCGCAGGCAATCCTTGGAATTTAATCTTTTCTCTCGCTAACCTAATCCATCTTTCAAGCAGTTTATCTTCAGGGAAAAGTTCTAAAACTTTTTCGTCAGTCTTGTAAATATCCTCAGGGTCACCTGATAATGCAATCCAGCGGAAAGGTCCTTTCCCTTCAGAGAATAAATCTCTTATATACTCAGGAACATAACCTTGGATATTAAAAGCCTCTTTTACCCCTTCATCATAAGCCATTCTCCTTATGTTATTGCCGTAATCAAAAGCTATTGCTCCTCTTTTTTGCATCTCAAGCATTGCTGAAACATGCTCTGCCATAGCTTTTTTAGCTCTCTTTATATATTCCTCCGGATTTGATTTTCTAAGAGCAAATGCCTCTTCTAGTGTCATTCCATTTGGCACATATCCGTTTAATGGGTCATGGGCTGATGTCTGGTCTGTTACAACGTCTGGAATTATTCCTCTCCTTACAAGCTCAGGATGAACATCTGCGGCATTTCCGACAAGTCCAACTGACAAAGGCTTTCCTTCTTCTTTTGCTTTCAAAACCATTTCTAAAGCTTTGTCAAGATTGTCTGTCATTACATCAAGGTATTTAGTATCTAATCTTCTCTGTATTCTATTTCTGTCTACTTCTACTACAAGACAAGCGCCGTCTAACATGGTAATAGCTAAAGGTTGAGCTCCACTCATACCTCCAAGTCCTGCAGTAAGTACAAACTTTCCCTTCAATGTTCCATCAAAATGTTTTTTAGCAAGAGCTGCAAAAGTCTCAAAAGTTCCTTCTATTATCCCTTGTGTCCCTATATATATCCAACTTCCTGCTGTCATTTGCCCATACATGGTAAGCCCTTTTGCCTCAAGGTCCCAGAAATTTTCCCAATTAGCCCATGCAGGTACTAACATTGCATTGGATATGAGCACTCTTGGTGCCATTGTATGAGTTTTAAAAATTCCTACAGGTTTCCCAGACTGGATGAGAAGTGTTTCATCTTCTTCCAAATTTTCTAAGCTCTTTACTATTTTATCAAAAGCTTCCCAATTCCTTGCGGCTTTACCTGCTCCTCCATACACTATCAAATTCGCTGGGTCCTCCGCTACCTCCGGATCTAGATTGTTCATCAAAGTTCTATAAGGCGCCTCTATTTGCCAATTCTTGCAATGTAATGTGGTCCCCCTTGGCGCTCTTATAACTCTTGACATATTTAAATCCCCCCATAAATTTTTTAATTTGGTGATATAGTATATTTCTATTTATCACTTCAAAAATCCTGCTAATATTTATACATTTTTAAAATTTAAAAAAGCGGGAGTTCTCCCGCTTACTCTACTTTAAACTGCTTAATTGCTTCCATAAGCGTATTGGCATAATTCTTAAGTTCATTTGCTGTTGATGCCATCTCTTCCACAATTGCCGACTGTTCCTGTGATGTTGCGGATACTTCTTCCGCTGATGCCGCTGACTCTTCTGATACAGCCGCTATGTTCTGTATTGAATCAACTATTTTGTTCTTGTGAGATTCTATCTCCTTTAAAGATTTATTAAGATTATCAATTTTTTCTACTATGAAATTCACTGCATGAAGTATTCCTTCAAACACATCTTTTGTAGTATTGACTACATTGCTTTGCTCTTCTATTGATTTTGTTGAGTCTTCTACTGTCTTGTAAGTATCGTTAATCGTGCTTTGTATCTCAGATATTAAGTTAGCTATATTTCTCGCTGCCTGTGAGGACTGTTCTGCCAATTTCCTCACTTCATCTGCTACAACGGCAAAACCTCTTCCTGCTTCTCCTGCTCTCGCTGCCTCTATTGCCGCGTTTAGTGATAAAAGATTTGTCTGGTCTGCTATGCCTGTTATCGTCTCTACAATTTTGCTTATCTCTGCAGATTTTTCAAGGAGATAGTTTGTGGATTCTTTTACATTGTTATTCGCTTCTATTGTCAGTTTTGTCTTTTCTATTAAGTCATCTATAGTGACAAGTCCTTCATTGGATACCATGCTGACATTCTCTACTTCTTGGTTTATCTCATCAGCGTTTTTAAGGGATTGGTCTATCAATTGCCCAAGTAACACAGTGGCACTAGCGCTCTCTTCTGCCTCTTTTGCTTGACTTGAAGCTCCTTGTGCGATTTCTTCAATGGCTTTCGCGACATCCTGTGTAGCTTGTGCGGCCTCCTCTGAAGCAACTGCCATGTTTTCCGCTGAGTGATTTACAGACTCTGATACGCTTTTTATGTCAAAGACAAGTCTTCTTATTCCTTCAACCATGGTATTAAAACTATTTGCCAATATTCCTACTTCATCTTTTGCCTTTACGTTAGCTTTAACCGTAATATCCCCTTTAGCTGCTTCAGACATAGCAGTTACCACTTTTTTGATTCCTGAAGATATTGAATTTGCAAAGAAGTAAGCTATTAAAAATCCAATGAGTAATACTATTATACTTACAGTGATTACAAAATCTCGTATTTTCGTGACATCTTTTGTTAATTCGCTATTTTCCATTGTAACTACTGCTTTCCACCCAAAGCTGTCAAGACTTTTTACACTTGCAAATTTATAGCTATTGTTCGAAACATAGTGTATTGTAGAATTATCAGTTTTTAATAGCCTTTCTCCAAAATCGTATTGTATAATTGAAGTAAACAGCCTACTGGAATCTGGATGAGAAATGGTAGTCCCATCTTTTGTGACAATGTAGATGTACCCTGTATTGCCAAGTTTAACATCAGATATATGTTTTGAAAGCTGTTCTAAACTTATATCGATCCCTAAAACACCTATTAATTTGCCATTTGAATCCATCACAGCTTTACTGACAGTAATTTCAGGGATTTTAGTGTTAAAATCTTGATATGGTTTTGACCAAACAATTCCACTCTTGGCATTTACCGCATCTTTATACCAAGGCCTTTCTGTAGGGTCATAATTCTCTAGCTTTTGAGGGGGATATAGAATCATCTTTTTATCTGGTGTAGCAAAATACAGGTTTGCTGCATCTTGCATCGCCTTTTTTGCCTCTTCCAATTTCTTTAACACCGCTTCATCAGAGGCTTCACTTCCATCGTAATTCAAAATAGCATTTGATTCAGATAGCATTTGAACTATTGACTCTGTATCTCTCTTAAAAGAGGTTATATACTTATTTAAGACTGACAAAGCTCCTTGATTGGAATCGTTTATTTTGGATTTAAGAACCGATTCAGCAATATTCGTCGAAAAATATCCTGTTATTACAAGGGGAATTAAGATAAATAACACCATTAAAGTTAAAAGCTTTGTTTTAATACTCTTCATCTGTTTACCCTCCTATTATATAGAAAATGCTATTGATTCCCCTTTTCTTCTTTTATGGCTTTTTCTAGTGCTTCTACAATATTATAATTATATTTGTAGGGCTGTGTTTTTAATTCAAATATTGCCTCATGTATACTTTTTAATCTTTTTTCATTGTAGGGCCTTTTTGTAGTCATTGCATCGAAAGAATCGCAAATCCCTATTATTTGAGCACTTAAAGGAATTATACTCACCCCAAAAGGATATCCTGACCCGTCCAACCTCTCATGGTGATAAAGTACCGCTGGAATTAAATCTCTCAAAGTTGGAAAAATTTTTAACATCTCTGAACCATAACTAGGATGTACTTTCATAAACTCATACTCTAATTCTGTGAGTAACCCTGGTTTGTCAAGAATAGATATAGGTACTAACACTTTTCCAATATCGTGAAGTAATCCCCCCTTACAATTATAAATTTGCTCATCTTTAGGCAATCCTAATTTTTTAGAAACTAAGTATGTAAGCCTAGCAACTCTAATGCTGTGCAAATAAGTCGTCAAATGATAATGTCTTAAGCTTGTCATCAAACGCCTTATTAAATAATATTCGCTGTAATTGGACACTTCCACCCTTTTCCCTTCTTTTCGACATAATTTGACAAAAAAATTATACCATTTGTTTCATGTAGTGTCAATTACAAAAATGTTCAGGAAAATTTTTGAGTAAATTATAAATCCTTTTAAATATGCTACATAGAGCAAATTAACAAAAATTGATGTAATTTTATCATAAAAAGTTTTAATTTTTTATAAGGTATGGTATAATTACTATGTACCTGTTATACTGCTTTAATAAAAGTAAAAATCTAAGACTTTGCTATCTGTTATACTGGCCCAATTATTTTGTTATATAATAAAACAAAATAATGTATACTGTACTATAGCAGGTATTCCTTTATAAAATTGGCTACTTTTTAACATTATTAAAATAAGGAGAGGAGTAATGAAATGGCTAAAGTAATGAAGACCATGGATGGTAACACAGCTGCTGCCCATGTAGCTTATGCTTTTACAGAAGTAGCTGCGATTTACCCCATAACTCCATCATCACCAATGGCAGAAGTAGTAGATGAATGGAGTGCCCATGGAAGGAAGAACATATTTGAGCAAACAGTAAAAGTCATTGAAATGCAATCAGAAGCAGGTGCTGCAGGAGCTGTTCACGGTTCACTGGCAGCAGGAGCTCTAACAACGACATTTACTGCATCTCAAGGACTTCTTTTAATGATTCCTAACATGTACAAAATTGCAGGTGAGCTTTTGCCTGGAGTATTCCATGTAAGTGCTCGTGCAGTGGCAACACATGCTCTTTCAATTTTTGGTGACCATTCTGACGTTATGGCATGCCGTCAAACTGGTTTTGCATTGCTTGCGTCAGGAAGTGTACAGGAAGTAATGGATTTGGCAAGCATCGCACACCTTTCTGCAATTAAAGGAAGAGTTCCTTTCCTGCACTTCTTTGACGGATTTAGAACATCTCACGAAGTGCAAAAAATTGAAGTTTTAGATTATGAAGATTTAAAGAAGCTTGTAGACTATGATGCTTTAAAAGCTTTCAGAGAAAGGGCATTAAATCCAGAACGTCCTGTGATAAGAGGTACAGCTCAAAATCCTGATATATTCTTCCAAGGGAGAGAAGCCGCCAATAGGTTCTATAATGCTATACCTGAAATCGTAGAATATTACATGAATGAAATAAAGAAATTAACAGGAAGAGAATATAAGCTGTTCAACTATTATGGCGCACCAGATGCAGAAAGAATAATAATTGCAATGGGTTCTGTGACAGAAACCATTGAAGAAACAGTAGATTACTTGTTGAAAAAAGGAGAAAAAGTAGGTGTCATAAAAGTACATCTTTATAGGCCTTTCTCTATAAAACATTTCTTAGATGTAATACCAAAGACTGTTAAGAAGATAGCTGTACTCGATAGAACAAAAGAACCAGGTTCAATTGGTGAACCTTTGTATGAAGATGTAAAAACGGCTTTCTTTGACAGCGAATTGCGTCCAGTAATTGTTGGGGGTCGTTATGGTCTTGGCTCAAAAGATACTACACCTGCACAAATCATTGCTGTATTTGAGAACCTCAAAGCTGATGAACCAAAAGACCACTTCACAATAGGAATAATTGATGATGTGACCTTTACATCACTTCCTGTAGGAGAAGAAGTCGATACAGCACCAGAAGGGACAACCAGCTGCAAATTCTGGGGATTTGGTTCTGATGGTACAGTTGGTGCAAACAAGAGCGCTATAAAGATCATAGGTGACAACACAGATTTATACGTGCAAGCATATTTCTCTTATGACTCAAAGAAATCAGGCGGTGTAACAGTATCCCACTTAAGATTTGGTAAAAAGCCAATAAGGTCTACTTATTTAATTAACAAAGCAGACTTCATTGCCTGCCATAAGCAATCTTACGTTTACAATTATGACATATTGGCAGGATTAAAAGATGGTGGTACTTTCCTTCTAAACTGCAATTGGAAAGTTGAAGAATTAGACAAAAAATTGCCTGCTTCAATCAAAAGATATTTAGCTAAACATAACATTAACTTCTACATCATCAACGCTGTAGACATCGCAAAAGAAATAGGCTTAGGCGGAAGAATTAACATGATAATGCAATCTGCTTTCTTCAAGCTTACAAACATAATACCAATTGAAGAGGCAGTAAAACACTTAAAAGAAGCTATCGTAAAAGAATACGGACATAAAGGCGAAAAGATAGTACAGATGAACTACGAAGCTGTAGATAGAGGTATAAATTCTTTAGTCAAAGTAGAAGTACCTGCTTCTTGGGCAAACGCAGAAGATGAGCCAAAAGAAGAAAGGCAAGCACCTGATTTTGTTAAAAATATTGCCGATGTAATGAATAGATTGGAAGGAGACAAGCTTCCCGTAAGTGCCTTCCTCGGGAGAGAAGATGGTACCTTCCCACCAGGTACTGCAGCTTATGAAAAACGCGGAATTGCTGTTGACGTACCTGAGTGGCAAATAGATAACTGTATACAATGTAACCAATGCGCTTTTGTATGTCCACATGCTGCAATAAGGCCCTTCTTGCTCACAGAAGAGGAAGTTAAAAACGCACCAGAAGGATTTAAAGTTAAAAAGGCTATTGGAAAAGGCTTTGAAGGACTATATTACAGAATTCAAGTCAGTGTCCTTGACTGTACAGGTTGCGGCGTTTGCGTAAATGAGTGTCCTGCGAAAGAAAAAGCACTTGTAATGAAGCCTTTAGAAACACAAATGGAAGAAGCAAAGAACTGGGAATACGCAATGACTTTATCACCAAAAGAAAACCCAATGAACAAAGAAACAGTAAAAGGAAGCCAGTTCGAAAAGCCTCTGCTTGAATTCTCAGGTGCTTGCGCAGGATGTGGTGAAACACCTTACGCTAAACTTGTCACACAGCTTTTTGGCGATAGAATGATGATAGCGAATGCTACAGGTTGTTCTTCAATTTGGGGAGCAAGTGCACCATCTACACCATATTGTACAAACCATGAAGGAAAAGGACCAGCTTGGGCAAATTCCCTTTTTGAAGACAACGCAGAATTTGGTCTTGGCATGGCATTAGCTGTAAAACAACAAAGGGCAAAATTAGCTGATATAGTAAAAGAACTGTTGGAGCTTAACATCACAGCAGAGCTAAAAGAAGTATTGCAATTCTGGCTTGACAACATGATGGACGGCAAAAAATCCAAAGAAGCTACCATAAAATTGTTACCAATACTTCAAAACTATAAAGCAGAAGACACAAAAGTAAAAGAGCTTATTAATGAAGTACTTGAAAGAAAAGATTACCTCATCAAGAAGTCTCAATGGATATTTGGTGGCGACGGTTGGGCATACGATATAGGTTATGGCGGATTAGATCATGTACTTGCTTCGGGAGAAGATATAAACGTCTTGGTATTTGATACAGAAGTTTATTCAAATACAGGTGGACAATCTTCAAAGGCAACACCAGTAGGTGCAGTAGCACAATTTGCAGCAGCAGGTAAACCAATTGGCAAGAAAGATTTAGGAAGAATGGCAATGACATACGGGTATGTATATGTAGCACAAGTTGCAATGGGAGCAAGTCAAACTCAATTAGTGAAGGCATTAGTAGAAGCTGAAAGTTATCCAGGGCCATCTCTCATCATTGCCTATGCTCCATGTATTGCTCACGGCATAAAGCAAGGTATGAGCTGCAGCCAATTAGAAGAAAAGAAAGCTGTAGAAGCAGGATATTGGGTTCTCTATAGATACAATCCGCTTCTCAAGAAAGAAGGAAAGAATCCATTCATCCTCGATTCCAAACCGCCAAAATTATCAGTACAAGACTTCTTAAAAGGAGAAGTAAGATTCTCAGCATTAGAAAAGACCTTCCCAGAAAGAGCACAAAAGCTCTTTGAAGAAGCTGAAAAACTAGCTCAAGAAAGGTACAAAATATACGAAAAATTAGCAAAAGATGAATAAAAAATGGAGGGAGTATTCCCTCCATTTTTTATCTCTGCAAAAGACACGTGGCCATTAGCTTTAAATCTAATGTGGTATAATATATACGGATGTTTGTGACTTTGTAAATATATCATAAAAATAAATATATTCAATAATATAATCTTTTATTATTCTTGCTCATTTAAAATTTCACTCAGAAAGGGCGGTATGGTAAAATGAATCCTATAGATCAAGCTATCAGTTTTTACAAAGAAGAAGTTGAAGCTGCCGACCTCTATACATACCTTGCGAAAGTGGAGAAAAATTCAGAAACTAAAAGTAATTTTGAAGCACTTGCAAAAATAGAAAAAGCTCACGCAAAATTTTGGCATCAATTTTTAAAAGACAGAAATATAGAAATTCCGGAAGAAAAATCTTGTAAATTTAGGCTTTTTACTTATAAAATATTGAGAACTTTATTAGGAAGTAAATTATTTGTCACAATACTTGAGATGAATGAAACAACAAGTACCGAATCCTATTATCGCTATTTTAACGAAGCTTCTCTTACAGAAGAAGAAAAATTAATTCTCTCAAAAATCATAGAAGATGAACTGGAACATGAAAAAATGTTTAACAGACAAAAAGATAAATTCAGCATAGAAAACATAAGAGATTTTATACTTGGAATGAACGATGGCCTTGTGGAAATCTTAGGAACTGTAACAGGACTCTCAGCTGTTTATCCAAAAAGTCCCATCACTGTTGGCACTGCTGGTTTGGTAGTAGGAGTCGCTGGTGCTCTTTCTATGGCAATAGGTGCATACACCTCTGTAAGGTCTCAAAGACAAGTAAATGAGGGTATAAAAAAGAAAATGGAGCTTTTATTTAAAGTCTCAAAAGACAGGGCAAAAGAGGAATTTTTAAATAAACTATCAGAATCTGGTATACCAGAAGATGTTGGAGCAGAAATTGTAGACAAACTTAGTAATAATGAAGATGCCATGACAAACCTTTTAACTGAGGATGTTTCAGAAAATGAGATAAAATCTGCTTTGTATACAGGTATTGCATACCTTGTAGGACTCATATTCCCCGTTTTGCCTTACTTTATAATCACCTCATCATCTTTAGTAGCTCTTGCATTTTCAGTGATTTTTGCAGCAATAGCCCTCTCTATAGTAGGAATTGTAGTATCTGTCGCGTCAGAAAGCCTCTCGATAAAAGGAAAGGTTTTAGAAATGGTAGCAACAGGACTTGGAGCAGCAGCATTATCATATCTCTTTGGAACTCTAGTGCAAAAAGTATTTGGAATAAGTGCATAGGACGAAAACCCTCCTCATGCAGACAAAAGCAGACAAAAGGGACGGTTCCTTTTATCTGAACAATTTAGAATTCAGACAAGGAGAACCGTCCCCTTTGTCTGTTAAAAAGATGTTCAGGTAAAGTTACACAATACGGATAGGCGATATATGGCTGTTTTTTTGAACAGCTTATGGCGAAGAGAGAAATTATAAAAGAAGCTATAACCATCTACAGAGGTTATAGCTTTCCTAAATTTTACTTAATTACTTCCCTTTGTTTTACTCTCACTTTTACTTCTTTCCCCCCAATAAAATTAGGATAGTCAATGATTTTTAGTTTAATTGGATTGTCATAAGAAACTTTTGGTATCTTAATTAAAACTTCCTCTACTTTTCCTTCCCTTCCTCCATGAATCTCCTCCCCTAAAAAATGATATTTTTTCATAGATGAATCTTCAAATTCACTGTAAAAAGGACTATAAAGATTATTTGTATTATCTATTTTTTCAAGCGTAAATGTAAGCTGTATATCATTTTTATTGTACACTATATCATTTAACTTCAACTTTTCATCCGGTTTTTTTAAAATCATTTTATTCTTTAAATCTATAATTACCTCCGCCTTATCCTTATCAATTGCTTTAACCTTTGAAAAAGCTACATATAGTTCTTTTGGTTTTTTAAAATAATTACTCTGAAAATAAAGTATTATATTGTTGTCATCTTTTCTTGTACCAGATACCCCATTACTTATTTGGCCAAATATATCTCCCTTCTCATCCACAATTCCTATATCCGGATAACCAAGTATTTTTTTGCTGTTTAAAGGGTCATAATGAATATAAAGAGCAATACGCGTAGGATAAATAATGACTTTTTCAAAAGTAATTTTTTGACCATCTATTTCCACTGTTTTATTTACAGCATAAACTTCTTTTAATCTCTTAAATCTATCTTTATCTATGTGAATAGAAAAGTTAAATGTATTTGATTTTAGACCTTTAAATTGCATACTTAAATTTAATACTTCTGGTATGCTATTGTTATCTCCCGAAAAAGCAATATCTATAAAACTTTCTTTTTCTACACTATTATTATCAAAACCACTCCAGCTTAAACTTATTTCTTCTAAGGGATGATTTTTTTCATTGTATACTTCTACATTCTTTAGTTCTAGTGATTTTCCAGACTCATTTTTGATGGAATAAAAGACTATAATACGACTTTCATCAACGATAATTCCTCCTATCGTCACTTTTACTCCATCATATTCTTTTGAAATATTAAGAGGCTGTATAAAATTATTTCTTACTGCTAGATCTAAGCCTTTATCATATCTAATAAGATTTATAATTGCTTCAAAACCCGGTATTTGGCTAACATACGCTGCCACACTGGGAGATAACCTAACAGACAACACAAAGAAAATTATTAAAATACTTGCAGCAGCATAAGAAAGCATCCTTTTTTTCTTCTGTAATATTTTTTTGTTTCTCCCTTTTTCTATCCCCTTTTTTATATAATTTTCTATTTCTTCAGGAACCTCAATTTTATTTATACTTTCACTAATTTCCATCAGCACTTTTTCTGCATCTCTTCCCATACTATTTCACCTCCATGAAATTTTCTCTTAATTTTTTTAACGCTTTATAAAGCCAAGTCTTTACTGTACCTTCAGGTTTATTCATTATAAATGCAATATCAGAAATTTTTAAATCATATAGGTATTTTAATCTAATAACTGTTTGATATTTTTCTTCCATTTGATTAAGTATTGTCTCTATCTCTATCCAGTCAAAATTCATGAATGAATTCGTCTCTTGTAACCCCTTTTCTTCTAAAACCTCCTCACTAGCAAACCTTTTTTTATTCCTAAGCTCATTTATGCAATAATTTATCATTATACGTATAACCCAACTGTTAAAATATTTAGCCTTTTTTAACCTTTTGATATTTATATAAGCCCTATAAGTCACCTCTTGCAAAGCTTCAAGAGATTCTTCTTCATTTTTTAAATAAGAAAATGCAATTCTATAAAGCTGTTCTTTTAAATTACTTATTAATTCGTAAAAAGCATCATCGTCGCCCTTTTTAGCTCTACTCACAAGTTCTTCTATATTCATATAAGCCTCTCCTTATCACTCTTCTATAAATTAGACACATAAACTTCAAAAATAGTTTTACCTTCATAAAAAATTATTCAGACAAAAGGGACGGTTCCTTTTATCTGAACAAAATTGTAAAAGTCAATATATTTTTGTATAAAAAGTGGAATATAATTTTGTACAAAAAATGTACTAAGATGCATTCGAAGAACTGTTAAAATATTCAACTTTTGACTTTAATCTATATGAAGGCCCTTTTATTGATATAACATGCGAATGATGAAGTAATCTATCCAATATTGCATTGGCTAATGTTGCTGTTCCAAATACTTCTGCCCAATTAGAAAAGGGCATATTAGTTGTAATAATAGTACTATGCTTTTCAATAGTACTATGCTTTTCATACCTTTTAGATATTAGCTGAAAAAATATATTTGAAGCATCTGTGTCTATTGGTAAATACCCTACTTCGTCTATTATTAACACTTTATACTTTGAAAAATGTTTTAAT
>DULG01000022.1 GCA_012840485.1 Clostridia bacterium | reverse complement strand
TTGACAATACCATCGTTATCGCCGCTGTCAATGTCGTCTTACCATGGTCTACGTGCCCTATCGTCCCTATGTTTACGTGGGGCTTCTTCCTCTCAAATTTTTGCTTCGCCATCTTCTATTCCTCCTTTACTTACTCAATAAACTCATCCTAGTGTTTCTTAAAATTATCCTACAAATCAACTGTTTTTATACATTCTAAACTACTTATGAATAGCAACATACTTTTATGATAAAAAAAAACATTAATATACAATTGGAGCCCGCGACCGGGATCGAACCGGTGACCTCCGCCTTACCAAGGCGACGCTCTGCCTACTGAGCTACGTGGGCAAAAAGGGATATCACGACTCCGATTTTTGATTTTACTATAAAGTCTTCTAAATGTCAATAGTTAGCTGTTTCTCATTTCAAGATATCTCTCTAATTTTCTTTTCACCCTTTGCAAAGCATTGTCTATGGATTTAACATGCCTGTTCAACTCTTCAGCAATTTCTTGGTATGATTTACCATCTAAATATGAGACCAAGACCTCCCATTCCAAGCCACTTAATAATTCTTCCATTTTACTCTCAATGTTAACGTATTCCTCTTTGCTTATGATTAACTCCTCCGGGTCAGAAATACATTGGGTTGAAACTACATCCATCAAAGTTCTGTCAGATTCTTCATCAAAGATGGGCTTGTTGAGGGAAACATAAGAATTAAGCGGTATGTGCTTTTGTCTTGTAGCAGTTTTAATTGCAGTAATAATTTGACGAGTCACACAGAGTTCCGCAAAAGCTTTGAAAGAGGTGAGTTTGTCACTTTTGTAATCGCGAATCGCCTTATAAAGGCCTATCATTCCTTCTTGAATGATGTCTTCCTTATCTGCACCCACTAAAAAATAAGCACGAGCTTTTGATTTGACAAAACTTTTGTACCTTTCGATTAAATACTCTAAAGCCCCTTCCTCTCCTCTTTGTGCCCTAAAAACAACCTCCTCCTCTTCCATTTGCTCATATGGCTGATAGTAGTCCTGCTGCGCCCCAGATTTCACCAATACCGCCTCCATTTATTATTCCGGCAACTTTATACGTTATAATTATACATTATATTGGCAAAGGTAGTCAAGCTAATTTTAACTGTTTTCTGCCATTTTACGCAATTTTTTTACTGTTTCATCATCAAGTCGTCCTTCCAAATTGTCTTTGTAAATTGTATTCATATAGCTTTTTTTATGGTTTTCAATATATCTATTTATTTCCTCATAAAATTCCCTTGCAGACATTCTTATTGCACCATGAGCCAAAACCACCTGCTGTACAGTCCAGTCAGAACTTACCACAACAACCTGTTCTTTTTTCGCTAATTCTACTACTTTTAACTCTATAAAATGATCTGCTGACTCTCCTTCTCTTGTATAAACAACCTCAATACCATTGATTTCTTCATGTTTTTCTAAACTTCCCTTTACATACATTGCATCAAAAACTAATATTATATTTACTCCTGAATATCCTTTAAAATCAGCCAACATATCTATTAATTTATCCCGCGCGTCCTCTAAGTTTTTTTGCGCTTCTTCTTTTAGTATTTGCCAGTTGTTTATCACATTATAGCCGTCTACTAACATGTACAAGGGCATCACGCCTTACCTTTTTCTTTTTGATACTACCTGATAAATTAAAATAGAAGCCGCTACAGAAGCATTTAAAGAATTTATCTTGCCTTCCATAGGTATCTTAACTATAAAATCACAATTTTCTAAAACCAGCTTAGAAACTCCTTTTCCTTCACTGCCAATTACAAGAGCAAGAGGGAAATCATAATCTAATTCTTCAAAACTTTTTTCTGCATTTACATCTGTTCCAACAATCCATAAGCCTTCTTCTTTTAAATCTCTAATCGCATTACTAATATTTGACACTTTTGCCACTCTCATATATTCTACTGCCCCGGCAGAGGTCTTTACAACAGTAGCATTTACCCCTACCGAACGCCTTTTGGGAATAATTATTCCATGCACCCTAAAAGCTTCCGCACTTCTTATAATCGCCCCCAAATTATGAGGGTCTGTTATCTCATCTAATATAAGCAAAAAAGGTTTTTCTCCCTTTTGTTTAGCATATTCCAAAAGGTCCTCTACCTCAAAGTAGTTATATACAGCGCCTAAAGCCACAACCCCTTGGTGATTGTGAACACCAGCTAATTTACTTAA
The DNA here is from genome assembly GCA_012840485.1 of Clostridia bacterium. Taxonomy (GTDB): domain Bacteria; phylum Bacillota; class Thermoanaerobacteria; order Thermoanaerobacterales; family Thermoanaerobacteraceae; genus Thermoanaerobacter. The sequence continues at coordinate 5,009 of DULG01000022.1, read as the reverse complement.
AGTATCATTGTCAGCAGTAGAAACTACAATACCTGCTTCTTTTGCAAGATTTATTATCTTTGAAATGTTACCTCCTGCTGTTTTAGAAATATATATTTTTTCAATTTCCTTTCCACTGTTTATGGCTTCAATTACTGGATTTCTCCCAAAAATTATATTTTGATTTTTCATAATCTTCACCTACTTTAATAGTTTCCATAGAAAGCTCCATAATATTTTTTAACCTTTCAAATTCTCCTTTAAGATATAAATAACCTAATAAAGCTTCAAACCCTGTAGCATACCTATAAGCTTGTACTTGTACTCCCTTAGGCATAGTATTAGATTTAACATTCCTTCCTCTTCTTACTATGTCTTTTTCTTCTTCTGTGAGAAAATCATATATTCTCTTTATCGATTGTGCTTGAGCCGTTGCTTTTACATATTTAACTGTTTCTTTATTTAAAAAATTAACAGGCTTACTCTCTTTTGCTACAATCATAGTGCGAATATATAAACTATAAACAGCATCTCCGATAAAAGCTAAAACAAGAGGGGATAAGTTAGATACCCCCTTTTCATCTATCAAATTCAAATTTTCTAAAAAACCTATCGTATTCTTTTCCATCTTACTCCCTCTGGCGTATCTTCCAAAATTATCCTCATTTCTCTAAGTTTGTCTCTAATTTCATCAGCCAACTTCCAATTCTTTTCTTTTCTTGCCTTTTGTCTTTCTTCTATTAAAGCAAGTATTTCTTCGTCATTTAGTTCGATTTCTAAGCCTTTATATGAAAATCCTAAAACATCTGAGAGTTTTAAAAACATTTCTAATATATATTTTACCAATTTCTTTGAAGAACTTCCACTCAAATTTGTGTTAGCAGTTTTAGCCATTTCAAACAAAACCGATATAGCATCTGCCGTATTAAAGTCATCATCCATTGCTTCTTCAAATTCTCTTTTATATTCTTCAAACTTTTCCATTAACTTTTTTTCTTCTTCATCTAATTCCCTATCTTGTGTCACAGTAAGCAAATGCTTTAAATTAACTACTGTATTTACTAGCCTTTCATAAGCAGAATTTGCCTGCTCCATTAAATCTAAACTAAAATTAATAGGACTTCTGTAGTGAGCCATAAGCATAAACAGTCTTAAAACTTCCGGATCATATTTTTCTGTTAATTCTCTCACTGTAAAGAAATTTCCTTTAGATTTTGACATCTTTTCATTGTCTATATTTAAATACCCTATATGCATCCAGTATTTAGAAAAGGGTTGATCATATGCTGCTTCACTCTGAGCAATTTCATTTTCATGATGAGGGAAAATTAAATCAGGACCACCAGCGTGTATATCTAAAGTCTTACCTAAATATTTGGTTGACATGACAGAACATTCTATATGCCATCCAGGTCTTCCTTTCCCCCATGGACTGTCCCAGGCTGGTTCTCCAGGTTTTTGAGTTTTCCACAAAGCAAAATCCAATGGGTTTTTCTTTTCTTCATTTATTTCAATTCTCGCCCCTGCTTGCAATTCCTCTATATTTTTGTGGGAAAGCTTACCATAGTCCTTAAACTTCGCAGTTTCAAAATAAACATTTCCATTTACCACATAAGCATATCCTTTATCAATGAGTATTTTTATAAACTCAATTATATCTTCTATATGTTCCGTCGCTTTTGGATAAACTGTAGCTCGTTTTATACCTAGATTGTCTGCATCTTTAAAATATTCCTTTATATATTTTTCTGCTATTTCTTTTGCCGTAGTATTTTCCTCTTGAGCTCTTTTAATTATTTTATCGTCAATATCTGTAAAATTTTGAATGTAATTTACTTTATAACCTTTATACTCCAAATATCTTCTCACTGTATCAAACACAATAAAAGCTCTGGCATTTCCTATGTGAATGTAATTATACACAGTAGGGCCGCAAACGTACATATTCACTATTTTATCATTTAAAGGCTGAAATTCTTCTTTTGTCCTTGAAAGAGTATTATACAGCTTCATTTTCCTCTTCCTCCCTCTCAATTAAAATTTGTTCTAATCTTTCAATTCTTTTCCTCAATTTTTGCAATTCCTCCTCCACAGGGTCAGGAAGTTTCCCATGTTCTAAATCCACTTCATGTGAAGAAGCTATTCGTATATTGTCTTTTTTCACACAATGAGCAGGCACTCCAACTACTGTGCTATTAGGTGGCACATCTTTTAAAACAACTGCCCCTGCGCCAATCTTAGAATTTTCCCCTACTATTATAGGACCTAATACTTTAGCACCACTTCCTATAACTACATTATCTTTTATAGTGGGATGTCTTTTGCCCTTTTCTTTTCCTGTGCCTCCTAGAGTTACTCCTTGATATATTGTGACATCATCACCAATCTCTGTAGTCTCTCCTATTACAACTCCCATCCCATGGTCAATAAAAAATCTTCTACCTATCTTGGCACCAGGATGTATTTCAATTCCTGTTAAAAATCTATTAAATTGCGAAATAAGGCGGGGAATTAAAATTAAACCTTTGTTATGCAAATAGTGAGCAATCCTGTGTAGTATTATAGCGTGGAGCCCGGGATAACACAATATAACCTCTAATACACTTTTAGCAGCAGGGTCCCTCTCGAAAATAACCTGTATATCTTCTTTTAAAGTTTTAAACATGTAAAACACCTCCTTAAAAATTTGTCCCCCCTCATCTCAGAGACGAGGGGGGACTCCCGTGGTTCCACTCTGCTTGAGCTTAAAACTCCACTTATTTTTGATAACGGCAAAGGCCGGTAGTCCCCTACTAAAATTTCAGGGATACAGCTTGGAGATGCACTTCTTATAACATATCCTCGAGCTACTCGCAGCCTATGGTAGCTCTTCTCTGAAGGCTTATGTTATAATACTCTTCTCCTCATCGCTTTTTACTTTATTAAATTTATTGCTTTTTCAATCCTATTTAAAACTTTATCTTTTCCTAAAAGAGGAATAATCTTTACCAATTCAGGTCCATGGTCTTCCCCTGTTATTGCTATTCTAATTGGCATGAAAAATTCTTTTCCTTTTATACTTATTTCTTTTTGCAATTTTTTAAGCAAATCCTTCACATACTCCTCTGTGATTTCATCAATTTCCTCTATAGCCTTTTTAACTGCTTCCAGTACAACTTTACTATTTGTACTATTTAACATCTCCCTCATTTCATCTCTGTACTCAACTTCTTCTACAAAAAACATCTTAGCTTTCTCAGTAATTTGAGCCACATATTGAAGTCCATCTTTGTAAAGGGATATTACATCCTTTAGCCAATTATACCTCACATCATCTATTTCGTCAACGTACCCTTCTTTTTTCAAATAAGGTATTGCTAAATCAACAATTCTCTCAAGAAAACTTTTTTGTATATACTGTTGATTCATCCAATTAAGCTTTTCAATATCAAAGACAGGGTTAGCGCTGTGAATCCTTCTAAAATTAAATTTTTTTATTATTTCTTCTTTTGACATAATCTCTACATTGTCTTCTGGAGACCAACTTAAAAGAGATAAAAAGTTAAACATAGCTTCTGGCAAGTATCCCAATTCTCTATACTGGCCTATATAAGTATTCCCATGCCTTTTAGAAAGTTTAGTCCTATCTGGCCCCAATATTAAGGGAGCATGGGCAAATGTAGGAATCTCAAATCCTAAAGCTTTATAGATAAGTATCTGTTTAGGAGTATTGTATATATGATCTTCTCCTCTTATGACATGGGTAATCTTCATAAGAGCATCATCAATTACAACAGCAAAATTGTAAGTAGGCATTCCATCTGATTTGATAATTACCATGTCTCCACCTAAAGTATCACTTTTTATTGTAATTTCTCCTTTTATCATGTCTTCAAACTCTATAACTTCATCGTCAGGGATAATAAACCTTATTACAGGTTTTCTTCCCTCTTTTATAAAAGCTTCTTCTTGCTCCTTTGTAAGATATCTACACCTTCCAGAATAACGAGGTATATCTCCTCTTTCTACTGCCTTTCTTCTATCTTCTTCTAATTCCTCCGGAGTGCAATAGCATCTATATGCCTTTTTTTCTTCAATAAGTTTCTGGGCAAATTTATGATAAATTTCAAGCCTTTCACTTTGTCTATAAGGGCCATAGGGACCTGGTTTATCTGGCCCTTCGTCCCATTCTATGCCTAACCACTGTAATTCTTTATAAATTAATTCTTCAAATTCTTTTGAAGACCTTTCTAAGTCCGTGTCTTCAATTCTTAAAACAAAAGTAGCACCTTCACTTCTCGAAAAAAGATAATTAAATAAAGCAGTTCTTATGTTACCTATATGAATAGCTCCTGTAGGACTTGGGGCAAATCTAACTCTTAAATTACTCATCTGTGTCACTCCATCCTTTTTTAGTTAATACTTTTATACTAGATTTAATTATAACAAATTTTGCGATTTTTAAATAGATGAAGTGACATTTGTCTGTGTAAAATTTCAACAAGTCGCTTGCTTTGTGCAAATGGAAGTTTTAGTAATGAAACCGCTGCTATTTTGTGAATCATGTATTCCAAACCTTGCAATTATTTGGTCACTGTATTTTGTCAAAACTTCTTGAACTTTTGGGCCAAATTCGCTACTTTTCTCCACACTGATACTCATTATATAAATATTCACAAGAGTCCCTCCTTTTTATCAATCTTTTGACAAATATTTTTTCACATAAAAACTTCCTTTATACAAAGCAAGGGATTCCTTTTAAGAAATCCCATCCATTACATTTTCTCTTTTATAACATTTTTCACCTTTTCTACAACATCAGAAATTTTTACCTCTTCTGCTTCTTCTTTTTCTCTCAATTTTATTTCCACTATTCCATCATCTACTTTTTTCCCTGCTGTAATCCTTATAGGTATTCCTAACAAATCGGCGTCATTAAATTTGACACCAGCTCTCAAATCTCTATCATCTATTAAAACCTCTATTCCCTCTTTTTGCAAAGCAGCATATATATCTTCGGCTACTCGATTTTGAGCTTCATTAGAAACATT
>DULG01000021.1 GCA_012840485.1 Clostridia bacterium | reverse complement strand
TGACAGCGACTTACAGCCTCGAGACGGCGAAGACCCTAATTTGTACTTAGTCCACGATGAAGATTTATTAAATATTGTAAATGAATTGAAAGCGGGTGGTGCTGAAGCAATAGCTATAAATGACCAAAGAATAATTGCAATGTCTGAGATACGATGTGTAGGCCCCAAAATAAACATAAACTCTACAAGGTACGCTCCTCCTTACGTAATAAAAGCAATAGGAGACCCTGACACATTACAAGCAGCCCTTAATTTAAAAGACGGAATAGTAGATACTTTAAGATTTTATGGTATCAAAGTAGATATACAGGCTTCCGATAAAGTAGTAGTGCCAAAATATAGCGAACCTATTAAATTCTTTTACGCTAAACCGGTAACCCCCTAACCCTCTTACCTTCTTAATATAGGAAAGACAGGTTCTATTCACTAAACCTGTCTTTAATTTTTTTGATAATTTTGTTTTCCGCAATTATGTAGTAGCAGAAAAATTTACCTGCCATTGTGGGCCTTGCCGCCACAAATCGCATATTTCGCTTTTTTGAAGAAGTCCAATTTTTTTTATATTCCTCATCTCCTCTTAAAAAGTCAAATATTCTATCTCCTTCTTCAATAGACTGCTTTATAGCAAGACCTAAAGTTATAGTGCCAACACTTCTTTTGCTATAATCCAAGTCATAACCGCTTATATAATAATACCTTTTACCCCCTACATGATAACTTAAAAGACTAGCAACTGTTTTTCCCCCGTCTTTTAATTCAAAAAGATTCAATTCTCCTTTTGATAACATGTCTTTTGCCACATCCTTGTGGAACTCCCTTATCCTCTTAGAATAAAAAGCTCCAGGCATATGTTTTTCTCTCCATCGCCTTTGATGAAGAACTATTAAATTGTCCATTGATTTATCTATCGATTCTATATTTTTAACCATTGAAAAACTTGCATTATATTCCTTAAAAAATCTCCTAATTTCATAATTTAAATTTCTCCTAAACTTGCCATCTAAACTATTCAAATAATCTTCCCACTTTTGAGGTAATCCTATATAAGGACAAATATCTTGCACATCGTAGTCATAATAGAGATTGCTTCCCATAATATAAGGAAAAAACTCACTATTTTCGGGAATGTGTTCTAAATCTAAAACAGTAAAAGGATCAATGTATTTTTCTAAAAAATCAACTAAACTTGTGTAAAACCGATTTTCATATCCTCTTTTCACGATAAAATCAAGATAATCACTATTGTTAGAACCTATAAATTTTATCCTTTTAGCCAAAAGTCCCTTTTCAAAATATGTTATCATAAAAGGCGCAATTCCAATGGGCATATTTTCTTCATAAACCAGTAATACCAACATTTTTTTACCATAGCCAAAATATTTCCACCAGTTTAATACCCATTCAAATGTATTAAAAGGATAAATTTCCGCCATATTCTCAAACTCATGCCATATATCCTCTATATCTAAAAGGTCAGAAACACTTGTTATCTTTTCAATAGTTACGTTAAATACTTTTCTTTCATCCAAAGGACTACCCTCCAAACTACATATAAAAATATCATGAAACCTACTGTAGAAGCAAAATATACCCAAGGCGGTTGACTTTTCGCAAAAAAGTCTATTCTAATCAATTGCATAGCAGCAAGATAAGATACTACTGCCCAAAAAGTAGACCATATAAAATCAGCAATAGCAGAAAATATCACATACACAGTAAAATTCATACGGGTTATACCTGAAGCCCAAATAGCCGGCGTCCTTGGAAGACCTACAAGCCTACCTAATAAAACCGTAAATCCTCCATATTTAGCAAACCATTTATCCATAGCTTCAAGGTCTTTTACTGTTATTTTTAAATATTTACCGTATTTTTCAACAACAGGCCTACCTTTATAATAGCCTACCAAATAAGCTATCACATTTCCTGTCACATTTCCTAAAGCAGCGATGACTATAACATAAAAAAGGTTCATATCCCCTTTTGTGACTAAATACGCTGCCGCAAAAAATAATATTTCTACAGGGCCTGGCATTCCCGTTCCTTCAATCATAAGCCCTATAAAAAGCGCTATATATCCATAATTTATTATTGCATTATAAATAAAAGATTGTCCTTCCATCGCCACACCATCCATTATTTTTAAATTTATTATAGCACAAATAAACAAAGCAGGGCAATTGTCACCCCTGCCTTAGCGCATTTATTTTTTATATTTCTCTATTACATCCTTGTACATCTCATAAGTTTTTTTAGCAATGCTTTCCCAACTAAACATCTCTTCAACACGTTTTCTCCCATTTTCTCCAAACTTTATAGCTAAATCTTTGTTATTTAAAAGTATGTTTATATATTTTGCTAATTCTTCAGGATTGCCTGGTTCTACAAGGAATCCTGTCTCTTCATGAACTACAACCTCTTTAATTCCTCCTGTAGCACTTGCCACAACAGGAGTTTTACAAGCCATTGCTTCTAAGTTTATTATGCCAAAAGGCTCATAAACAGAAGGGCATGCAAAAACTTCCGCATTGCTGTATAACTCTATAATTTCTTCTTTTTCCACCATTTTATTTATCCAAATAATATTGTCGTAAAGTTTAACTTTTTGCTCTACTTCTTCTAAAACCTCTTGTGTATCCGGAGAACTAGCACATAGTACAACCTTTATATCCTTAGGTAGATACTTTACTGCATCTATTAAATGAGTAATGCCCTTTTGCCTTGATATTCTTCCTACAAAGAGAATGTATTTACCCTCAATTCCATATTTTTGGCGAGCAATATTTCTATCTGTTTTCTGGTATTGGTTCAAATCTATGCCGTTATATATAACTTCAACTTTTTCTTCTGGAATATTGTAATACTTCAATATATCTTCTTTCGAACCTTGTGATACTGCTATAACCCTATCGGCGGCTTCAATTCCTGTTCTTTCCATCCAAGAACTTAATTTATATCCATTACCTAACTGTTCCTCTTTCCATGGCCTTAAAGGCTCAAGGCTGTGAACTGTAACTACAAGGGGTTTATCATACAATTTTTTAGCTAAAAAGCCCGCCATGAAAGTATACCAGGTATGGCAGTGTAAAATATCTGAGTCTATCTCATCCTTCACCATTGCCAAATCAATGGAAAAAGGCCCCAAAACTTTCTGATATCTTGGATCTGAATTTTCCTTTAACTTATCCCACTGTTTATATCCACGGACTTTTAGATTATCAGCCGTATAATCTTGGTCACCAAAGCATCTCACGTCTACTTCCATCAGTTTAGACAGTTCCCTAACAAGATAATCTACATGAACACCAGCTCCACCGTAAATATTAGGAGGGTATTCATTTGTAAACATTGTAACTTTTAACTTATCCATAGTTTACCTCCGATCCGTGTTTTTCTAATTTCAAATCCTCAATACACCCTAAAATACCTTTTAAAGGTATTTTAAACCAAGAAGGTCTATTATTTACCTCATAAATTCCTTCAAAAAGAGCTTTATCTAATTTAAAGATAGCTAGAACTTTATCAAAATTTCCGCCTTCCGGTATAATGTCTGGTGCTTTTTTCATCACTACTTCCAAATAATTTTCTACAAAAGTCTCTGTAACAAGTTTTTCCCATGCAGAAAGTATTTTTTCTACTTTTTCCTCCTTAGACTTGCCCTTTGTATCAAGATAGTTAAAATAAGCGGCATAAGCAGCGTAGCTGAAAGATCTCATCATTCCAGCTATATCCTTGAGAGGAGACATCTTCTTTCTCCTCATCTCAATAGGTTTTGTCGGTTCTCCTTCAAAATCTATTAACACATATCCTTCTTCAGATTTTAAAATTTGCTCTAAATGTAAGTCTCCATGGCATCTTATATATTTGCCAAAGACAGCCGTATTCTCAAATTCTTCTAATTTACCCATTAAAAACTCACGCTGTTTTTGAATATTTTCTATCATTGAAGCTATTTTTTCCTCAAAAGTAGATAATTTTATAAAATCCAACAGTTTAACAAAATTATTTTTTATGCTGTTTACTACCTCTTGGACATCTGATACTTCCACATCTTTCTTCATAAAACCTTCTTTATCAATAGAAGACAGTTTAATATGCATATTGGCAATAATTCTAGCAATCTCTTTTATTTCTTCGATATAATCATTACAGTAATCTTCAACATAACCTTCTTCAAATTCCTCATAATCAGATAAAATAGAAATGATCATAGATAGTATATACTCTTGAGTATACTGCCACATATCTCCCATATTTTTTATGTGCTCTACTATTATGGCAACTGTATATTTATCTCCATTGCTATCTTCATATAAAAAATATCCTCTTATATCTTGCACATTTCTAAAGCCCGCATTTTTAAGCTCTAATGTCATCTCCAGATCGGGATTAATTCCTTTTACAAATTTCCTATAAGTTTTTACTATCTCATCTTTCTTTAAAAATGTTAAACTATTACTTGATTTGTTACTCAATCTTCGCGAACTGTATATGTCGTCTTTTTTAAGATTATAAGGAATCAATTGGGCACCGGAGTCAAATTTTATAGCTGTTTCTTCACTTAAAACTTTATTTAAAAACCTAACATAATCTATATCATCAATTCCATCGTATATAAAAGCTTTTAAATTTGGACTCTCAATAATATCTATTAAATCATTATTCCTAAAATAAGGAGTTATAATTAAAGGCACATAATAAAGCAAAGTAATCTCTTTCTTACTCGTTGGAGCTTTCACCACAAAAGCTATAATAGCTGCAATTATAAATTCATATTCCTTTTTAGACAGTATTCCATAATCAAACAAAAATAAATCTAAAATGTCATATGCCTTTTCTTGAAACCATCTAAATTTTTTAAAATTATCCTTGTTTAGATTTCTAACTATATCATTTAATTTTTCAGGTATATTTTCAAAGTTGAAGGTCTCACCAATATACATTTGACCACTTCTTTCAATAGAATTTCATTCTATTTTTAAAACTGATGCTGCTAATTCTGGCGATACTGGATTTATATAAACTCCTGTCCCTAACTCGAAACCCGCTGCCACAGCAAGCCTTGGGGCAATTTCAATATGCCAATGGTAATTTCTTATATCAGAAATTGGTAATGTGTGAATCACAATATTATATGGCGGAAAGTTAAATTCTCTCTCGTACTTTTCTATAAGAGGCTTTAAAATTTCGGTTAGATTTGCAATATTTTCTTCTTTTAACTCTTCAAATCGCTCCTGATGCTCTTTTGGTAGTATCCATGACTCGTAAGGATATTGAGATGCATAAGGAGCAATAACAATGAAATTCTCATTTTCACCTATTATCCTTTTACCTTCTTCTTTTTCATATTTGATAATTTCACAATAGGGACATTTGCCTTTCTTCTTAATATATTCTTGTGTACCTGTTACCTCTTTTTCTACTACATCCGGAACGAAAGAAATAGCTATAATCTGCCAGTGCCCGTGTTCTAAGGAAGCTCCTCCCCTTGCTCCAAAATTTTTGAACACCTGAATGTATTTTATTTTATCGTCTTGAGCAATTTTTTTATAACGCTCAATTATTGCCATAAAAACTTTTTGCATTTGCCCTAAAGATAAACTTCCAAAAGTTACATCGTGTTCTGGTGACTCTACTATCACTTCCGCTACACCATAGCCATATTCCGCTTTATAAAGGGATGGTACCTCAAAACTCTTTAAATCTCTATTCACAGCTGCAAATTTATTTTCAAAACCTCTCACTAACCAATTCCCTTTTTCATCTTTAATTTCAACTAAAGTAGGAGGAGTCATCTCTTCATTCCCGGGGCAAAAAGGGCAAGTATTATTATTTTTCTTTTCCTCATGAGTTATGTTAAAATCATAAGGTCTTTTACCTCGCTCTGTAGCTATAATCACCCTTTTACCAGTTATAAGGTCATATCTTATTTCGGACATTTGTAAGACCTCTCCTATTCTTTTTAGTAAATGCAATCGAATGCATCGTCAGATTAAAAAAAGAATTTGATTAATTATGAAAATTAATCAAATCGGGGAGAAATGTCAAGAACTTTTATGCAACCGAATGCATTCTATTATTATAATATACTTTTCCTTTAAAATTGTCAATGTTTTTTTGAAGATTACTGCTTCATTTTTTAATAATTTCTCCTCATGAAGGAAAAAATAAAACAAAAAACTGTTGACAAAAATAAAAATTAATATTATAATAAAATTGAAATTAATACAAAATTAAATTTAATACAAATGAGGTGGGATAAATGGAAGTAAAAGAGTTAGTACTAAAAACTTTGAAAGAATCCTCTGAACCTTTAAGACCAGGAGATATTGCACAAAAAGCTAATTTAGATAAAAAAGAAGTAGATAAAGTCATAAAAGAGCTAAAAAAAGAGGATTTAATAATATCTCCCAAAAGATGCTATTACACAGCAAAATAATTGTGAGAAAGAAGTAAATGAAAATGACTTATACAATTGTGGAGTTAAGAGATTATTTAAAACGACATGACATAAAGCCTTCTACTATAAGGATAAAAGTATTAGAGTATTTATTGAACAATAGAATACATCCCACAGCTGATGACATCTATCAATCCCTAATAAACGATATCCCTACCCTTTCAAAGACAAGTGTTTATAACACACTAGAATTGTTTATGAAAAAAGGTGTTGTAAATGCCTTGTCCTTGAAGGAAAAAGAACTGCGATATGATATAAACACTTACTTTCATGGGCATTTTAGGTGTGAAATATGTGGAAATGTTTATGATTTTCCAGTATCGGAAAAAATTATAGCGGTAGAAGAATTAAAAGGCTTTGTAATTAGAAATGTTGACATAAATGTCTACGGCATATGTAAAAAATGCAATGAAAAAATAAAAAATAAGGAGGAAAAGTAAAATGGAGGAAATTAGAATGAAATTGTTAGGAGAAAAATTCCCATCTATGGAGGTAGTAACAACTCAAGGTGTAAAGAGACTGCCTGAGGATTACGCGGGAAAGTGGTTTGTACTTTTTAGCCACCCAGCAGACTTTACACCAGTTTGCACAACAGAATTTGTAGAATTTGCAAGAAAAGCCAATGACTTTAAAGAATTAAACACTGAATTAATAGGTCTATCAGTTGACCAAGTTTTCTCACACATAAAATGGGTAGAGTGGATAAAGGACAACACAAACATAGCTATTCCTTTCCCAGTCATAGCTGATGACTTAGGAAAAGTCTCTAACCAATTAGGAATGATTCATCCAGGTAAAGGTACCAATACTGTAAGAGCAGTATTTATAGTAGACGACAAAGGAACAATAAGACTTATAATGTATTATCCACAAGAAGTTGGAAGAAATGTAGATGAAATATTAAGAGCATTAAAAGCATTGCAAACAGCAGACCAATACGGCGTGGCACTCCCTGAAAAATGGCCAAATAACTACTTAATTAAAGACCATGTAATAGTCCCACCATCCACTAATGAAGCTTCTGCAAATGAAAGAAAAGAAAAAATTAAATCAAAAGAAATTGAAGCTTTTGACTGGTGGTTTGTACACAAGTCTTTGAAATAAAGTCACTCATAAAATATCCCTTTTTTTCGACAAAGCGGGTCTTTTAATAGGCCCGCTTTAGTTTGTATACAAACTTTTGAAAATAGGATATTTTGCATAAGGAACGACTTGTAACAAAGCGACAACAAAACTTAGCAAGACCAAGGGTGGAGGCAGGGCCGAAGCCAAGGATGGCGGAGGCGGGCACTAAGACAAGGATGTCGAATGTGCCCGGTACCCTGCCGGAACCCGAAGGTCGAGCTTAGTTTTGTCGCTTTGGAACATTGGAGTGACGATGCAAAATATCCTATTTTAAAATTTTTTGACTTTGTCAACAAGCTAAAAGCAGGGTTTTTTAATAGACCCGCTTAAATTTATAAGCTTTTTACTGCTTTTTCTATTCTTTTTAAACCTTCTTCTAACGTAGCCTTTGGACAACCTATATTAAGCCTAAAAAATCCATCTCCTTCTTCTCCGTATTGCCTTCCATCATTTAATGCTACTTTACCTATTTCTATTAAAGCTTTGTATATCTCATCAGAAGTTTTATTTAATTTTTTAAAATTAAGCCAAAGTAAGTACGTGCCTTCTGGTCTATCTACTTCCACCTCAGGTATATTCTTATGGATATAATCTATAGCAAAATCTATATTATATTCAATATATTTTAGCAACTCTTCCAACCATTCTTCCCCTTTATTGTATGCCGTCTCTAATCCCAAAGCTCCAAAAATAGTTATATTATCTATTCTCAAGGCTTTAATAGCCCTTTGATATTTATTTCTTAAATCTGGATTTGGAATGATAGCAAATGCTGTAGCAAGTCCCGGAATATTAAAAGTTTTGCTGGGAGCCATAAGAGTTATAGTCTTTTGTTCTAATTCTTTGGAAATTGTCGCAAGAGGTGTATGTTTATAACCTTTTAGAATAAAATCACTGTGTATCTCATCGCATATAATTGTTAAATCATTTTTGACACATATATATCCTAATATTTCAAGTTCTTCTTTTGTCCACACCCTTCCGACAGGATTATGAGGATTGCAAAGTATCATTAATTTTGTTTCTTCATCTATTTTCTTTTCCAAATCTTCATAATCCATAACAAACTTTTTCCCATTATGTTTTAAAGGATTTTTATTTATAACTCTGTTATTATTGTTGATAACTTCATAAAATGGTGGATATACTGGCGGCTGTATTAAAACTTTTTCTCCTTCATTTGTCAATTCTCTAACTCCAATACTAAGCCCTGGAATCACTCCAGGAATAAATAAAATCCATTCTTTTTTTATATCCCAATTAAACCTTCTTTTGACCCAATTTATAATCGCATCGTAAAAAGAATCTTGTATCCATGTATATCCAAATACTCCATGTTGGACTCTTTCCTTAAATGCTTCTATAACTTCAGTAGGGACTTTAAAATCCATATCCGCAACCCACATTGGCAAAATGTCTTCCTCACCAAAAGTCTCTTTTAAATTTCCCCATTTAATTGAATCTGTATTTCTCCTATCTACTATTTCATCAAAATTGTATTTCATATCAACTCTCCTACCTTTTAACTTAATGTCTACCACACACATATATTTTATCATGTTAAACGTTTTATTTCTATACTAAATTTCTTTGTTTAAAATATTTTGATACCATACTATAAATGAGAATAAATTAGTAAAAATTTCAGGTATTATATGGTATAATGAGAACAAAAGAAATTTTTATGAATCATATTGGCGAGAGGGGATTACAAATGCAATATATTGATTTAAGAAGTGACACTGTAACAGTGCCCACTGAAGAAATGAGGGAAGCCATGTACAAGGCTGAAGTAGGTGATGACGTCTACGGCGAAGACCCTACTGTAAGAAAACTTGAAGAAATGGCAGCAGAGATGCTGGGAAAAGAAGCAGCAATGCTAGTAACAAGCGGTACACAAGGTAACCAAGTCTCAATAATGACTCACACTCATCCAGGAGAAGAAATTATCGTAGAAGAAAACTGCCATATCATAACTTATGAGGTCGGAGGAGTAGGATACCTTGCAGGTGTTCAAACAAAAGCCCTTAAAAGTAATAAAGGTGTATTAAATCCTGAAGATGTTGAAAAGGCTATAAGACCAAAGGACATACACTATCCTGTTACAAGCCTTATATGCCTCGAAAACACTCACAATAGAGCTGGAGGCACTGTAACCCCAATTGAAATCATGAAGGAAATTTACGAAATAGCTAAAAATCACAATATACCCGTTCATTTAGATGGAGCAAGAATATTCAATGCTGCTACTTATCTTAAAGTAGATGTAAGAGAAATAGCCAAATACGCCGATAGTGTAATGTTTTGCCTCTCCAAAGGCTTATGCGCCCCTATTGGGTCGGTAGTCGTCGGCACAAAAGATTTCATTGAAAAAGCAAGAAAATACCGCAAAATGTTAGGTGGTGGAATGAGACAAGCTGGCTTTATCGCTGCTGCTGGCATTGTAGCCCTTGAAAAAATGACAAAAAGGCTACAGGAAGACCATGACAATGCAAGATTTTTAGCAGAAGGACTAAAAGATATACCGGGAATAAATCTCGACCTAGAAACAGTGCAGACTAATATTGTAATGACAGACATTTCAGGCACAGGAATGACAGGTAAGGAACTATCCTTAAAACTAAAAGAGCACGGAATTTTAATAAATGGCGGAAATGATTTTGCAGTAAGATTTGTAACTCATTATTACATAAGTAAAAAAGACATTGAAAAAACTCTCGATGCAATTGAGAAAATTGTAAGACAGTTTTAGAGAGAAGGTATCCCCTTCTCTCTATGTATATTCTATTCTCACCTTACTCCCTTCTCCAGAAGCGGCAGGTGGTGTAACAATTAGTTTTACAGGTACCCTGTCTTTTAATTCTTCTACATGGCTTATTATGCCCACTACCATTTTGTCTTTTTTAAGCCTTTCTAAAGAGGTCATCACTATATCCAAAAGTTCCGCGTCAAGACTTCCAAAACCTTCATCTAAGAAAAAGAATTCTAAAGGTGCTCTTCCCTTTAATTGTATATGAGAAGAAAGAGCCAAAGCCAAAGAAAGGGATGTCAAAAAAGTTTCACCGCCAGATAAAGTATCTACAGACCTTCTTACTCCGCCATTGAAGTCATCTCTCATTACAAAATTGTTGTCTGAATCAATCTCAAGGGCATACCTTCCCCTACTTATTTCCTTAAGCCTTTTTGATGCAAAAAAGGTTATATATTTAAGCTGCCTTGCGGCAATAAAATCTACAAATTTATTTCCCTGAAAAAGATTGTCCAATTCATTTAATATATCCACTACACGCTCTAATTCCTTTTTCTGCTTTGTAAATTCTTCTACTTTTTGCAAATTCTCTTGCATATCTGAAATAGCCTTTTCTGTAGCGCCTATTTCCTTCCTTTTTTCGTTTAAGACCTGTTCCAACCCTTTAATGCTTTCTTCTAATTGATCCCATTCTTCTTCATTAATTTTCTGCCCTTTTAATATCTCCATCAGTCTGTCTATACTTTTGTTTACAGATACATATTCATTTTCAAAATTCTTAATTTCTTCCTCAATTTTTTTAATATTTTCACTGTCTAATAAATACTCCAAAGCCTCTTTTTTATCCTTAAATCCCTTTTCTAATAGAGCATTTTCTAATTTTTCACTTTGTTCCCTAAACATATTATTTAGAAGGTCCCGACTCTCAAGGGCAGATATCTTTTTACTCTCTATATTTTGTTTATCCTTTCTCGCCTTTTCTAAAGTTTCTTTTAAAACACTCTCTATTTTTATAATTTTTTCTTTATTGTGCTGAATCTCTTTTAAATATTCTTCTATGTCTCTACCTTCTGATAAAGAATCAAACTCCTGCTGCCTCTCTCGAAGGTTTTTACTTTTTTCCTTACCTATTTCCTCTATCTGTCCTTTCCTTATTGAAAGAGCATTGAGATTGTTTGAAAGGGTTTCCTTTTTATTTGTCAATTCTTCAATCGTATTTTTAAAATTCTCTATTTCATTCCTCAGCCCTTCTATTTCCCTCTCTTTTTGATTTATTTCCTCCACTTTTTCTTTAAAATCTGAAATCCCCAATTCTCCCCTTGATATTCTTAACTGACCTTCTAATTCACTGTAAGTTATACTAATAGCCTCAAGAGAAGACTCAAACTCTTTCAAAAGGTTAATATCTTTATTTATACCTTCTTTTAATCTTGTATGTTCTAAATCTAAACTTGCTTTTTCCTCCTTTAATTTTTTAATTAAAGTCTCTAATTCTTCCTTACTCTTATTCCATTTTTCTAATTTTTCTTTCCACTGTATAAAATCAGACTCCATCTTATTTAATTCTTCTTCTAACTTTAAAAGGTTAATGTCTTTTAATATATCCCACAGTCTATCATATTCTTTTTTATACATCTCTTCTTTGACTTCTATTCCTGATAATTCACCTTTTAACTTAAAAAGCTTACTTTGATAGTCCATTATATCCTTTTCTAAGTTTGCCTTTATTTCCTGCTTTTCTTTTATTAAGTCTTCCTCTACCTTTTGTGCCAATCTTACATGATGAATCGAACCACAGACAGGACAGGGAACACCTTCTTTTAATCCCTCTGCCAGTTCACCTGCCATGTTGTTTTTTACAAGTTCCTCTATATCTTTTTTTACTTCCTCCAAACTATTATTTTTATTTTTTAATTTCTCTTCAATCTCTTTTATCTCATTATTTATTTCTTCTTTTATTTTTAAAATTTCTTTTAAATTATTTTCCGCCTCATTTTTTAACTTTTCTTTTTCTTTCAATTCTAAAATTTCTACTCTTTTTCTTTCTAAACTTTTTTGCAGGTTAAGAAGGTCTTCATTTGTGGGAGGCTTTTGCATTTCAAGTTTTTTTATATTATTGTCAACCTCTTGTATTTCTTTTTCTTTTCGTTTCAATAAATTGTCTATTTTTTCAATATCTTTCTGCTGCTTACCTATTAGCTCTTTTAATTCTAAAGTTCTTTTCTCCTTTTCTTTTTTCTCTTTATTTTTTCTTTCAAACTCTTTCTGAATCTCAAAAGCAGCAAAAATTTTTTCCCTTTTATTCGAATCAACTTTAATTTCATTTATTCTTTTTTCCTTCTCACTTAAGCTTTTTTTTGCTATATCTATAGAATCGGACAGGGCTTTTATTTCTCTTTCTATCTCATCTATCTGCTTTTTTAAATCTTTATACTCCTTTACAAGTTTCTCCCTTTCACTATTAATCTTTTTTATCTCATCTCTCAGTTTAAAAGCCCTTTTAAGCCTTTCTTCCTTTTCAATTATGAGAGGAATTTTTTCTTCCTTTTCTTTTAATGAAGCCTCATATTCTTTTTCTACCTTCTCAAGTAATTTTTCAGCCTCCTCCAACTCTTTAGAATACTTTTCCACATCCTTTTGATTTAAAATGAGTTTTTTCTCTGTCTCCACTAAAGAGTCTATATACGGTTTTACTGATAGTGCCTTTTCCGCTTTTTTTAACTTTTCCTTTTTATCTTCTATTTCTTTTAATTGCTGGTCTAAGACTTCCTTCTTATGCAAAAATTGGTTTAATTCCTGCTGTTTTTCCCATATCCCTTTAAGTTTTTCCCTTTCTTTATCCAATTTATCCTTTTGTTCTTTTAAAGTTTTCTCTTCTTCTTTTAAAATCTCAAACTTTTTCTTTAAGTCTTCCAATGCTTCTTTAGTAACACCTTCGTGCTGACTCAACTTCGCAATTACCTCATTCAAGGAATTATTTTTTTCTCTCTTTACATCTCTTATCTTAATAAGCAATCTGCTTCCATACTTTTCTAAGCCAAAAATCCTCTCTAACATGTCCCTTCTTTCTTTGCCTGTTAGCTTTAAAAATTCACTAAATTTCCCTTGTGGAAGCACTACAGAACGAGTAAAATCCTCTGCTGTAAGTCCAATTAAATCCACTATTTTTTGCTGAACTTCCCTATCTTTTTCTGCCAAAACTCTTTCTCCACTTTCCCCTATTTCCCGCAGTCTTGCTAATGTAGTTTTATAACCGCCGCTTTTTGCGTCCCTTTTTACATTTCTCTCAACTATATACCTTTTTCTTGCCCCATCAACACCTATTTCAAACTGGTATGTCAAAGACATAGATGTAGATTGAGTATTTATAAAATCCTTGCTATTTCTGGGAATTTTCCCGTACATTGAAAGAGTAATTGCATCTATAATAGTGGATTTTCCACTTCCTGTGGGACCAAATATGCCAAAAAGTCCTTTTTCTGTTAGGACTTCAAAATCAATAATTTGTTCTTCTACAAAACTATTAAGCCCAGCAATTTTAAGCTTCAGAGGTCTCATCTTCCTCATCCTCTTCCTTTACTATACTCATAAAAAGTTCTAAAACCTCCTCTGTTGGAGGAACTTTGTTTTCCTTTAAATAAAATTCTTCAAAAAGTTCCTTTACACTTTTATCATCTATCTCATAGTCTTCAATTTCCATCTCATCCTCTGGCAAAATTGGCTTTATTTCAACTATATCCGGTAATATGCTCTTCATTTCTTTTATCTTTGAAGAAGGCAGGAAAGACTCAGTTTTAATCTCGAAATATGCCCATATATCTTTATCCCTGTATTCATGGCAAATCTCTAAAGCTTCCTCTATACCATTACACCTAAACACTTCAATAGGCTTGTAATTTTTAAAATATATTTCCTTCACAAGTGCAGGTTCTCCTACCTTTAAATCTACTAAATAAGCACATTTAGAATGGTTCATCTCACTTTTGCTGTACTGAAGAGGGGAACCAGAATAATAAGCAGGAAGAGTAGAAGAAATTCTCTGAGGTTTGTGAAGGTGTCCGAGAGCTATGTACTGCGCCTTTTGTGGCAGGTGAGAAATTTCTACTGTAAAACTTCCTCCCAATTGAATTGGCCTTTCTGAACCTGATTCTTCTCCTCCTGCAACAAAAATATGAGATACCGCAATGTTTATAGTGTCTTCTCTGTATTTTTTCGAAAGGTCATTAAAAATTTCACCAACTCTTTCAGAGTAACTTTTCTGCCTTTTCTCTTCCTCCAATTCTGATGTAAAAATTTCATTTAGCCTTTTTTCACTGGGATAAGGAAGAGCTATAATCACAGCTTTTTCACCTTTTATCTCAATTTCTAAGTATCCTTCTCCCGAATCTAAAATTTTAAATTTCCCAAAGTCTCCCTTGCGCACAATACTTTTAGGAGTACCTAAAAGTATCACTCCGTGCTCATAAGCAAGGGGGCTTGCAGCTGAAAGCCTCTCAGGATTGTCATGATTCCCTGCTATAACCAAAACCACTCTTTCCCCGTTGGAAAGTTTTTTTAAAGCTGTGTAAAAAAGCATTTCCGCCCTTGCAGGAGGGTTTGAAGAATCGTATATATCCCCGGCAATTATGACCAGGTCTACATTATTTTCCTCCACCATCTGCACAAAATCCTCTAAAAATTTCTCCTGCTCTTCAATCCTTGAAAAATTTTCAAGGCTTTTTCCCAAATGCCAGTCTGAAGTATGTAAAATCCTCATTTTATCACCCTTAATACTCCAAAATGTTCCCATTAAAAAACAGATAAATGTATTTTTCTTTTACCTTTTTACCTGTAATATTCTCTAATGCCTTTGAATACAGTTCTATCTGAACTTTATATCTTTCTTTAATTTCTTCTTCCTTGCCTTCCTTTACATAATCCGTTTTGTAGTCTATTAAAACTAAACCATCCTCTTCTTCAAAGAAACAATCAATAATTCCCTGCACCTGTATAAACTCATTTTCGTATTCTTCAGGCAAATCTTTGTAAATCTCCCTGCTGCTCAATTTAATGTGAAAAGGCACTTCTCTTTTTACATTTTTTGAACTTAGCATCCTTTCCCCAAGAGAGGTTTTAAAAAATCCTTCAATTTTCTGTATATCCACTTCTTTTGCCTGTTCCCCCGTTAATATCTCTCTATCTACCATATCTTTTACCTGTCCTTTAATGCCATCTAAAGATAAGTCCTTATTTAAATCAAGTTTTTGCATGACAAGGTGCATAGCTATACCTTTTTCAGCTGCAGTTAATCCTTTTTTCTTTTCTAAAAATATGGGTGTTTTTAAAACTTCTCTCTCAAAAAGAGATGTGGTATCTTCGTCAACTATTTCTGCATTTAAAATACGCTTAACCTCAGTTACAGAAAGCTTGGCAGGTAGGTAACAGGCTTTTTCATAGGGATATACATAGTTTAGCCTTCTTTCAACTTCTTCGTAAAACTCGCTGTAGTGGGCATCCAAGTCTAAACCTTTTAGTCTTTCCACCACATCTATTTTGTCATATTTCTCTTTTTCTAAAAGCACATCCTTTTTACTCCATAATTTTACTTCCCATTTTGAAGCATCTTGTTCTGCAGAAAGAGAAACGCCTGCAAACTCACGTAAAGGTTCTAAGTCTTTGTGTCTTATAACAGCTGAACCAATCCAATCCATGTAGCTTTTGCCATTTAAAATATCATATTCAGAAACCTTATCTTGCAAAACTGCTGCATTTGCCCATTTCCTCACATTCTTCTTTATATCTCTAATGCTTCCTACAAGTATTAACTTTTCTTTCGCCCTTGTCAAAGCAACGTACAAAACTCTCATCTCTTCAGAAAGGCTTTCTAACTTTATTTTGTTTTTTATTGCCTCTTTCACAATGCTGGGATAAGAAATTCTTCTCTTGAAGTCCACAAACTCAGGGCCCAATCCTAATAAATGATGGTACAATACGCTTTGGCTTAAATCCTTTAAATTAAACTGTTTACCTAACCCTGCCACTATGACTACCGGGAATTCAAGACCTTTACTTTTGTGTATACTCATTATCCTGACTACATTTTCATTTTCTCCTACTATTTTAGCACTTCCCATATCGCCACTGCTGACTTTGAGGCGGTTTATAAAATTGAT
Organism: Clostridia bacterium; assembly: GCA_012840485.1. Taxonomy (GTDB): domain Bacteria; phylum Bacillota; class Thermoanaerobacteria; order Thermoanaerobacterales; family Thermoanaerobacteraceae; genus Thermoanaerobacter. The sequence continues at coordinate 32,490 of DULG01000021.1, read as the reverse complement.
AAAGTTAAACAGCCCTTTAAAACTTGTTTCCTCGTACTGCTTTGCCCTTTCAAACAAAATCCTCAAGTTTGCCTGCCTCTGCACTCCTTGAGGCATTGCCCCCACATAGGCATAATAACCAGTGTCTTGATATAAATACCACAAAAACTCATCCACCGGCATATAAATGGCTTTCTCTTGCCACTTTTTCAATGATTCTAAGAAACTTTTAGCTTTTTGCCCTAATTCATCCTCCCTTTGTGATACCTTTTTAAGTGCTTCATATATAGCTCTATTAGGCTCTTCTAACCTTATGTCAATTAATTCTTCTGGGGTAAAGGAAAAAATAGGAGACCTCAAAACTGCCAATAACGGAATATCTTGCATTGGGTTGTCTATCACCTGAAGGAGAGATATTATAGTCTTTATCTCCGTTGTTTCAAAGTATCCCGTTCCTGTGTCCGCAAAAGCAGGAATACCGACATTTATAAATTCTTCTAAAAATACAGGTGCCCATCTTTCTGTAGCCCTCAAAAGTATTACTATATCCCTATACTCAACAGGCCTATAATTTTTGAGGTTTTTATCATAAACCATAAAGGTATTTTTCTCATTTTGTGTAACTAATTCCTTTATCCTTTGAGCTACCACCCTTGCTTCTACTTGTATGTTGTCAATAATCTCTTCCTCTTCTTCCCCATAAACCTCTAATTCTTCCTCTTCAGGAGTTTCATCATTTTTCTCTATCAAATGTATTTCCACAGGTCCCCCTACAATGGCATCAAGAGGAGGTATTCCAAAATCTGCTCCATAATTTAACTTCTCTTCCTCTGTATAATCTATCTCCCCTACATTCTTAGACATTATCTTTTTGAAAATGAAATTTACCGCATCTATGATTTGGGGTCTGCTTCTGAAATTTTTATAAAGCAGTATCTTTTTATTTTTATCTTCCTCTTTTGAAGAATAAGTATTGTACTTTTCAAAAAATATATAAGGATTTGCCTGCCTAAACCTGTATATGCTCTGTTTTACATCTCCTACCATAAACCTGTTAGGTGTGTCTTCTCGGGCTATAGTGCTTAGTATAACTTCCTGTATTAAATTAGAATCTTGATATTCATCCACAAAAATTTCTTGGAATTTTTCTCTATACATCAAAGCTGCCTCTGAAGGCTTCACATTCCCGTTTTCATCGACTTGTGTCAAAATTTGCAGTGAAAAATGTTCAATGTCATTAAAGTCTATAATACCTTTTTCCCTTTTTTTATCAGTATATTTTTTATCAAAAAGTAAAATCAAATCCACTAAAGCCTTCATGATAGGGTACAAAGCTTTAATTTCTTTTTCAATCTTTTCTATGTCATCTGAAAAAAACTTATTTCTTATCTCCTTAATTTTAGCTTTAACCTCATTTCTTATTTTTGTCACTTCATCTTTTACTTTAGGGTCTATCTCTTTACCTGCTCTGGGAAGTCTATCAAACTCTATGGCATTTATCTGTTCTTTAAATTCCTCCCAATTTTCACAGTCTAGAAGTTTTCCCAAGCTTTCCGCCTCTATTTCAAAATTATCAAGATAGCTTTGTAGCCCATTTTCACCATGAAGCTTAGCAATTGCCACATACATTCCATTTAAAAGCCCTGACATTTCTACTTTTAAACTGTCTAATATTACTGCTGCCCATTGTGAATTTTCAAAATTAAAATCCTCTTTAACTTCAAAGCTTAATAACACATCTCTAAACCATTTTTCAGGCCAGGGAAGTGATTTTACAAAGTCGTACAATTTTAAAAGAATATCTACAAGGGGTTTATCGTCCTTTGTGCCTCCATAACTTTCAACCAATGTTAAAAAATCTTCATTATCCTCTTTTTGATATAATTCCTCAAAAAGCTCCTCTGCCGCCTCTAATTTTAAAAGTAAAGTTTCTGTATCATCCCCTATTCTAAAGTTAGGGTCTAAATCTATGAGAAAAAAGTTATTTCTCACTACTTCCAAGCAGAAGGAGTGAATTGTGGTGATTGTAGCTTTGTTAAGTAATGTTAGCTGATTGCTAAGCCGCCTGTCTTCGGGATTTTGGTCTAACTTAGAAATCAACGCTTCTGCTATCCTTTCTCTCATTTCAGAGGCAGCAGCATTTGTAAAAGTTACTACCAACAATCTATCAATATTTATAGGATTTTCTTTGTCTGTAATAAGTCTTATAATTCTTTCAACCAAAACGGCTGTTTTGCCAGAGCCTGCACCTGCTGCCACCAAGAGATTATTGCCCCTTGCATTTATAGCCAGCTGTTGTTCATAAGTCCATTTGGTTTCCATCTGACTTCACTTCCTGTTCCAATATACTCCATATCTCCTCAACATCTTTACTCTTTATAATCCTGTACTCATTCCCTTTAAAATTCGTTTCAAATTGGCAGACAGAAGAGTAAGGGCAATATTTACAAGGAGTTTCTTTATCTTTTTTATATGGCGAAATTGAAATATCTCCTTCTAGCATCTGTTCGGTCAAACGCTGTATAGTTTTTTTGACGTGTTTTCTCAACAATTCAAACTGCTCTTTTGTAGCTCCTTTGGTGTTTTTGCCTATGCTTCCGTCTTTATTGATTGTTGCTGGAATTATATAAGAAGTGCCTTCAATTGATTTGTCCATCTCTTTTATGATTTGCGCATCATTTAAAACAAGCCCTTCCAACCTCAATTTTTTAAAAATCTGCATTTGCAACTCTTCATCTGACATATCTTTATCCGCCCTTATAATCGGGTCATCTATTTTAAAGTAAAATATCCCAGCCGGATTTAAATTTGTGTTTTCTTTTATTGCACTTTCTAATATAGCATCTAAATATATCAAAAGCTGAAGTTCTAAACCATAAAACACATCTGTAAGGTCTAAAGTTTTGTTGCCAGACTTGTAATCTATTATCCTTATATAAGCTTCATCCTCTTTCTCAAATATGTCAACCCTGTCTATCCTCCCTATGAGATTTATCTCCTCACCGTTTGACAACACAATCTTTATAGGAGGATACTTTTGGTTATCACCAAAAGCAACCTCATGGTCTAAAGACACAAAAGAACTTCTCTTTATATGCTCAGATACCACCCATACCGCATTAGAAAGCACTCTTTTTAACCTTTCAGCAAGATATTTGTATCTGTGACTACTATTCAAAATGTAGCCGGGTATTTTCTGTATCATATCATCTACAATGATATCTACTGCCTCATCGCACCACTCTCTATCAATCTCCTGCCAAGTAAGTCCTTCTTCCTCCAGTGCTTTAGAAAACCTGTCAAGGACATTGTGCATAAAAGTCCCTAAATCAGGCGGTTCAAAACTATAGATTTTTCTTTCTTTCGCTTTAAGACCGTATTGCACAAAATAGGCAAAAGGACATGCAGCGTACTTCTCAAGCCTTGAGACACTGAAGTGCATTTCATCTCCATACAATTTCTTTATTTTAGAAGAAGGCACTCTTTCAACTTGATTAATGTAGTAAAGCCCCTCCAAAGCCTTTGTCAATTTAGGCTCCCAAAACTTTTCTTTTGCATACCATTTGTACACATCCAACCACAAAGGATGCATTTTATTTGTGATATCCCACATCTTAATTGACTTTATCATCTCATTAAAAGTGGGAGGAGGTGTTGAAACCCTATTTAAATTTTCTTCTTCCGTATCCATCTCCACCACATTGCTCAACTGCTTTATTTTAGGAAAAATCTTTTTTAATCGCGAAATTATTATGGAAGGCCTTAAACTCTTCCCTTCATGGTCAGCAATGGGATAGCTTATCCTTAAAAATTTGCTTGTGGAGGTCAAAGCAGTGTACACCAAAAATTGCTCTTCAAAGACTTTAGCCTTTGTATCCCTGTCTAATTCTATATCGTATGAAGCTAAGGTTTGTCTGTCTTCGTCTGTCAGTATTCCTTCTTCAAAGGAAGAAGCGGGAAATACTCCATCATTTACACCTATTATATAAAGGGTTTTTGCGTTGTGGCTTTTCATCCTGTCAACACTGGTCACCAAAACCTCATCCAAAGTAGGGGGAATACTTCCAATTTGATATTCATCAAAACCAATAGTCAATATCTTTGCAAACTGATCTACTGTAACCTTTTCTTCTCTCATAACTTCTACCATTTGGTCTAATACATCTACAACTATGTCCCATATTTGAGCGTATTGATTTGCTGTCTCAAACTCTTTCTGTCTTTTAAACTCTTCAATGAGCTTTTCAATCCTTTGAGGCAACTCCATCTCCAACAAAAAATTGTACAAAACTTCACAAGCTTCCTTGACATCTTTTGCTTTAGAAAACTTCTTATAAAATTCCTGCAAAGGGGTTGCAATTTTTTCTTTTATTTTGTTGACTCTTTCTATTATCTCTTTTTCCTCTTCTTCCATTGACAGCCTGTCAAATCTGTAATTTAGCCTGAAATTCCAAACCTCCTCTTTCCATCTGTTACCCTTTATGCCATTGGCTAAAACATAATTTTCCAAAAGGCTTATATCTTCTTTATCTAAATCTGTAAAGCCTGTTTTTAAATATCTGAAAACTGACTCATAAGACCAGTTCTTTAAATGGATTTCAAAAAGAGAGGTTATAAATACTACGATGGGATTATTTTTTATGTCCATTTTTAAGTCTATAAAGTGAGGAATCCCATAATGAGGAAATACAGCTTTTATAAGCTTATGATACCTCTTTAAGTCCCTTGTAGCCACTACAATATCAGAATACCTCAGTTTTTCATCTCTTACCAACCTTATTATATCTCTTGCCGTTTCCTCTACTTCACTATACACATTTACCGCCTTAAAAAGGCTTATATTTTCCGTTTCTTTGGGATAGACTTTATAGGGGTAAGAAAAAAGGTGTTTTTCTAAAAAACCAAGCTCTTCAGTTTCTCTAAACCTCTTTGGTATCCCTGTATTTAAATCTACAGGCTTTTCATAGGATATATTATTTCTTTCGCATATCTTAAGTAGCCTGTTTTCTGTCTTTTTTGTGGTGTAAAAAAAGTCTGTCTCATCAATTTGAGAAGAATCTACAGATGTATCCATAGTAAGAGTTACATTTACTCTTGATGCCTTCTTTAAAAGCTTTTCTATAACTCTGTACTGTTTTGGCGTAAAACCTGTAAAACCGTCTATCCAAAATTCTGCCCCTTCAAATTGTGAAGAATTCTCTATCTTTACTGCCAAAAGTGCAAGTTCATCCTCCTGGTCTATGTAATTTTGATGTAATGCTTCTTCAAATTTAGAATATATCAAGCTTAAGTCTTTTAACTTCTCCCTCAATCCAACCTTCTCTAAGCTTTCCGCCGCTTCTAATAGTTTATCAGGTGTTACTTCAAATCTTTTAAATTCTGTTATCATTTCTGAAATCCTTTTTATAAAGCCTTGCTGTTTTGAAGCTTTAGAATAAACCTTAAGTTCTTCTTTAATATCCTCCATTATCTTGTAAATAATCATTGACCTGCCACAGGACTTCATGTGTTGGCGGGTAAGCCCACCAACCTCTGTAAACACCCTATTTGCTAAAGTTTTAAAGCTCAAAACCTGTGCCCTCATTTTCTCATCTTTTTCAATGGTATCCAAAAGATACTTTTCTGCCTCAAATGTAAACTGCTCTGGAACAAGAAGTATAAGGGGATGGGAGTTGCCATCATTTAACTTTTTCTTTATATCCTTAAGGCAAAAGTAAGTTTTGCCTGTACCTGCTCTTCCATATATAAACCTTATGCTCATATAATCAACTCCTAAAGACATTTCTATAATAAATGTTAGCACATTATTATAAAAAAAACACGTCCTCAAAATCATAGACGTCGCCATTTTCAATATCTCTTAATCTCTTTCTATGGATTCCATTAAATCTTTGTCATTCAAAATTTCTTGTATTGCCTCGTCTTCTTCTTTCTCTTCTTTCATTCTTCTGGCAGCTCATCACTAATGTCTTTTTGCTCTTTTTCTTAATACATTTTCCATATGAAACACCACCACAACTTATCTTCTTTTTACTTATATTATACATCTTTATTTTAAAGATATAAACTATTTTAAGTCAAGGTCAAGCAAATATAACTAAATAGCTCCATATTGAATTATTTTTTTTCTTTATGATACAATACATTATTGTAAATGGCTAAAATAATAGGAATCCACAAAGGAGTGTAAAAATTGACACAAGATATAGTAATGCTAATTGCCAGCCTTGTCTTTATCCTTCTTTCATGTATTTTTTTTACAAATTCAGTAGAGTGGTTCGGTAAAAAATTAAACTTAAGTCAAGGGATTGTGGGAAGCATTTTAGCAGCTGTAGGAACTGCTCTTCCTGAGACAATTATATCAATTGTCGCTATAATATTTTATGGAGGAAGAGAGGCAAGTCAAATAGCTACAGGTGCTATTTTAGGGGCTCCTTTTATGCTCTCTACTTTAGGATTTTTGGTAACAGGCTTAGCTGTCGCAATTTATTCCCTTCTGAACAAAAGGCCTTTGACTATGAATGCTGATAAAAAAATGTTTTATAGGGACCTTATGTATTTTGTTTTAATATATATAATAGCAATTTTTGCTTCTATTTTTAATCAATTTAATGAAATTAGAATATCCGCAGTTATATTGGTACTTTTAGCTTATGCCTTTTATATAAAACATATCTTTTCCGACAAGCAACAGTTAAATGAAAATATAGGTATGCTATATTTTTCAAAATTTTTAAAAGTAGAAACCAATTTATTTTGGATAACCGCTCAATTGAGTCTATCTCTTTTGGGAATAGTTTTTAGTGCCCACTTGTTTGTGGGATATGTAAAAGATTTGTCTCATATAATGGGAATTTCCCCTTTAATACTTTCAATTGTCATAGCACCTATCGCAACAGAGCTTCCTGAAAAATTTAATTCCATAGTGTGGGTAGGACAAAAAAAAGATACCCTTGCCCTTGGAAACATAACAGGAGCAATGGTGTTCCAGTCTTCCATACCAGTTACTATTGGTATACTGTTTACACCATGGAACATCACAGGAATAGCTTTTTTAAGTGCCATGTTAGCTTTAACTTCAGCTATTTTAAATTTAATGTGGGTAAATATGAAAAAGTCAGTTAATCCTTTTATGCTTATGTTTGGAGGAGTATTATACGGAATATTTTTAATCACTGTATTGAGCTAATTTATATCATCTCTGTTGCTTATCTAAATACCTATATGTTATAATTTTAATAAAGTAAATAAAGTTTTTACGGTTGGCAAGTCTTACGACTTGTTCAAGAACTTTCGGCTTCTTGGGTGGGAAGCTCATCTTAAAGGTGAGTTTTTCCACCTTTTATTTTACAAAATAATACAAATAATAATGTAAAAGGAGGATGGATTGTGGTCATTGTTGCACTCTTAGTAATATTATTAATGATCCTAATTTTGCCTCTTGCAAATAGGCATATAGAACACAACATCGAATATTTTCTTTTTGCAATGGGAGTTGCTGCAGCATTTGTATCAGGAGTATTTTCTTATGACCTGATAGCTCACATATTTAAAAATTATCTTTTGTATTTAATAACAGCAGCCGTATTTTTATCAGGACTTTTATTTGAGATATTTAAAGATAAATTTAAAAAATTTATAGGAACAGTAGTAACTCATATTCCGCTTAAAATATTTGTATTTTTAGTAATTATTATCCTTGGCTTGACAGCCAGTATAATCACAGCCATAATAGCCTCAATAATATTAGTGGAAATAATTCACTTGTTGCCTTTAAAACACAAAGACAAAGTGGTGATTACTGTCATTGCCTCTCTTTCAATCGGCATGGGTGCTGCACTAACACCAATTGGAGAGCCCTTAGCTACAATAGTAACTTCAAAATTAAATGAAAGCTTCCTTTACCTTTTTACTACCTTAGGCATTTACGTCATACCAGGTATATTAGCTTTGGGTTTTTTAGGTTTACTTTACATTAATAAATTAGAGAAAAGTAGTCTCATTATAGAAGAAAATTATGTTAAAGAAGCAGAGGAAATTAAAAAAGTTGAAAGATTTCAATTTATCTTTATTCAAGCATTTAAAATTTTCGTTTTTATTCTGGCATTGGAACTTTTAGGTGCAGGATTCAAACCTATTATTGACAATTATATAATTCATCTTGATAGCCGACTTTTATACTGGATAAATATGGCCTCAGCAGTGCTTGACAACGCAACACTGGCAGCAGCTGAAATTTCTCCTCACATGACAACAAAACAAATCCAAGCAATATTGATGGGGCTTCTAATAAGTGGCGGCATGTTGATTCCAGGAAACATACCTAATATCATATCAGCAGGAAAGCTGAATATAAAAAGCCGTGAATGGGCTTTGGTAGGAATTCCTCTATCCTTAATTGGGTTAGTTACATATTTTATCATTCATTTTGTAGTCTGATTTTATTTTACTTTATTTGTTAATTTTTCTATTCCTTCTATTTCAATAGTTACAACGTCTCCAGGTTTTAAAGGACCAACGCCAGAGGGTGTTCCCGTCAATATGACGTCGCCAGGGTTTAACGTCATTATGTGAGATATAAAACTCACAAGTTTTGGAACGCCAAATATGAGATGTCTGGTGTTACTTTTTTGCTTTACTTCATCATTTACATATGTAGTTATGTCCAAAGAAGATGGGTCCAAGTCTGTCACAATCCAAGGGCCTATGGGCAAAAAGGTATCAAAAGACTTCGCTCTTGTCCATTGGCCATCTTTTGCCTGCAAATCCCGCGCAGTTACATCGTTAGCTATCGTATAGCCAAGGACATAATCTAACGCATCTTTTTCAGACACATTTTTCGCTCTTTTGCCTATTACAACAGCTAATTCCCCCTCATAGTCAACCCTTTCGGACATCTCTGGAAGGACTATGAAATCATCAGGGCCAATAACTGCTGTTGAAGGTTTTATGAATAATGTCGGTTCCTCCGGCTCTTTGTCCCCCATTTCCTCTATATGATCCCTATAATTTAACCCTACGCATATAGCTTTTGTAGGCAGGCAAGGAGGCAAAAGCTTTACTTCCTCTAACTTGTATGTAACAGTTTCCCCGCTGTTTAGCATAATCACTCTATCCTTCTCAAGAATGCCATATTCGTTTGGCCTTTTGTCTATTCTCACAAGCCTCACAATAAAACCTCCTTTTTATAGATTTAAAAAATATTTTACCATAAAAAAAATAATAAAAAAACAGCCTGCACTAACAGGCTTATTTCTGGTTTCTTATGTGTTCTCCAAGTTTTTTATCAACTTTGCTGATGTGGTTTATAACCCAGTCCACTAAAGTTTTATTTACAAGCATTAAATTGCTCAAAGTTGGTCCCTCTTTTTTTATTTTTTCATCCAGCTCATTTACTTCTTTCACAAAATTGTCGTGAATCTGCTTATGTACTGTATATTCTGGATATTTATATTTTTGCATAAGCTGCTCTTCTGCAGAAAAATGAGTGACAGTATACTCTTTTACAAATTGCATTGCCTCTTCTATTTTTTCTCTGCCTCTTTTTTGATTGTAAGCTTCTAACAGGTCATTTATCCTTCTTATCCATTCTTTGTGCTGCTCATCAATATAGTCATTTCCTACAGACAAAGATTCTGTCCACTTCATTTAAATTTCCCCCTTTACTTTTCTTATGTGCTCTCCTACCTTTTTGTCTTCTTTGCTTATGTGGTTTATAAGCCAGTCCACCAACGTTTTATTGACAAACATTATGATTGATAAGTTTATGCCTTCCTTCTTTATTTTTTCGTCTAATTCGTCCACTTTTTTAACAAAATCCTCATGTATTTTTTTATGTTCTTCATAGGAAGGGTATTGATATTTTTTCATTAGATTTTCTTCATCACTAAAATGCTTAACTGTATAATCTTTTAAAAATTTCATCACTTCTTCAATCTTTTCTTTGCCTTTTTGCTTGTTGCAGGCCTCTAAAACATCATTTACTCTTTGTATCAATTCCTTATGCTGATTGTCGATAATTTCATTCCCAACTGATAAAGCCTTAGTCCACTTCAATACTCTCCCTCCCACTTCTATCATTGACTAAATTGTAAACTTTTTTCGACAAAAAAGCAATATTAAAAAGGACAAACTCTTAAGAAAAAGCAAGAAGTTTGCCCTTTTTTGTATTTTTTATATTTATTCATACCTTAGGGCTTCAATCGGGTTTAGATTAGCAGCTTTATTTGCAGGATACACACCAAAGAATAATCCCACAATTACTGAAAAGGAAAAAGATAAAAGAACAGTAGACAGAGTAGGATGTGCATCTATATTCATAGCCGTTCCTAAAACCATTGAAAGAACATAACCTATTATGATCCCTAGTATGCCTCCTAAACCACTTAAAGTTAAAGACTCAATGATAAACTGTAAAAGAATGTCCTTCTTTTTAGCACCTAATGCTTTTCTTATCCCTATTTCTCTTGTTCTCTCTGTCACAGATACAAGCATTATATTCATTATTCCAATTCCACCAACCAAAAGAGAAATCCCTGCAATTCCTCCAAGTAATAGACTTAATGTGGCAGTAACACTATTTACTGTGGATAGAATTTGGGATTGGTCCATTATCCTAAAAGCATTTGTATCCCCTTTGAATATTTTCAGTAACTTGCTGTTGATTACATTTTTAGCAAGTTCAACAGTATCAGGACTTGTTGCTTCTATATATATTTGCCTTATATCTCTATTTTTTGCAAAGTAAAACATGGTTTTAAGAGGAATAAATATTGAATCATCATCTGACCCTGAAATTGAGGAACCTTTAGAAGCTAAAACACCAACCACTGTAAAATTTTGACCATTTAATTTTATAGTCTTGCCAAGGGGATCAGTAAATCCAAATAACTCCATTGCTACATTGTGTCCTAAAACTGCTATTTGGTTTCTGCCTTCATCATCCATTGGTAAAATAAATCTTCCTGTAGCTACTTGTATATCGCGTATTGATTGGTAATCACCATTTACTCCATTTACTGTTGTGCTATTTACTGAATTGTTTCCATATTTAGCAGTGACAGTTGTAGAAATAACTGGTGATACAGCCGCTATATAGTTAGGGTCTTTTAAGTCCATTGCCTTCTCATAACTTAGGGAACTTTCTGCGCCTCTTCCCATAATAGTTACCATTATGAGATTTGAACCCATACTTTGTATCTGAGAAGTGACACTTCTCGTAGAACCTTGCCCTATACTGACTAAAGCTATAACAGCTGTGACACCTATTATGATTCCTAACATGGTGAGAAAAGACCTCAATTTATTACTCAAAATACTGCGTATAGCTATTTTTAAAGCTTGTATATATCTCACGGTGTCACCACCTCATTTTCCAAAATACGCCCATCTTTTATTCTCACTATCCTTTTGGTTTGTGCAGCTATATTAGGGTCATGAGTTATGAGCACTACTGTATTTCCTTTTTCGTTTAACTCCTTTATTATTTTCATTATCTCGCTGCCGCTTTTTGAGTCTAAGTTTCCTGTTGGCTCATCTGCCAGTATTATATGGGGATTGTTGGCTAGTGCTCTTGCTATTGCTACCCTTTGTTGCTGTCCTCCTGACAATTCATTAGGCCTGTGGTTCATTCTATCTTTAAGTCCTACCATCTCTAAAAGCAGTTCTGCTCTTTCGCGTCTTTCCTTGGTAGGTACACCTTTGTATATCATAGGCAATTCCACATTTTCTAAAGCCGTCATTTTCTGAAGTAAATTGAAATTTTGGAAGACAAATCCTATTTCCCTACATCTTAGATCCGCTAATTGGTTATCAGAAAGCTTACTTGTATCTATGCCGTTTAAAAAATATTCTCCAAAAGTTTTCACATCTAAACAACCTATTATATTCATTAAAGTGGTTTTGCCTGAACCAGATTGACCGACAATTGATACAAATTCTCCTTCTTGGATGTCCAAATTTATGCCATCTAATGCTCTTACTTCGTTTTCCCCCATTTTATAAATCTTTGTTAAGTTTCTTATTTTTATTAAAATGTTACTCATTTTTTACCTCCCTGTGGAAGAGTTATTTGGCATTGACCTGTTATAACTTCCACCTTGGAAATTACCACCTGGATTAGTCATATTTCTATTAAAGCCACCTTGAGGTCTAAAATTACCCATAATGTTAAACCCAGAAGGATTGCGATTGTTAGTATTAGTTAAAGAACTGGTAGATGGTATAAGCACCTTATCACCTTCCTGCACACCGCTTACAATTTCAACAAAGTTGTCATTGTGTATTCCTGTTTCTACAAATTTTATATTATTTCTAAACAAGTTCCTCATATTATTGGTATTGCTGCTACTATTGTTAGTAAAGTTTTGATTTTTCATATCCTCTGTATAAAGTATTACATATTGCCTGTTACCATTTGTTTGTACTGCTTGTATAGGAAGAAGTAGTACATTTTCTTTTTCTGCAACGGTTATTGTAACATTCATTGACATTCCTAATAGCAAATCTTCGCTTGGGTCTACTTGTATAGTTACGTTATAAGAAGCAACTCCGTTTTGTATAGTCGGCAACTGTGATACTTGAGATACTGTTCCTGTAAAAATCTTGCCTGGCAAATCATCAGTTGTAAGTTGAGCCTTTTGACCTACTTTTACATTTTTAATATCTGTTTCATCCACTGAAAGATTGACTATATAACCAGAATCACCTGCAATCACTGCTGTCTCTGGCTGATTTTCGTAGGAAGACAATTGCGTTATATCCAAAATCGGCACAAAACCAGCTTGCTGCGATTGAATATTAGAACTATTCATATTGCTGCTTATATTAGAACTTCCTAATATATCCCCTTCTTTTATATTTTGACTTAGTATTTTCCCATCAATTGGAGAATAAATTTTTAAGTTATCAATTTGCTGCAAAATTTGATTGTAATTGTTTTGCGCTTGCATAACTTTTAATTTGTCATTTTGTATTTGAGCATCGCTTATGTTATTAGAAGAAAGTTTAATTAAAAGCTGTCCTTTCTTTACACTTTGCCCTTGGGAAACATATATTTTATCTACAGTACCTGATGTTTGCGCTGTAACATTGACTGTGTTTTTGACAGTCAATGTGCTATCTTCTAAAGCTTTTTCTATTCCGTTATCTGTGTAAATTGATACTTGAACTTTCATCCCATCACTTAAAGCTCCTGGATTATTGAGCCCTACAGTCACATAGTAGTACTGCACCGTATTACTGGGTACTGGCTGCTCAGAAACATACTCAACATTACCTGTTACAGTTGTAAATGAGTCGTATAAAAAAATATCTGCCTTTTGCCCAACTTTTATATTCTTTATTTGAACACCATTAAAAGGAACTTTTACCGTAACATGGGAATAATCTGCAATGGTTGCAATAGGTGCCCCCGGTGAGACATTCTGTCCTTCTTTTACAAGTATACTGTCTATAATTCCATCAGAAGGAGAAGTTATGTTTAAATTTGCAATGTTATTATTGTGGTTCTGTGTGTCTTGATTTAATTGCTGCTCAGCTAAGTCAAGGTTGATTTTCGCTTGTTCCAACTGACTGTTTAAATTGTCATCTTCAATTTCATACAACAAGTCACCTTTTTTAACACTATCACCTACATTAAAATAGACTTTTTTTACAGTACCACTTTTTAAAGTAATTGTTCTAACATCGCCACTCAAATTACCTGTGCCACTGATTGTCATGGCAATATTGCCCCGTGTAACTGTAACATATGAAATTTGCTGAGTTGCGGAGGACTTTGACTTATTTACAAAGTAAAAAGTGACAAGTCCCACAATCAAAACAACTGCGATAATTGTGTATACATATTTCCTCTTCATGACTCCACCTCTTCTTGTTAATCAAGTTTTGTAAATATAGTAACAAAAATTTGTTATACAAAAATTACAAATGTGTGATAAATTTGTGTTGTTATAAAAGCATTAGCCAGCTGATTACGAATCAACTGGCTAACTTACACCTTTATATACTTCCATTTTCCTTCTCTAAACCGCAGACTGTACATTGTCGCCCTTACAATAAAGTCGATACATATGCCAATCCATATTCCATATATCCCCATTGCAAAAACTTTACCTAAAGTATATCCTATAGTTACTCTAAAAAGCCACAAGCCAACAAAAGCCGTAAGCACAATGTAGGGAATATCGCCTGCAGCCCTTAATACTCCTGCCATGACATTTAATATCGCAAGGAAAGGCTCCACAACTGCAAAAATTTTCAAAATATCAGAAGCTATTTTTATTACGGCAGGGTCAGTAGTATAAAGCGCTGCAAGCTGTTTTGAAAATATAAACATAAATACTCCTATAATAGAAATTACGATAACAGCAATCTTTCTTGAAACTTTTGCGTATATTTCAGCTAACATAAAATGCTTAGCCCCTAAACTTCTTCCTACCAAACTGGTCGCTGCTATTGAAAACCCAAATATAGGCATAAAAGCAAGACTGTTGGCATTCATGCCTATCTGGTATACAGCAATAGCAGTTGTGCCCATTGTTGAAACAATAATCTGTACCATTAAAAAACCGCCCTGCATTATTATCTGCTCTAATGAAGCTGGCACACCCACTCTTATAATTCTTGCCATCATTTCAAAGTCCAATCTAATTTTTTCTCTTATGTCAAGATTAATTCTCCTTTTAGCAAAATACAAAACATATAACTGTAAAATACCCCCTATTACTCTTGCAATTGTAGCAGAAAAGGCTGAACCCTTTACTCCCAGAGGAGGTATTAAATATCTCCCATGATAAGGCACACCAAATACAAGTGTACTATTCAATAAAAGATTTATCACATTTACTGTAGCTGTAATATACATAGGCGTCTTTGTATCCCCCGCCCCTCTTAGTGCTCCTCCTATTACAATGTCAATTATTACAAAAGGAAGCCCAAATAGAACAATTCTGTAATAGGTCAAAGCTAATTTAAAAACTTCAGGGGATATACTTCCAAAAAAGGTTTTGACAATAGGTACTGCAAAAATATAACCCAAAGTAGTAAGTCCCACAAAAATAGCAATACTCATAATAAGTGACTGCATAACTGCAAGACGTGCTCCTTCTTCGTCTTCCTCACCTATTAGCCTTGCCACAATTACAGTAGAACCAGTAGCAAGACCTGAAAAAATTGCTTGAAAGAAAAAAATAAGGGAATTAATCATCCCGACAGCTGCAAGAGCACTAGCACTTATATGCCCTACAAATATGGTAGAAACCATTCCCACTGTCATTATAAGCATTTGCTCTGCTATAGAAGGCCAAGCCAATTCTATTATTTCCTTAGCCACATTGCGTTTATGCTTTTCTCTTGCTTCCAATTTAATCCCTCCGCTGCATAGTATCCTCCTTTAAAAGTTCACTGGCTTTTTTTACTATTTTTCTGCCAACCTTTTTATTTATCTCTATTGCTACATTTTCAGCTTTAATCGCTTTAACTACATTTTTATCTAAAAAAGACAATTGTTCGTATTTTATCGGGCTCAAGTTGGAAACAGAAAGGCCAATAAGCCTTACATACTGTTCTATCTTCCAATTTTCAATAATTTCCTTCGCTACTTCATAAATATCTTCACTCAAACGCATATATTTATCCAAAGTCTTGCTTTTAGTGTGAACAGCAAAATCTGATGTTTTTATCTTAACAGTGACTGTTCGGGCATAAAACCTTTCCTTTGTCAATTCTTCTGATATTATGTCAGAAAATAGTTTTGCATAGTGGAGTAAAATTCTCTTGTCTTTTGTATCTTTTTCTAATGTTTTTTCCTTACCTATAGATTTGATTTCCCTCATAGTCTCAACAGGCCTTTCATCAATACCTCTAATTCTATTATATATTTCCACTCCCACTTTACCAAAAATCTCTATAAGATTTTCCTGAGAAAGTTTTAACAAATCTTCTATTGTATTTATTCCCATAGATTTAAGTCTCTCCGCAGATTTTTCTCCTATTCCATGGACTTTTGAAACAGGAAGTGGTTTTAAAATATCAGGTACCATATTTTCTGTAATGGCCATAAGACCATCTGGTTTATTCCAATCAGAAGCAAGTTTTGCAAGAAATTTGTTGTAAGAAATTCCTACAGAAATAGTAAGGCCTGTTGTTTCCTTAACTTTATTTTTTATTTCCAGGGCAATAATCTCGGGATTTTTATCAATATCTGTAACATCAAGATAGGCTTCATCTATAGAAACAGGTTCCACCATGGAAGTTATGTTATATAAAATGTCAAAAATTTGTGCTGAAACCTCTTCATATCGTTTTCTTCTCACAGAAAGAAAAATACCGTGTGGACATAGCTTTTTTGCCATGTACATCGGCATTGCAGAGTGTATCCCATATTTTCTCGCTTCATAAGAACAGGTTGATACTACTCCTCTTCCCGACAAACCGCCTACGATGACTGGTTTTCCCTTGTATTCTGGATTATCATGTTGCTCAATAGATGCAAAAAAAGCATCCATGTCAACATGAATAATCTTTCTCTTCATAATCATCCCTCAATTTTTTTATTTCATATTAGGAAAACCCAGTTGCCTCAAAGCTTCGTATACAATTATTGCAACAGAATTTGACAAATTCAAAGACCTTGCAGATATTACTTCATGCATTGGTATGCGTATGCAATCTTCATAATACTCCTCAATCAACCACTTAGGCAGGCCAGCAGTTTCTTTCCCAAAAAGTATAAAAGAACTGTCTTCATATTTAACCTCATGATAATACTTTTTAGCCTTTGTTGTGGCAAGATAAAACTTTTGATCCCTATTCTTTTCAAGAAATTGTTGGAGATTCTCATAAACAGTTAAATCTAAAAGAGGCCAATAGTCAAGTCCTGCTCTTTTCACATATTTTTCATCTATACTAAAGCCTAAGGGTTTCACAAGATGAAGCCTGCTACCTGTAAGCACACAAGTCCTTGCAATATTCCCCGTGTTCTGTGGTATCTCAGGTTCAATAAGTACTACATTGAGTGCCATTTTTTAACCTCCTGTATTACAACCAACTTTACATATTTATTATATCACAATAGCTTTATAATTAAAAAATTCACTATTTCCCTAGTTGTCAAATATTTTTACCAAAAATTTAATCAGCACAAAAAATATGACTAACATCAAAAAAGTCATTCCTATTCCCACAATAGCGATTTTAAATACATTAAATAAATCCATTTTGTTCACCTCTTTCAAATTTTAACCTCTTTAGTCAGAGATCTTATAAGCTTTCTTACATATATTGCAACTGAACACTTCTAATCACACAATAGAACTTACAAGTGCTATTACAATACCTCCTGCTATGATAGAACCTATCTGACCTGCAACATTTGCGCCCACAGCCTGCATTAAAATAAAATTTGTAGGGTCTTCTTTTTGGGCCATTTTCTGTATCACACGAGATGACATTGGAAAAGCTGATATTCCAGCAGCTCCTACCATTGGATTGACTTTATTTTTTAAAAAGAGGTTCAAAAATTTTGCAAACAATATTCCTCCGGCTGTGTCGAATACAAAAGCGATAAGTCCCATTCCAAATATCAAAAGGGTTGTAGGTGTCAAAAATTTATCAGCAGTCATGGTAGAGCCTATTGTTATACCAAGTAAAAGTGTTACAAGATTAGCAAGTTCATTTTGTGCAGCTTTTGAAAGCCGTTCAACCACACCACTTTCTCTTATAAGGTTGCCAAACATCAAAGAACCTACAAGAGGAACACTACTTGGTACTAAAATTCCTGCAACAAATGTCACCGCTATTGGAAAAAGTATCTTAGCTGTTTTTGAAACTTTATTCATGCGCAAATCCATTCTAATTTTTCGCTCTTCTTTAGTAGTCAGCATCCTTATCACGGGGGGCTGGATTATTGGAACTAAAGCCATATACGAATAAGCTGCAACTGATATAGGACCTAAAAGTTTTGGTGCAAATAAATTGGCTACGTAAATAGATGTAGGGCCATCTGCAGCGCCAATTATACCTATAGAAGCCGCTTCTTTTAAATCAAACCCCAATATGTAAGCAAAAATTATAGTTAAAAATATTCCTAACTGCGCTGCTGCGCCAAAAAATATCATTAACGGTTGCTTAAGAAGTGGTGAAAAATCTATCATTGCCCCAACTGCAATAAAAATAAGAATAGGAAAAAGTTCTGTTTTTATTCCTGCATTGTATAGAATTGTAAGAAAACCATTTCCACCTATAGCAGATGAAAGCGGAATATTGGCTAGTATTATGCCAAACCCTATAGGCAAAAGTAACATTGGCTCGTATTCTTTTTTTATCGCAAGATATATAAGGATACCTCCAATGATAAACATTATAATATGGCCTGGTGTAAGATTTAATATACCTTCTATAAAAGCGTTCATTATCTATACTCCCTTCTTTTGTAAATATACATAAAAAAGCAAAACCTCTATAGTGATGAACACTATAAAGGTCTTGCTCAAACTCTACATGGAGTTTTTGACCTGCCGGAGAAAATTTCTCGTGCTGACGACAGGTCAAACCACACATTGTGGCGAGCTACTCCCCTTTACTTATGTTTAATTATATATTAAATCGTTATCACAATCAATGTAAAAAAGAGGCATAGCGCCTCTTTTTTAGTTTTCTCCTTGCTGTTCAAGTTGTACAGTGTCATTGTCAAAAGCGTTTGTTTTTTCAACTTCTCCAGCTTTTTCTTTCTCATGTTTTTCATTGTCTTGGTCTTTGTCTTGGGCTAATACTGCTCCATTTCCTGCATCAACTTTTACATCTACAGTATCGTTATTTGTCTTTATTTCTACGCTGTATACAAGGTATCCATTTTCATTATCAAGACCCACTTTTTCTATTGTGCCAGGTACCGCTTTTAGTGCTGCAGCCTTTGCTTCATCAGGAGTTATCTTTGCAAGAGAAGCCAATTGTACACTTTCTTGTGCTTCGTTATCTTTTACTACCTCGTTGTCCTTTGCATTGTCTTGAGGATTAGTAACTTTTATTGAACCTTGATACATTGGCTGTTGCTCGTCTATGTTCTGTTTGTCAGTTGTTGTTGTAGCTGTATATGTTACAGCTGTAGGAGTACCTTGCGCTTTTGCAATTCCCTGATATGCAACACCCCCTACTAAACCTAATGCCATTGCTCCTGCCACTACGTAGCTTATTAACTTTTTATCCATTTTTACCACCCTTTCTTTTATTTTAGTTGATGTTTACCATCAACTTTCAATTTCATTTTATAACCCCTACATTAAAACAACATTAATCCAAAATTAAACTAAAATTAATTTTAAAAAATTGACTCCATCAAAAAATAGTGCTATCATTTTAGAAGAAAATAACACTGTTTAAGGGAGTGATCCTTCTGGAGGAAATAACACGTTTTGGAGTTTCAATGGAATCAAAACTTCTTTATCAATTTGACGAGCTTATAAAGAAAAAAAATTACAACAACAGGTCTGAAGCTATAAGAGATTTAATAAGGGATTTCATCGTGGAAAATCAGTGGGAAGCAGAAGACGTGGAAACTATTGGAACAATTACATATGTTTTTAACCATGAAGTCAGAGAAATAAATGATAAGTTGACAGACATGCAGCATAAACACTACAAAAACATCATATCCACAATGCACGTCCATTTAGACAAACACAACTGCCTTGAGGTAATGGTAGTAAAAGGAACCGCAAAAAAAATCATAAAAATCGCTGATGAAATAATAAGCACAAAAGGAGTAAAACACGGAAAATTAGTGATGACCACGACAGGAGAAAATTTGTAAAGGATATATAAAAAAACAGAGTAGTCTAGTGCCTACTCTGTTTTAGCTTATTTTTTTCTTATACAAATTTTATTACCTTTAATGCTCTATTAATTGCAGAAATAGCATCCTCTCCTATAAAAGCTTCAGAAGGTATACCACCAGGAAGCCCATTTGGGTAACAGGTAGGAATATAATACTTGTCCAAAGAAGCCCCTTCAGATTTTATTTCAAGAAAACTTCTATCAAATTGAGTGGCATCGTTTATTAGTTCAGCAACAGAATATCTTCTTGACTTAGAAAATTAAGCTTAGCTTGTATTGCTATCATACTTTTTGCCACCTCTTTGTCCATAAATTCTTGCTGCAAATGAAGTGACTATCGCTATTAAGTCTTCTGCCAGCTCCTTGTTTGTATCATTTTCATTTTCTCTATCATTTAAAATTATAAGTTCTACTCCAAAACTCTCCATGAAAAATTTGAGATATTTAAAGCCAAATCTTGCAAGTCTATCAGGATATTCTATTACAACTTTTTTAACTTCTCCTCTTTTGATTTTGTTTAAAAGCTTTAATAAACCTCTCCTGTTTTCATTTACTCCACTTGCTATTTCCGGATATAACCTCATACTGCCATCCTTGAGAATTAGCGTATTCTTCAAGTCTTTTAATTTAATTTTTAAGATATTCTTCTTGCTTTTTTGTAGATACTCTCGCATATAAAACTACTTTAGGTTTTGGCTTTTCTTCTATCATACCGAATAAGTTCTCTATATCTTCTTTTTTGTATCTTCTTCTTCCTTTTGGTGTTCTAATTGGAGTTATTAATTCTTCCTTTTCCCAATTTATCAATGTACTTCTGCTGATATTATATTTCCTTTAACTTTTTGTATACTCAATAACATCTATAATCACCCAACTAAAATTATATACTTTTTGTACCATTATTTTTAACCGTTGTTACCTCCCACAACACTTTCAATCTTTTTCCCTTTTGAGGCATTATATATGGCATAACTTCATCACTTATTAACATTATACCACAATTATACAAAAGTAAGAATTCGATTTAATATCCCCCCTATTAGTATTGCAATAAAAATATTAGCAAAAACTACCCACCATGTTTTTCTCCAACCAATTGTCCTTTTTAATGCTGCAATTGTAGCAATACAGGGAATATAAAGCATTGTAACAACACCAAAGACAATCATCTGCCGCGGCGTCAAAATCTGTGTTATATGACTTGTCCCAGACAGTGTTAAAAGCATTATAAGTGTCAGTTCTTTTCTCAAAATCCCAAAAATCAATACTATCCCTATTATTGACGGCAATCCCAACCATTTTACAACAATAGGATCCATTATATAAGTCACATATTTAAATATGCCAGAGTACTTCAATATTTCCAGAGCCAAGCTGCCAACTACAATTATGGGAAGAGCTACATACAAAAAGTCTTTTATTCTAAACCATATCTGCTTCAATGTAGGCTTTAAAGCAGGCATCCTATAGCCAGGAAGTTCCATTATCAAATCATAAGGCTTTCCAGGTGCAATTTTATTTGCAAAATACGCCGCTATATAAACTACCAAAACGTCTAAGGCAAAAACAGCGAGTGCGTATTGTGGCCCCATGAAGACCCCTATTGTTCCCAAAATTATTACAATTCTTGCAGAACAAGGCACAAGAGTGGACATAAAAGACGCAATAAATATTTCTCTATCCGTTTCTAAAATTTTGGTGCCTAATACTGCAGGTACATTGCACCCAAACCCCATCAATACTGGAATAAGGGCTTTACCGTGAAGCCCAACTTTGTGCATAACCTCATCCATTAAAAATGCAATTCTTGCAAGATAACCAGTGTTTTCAAGTATTGATAAAAACACATAAAAAGGAAATATATAGGGAAGCACTATAGTTATAGCAGAAATAATCCCTTCAGCAAGCCCATTCCAGAGAAAATCTTTATACATATTTGGAATATTCAAATTGTACACTAAAGGCTTAAAACCGTCAAAAAAGTCCTCCAGCACACCTGAGAAATACTCTCCAAATTTAAATATTCCATAAAAAGATATAAATACAATAATGAGCATTGATATATAGCCCCATATTTTATGAAGAGCTACATTGTCAATTAAATCAGTCCAAGTAATTCTATGGTGAATCTCTGATACAGTTTGGCTTGCGATAAAAGAAGCAATATCATATCTGTCTGCTGTAACTAAAGTTGCAAGAGGACTATCTGTCTTTGCCTTTAAACCTTCTAATTCTTTTTGAATTTCTTCATAAACTTTTTCTCCATTAGGCTCTTTTTTTAACTTTTCTACTATATCGCTATCCTCTTCTATCAGTTTTAGTGAAATCCACAGAGGATGAAACAAATTTATAAGGTCTACATTGTGTTTCAAAAGGATGTCGTAAATTTTCATTACATATTCACTTACTTCATTTCTATATTTGAGAACTTTTTCCTCTTTTATATCATACCTTTTTACATCCATTTCTTTATGTGAATCCACAACTTCTAAAACTTTATTTATTAATTCCTGAAGCCCTTTGCCTTTTGTAGCAACAGTTTCTACAACTGGAATACCTAAAAGCTCTTCTAACTTCTTTACATCTATATCTATACCCTTTTTAAGGGCATAATCCACTTGGTTTAAAGCCATAACCATAGGCACATGAAGCTCTAAAAGTTGCACTGTAAAAAACAAATTTCTCTCAAGATTAGAGGCATCCACTACGTTTATTACAACATCCGGTTTTTCAAAAGCTATAAACTCACGGGAAACAATTTCCTCTTGAGAATAAGCAGAAAGTGAATAAATACCGGGAAGGTCAACAATTTTTATAGTTCGTCCTTTAAACCGCAGTACCCCTTCTGCCCTCTCGACTGTTTTTCCTGGCCAGTTACCAATTATCTGTGTCAATCCTGTCAATTGATTAAATATGACACTTTTACCCACATTAGCATTTCCTGCTAAGGCTATAACTATTTCTTTTTTCATCGTATATCGCCCTTTCTGTCAGACGATTTTTACATATATTTTTGAAGCAAGACCATATCCAATCACCAGGTGAGAATTCCTGACCTCCAATTCCACAGGACCCCTTAAAGGACCTTTTCTAACCAGCTTAACTTTTGTCCCCGGTACAAGTCCCATTTCATTTAACCTTTGCGTAGCTGCTCTTCCTGCTTTTATTAATACAATCTCTCCTTCATGATTTTCCTTTAATTCTATAAGATTTATAATAGTATTTTCTCCCATTTATATGCAGCCTCCATAATTGAAAATAATTATCAATATCCCTATAAAAATTGTAACATTCTTTACATGTATCTGTCAACCCAACAATATTGTATTACTTCAATTTCAAACGTTTTTATTTAAAATTTTATACTTCAATTTATTAAATTATTGAATTACGCCTATCTTTGTATTATAATGTGCATAAAATATCTTTTTAGGAGGGTGGATGAAATATGGATAAATCTATGGAAATCATTGACCTTTTGTGCGAAAACAGTCGTCTTACAGAAAAACAAATTGCAACAATTACAGGGCTTAGTGAAGAAGAAGTCAAAAACACAATAAAAAATCTTGAGGACAAAAAAGTATTGTTAAAATACACCACTTTAGTTGATTGGGAAAAGACTGGCAGAGAAGTCATAACTGCCCTCATAGATGTGAGAGTAGCCCCCCAGCAAGGACATGGATTTAACAGAGTAGCCCACAGAATATGCCAGTACGAAGAAGTAAAATCAGTTTCTTTAATTTCCGGAACTTATGACCTTTCTGTGGAAGTAGAAGGAAAAACCATGAAAGAAATAGCATTATTTGTAGCTGAAAGACTTGCACCTATTGAAGGAGTCTTAAGCACTACAACCCATTTTGTATTAAAAAGATATAAAAAGGACGGCGTTTTTTACGAAGAAGGGGAAGATGACAAAAGACTGGTGGTAACACCATGAACACAGACAAATATATATCTAATGTAGTAAAAAGCATACCACCGTCCGGAATTAGAAAATTTTTTGACCTTGTGACAAGTTCAAAAGACATAATAGCACTGGGAGTTGGCGAACCAGATTTTGTAACTCCATGGGAAATAAGAAAAGAAGGCATTGACGCACTAGATAGAGGTAGCACAACATACACCTCAAACTTAGGCTTGCCCGAACTTAGAATCGCCATATCCTATTTTTTAAAGACCCATTATAATTTAGCTTATGACCCAGAAAAAGAAATTATGGTGACTATCGGTGCCAGTGAAGCCATTGACTTGGCACTCAGAGCTCTTTTAGATGATGGTGACGAGGTTTTAGTACCTGAACCAAGTTACGTATCATACGCACCATGTGTAACTTTGACAAGAGGTATCCCTGTGTTTGTACCTACTGACGAAAAAAACAATTTTATACTCACTCCCGATGACCTAAAATCAAAAATAACCTCGAAAACAAAAGCATTAATTCTTCCTTACCCCAATAACCCTACAGGTGCTATCATGAAAAAAGAAGAATTAGAAGAAATTGTAGACATAATAATTGAGCATGATTTAATAGTAATTTCTGATGAAATATATAGTGAATTGACTTATGAAGGAAAGCACGTAAGCATAGCCTCACTTCCGGGCATGAAAGAAAGGACAATACTTATAAACGGTTTTTCTAAAGCTTTTGCCATGACAGGTTGGAGGCTGGGATATATTGCAGCAGAACACGGATTCATTGAAGCGATGAATAAAATCCACCAGTACACAACTATATGCGCTCCAATAACAGCACAATATGCAGCTATAAAGGGTATATATCAATGTGAAGAAGACATAGTAAAAATGAGAGAAACATATGATAAGAGAAGGAAATTTATTGTAAACGGATTTCGCGAAATAGGTTTTGACTGCTTTGAGCCAAAAGGAGCTTTCTATATTTTCCCGTCAATAAAAAAGACGGGTATGACTTCACAGGAATTTTGTGAAAAACTCTTAAAAGAAGAAAAAGTAGCTGTAGTACCAGGAGACGCATTTGGCCCAAGCGGTGAAGGATTTATTCGTGTATCATACGCATATTCTATAGATAAAATAAAAAGAGCACTTGAAAGGATAAAACACTTCGCTGAAAGAATATTGTAGTCCTATCAAAACTAAAAGGAATCCCCATCATTTCAGGGCTTTGTCAAGAGTTGGTGGCGGGTATTTTTCTGAATGCCCGCCCTTTAGTTTTAAACTGAAATATAATGTAATTATTATAAATTTTATAAATGAGACAGCAAAATTAAAGGGAGGGGGTTACGCTATTTTTTGTGGACTTTTTTCTCTCTCCTAACATTTGTTATAGAACCATTTAAAAATTTTTTAGAGCAATTATCTCACCATATTTAAAAAACTCTCTCCATTTTCTGGTTTTTCAACATCAAAATAATCTGCTATAGTAGCTCCTATATCTGATAAAGTCTTTCTTTCCCCTAACTTTACCGGTCTTAATTTTTTACCGTAAACCAGTAGAAGCGCTTTTTCTCTTGTGTGATGATTATGCCCTATTGTGGGGTCATTACCGTGATCACCAGTTATAAATAAAATATCATCCCTTTTCATTTTATCAATAATTTTAGGTAGATAATCATCTACAAGTTTTAATTTTTCGGCATATTTTTCTACGTCCTGTGAATGCCCTGCAAGGTCTGTTTCTTGTACATTTGCCATTATTAAACCATCAGATATGTTGTCTAACTTATTCATTAATTTACTTAATACAGTTTCTGTATCAACACATGGATTATAATCTGCACCATCACAGTTTATAACATCTGCAGCCTTTCCAATAAGAGATACATTGTAGCCATGCTTCTTCAAAATAGTTGTCACTTGGACATTTGGGTCTATTCCATATCCAAGATGTCTCACCATATAACCTTTATTATACACACCAGCTTTTGTACAGTTTATTCCAACGATATTATCCGATTTTTCTTCTACCGCATTTAATATATCATTTATTGTGATCCCTTTTCCTCCCAATACGATAACTCTTCCAACTTTAACGTTATCTCTTACTATTTGTCCGATTTTCAATTCTTCTTCAAATGAAATATAATCCAAAGGAGCAGTAACATTGTAGTTTAAACCTATATCCGCTTCAATATTGTCTGCTATTGTTACAACACCATTTACCAATAAAAATGGGTGTTTAGAATCTGGTATAGTAACATCAAAGCCTGCTTTCTCTAACTCAGTTTTTACTTTGTCCATACACTCTTTAAAAGGCTGTACCAAAGCTTTTCTAGGCTTTGAACCAACAATCTCTTGATGCCCTTGAAAAGTATCTGCTCCTTCATGCTCTAAGTTTGAACATCCATAGCTTGCAATGGGATTACTAACCTTTTTTATATTCTTACTCTCAACTATAAGACCTGCTCCCATTAATTCTAAATTATTTAATCTGTAATTATCATTATATTCAGAAACATGTTTTAAAGTATTTGCTCCTATATCTTGCGGACGTACCTCAGGGACATCAGCCATTTCACCAACCCCAAGACTATCTATTACAAAAATTATGGCTCTCATTTATTATCCTTCTTTCTTAAATCCTTTAAAAGATTACCTTTTGAATCAAATATATACGTTAATTTTGGTTTCCTTGAAGATAACCCTTCAAGAAGAGCCACTTTTGCTCTTGTTACAAATATTTGTGTTCTAAATGAATATATTACAATGTCCCCGACGTTAACCTTTCTATTGTTTAAAAGTATAGTTCCATAATAGTCTATTGATTCCGGTGGTAATTCTTCAACATCAAATATTCTATCTAAAATATCTTCAGGATTATTTGATACTAACGCATATTTAACATTCGACCTCGGGTAAAACCCGCCTCCATAGCAATAAGCTTTTTCATTGTTAATATGAGATATCTCAGATACATACACAATTGATGGTTTTTCAGGCCGTTTTGTATATGCATGTAAAGGAGTCGTCCCCAATAAAGCATGCCCCGGTTCTCCATGAGTAATACCATACTTATTTAAAAGCGGTATTGAATTACAGCATGTAGCACTGGGCCCATTTACTTGCCAGATTTCAAGCCCCATTTCATTCAATATTTCTTTTGCTTTTAAGAGTGTATATACATTGTGCGTTGGTGTAATTTCTTTCTTCTCATAATCATAAAGAAAACATGGAAAGGATGTAATACCAGCAATTTTTATATTCTTCAATTTTAATATATGATGAACTGTTTCTTTTAACTTTCCAAGATATATACCTCCTTCTTGACCCGGATATATTACATCATTTTCATCTATTACTCTTAATAATATATCTTGCATAATTCCAAGCTCTTTTGCGTTATCTGATATTTCTTTTGCTTTTTCATATGAAAAACATGTTATAACTTCTGGTTTCATGAGTAAAGATAACTTAATGTCATTTTTCGGGACTTGTACTAAATGTCCTATATGCCCTATTTTAAGACCATTATCAAACAATACCCTTGCCTCATCAAAATCTACAGCTACTGCTTTATCTATTCCCGCCTTTTCAATGATTTTTGAAATAATAGGATTTCTTCCAAACTGTTTTGTCATATAATATAAGCTAATATTATATTTATCAGCAGTTTCTTTAATTAATCTTGCATTCTCATAAATACTATCAACATCCAACACATAAGTATTGGGTTCAATAACACCGTCTCTGTGTAATTTGGCAGCTTCTATAATAAGTTGTGGATTTCTTTCAATAACCATATTAAGAAACATTGCCTCATCTCCTAAGTCAAACTTTTCTTTACAGCTTCTTTTAAAATTCTAATAACAGTATCAGCACCTGCTCTCATTGGATTAATGCGAATTACATAATTTTTTATATCTGGATTATTTTTAATAAAAGTTCCTGAAACTCTATAAAACATAGCACCAATTTCATATCTTGATTCAGAACCTACAGGATAAGGTACTGCTCCCATCTCTTCAGCGTACTTTAATACTTTTGCCGCAATTGGTTCTTCAAATTCTACTAATACAACTCTGGACTGCGCATTTGCTACATATGCCTTTTTTACTCCTTTTATTTCTCCAGCATTAAGCCTCTTTACTATTTCATCAACCTGCATTGCTTGTATTGCTAATAAAACCGGTGTGTATACAAGTGACCTTAAAGCTTCCATTGCCTCAGGTCCTTGCACTTGGCTTCCACCTGAATAAGTTATTTTGCGAATTTCGTCTATAATATACTTTTTGCCTACTACACATCCAATTCCTTCCGGGCCCAACAATTTAAACATGGAAAATACTGAAACATCTGCTCCCAACTGAACACCTATATATGGAGCTTTCATAACTACATAATTTTCATCAATAATAATAGGAACATTAGTTATAGATTTAATAACTTTTATTACTTTTTCAAGTTCATAACTGTCATCAGGTTTTTGTCTCGAATGTTGTATTAGCACTGCATCAACTTTTGTATTTTTTAATATTTTAAAGGAGTCCAAATTATTCATGTTAACTTTTAAAAGCTTTAGGCCCATCATATCGATAAGGTTTTGTGTTGTAGGATATACAGGGGCATCATGCACAAGTAAGGTATTAAGAGGTTTTAACAAACTATTAAAAACGAGTCTCATAGCCCCCGTACCAGCACCTCTTACTAAAGCACAATCTTCTGCATCAAAAAATTTGGCAAGAACTTTCTCAACTTTTGAGGTGGTTTTAGGTCGTCCAAGCTCCAATGATACACCATAATCACCAGCTTCGAGCAATTCATGCCCTCGAAAAACTGATTGGATGATATCTACCAATTTAAACTGCAAATTAATTGCTTCCTCTAAGCTAATCTGTTTAATAGGATACGTAATCATTCTTTATCCTCCTGTATCTGTAATTGGTAATAAGGTGTTAGCAAATTAACACCTTATTACCAATTTTAATTTAAAGCAATATTATTTAATAATAGCTAGTAAATTTACTATCACTCCAACAATTATTGCACCTATTGGACCTACAGCCATTCTTACTAATGGTTTCTTCGCTGTCTCATTCAATAAATACAGCCCAGCAACAACTAAATATCCCATCCCTGGTGCCATTTTATTTGCAGCCATCATAGAACCTACAATAATAGCTATTTCAAGCAATTTAGTCATAGCATCTCTAATATTATCTGCTGCACTTCTAATACCCGGATACTTATCAAAAATATTCGCAAATAAAAGTAAACTTGATGCTTCTAACACCATTACTATTGCTCCCAAAATAGCAGCTATTATAACATTTGGTGCTAATAAACCTGCAGTTGCAACAAAGCCAAAGCCATCTGTAACAAATGTTCCACTTGCTAAAGAGGTTGTCCCTTTTAAGGGTATGAATGATAATGCCCTTGTAATAGTAATGCCAATAGCTTCTGTTTTAAGCCCTTTGCTCATAGCTAATAATGATTGGGGTCCCTCCATCAATAAGCCAATATTAACGCCTATCCCATATAAAGCTCCCATTATTCCTATATATGGAAGATTTCTTTTTATATTTTGAATACGTTCCCCAAAAAGAGACGCTGTACTTACATTTGTCTCAGACTTGCGTTTTATTGCATATATTAGCAAAATTAATAATCCAAACATCAACGCTATTCCGTCAGGAGAAGCTAATTTAAGTTTTTCAGATATTTGCCTCACTAACGTAATTATTGCCAATGAAAATAGTCCATTTTTAAATCCATATTCAAAAGCAATTGCTACTGCTGGAAAGGCTGCAAAAGCATAAATTACTGGATCTCCTAAACTTCCCAACGAATCAAAAATATTTACAGGTAACATTTTGATAAGTTTCACAAAACCACCAAGTCCAATTAATATCAATAAACCGTATATACCACCAACTAATCCTGACAATATAAATCCTGTTAGACTTTCCTTATCTTTGTACCATTCTTTAATTGGTTTACCAGGGAAAAATGTTCCAATTATATCTGTACCTAAAAATATAGAGTGTATCAATATAATTGGCGACATTATTGAAAAAGGAATACCAAAACCTACAACCAACCCAAAACTTAAACCAAAGGTAGTAGCTGCCAATTCAAGTCTTGTCATTCGATTTTCTCTATATTCAGGGAATATCGGTCTTACCGCATCATTAAAAATGGCTATACCTCTATTTGCTAACATAGCAGCCCATGCACTAGTTAAAAATATCAAAATATACTTAAACATTCTTTCTCCTCCAATCTTCTTTTTCTAAAATTGCGCTTACAATGTAAGGCACAGCTTTTTCAATATGGTCATTAGTAAAACCAAACGCTATTTTCCCTTCGGCTACTGCTTTTTTTACGTCAGCTTCTTGTGGTGGCTTACCAGGCATAGAGATAGTTGCACATTTTTGAGGTGTTAATATAGCCATTGCCATAGCTAAAGCACCACCACCTCCTGTTACACAAGCACCAACATAGTAATCTGCTTTCCCACCTTTTACAGCCATTGCAGCCTCAATATCTGATTTTATTTCAACACTTACTTTATCACCTCCTATCTCCTTTATCTTTTGAGCAACTTTTTGCTTATCAACAGCTCCACCTACAACAAATCTTATCATGTACTTTTACCCCTTCCTAAAAGATTGCACAAATGTAATAATACAAATCTTTTTTCTGATTCAGGTAATTTTATTTCTATTCTATCTTCTATATTTTGTAAAATAGCAAGTGCTCTATAATAATTAGGACAATTTTTAACTTCGTTAAAAAGTTCGTCATCTATTGTGGACTCCAATTTTTCTCCTTCTTTTAATCTTTTTATAGACATTGCTAAATGAGTTATAAACATCTCATAGTGCTCATCCTCAGTGCAAATTTCATAATTTACTCTTAATTCCTCATCAATCTTTTTAATGGCTTTTCCAGTATCAAAATCAATCACATTACCTTGTACTAACAAATCTATTCTATTTACAACATTATCCTTCACGTAAAACCCTCCAAACATTATACAGTATTTTGTACTGTGATATAAGGTTATTCTTTGGACCCTTCCAAAAATAATATATGAATAATGATAAATCAATATTCTGGAAATATTTTATTCAACAACACTTGTTCCTGAATCTTTATAACTTCTTCTTTATCAACAATTCTATTTATTATTTTATCAACACCCCAATTATCTCTTTTAACTACTAAAACAGCACGGGTATTATCTTCACTAATTTTTTTCGATTTTTCGCTTTTAAGCGGTTCATTTTTAATAGACAGTCCTCTGTCAACTATTTCATCATAGTTCCATACAGCTGCATCTATTTTTCCTTCAATTATATGAGGTATAATTTGATTATACGGTAATTCTATAAACTCTACATTCTTTCCCTCACATTCATAGTAAGTCAATATAAATTGGTCTAATGAAGTTGGATCTATAGCAATCTTCATCCCATCTTCAATCGCATTTTTCGCATTATTTGAAAATATTATACGATGAGTACTTACGTTTGTATTTGGTCCAAAATCAACTACTATTTTTAAATTTTTACCAGATTCAATATAAAATTTTGCTGCCAACATCGACATTATGGCAAAATCATATTTTCCATTCAACAATGCCTCTAACCTTCTTTCGCTTCCTCTCATATATGCCATATTAAAAGGTATTTTACCTTTTTCAAATACTTTATATAAACCTGTAGCTAACCCTTCATATCTTCTTGAATACGGAAGAGGCATTACCCCTGAAACTATAGTAAGACCCGCATATTCCCATAATTTTTTGTAGTCAA
The DNA here is from genome assembly GCA_012840485.1 of Clostridia bacterium. GTDB lineage: Bacteria > Bacillota > Thermoanaerobacteria > Thermoanaerobacterales > Thermoanaerobacteraceae > Thermoanaerobacter. The sequence goes on along the minus strand of DULG01000021.1, from coordinate 946 downwards.
TATTGTTTATATACGTACCTAAATGCCCTCGTGGCTCTAGTTCAATTGCTTCATTATCTTCTAAATACTTTAAAGCAGTTTGTATTGTCCCACGCCCGAGGTCAAATTTTTTGGCATATTCTCCTATCGTTTCAATTCTATCTCCACATTTTAGAGAAAGCATTTCTCTTGCCAACATCGTTACAGCAATTCCATTTTTGGTTAGTAGATCCCTAATCATTTAATCACCCGGACAATATACAATATTTTGTACATTTATAGTATAGCATCTTTTTTCAATAGTGTCAATAATAATTTTAAAAAATATGTTATTATTCTGTGATATTGTCATATTAAAAGTATTCTGCGATAATGTCAGTATGAGAAGGGAAGAAATTAATATGACAAAGAGGGAATTACAAAAATTAATCATAAACTGAATTTATTAACTTTTTCTAAATTTAAATTTTGTTCCCGGTCTAATTAAATCTACCAATATATGTTCCTCTTCAGGTATATGTCCTACCACATTTACTCTTTCATCTTGAGGCATATCAATCAAACAAATATTAAGCTCTCCCGAATATCTTTTAAAACCGTAATTATCAATTGTGACACTGTATTTCTTTCTTTCAATACAATTATACGGCTTTATTGCTTTCCCTATTTTTGCATAACCCCTTGACTCTTCCAATCTTATAATATATTCGGAAGCATCAAATCTATTTATATGAATACCAGCAAAAATTATGTCTTTCTCATAATCTGTTACATCCTTAATAAGGTTGATATTTAATTCAATGACATCTTTATTTATTGAGATAACATCTCTTATTTCATTTATAGATGCATATGCATCCCCAAAATATATGTCATCTATCAACCCAGAATAAATTAAATGTCTCGCTGCTGTGTAAGGTTTTATGTTTCTATGCATTTCAAGCGTCGGCAATCCCTCATATATTGG
>DULG01000020.1 GCA_012840485.1 Clostridia bacterium | reverse complement strand
ATTTTATAAATTATTTTTTACTATAATTGTGATTTAATCTAACCATAGTGGAATTGAAATAATTTAGTTTTAGGTAGAACTACAAGCGGAACATTAGATTTAATCTAACCATAGTGGAATTGAAATTAATTGCTCATCTTAATCCCTCCTTAGATTATGTTAAGATTTAATCTAACCATAGTGGAATTGAAATCTATAATAATTTCTAAAATTTTTTCTGCATCCATTTGATTTAATCTAACCATAGTGGAATTGAAATGATTTTCTTCCAAATGTTTATTTCTTCCTTCTTCGATTTAATCTAACCATAGTGGAATTGAAATGATAAACGAGGCAAAAAAACAAAAGCAGGAAAAAAGATTTAATCTAACCATAGTGGAATTGAAATTTTATTAGCTCCATGTATGCGAAATATCCTTGAGGGATTTAATCTAACCATAGTGGAATTGAAATTGATTTAAATCTGAATATGGGACTCCCTGATAAGTAGGATTTAATCTAACCATAGTGGAATTGAAATGTTTATTACACCCACTAATATCCACTGATTATTTTGGGATTTAATCTAACCATAGTGGAATTGAAATTCAACTATATCACTTTTTCTTGAATTCAATCTTTTTGCGATTTAATCTAACCATAGTGGAATTGAAATGATGTTTCAGTTAGAGGATATTGTATATTTCAAACAAGATTTAATCTAACCATAGTGGAATTGAAATATGTCTCCAAGTTATGTTGGAAATATCCAATTAGTGGATTTAATCTAACCATAGTGGAATTGAAATTATAATGTACCTTCTCAATATTTGGCGGGATTAAATGCGATTTAATCTAACCATAGTGGAATTGAAATTCACCAGAATTGGGACAAGCTGATGGAGAATATGCAGGATTTAATCTAACCATAGTGGAATTGAAATTCAAAAAGTCTAAGAGCATTATGGACAGTTTATCTTGTCTGATTTAATCTAACCATAGTGGAATTGAAATTGATGATACGATGATACTGTAATGATATATTTTCCTGATTTAATCTAACCATAGTGGAATTGAAATTGTGATCCCATACATTTTATTCCATTTATATATTTTCGATTTAATCTAACCATAGTGGAATTGAAATTGCTAATTCTGCTTGGGATATTTTTCTTTCTTTACGTAGATTTAATCTAACCATAGTGGAATTGAAATAGCGGATTCGTTAGCATGGAGACTACAGATAAACCAAGATTTAATCTAACCATAGTGGAATTGAAATTAGAGCTAATGCATTAGCATTTTTATCTTTCATCATCCGATTTAATCTAACCATAGTGGAATTGAAATTCGATAGTTTTAGGGGATAATTTCTTTTCTTTTGTTTCGATTTAATCTAACCATAGTGGAATTGAAATCTGAATTCCAGCTCTTGCTTTATCACATAGTAGTCAGATTTAATCTAACCATAGTGGAATTGAAATCTCATTAGTACTATATTTGCAGCACGTATAGCGTCAGATTTAATCTAACCATAGTGGAATTGAAATTAGTGCTTCTGCTTGTTCCGCAAACTGTTTCAGACAGATTTAATCCAACCATACTGGAATTAAAATTGGTTTTATTGCGAATAAATAATATAGACACTTTAAATTAAATAAGTTAAAATAAAAATGTATAGGAAACACTTAACAAATATTAAAGAACTATTGTACTAATTAGGCTATAAAAGTAAAGCTACAAATCTGCAATAAGAAAATAAATTTATATTTTTTTTAAACAGAAAACATTATAGAGAGGCGTGGTTGCGATGGAGAAGGAAACGGCGGAGAGGTATCAGGCATGGTTAAATGACCCTTCAATTTCAGAGAAGGATAAAGAATTTTTAAGGGAAATGAATGAATCTGAAATACAGGATGCTTTTTTTAAAGACTTGGAATTTGGCACTGCAGGTATGCGAGGCGTTATGGGACTTGGAGCAAATAGGATGAATTTCTACACTGTAGGTAAGGCAACACAGGCTTTTGCCAATTACATAAATAAGGCAGTCGAAGGAGAAAAAAGTGTTGCTATTTCTTATGATACAAGGAATTTTTCTAAGGATTTTGCAATTGAATCGGCAGAAATTCTTGCTGCAAATGGCATAAAGGTGTATTTGTTTGACGACTTTAGACCAACTCCTCTTTTGTCATTTGCTGTTAGATATTTAAAGACAACAGCCGGTATAATGATTACTGCAAGTCATAATCCTCCCGAATACAATGGTTACAAGGTATATTGGTCAAATGGAGCACAGGTGATACCGCCTCATGATGAGAGGATTATAAAAGAATATGAGGAGATAAAATCTTTTGGTGAAATAAAGAGGATACCTTTTGAGGAAGCAAAGAAAAAAGGGCTTGTTGTAATGGTAGGTCAGGAAGTTGATTTGGCATATTTTGAAAAGGCATTTTCTTATTCTTTTGGAATTTCTTCAAAAGATTTAAATATTGTCTATACACCGCTTCACGGAACAGGCATAAAGATAGTGCCACCACTGCTTGAAAAAGTGGGTTTTGATATTTACATTCAAAAAGAGCAGCAGGTACCTGATGGAAATTTTCCTACAGTAAATTATCCTAATCCCGAATTTGATGACGCCTTTAAGTTAGCTTTAGATGATGCGAAAAGGCTTGATGCAGATATAGTTGTAGCTTCTGACCCTGATGCAGACAGGATGGGGGTATTAGTGAAGCATAAGAGAGATTATGTGAGAATAGATGGCAATCAAATGGGGATACTTCTTTTAAATTTCTTGCTTGAGATGTATTCAAAAAAGGGAATGCCTAAAAATCCGGCCGTTATAGAATCTATTGTATCTTCAAAGTTGTTTGCTAAAATTGCAAAGGCTCATGGGGTTGAGGTTTCTGAAGTGTTGACTGGATTTAAGTGGATTTGCAATGAGGCTGACAGATTGAGAGCAGAAGGCAAGACAGTGTTTTTTGCTTATGAGGAAAGCTATGGATACAATATAGGTGATTTTGTTTACGATAAAGATTCTGGGACTCCAATAATGGTGACTTGTGAAATGGCAGCTTATTACAAGCAAAAGGGCATGACTTTGGTGGACGCTTTAGAAGAGATTTATAAAAAATACGGGTATTATCTTGAAGGGCAGCTTTCTCCTGTGTATGAAGGGGGAGCAGGAGTAGAAAAGATAAAGAGAATAATGAAAAAGTTGAGAGAAAATCCTATTGAAAGTCTTGCGGGACATAAACTGATAGGGATGATAGATTATTTAAAAGGACATGGACAAATTCCTCCTTCGGATGTTTTGAAGATGGAGTTTGGGGATAGACTTTTAGTTTATGCAAGGCCTTCAGGGACAGAGCCGAAAGTGAAGTTTTACTTTATGGTTATGAATATGGAAACTTTTGAAGAAGCTAAATCTCTATTAGAAAAGGCGAAAGAGGAGTTTGCAAAGACTTTGGGTTTGGAAGATTAATATTTTGAGGAGACCACAATAAGTGGTTTCTTTTTTTGTATTGATTTATTTTATGTGAATGTGTAAAATTATTACAGGATGTTATGGAGAGGACTGTGGATATGAAAGGGAAAACTGTGACTAAAATTTTAATTTTTGTTTTTTTAATAGTAGGCATAATTGCTATTCCCTTAACGGCAGAAAATTTGGGTATTTCAGAAACTCTTTTAAAGGAATTTATTGTGGAAGAAAAGCCACAAAGTCTTCCTCAAGAGGATGTTCATAAAGAGGATAATTATACAAAAATAGTTATAAGTGCAGTAGGGGATTGTGCTTTAGGCTCTGATGAGTCTTATGGTAAATTTGGTACCTTTGATGAAGAGTTGAAAAAGCACAATTATGACTATGGATATTTTTTTGAGAACGTCAAAAACATCTTAGAGAAAGACGATTTGACAATTGCAAATTTGGAGACAACTTTTACTACTGCAACTAAACGGGCTGAAAAGGAGTATGCTTTTAAAGGGGACCCTTCCTATGCCAAGATTTTAAAAGAAGGAAGCATTGAAGTTGTGAATTTGGCTAATAATCACACTTTTGATTATTTGAAAGAAGGCTTTGAAGACACTGTAAAAGCCTTAAAGAAAGAAGGAATTGGGTATTTTGGATATGGGTATCAGTATATTACAACTGTAAAAGGGATAAAAATTGGAATATTAGGGTATACAGGTTTTGACAATAGCAAATGGACTAAGAATCAAATTAAAAAAGATATTGAGAAGTTGAGGCCCAGTGTAGATATTTTGATTGTCAGTTTTCACTGGGGAGAGGAAAATAGATACTATCCAAATAAGATTCAAAGGGATTTAGGGCATTTTGTGATAGATGAAGGGGCAGACTTAGTAATTGGTCATCATCCCCATGTGTTACAGGGAATAGAGAAGTATAAAGATAGGTATATTGCATATTCTCTTGGGAATTTTTCTTTCGGAGGTAATAGAAATCCAAAAGATAAGGATTCTATAATTTTACAACAAATTTTTATTTTTAATGACAAAAGAGAAATAGTAAAAGTAGAGATGAACATAATACCTGTTTCTATTTCTTTACAAAAAGATAGGAATGACTATAAGCCAGTTATTTTAGAAGGGGAAGAAAAAGAGAGGGTATTAAAAAAGATTGAAATGTTGTCAAAGTGGGTAAATTAAACTTCAAGAAGCTTTTGGTTTGAAAAAATAAGCAGGTAAGAGTATAATGGAAATATGGACATAAGTGCAAAAAAGGAGGAGAAAAAATGGCCAAGCGTTATGTAATTGTTGGCGGCGATGCTGCTGGAATGAGTGCAGCCTCTCAAATTAGAAGACAGGACCCTGAAGGAGAAATTCTTGTCTGTGAAAAAGAGGGAGTCATTTCTTATGCTCAATGTGGCCTTCCCTACTGGGTGGGAGGAGTAGTACCTGAGAAGAAAAAGCTTATTGCCCGAACAGCTGAAGAGTTTTACACTCGCTATAATATCGATGTAAAGCTTTATCATGAGGTTACACAGATTATACCTCAAAAGAAGCAGATTCGCGTATATCGCCGGGAAGAAAAAGATGAAATTACAGTGCCTTATGATGTGCTTTTAATTGGGACAGGAAGTGCAGCGATTGTACCGCCATGGGAAGGTAGAAATTTGCCTGGAGTTTTTACTTTGAAGACAATGGGAGATGCAGAAAAGCTCTTGTCTTGGCTTGAAACTCATATTCCTAATAAAGCCGTGGTAATTGGAGGGGGATATATTGGTTTAGAAACAGCAGAAGCCTTACATAATAGAGGTTTTAAAGTAACTGTTTTAGATCTAGCACCCCAACTTATACCAACTTTTGATTCAGTTATTGCTGAAATTGCACAGGATGCTCTTAAAAGGCATGGGGTAGAAATTCATTTAAATGAAGAAGTTGTGGGGTTAGAAGGAGATGAAAAAGGCGTACGGGCTGTTGTGACAAAAAATGATTCTTTCCCAGCCGATTTAGTCATTATTTCTATAGGGGTTCGTCCAGTCAGTGAGCTTGCCAGAGAAGCTGGTATAGAGTTAGGCCCTCGAAATGCGATTCTTGTAAATGAACGCCTACAAACAAATATTCCAGATATTTTTGCCGCAGGGGACTGTGCTACTCATTTTCATCGCATAAAAAATACGCCGGATTATGTGCCATTAGGGACAACGGCTAATAAACAAGGGCGAATTGCTGGAATTAACATGGCGGGCGGAGATGCAAAATTTGCAGGTATTGTCGGTACAGCGATTGTAAAGGTTTTTGATAGGACGATTGCAAGAAGCGGTTTAGGGGAAAGGGAATGCCAAGCTTTAGGCCTTCCATATCAGACTGTTTCTATTAAGGCAAGACCTATAAGTCATTATTATCCCTGGGAAGATGAAGTTTTGACTATTCGTCTCCACTTTAATAAAGACAATCGCAAGCTTTTAGGAGGACAAATTGCAGGGGGTGCTGGGGTAGACAAGCGAATTGATGTTCTTGCTACAGCGCTTTTCCATGGTATGACAATTGATGACCTTCAGGCCTTGGACCTTGCTTATGCGCCTCCTTACAATTCAGTGTGGGACCCCTTGCAACAAGCATCAACAGTAGCTCAGAGAGGATGAAATTAACTAAAAGGTCTTACCCTATTGTGGTAAGACCTTTTTTGATAAAGGATTTATTTTAGCTTAATTTTTGCGTTAAAATTGTTTTTAGAGGAAAGGTGTAATTGAGGAGGTGTAATATGAGGACAATAGAGAAATACATTTTTTTGACGACTGGTGCATTTTTGGCAGCTGTTGCTTTAGAGATTTTTTTGGTACCTAATAATATTATTGACGGGGGAATAACGGGTATTTCTATTATGCTGAGTTATTTGACAAAATTGCCTCTCGGAGCCTTTATTTTTGTGTTAAACCTTCCATTTCTTGTTTTTGGTTACAAGCAGATAGGGAAAGGCTTTGTTATTTCAACTTTTTTTGCTGTTACAGTTTTATCTTTGGGAGTTACTGTTTTAGAAGATGTTTCTCCCCTGACAAACGATACTTTACTGGCTTCTGTTTTTGGTGGTATTTTGTTAGGTATTGGTGTAGGGCTTGTGATAAAGCATGGAGGGTCAATGGATGGTACTGAGATTGTAGCAGTAGTATTTTCAGAGTTGAGTGGTTTTTCTGTAGGAGAAATTGTGTTGTTTTTTAACATTTTTATTCTAGGAAGTGCTGGAATAGTTTTTACATGGGACAGGGCGATGTATTCACTTATTACTTATTTTATTGCCTTTAAGGTAATTGATTTGGCTATAGAAGGTTTGGATGAGGAAAAAGCTGTTATGATAATTACTCACAAGCCTGATGAGATTGTTGAAACCATCATAGCCCGTTTAGGGAGAAGTGTAACTTTTTGGGAGGGTAAAGGAGGATATACAAAAGATAATAAGGGAATTTTATATGCAGTAGTCAGCCGCTTGGAGATTGCGAAACTTAAAATGATTGTGAAAGAACACGATGAAGGAGCTTTTGTCACTGTACACGATGTCTATGATGTTTTAGGAGGCCAATTTCAAAAGAGGTCTATTCATTAAATTTTTGAATAGCAGTCCATTTTTGATATAATTTGTCATAGAACATAAGCTAAAGTAGATAAGGGGTAAGCAGGACCTTAATGTTTATTTACAGAAAATATCGGATGTATAGGGGAGGAGAAAATGAAGAAAGTATTTTGGGGATTTGTGGGGCTCTTTATTTTATTATTTATTGCGCCGGTTTATGCAGTAGAGAGAATTTCTGTAGGTGTTGTAGACTCACCTACCGACCCAAAGTTTGAAAATAATATAAAGAACGCGATTAAAGCTTTAGAGTACCTTGAAGGGACAGAAATAAAGCCTGGTGAAATTTTTTCCTTTAACAAAACGATAGGGAAGAGGACGATCAGTAGAGGATTTTATATGGGTTTATCAGGTTCTGAAGGTGATTACTATAAAGATGTGGGAGGAGGTGTTTGCCAAGCAGCTACTGCCATACATAGAGCCGTTGTAAATGCTGGTTTACAGGTTGTTGAGAGGCATAGGCATCTCAATGGAGCTTTATATGCACCTAATGGAGATGATGCAGCTGTTGATTGGGATGCAAGGTGGGATTATAAATTTAAAAACACTCTTCCTTATACTATTGTCATAACAGCCCACAATGATAATAACAAAATTCAAGTGGAATTTATAAAAAAAGAAGATTTAGAATCTGCAGTTAAAAATTATAATGTGAAACTTTTTATTAATGATGTGGAAATAAAGTTTGATGAAAAAACAGGAAAGCCTTTTATAGCTTTTGGAAGAACTTATATACCTTATGAGGCGATTGCACGAAGTATAGGATCAGATATAACTTATCGCGATAAAAAAGTTATAATGAAATTTAATAAAAATTTAATAGAATTTACAATAAATAGCTATAAATATAAAGTTAATGGGAAAATTAAAGAAATGGACGTGGTTCCTTACATATTAAAAAGTGACAGGAAAGTCTATATCCCCATAAAATTTTTGTTAGATGAACTAGGATTTACTATTAATGGCGAAATAATAGATGATATGTTTTACATAAAAATTTACACCTATAAAGAAGAGAATTATCAAACAGCTTTCGGACATGGATATTTTTTAGAGAGAAGATTTTAAGGATCAAACTTTTCATAAGGAAACCAGTGGAAGCATCAACTCTTAAAGCGATGCTTCCAGTGACTTATTTTAAGCTTTATTTATCTTGATTAACTTTATGCCTATTAAAACGGCTATAAATAAAAGAATTATACTTTCTCCTGCGATTGAAATATAAGTTAGTTAAAAAATCTGCGATTTTACCCCACAAAGGGGCACTTACTTGGCCTATAAATAGGAATCAAACCGGAGGCTACGGTACCTAAGATTGCGTAAGCTCCAAACCAAGTTTCAATAGTTTTCTTATATCTGAAAGGGCAGGCATACTAAGTCCTCCCTGAGGAAGGATGACAAAAATTTACAATTTAGAAGCATAATAAAGTAATTTTTGGAATATTTTTAACATATCTTCATTTCCTTTAGAAGCCATAAGTTCAGGATGCCATTGAACTCCTACTATAAAGTCTTCTTTTTCCATTTCAATTGCTTCAATGACTCCGTCTTTTGAAATAGCGCTGATTCTAAAACCTGGAGCTACATCTTTTACAGCTTGATGATGGAAGCTATTTACGGTTGTAGTACTTCCCAAAATGTCAAATAATATAGTTTCTTTTTTTATCTCTATTGTATGAGTTGGAAAATCAGGCCTTGCCTTTTGGCTGTGTTTGATATAGGACCCAGGTATTTGCGAAATATCCTGATACAAAGTTCCGCCAAAAGCTACATTTAATGCTTGAATTCCCCTGCATATTCCCAAAATAGGTCTTTTTAATTGATGAGCATATTTTACAACACTTATGTCGTATATATCTCTTTCAGGAGTAATATAACCTTGTTTTTCGATAGGTTCTTCATTATACAAAAGAGAATCTATATCTTGTCCTCCTGATACTATAATTCCTTCTACGCTTTCTACTTGTTGTTTTATTAAATCTTCATCAGATACAATTGGAAGTATAACAGGTATACCCCCTGCTTTTACGACAGAATCTACATAGGCCTTATTTAGATGGATTTTTTCATGTCCTAACATAATGCCCTCAGTTTCATAAGATATACTTCCGATAATTCCTATAATCGGTTTTTTCATAAGATACCTCCTATGCTTGAAAATGTTTATGCTCTTATTATAGCATATTATTTTTACTAAAAAAGTTATTAGACGTCTGACAAATAACAAAAATTTGTGATATAATATAAAACTAGCTAAAGTAAATTGGAAAACTACCGATAAAACTAAAGTGAGGTGTTAATGTGAAAGAGACTCTTTTGGCATTGGTTACGGGGATTATAGTAGGTGTGATTTTTTCTTTTTTTAAATTGCCATTACCTGCTCCAAACGTGTTGCCGGGAATTGCCGGTATTATAGGTATTTACTTAGGAGGCAGATTTTTTGAGTATATTATTAAAATAATGGGTAAGTAAAAATAATCACTATAATCAATTTTCCAAGGGGGATTTGCGCATGAAGAGTATATTTTGGCGGCTTGTTTTTTCCTTTCTTATAGTAGCAGCTATACCTGTTGGAGCTATTTATTATTTTACAGTTAATGAAAAAGTAATGCATCTGTTTATTACAGTCGCAGGCGCCAGCCTTTTGTTGTCAATATTTTTATCAGTGATTATTTCACTTAATATTACACGGCCTATTAAAAAACTGACTGCAGAGTTTAAGAAAGTGCAGGGAGGAGATTTTACAGCCAAAGTTGACTTAAAAAGAAAGGATGAAATTGGCACATTAATAGCGACTTTTAATGCTACGATGGAAAATCTCCGTTCAATTCTAGATGATGTTTCTACTTTTACTCAAAATACCAGAAATACAGCAAATAACCTCTTTAAAGCTATAGAACAAGGTAATATGACCTTTGAACAAATTTCAAAGGCGGTTGAGGAAATCGCAAATGGAGCTTCTGAACAGGCGAAAGATACTTCTAATGCAGCTGACATGGTTCAAAACATAGGCGATAGTATCGACAATTCGGCTAAATTTTTTAAAGCGGTGGAGGATTCAACTATAAATGCAGATAAATTAAGTCAGAATGGAATGCAAACAGTAAATTCTTTGAAAGAAAAAACTGATGTTACAAAAGAATCGATTGATGAAGTGGTTAGGGAGATTAATGAGTTACAAGCAAATTCTCATCATATTGAAAAAATTATAGAAGTTATAACAGGTATAGCAGACCAAACAAATTTACTTGCTTTAAATGCTGCCATTGAAGCCGCAAGAGCAGGGGAAGCAGGGCGTGGTTTTGCAGTTGTGGCAGAAGAGGTTAGAAATTTGGCAGAGCAATCTAGAGAAGCTGCCAGTGAAATAGCTAAAATTATTAGCGAAATAGAACAAAAGACAGACAAAACAGTTGAAAAAGTCAATATGGTAAAGAATATAGCAGATGACCAAGCTCACCAAGTGGATACTACCTACAAGGCTTTTAATGAAATTAAAAATTCAATTAACAATATTACAGAAAATATACATAAGTTAAATGACTCAATGTTAGAATTGTCAAGGTACAAGGATGAAATAATAGGTTCCATAGCCAATATCACAGCGGTTTCAGAGGAGACGGCTGCCTCAACTGAAGAAGTTGCAGCTTCCACTGAGGAACATATGAAGTTCATTGAGGAAATAAAAGAAAGTTCGGAAAATCTTCTAAAGTCAACTACAAAATTAGAAGAATTGTTATCAAAATTAGTAATATCTTCAAATTGATTAATAGAAATATTTTTAAGGTAGAGCTTGAAAAAGCCTGCCTTTTTTATTTTATTCTGATATAGTAGGTGTTATGGTAATATATGAAAAACAGAAATTTTGAATAGGAAAAGTGAACATTTAATAAAATTATTTAAATAAAATTCGCTTTTTTGTTGATTTGTCGATTATTTTTTGATAATATAAATTACGGGCTTGATTTTACCACGTTACAGAAAGAAGGGGTCATATCTATGGAAAGAATATACGATGTAATCATTGTAGGAGGGGGACCTGCTGGACTTTTTGCTGCTTTAGAACTTGTAGATAGAAGTGGGAATTTAAAAATACTTTTAATAGAAAAAGGGAAAGATATACAAAAAAGAATTTGCCCTATGAATTCTTATGGTTCGAAATGCCTCAATTGCAAGCCCTGTGCTATTACTTCTGGTATAGGAGGCGCAGGGGCATTTAGTGATGGAAAGCTGACCCTAACTTCGGAATTTGGGGGTATTTTAGATGAGTATATGTCTAAATCTCAGCTTAACCACCTTATAGATTATGTGGATAACATATATGTAAAATTTGGGGGGACAACTGAGGTTCATGGGACAGATAGAGAAAAAATTAGAGAGATTGAAAAAAGGGCCCAAGCAGCAGATTTGAAATTAATTCCAGCTGTTATAAAGCACCTAGGTACAGATAAAAGTTTTGACATAATAAAAAACATGAGAGAATATTTAGGTAAAAAAATAGAAATAATGACTGAAACGACGGTTACAGAAATAATTGTGGAAAATGGCATAGCTAAAGGAGTCGCTACAGAAAAGGGAGAAGAATACTATGGGGAATATATAGTGATCGCTCCGGGACGAGAAGGGGCAGAATGGTTTAAAAGAGAAGCTGATCGGTTAGGCTTAGAGACAAAAAACAATGCTGTAGATATAGGTGTGAGAGTAGAGATTCCTGCAGTTGTCATGGAAGATATTACAGATGTAGTTTATGAATCAAAATTCATATATCATTCAAGGTCTTTTGATGATAGGGTAAGGACCTTTTGCATGAATCCTTATGGTAAAGTGGTTGTCGAGAATCACGACGGTATAAAAACTGTAAATGGGCACAGTTACAAAGAGATAAAAACAGAAAACACTAATTTTGCAATACTGGTGAGTAAGGAATTCACACAGCCTTTTAATAGACCGATAGAGTATGGTAGGTATATTGCGGAACTTGCTAATATGTTAGGAGATGGAGTAATAGTTCAAAGGTTAGGGGATTTGCTGGCAGGAAGGCGATCAACTCCAGAGAGGATTAAGAGGGGACTGGTGGAACCAACTTTAAAAGATGCAACACCAGGAGACCTGAGTCTAGTATTGCCTTACAGGTTTTTGCAATCAATAATTGAAATGCTTCAAGCTTTGGATAAAGTGTCGCCAGGGGTTTATTCTAAGCATACACTTTTGTATGGTGTAGAAGTGAAGTTTTATTCTTCAAGGGTAAAACTTACAGATAAACTGGAGACACAGATACAGAATCTTTTTGCTGCTGGAGATGGGGCTGGAATTACTAGGGGTTTAGTTCAGGCATCAGTTTCTGGAGTAGTTGTTGCGGGGGAGATCTTGGAGAGAGTCAAATAGGGAAGGAGAGCAAATATGTCAACATTAGTTATAGTCGGCACCCAATGGGGAGACGAAGGAAAAGGCAAGATTACTGATTATTTAGCGGAAAAAGCAGAAGTAGTAGTGAGGTATCAGGGAGGAAATAATGCCGGGCATACTGTTGAAAAAGGGGGAGTCCAGTATAAACTTCATTTAATTCCCTCAGGGATATTGTATCCCGATAAAACTTGTATAATAGGAAATGGTGTAGTGATTGACCCAGCTTCTTTAATTGAAGAAATGGAAAATTTAAAAGGGCATGGAATTGGAGTAAATAATCTAAAAATAAGCGATAGAGCACATGTTGTCTTTCCTTATCATATAAGACAGGATGAGTTGGAAGAGGCCGCAAAGGGAGAAGATGATTTGGGTACCACAAAAAAAGGGATAGGTCCCTGTTATATGGACAAAGCAGAAAGAACAGGAATAAGAATATGTGACCTTTTAAAGCCTGAAGTCTTAAAGGAAAAACTCAAAAAAAATGTGGAAAAGAAAAATACACTTTTTAGAAATGTGTATGGGGTAGAAGGTTTTAATTTTGACGAAATTTATGAAAAATATTTAGGTTATGCAGAAAAAATAAAGCCTTTTGTTACAGATACAACGGTACTTTTATATGATTTGATTAAGGAAGGCAAGAAAGTTTTATTTGAAGGGGCACAAGGAACATTATTAGATTTGGATTTGGGTACCTATCCTTATGTTACTGCATCTCATCCTATTGCAGGTGGTGTGACAGTAGGAACGGGAATAGGACCAACGATGATTGATGAAGTGATAGGTGTAGTGAAGGCTTATACTACTAGAGTGGGGAAAGGACCCTTTCCTACAGAGCTTCGTGATGAAATAGGAAATTTTTTGAGGGAAAAAGGACATGAATATGGCACTACGACAGGAAGGCCGAGACGATGTGGTTGGTTGGACACTGTTATTTTGAGATATTCTGTAAGAGTGTCTGGTATAACTCATTTTGCCCTTACTAAATTAGATACTTTGACAGGGCTTAAGAAAATAAAAATATGTATTGGGTATAAGTTCAAAAGAGAAGTGATTACAGATTTTCCAGCTGGCATTGAAGATTTAGCAGGGTGTGAACCTGTATATGAAGAATTTGATGGATGGGAAGAAGATATAAAACAAGTAAAAAAATTCGAACAGTTGCCTTACAATGCGCAAAGATATGTGAGAAGAATCGAAGAATTAATAGGAATTAAAGCGGCGATAATATCTGTAGGTCCAGAAAGGGAGCAAACTATACTTTTAAGGGAATTCTGAGGGTTTTCCTCGAATTCCCCGAAAAATTTTCTTTAAAAAGCTTGACATAACTTCCCCCTCTCAGTATAATATATAACTGTCAGGACAATTTAATAAGTTTAAGATGCTGGCGTAGCTCAATAGGCAGAGCAGCTGACTTGTAATCAGCAGGTTGAAGGTTCAAGTCCTTTCGCCAGCTCCATTTTTTTTAACTTTAAAATCAAGTTTGGTCACAAAATGGTCACACAAGTAAGAAGGACACAATAACTCGTTTGTGTTCTTCTTATTCTTTTAAAAAGTCTTCAAATTTTTTGATTGCTTCTTTCTCTGCTTCAATTGTAATGTTTGCATAAAAGTCCATTGTTATACCAATTTGGGAATGCCCCAGTATTTTAGAAATAATCTTCATTGGTACACCTGCTTGGACTAAAAGACTTGCACAGGAATGTCTTAAATCGTGAAATCTTATTAAAGGCAGTTCCGGGTGTCTTAAAAGCATTTTATGAAATTTTTTACTTACATAACCTGGTTCTTTAAATCTTCCGTCTTCCCATACACTTATGTACCCGTCATACTCTTTTACATACCTATCTCCAAACAGCAGTTTATTTTCTTCTTGTCTTCTTTTTTCTTCTTTTAGTGCATCAATTACTTTTTTTATTAGTGGTATTTTTCTTACACTCTTTTCAGTCTTGGGTTCTCTAAAAATTAATTCTCCTTTTACAACTTGAGCTTGTCTTCTTACTATCATTTCCTCTTTTTCAAAATCGATGTCTTCCCATTTTAATCCGCAGATTTCACCTACTCTCAGTCCTTCATATAATCCAAGAATTAGGTGTATATAAATTGGAGAATCTTTAAATATTTCCTCAGCTTTATATGCATCAGCAGTGCTCCACACAGTCATTTCTTTTTTATCTCTCGAGGGTGGTTCTACGTGATCACACGGATTTTTGCTTATGTACTGCCATTTAACGGCTCGGTTTAATGCTGATCTTAAAACTCTGTGGTGATAATTAATAGTGGTATTGGATAAGCCTAATTCTTTGAGCTTGTTGTAATATTTTTGAATTTCTAAAGGTTTTAAACTGGCTAATTCGATGTTACCTAAGTAGGGTTTAAAATATAAATTGATGAGTTCTTCATAAGATTTCAATGTTTTTGGAGCCAATCTGGGTACGCAGTGCTCTTTATACCATTCGTCTAAAAATTCTCCGAGCGTAATCTTAGATAGAAATAATTCTCCTCTTTCAAGTTTATAAAGAATTTCCTGCAGGGCTTTTTCAGCTTCTTTTTTTGTTTTAAAACCCGAAAAACGCTTTTGCTTCCTTTTACCGTTTTCATCACGCCCTACATCGACAACAATACTCCATTTTGAACCTCGCTTTGTAATATGTCCCCTCATACTAATGCCTCCCGGTTCAATTCTATTATTGTCTCAGGAAGTTTTAGAATGTTAATAAATACATAATAATTCCACTTACCTAAATGCTGTAAAACATACATAGCAAATATATTAGCATTTCTTTCAATTCTGCTTTCAGAAAAAAGTGTAAATTTAGTCAGATATGGAGTGTTGACCCGAGTATGTAAAACTGCATGTCCGAGCTCATGAGAGCAGACAATTAGCTTCATTGCTTCATCAAGATTTTGATTAATTACTATGTACTTATTCCGCTTATGATATTTGTAATATCCTAAGATACTGCCTAAATCACACTCTATCACATTAACATTAAGGTGTTCTGCTATCTTGAAAGGGTTAGCAGAGTTAGTTTTTTTAATAAGTTTTTTTGTTATCTTTTGTATTTCATCTTTGGTGTACATTAACAATCGTATCACCTTCATTTCAGGGATTACTTTCTGTACTTTTTAGGAGTATATTTTTTCTTATTCATTAATCTAGCATGTTTTAAAATCATCTCAAAAGAATCTTTAAGATATTCCTTAGTCTCCTCATCCACTGGCTCACCGTTAAAGAAAGCCAGCCCTTCTGCACTTGTAAGGTCCTTCATCCACTCTTCCAGAGTTTTAGCAATGTCTTTTTTGTCCTTCTCTGTGAGCTGTGGCTGCCATTCATTATTTCCTAACTGCCCAGTTTCTAAATTAGTAATAAGAGTACCAGATGGTTCTCCATCTAAATATCCAGCTACTTTCATTAATTCTTCATATGGTACTTTCAAAGCTGTAGAAATTTTCCTTAGTACTTCAGGAGATGGTTCCCTAAATCCTCTTTCTATCCTAGATAAATGTGCTGCACTTACTCCAGAATATAGTGCTAATTGGTTTAAAGAAAGGTTTTTCTCTTCTCGAATTTTCTTTATATACTCTCCAATCGTCAAAGCCATTCACCACCCATCTACTTGAATTTTACAATATATATTGCCTAAAGGCAATAAAGAGGAGAAAATTTTTTTAAAAAGTATTGACAAGTGGCAAAACCTTGTGCTATACTATTACCAGATGGCAATATTGCTCGCTGGTAATTGAGGTGTTAGCTATGAAGAAAGTAATTAATCTTGATTATTTAAAAAAATATATGGAACAAAACAAAATTTCCGAATCCAAGTTAGCAGAACTAATTGGTGTAGATTATACAACAGTTTATAGGGTGTTTAAAGGAAATAGAAATCCTGGTGCTAAGTTTATTACTGGACTTATAAAAAGTGGTCTAGATATAGACCTTAAAGAAATTTTTTCTAATAACTAGAACAACAAGACTGATTTTATACCTTTATTATACCCTTATTTCTTCCAATTTTACATAAGGAGGGTAAAAAATCATGGATAACAGAATAACCATAAAATTTGAAGTTGACATTACGGACGTTATAACTCAAATCATTCAGGCGCTCAGTACTGTAGAAAAAGATAAAGAAGAGCAAAAACCCTTATCCTTACTTGATGCTTATACAATAGATGAAGCAGCAAAAGTGCTGGGTGTAAGCAGAAGCTATATGTATGAGCTTGCAAAGCATAAAGACTTCCCCTCACTAAAAGTACACGGCAAGAAAATAATAATTCCTAAAAAAGGCTTAGAGGAGTGGATGCAGAAGAAATTCGAAGAAGAGAAAGGCAGCAGTAAAGTAATTGCCATGGGAGGCAGAAGATAATGTGGATTGAATTTAAACCCATGAAAAATAAAGATCTACTTATTAGAATAGCTGAAGAGCTTATGAAAGTAGTACCTATAAGAATAGAAAAAGCCGATGAAGGCTGGAAATTGATGATAAAAACATAGTATATAGCCGTAGTATGCCCAAAATGCGGAACAAAAAATATAACCTGAGGGGTGGAATTATGGATAAAAAAACCAAAGCTCTTGAACTATATCTTGAAGGATTTAAGTTAGTAGAAATAGCACAGCAGCTTGGTGTTTCACAACCGGCTGTTACTAAAATGCTAAAACAATTCCCAGAATATCATCAGGAAAAAGAACGTCGCAAAAAAGAAAACGAAAAAAGAGCAAAAGAGTGGAGAAATGAGTATAAGAAGCAGAAAAGAGAGCAGTACGACGAAGATTATGAATTAGTACTAAAAGACCATCGAGAAGCTACAGCAGCGCTTTCAAGAAAAGGAAAACTTAGCGATGAAGTTCTTGTAAAATTATGCATTCTTCACTATGACTACAACAAAGAAAAAGAAAGGCTTGTCTTCAACGAAAGTGCCGGAAAGAGGCCTGCAGATCTTCCTAGGTCAGTGTATGTACATAAAAATGTATTGAAGCAGTTTAGATAGTTGTTTATAATAAGTTCTAGAATATTTTAAACTTAATTATTTAAAATAAGAAGGTGTTATAGATGGTTATATATGAATATAATATTCGTCAGGTATTACACGACGAATTTTTAAATAATAAAGATTTTATTTCTGATCCAGACACTATACTTGTAAATGAGTTAGACGTATGTTTTGGAACAGCTAGAATTGATGTAGCGGTTATAAACGGGAAAATGCATGGATTCGAAATAAAAAGTGAACAAGATAACCTTGAGAGGCTTCCAGCACAAATTGAAGCATATAATAAAATATTTGATACCCTTACTGTTGTTGTAAGTGAAAAACATGTTTCAAATGTGATTAAAATGATCCCAGAGTGGTGGGGAATTTATTGTGTGTCAAAAGAGAAAGATTCATTAATATTAAAAAAAATACGTTTACCGCAAATTAATAATGAGGTAAGTACTTTTTATTTATCTCAACTTTTATGGAAGAATGAGTTACTTGAATTGCTTCATAAATTTGGCATAAAAAAAGGAACAAAGAGCAAAAGTAGATTTGCTCTTTGTGAAATGGTTGCTGGTAACATCAATGAAGAAGAAGTTAAGAAATTTGTGAGGGAAAAACTTAAATCGAGAAATTGGAAAGCTGTGAAACTACGACAGCTATATGATGATTTGCACTTATAGTAACCCATTGTGTATGATTACCAGGACCTTTTTTACCTGTGGCACGCTCTTTTATTTCTGAATCACCAAAGGAAAAATTTTCACCAAAATAGTAGTTGGAATTTAATATCTCTGATGCTAAATCCGCATAATCTTTAATGTTTTTTCCTAATGTATGATCGCGTCTCCCTTTTAAAACAATGTATTCATCGTAAGTTGTATATCTTACTTTGGGAAGTATGGGATATTTAAGACGTGAAAAGTCTATATCAGTCTCTGTAAATTTGGTTACGCCGTAATCTGAATAAACAAATCTATCTACAATAGATATAAAATTTTTATCTCGAATTAAGTTGAGAAATAATTTTATATCATATCTTGGAAAATATTTTATATCACCAGCTTCTAGGATCGAGGAAAGATTTTCCGGTAGAGAGGTAGAGGATATAATAATTGAATTGTAGAAAGTTTTGTTTAGTAAATGATGATTTAAAATATCTTTTATTACGCTTAGAAGTATATTGGCATCTTTTTTCTCTGTAATTATACCTGCATCTAGGATTAAATCAATAATTGTATTCGTATAATTCTCTTTAAACATTTTGATCGTATTAAAAAGTTCCTCATATGTTGGGCCTTCGATATCTTCTGGAACAGGTATTTTTATTGCAATGCGGTTTGTTAGAGAAAGTAGTTGAGAAATGGTTTCTAAATTTAAGTCATTAAAATAAAAAATAGGATATAGTTGCTGGTTAGTTTGTCTTGAAATGTTTAACATAGTCAATAAAAAAGCCCTGTCGTTTTCTTCTACTTGAATAGTATCAATAAATATAGGGTTCTGATAACAATTTTTTAATGAATCTAGAATTGTTTTAGGCTCTTCATCTTCTATGATTTCTATTAAAGGAATAATTTTACTTTTTTGTTCTGGAAATAGGTTTTTCAGAGCTTCTTGCTCTCCTTTTTTCCATTTTAAAACTGGTACATATAAAATCTTATTCATAAAAATTCCCTCTAATTCTAAGTTTTACTTTCTATAGCAATATTACAATATAAAGAAAAAAATTTCAACTCTATTGGTAAAATAAAATCCATGAGTTGAGAAAGAAAGGGGATGAAAACTTGAATATACTTTATACTGCCGGCCTAGCTGCCGGTATTTTCTTTGGCATAGTTTTGGGGCTAATAATAGGTTTTATTTCAATAACTTCAAGAGAAAGTAGAAGGTGAATAAAAGGAGGCTGTCTTCATGTCAAACTTTACTGCCAGATTTGGTGAGGTTATTGTAAGAAGCGGAATTGCCAGCATCCCGGATGCTGTTTTTTCTTTTCAAAAAGAACTAGGGCTGTCTGTTGGGGAATGCTGGTTTGTAGCTCAGATACTGCGCTTTAAGTGGACAACAGAACTGCCAAGGCCTTCACTAAGAAAAATGGCAGAGTACACCGGAGTTTCCGAGCGTACTCTGCATAATTACAAAAACTCTCTCATAGGAAAAGGCTATCTTCGTGTCATCAGTCGTACCAATGAACGCGGCGGACAAATAGCAAACTATTATGACTTCACAGGCCTTTTTGAAAAAATTATATCACTTCTTGAAGTGAAAGAGCAAGAGACAAACCCATTTGAGGATGCTGTTGAAGAAGAAATTCAAGATGAGGCAACTGAAAAAATTTCAGACCCCCTCTGCAAAAATTTCAGTGCCCCACTGAAAAATTTTCAGTGCCCCTCTGAAAAAATAACAGAGACCCCACTGAAAAAATTTCAGACGAAACAGAATAATAATAAAACAGAAGAATATAAAACAGAAAAATATATAAACAACAACAACCCGCCTAACGGCGGAACAAATTCCCAGCCTTCGGCTGGGGTTGTTGTTGAAATAAATGAACAATACAAAAAAATCACAGGGAGAGATAAACTCTCCTTTTTTGCTGCCCTTCTAGAAGAGTATCCCGCTGAAAAAGTAATGAACGCTGTAGCTTATTTAGAAAAAGCTATGTCAAGAAGCAGAATTGACAATCCAGAGGGTTTTGTCATTTCGGCCCTCAGAGAAAACTGGGATACACAGCCCTTTGAGCAGGAACAAAAAGTAAAGAAAGAGTTTACTCCTCCTAGAAACTACTTCAACAGCTATACCCAGAGAAGTTATGACGTGGAAGAGCTTGAAAGAAGACTTCTTGAACACAGTATGAGAGAATCTTTATCTAATAATAAAAACTTACCAGAAGGAGTTGAAAAAATACTGTTTGACGATTCGTGACGTTAACAAAGATTAACTAAAAATCCTTTTAAAAAGGTTGATGTTCCTGCCCATTATGAGACAAGGCAGGTGTGGGTGGATACTTCATAGTGGGAGACATATAAAGAATGGGTTAAAGAAGGTGATGCTTTATGAGAAAAATTAGACATAGAACCTTTAAAAGGTTTTTAAATGGAAAAGAAGATAAAGAGTTTACAAAATTCATAAGAACAATATTCAAAGTTACTGCAGAAAAAAATGAAGTTGAAGAAGTAGTAGAATTTGCACTTAAAATTGCAAAAGCTTTAGAAGAATACTTAGGGAAAGATGTTGTATTCCAAAAAGGAATGTACGTTGCGGCTTTGTCACTGCTGTTGCTGTTTGAATATGACGATTACAAAACTTTTGTAAGGCAGTTAGAACATAAACTTTAGTATACCGGAGGTGTTTTTGTGGAATTTGCACTTCTCATACTAGATTATGACAGCTATTACAAGCTTGAAATTGCAGGCGGCTACTGTGACGGGAAATGCGGTGTGTGCAGAAAATGTATAAACAACAGAAACATTATTACGCTCATTAGAGAAAAAAATGCAGAGTTTTATCAAAAGTATATTTTAGATCACCAAACAAGAACTGCTGAGTTATGTAAAAAAGTATCAGAAGCTCTTTCTCTTGATGAAGGCGAAAGAAGAATTTTAATTCAATCTGTACTGTTGCACGACATAGGAAAATTGCTAATACCTTTCAACATTCTTTCAAAAAACGGCCCCTTATTACCCTTTGAAAGGCGAATAATGGAATTTCACCCTCTCAAGGGTGCGGAGTGGCTCAGAGAAAGAGACTTCCCTGAGGAAATTGTAACTATCATTGAGGCTCATCATGAAAGAGTGGACGGCTCAGGCTATCCTTATGGATTAAAAGGTGATGAAATACCTTTTTTAGCAAGAGTTTTAGCTGTATGTGATGCTTTTGAGGTGATGATAAGTGGGAGACATTATAAACCACAAAGAAGTATAAATGAAGCTTTAAATGAGCTCAAAAAAGAAGCAGGCAGGCAGTTCGATGAAGCAATAGTAATTACTTTTGTTGAAATGTGGTATAATGAAGTAAAAGAAGAAAAGAAGGTGGTTGTATGAAGATAACAGGGAAAATAGAAATCCCAGAAGAAATACTTCTAAGCCTTAGAAAAAGCGAAGATGAATTTATAGCCGAACTAAAAAGGACAGCAGCAGTTAGGTACTACAAAGAAAAAAAGCTTTCTTTAGGGCAATGTGCTGTCCTTGCTGAAATGAGCGAAGAAGAGTTTATAAAATATCTTTCAAACTTTGATGCAAGTATCTTTTCTTTCGATAATAAGGAAGAGCTTCTGGAGGATATAAAAAATGCATAAAGTTGTTGCTAATTTGACACCTTTAATAATTCTTTCAAATATCAACAAAATTAACATTTTAGAGCAATTGTATGGAATAATATATGTGCCTTCTGGTGTTTTTGAAGAAGTAAACTTTGCTGGAGATTTTAAGAATTATGATTTTATAAAGGTAGTAAATATCAGAAACAAAGAAGCTAAACAATTTTTCCCTGTAAGTCTTCACAAGGGTGAAATAGAGGTAATGATTTTAGCAAAGGAAATTAATGCTGATCTATGCATAATAGATGATTACCTTGCGAGAAAACACGCAAAAAATTTAGGATTAACTGTAACAGGCACATTAGGAGTTCTGATAAAAGCGAAAGAAAAAAAGATTTTAAAAGAAGTAAAGCCATTGTTGGATAAAATGCTGGAAAAAAACTTTTATATTGACAGAAAATTATACAGTGAAGTTTTAGAGATTTGCGGAGAAAAATAGCGCCGATTAAAGCGTTTTTTATTTTTGCAAAAAAATTTAAAGGAGGCGGAGTTCAAGTGTTTAAAATAGGGCTTGATTTGGGATATGGATATGTGAAAGGGGTAAATGAAGCAGGCAAAACCGTCCTTTTCCCTTCCCTTGTTGGGAATGCGTATCAGAGAAATCTAATAGGGCTGTTCGGTCAGAATCTAAATAACCTCATTGAAAACATGCACGTAGTTTTAAGAAACGGGAAAGAAGAGCAGGAAGAATATTTTATTGGCGACTTAGCAAGAAGAGAAGGACGAAATGTAAGTTATGCTTTTGATGAGAATAAAATAAATCATCCCAACACAAAAGCAGTGCTTGCAAGTGCTTCAGCACTTTTATTTCCATCAAATGACGAACCTGTACACATTGTCTCAGGCCTTCCTTTGGAGCAGTATATTCATCAAAAAGACGAGCTTAAAGAAATGCTTAAAAACTTTAAAGCAATTGTAGAGTTTAAAGGCTACAATATCTTAAAAATAGTGAAGTTTGACAGAGTAACAGTTTTCCCTCAGGCTGCAGGAGCAGTATACTATGCTATAATGGATGACCTGCAGAAGTACCTAATAAAGGGAAGCTACATAGGGCTTATTGACATAGGCTATAGAACGACAGACTATATAGTTTTTGTTGTTGATGGGAAGCTGTCACTGAGGGAAGACCTTTCGGGTACTTTAGACATAGGCATGTCTCAGTTAAGCAATGCTGCTGATAAACTGTTTACTCAAAAGACCGGATCTAAGCTTGATATACCCGAGCTCATACAGCTTGTGAATGAAGGAAGCATGTTCTACAGAGGGAAAATTTTAAACTTTGAAAAAGAGCTGAATGAGGTAAAGCTTGAGATATCACGTGTAATACAGGACAGAATAAAGGCAGTATGGGGAAGTAAATTGGACTTCTTCAACACAATTTTCTTAGTGGGAGGTGGAGCAGTAAGCCTATTTGACAGCTTGAAGAACCTATACGAAAACACAGTGCTGGTTAAGAATTCTCAATTTGCCAACGCAAAAGGATTTCTAAAAGTAGCAGAGCTGGAAGAGAAAAAAGAGAGGGATAGGGAATGACAAAAGAAAGGGATCTGGATTACAAGGGCGCATGGGAATTAATGAAGCAGATGGTTAATTACTATGCAGGAGAAAAAAAGTATCTCACAAAAAGAGAACTAAATTACATTATACGAGTGTGTGAGAGAAAAGATGAAGAAGTAATAAAAATTATAGATGAACCTAGAGGAGGAACATAACGATGATAAAAATAACTCTTCCTAAAAAGAAAGGCATGAAAGAAAAAGTCTATAAAATGTGGGATGAGTTAAAGCTTACTGGCCACATGCTTATAGAACATAAAGATGAAAGCTATGTTGCTTTATTTGAACCAGAAAAAGAAATTTCTGTAGAGATTCTTAAAAACAAACTTCCGAAAGAAACTGTAGTTGAAGAAGTTAAATCTATTTATGATAACAAAACTAAAAATGATATGTTTACAGATGATAATTTAGAAGATATAGACATTTAAGCTCTTTATTTTTTAAAAATGTATTACATGTATAATAAAACAATGTTTACACCTTTTAAGCCTTATATTTTAAACAGAACGAAGGCTTATTTTTATTTTTGTATTACATTCTTGATTAAATATGTGTTTACACCACTAAACCCTTAAAACAACTGCTTTTATAAAGACTTATTTTGAATTTTGTATTACATTTTTCATAGCTAAAAATTTAAGGTTGTAATACAAAATCTAATTTTAATGCCTACCAATGCTTATTACTTCTGTTTTTGAAGGTATAAACATAAATGGGAGTGAAGCAAATTGAAAGTCTACAGCTTCCGCACAAATAAAGAAGATAAGGATATTGAGGATCTTCTTGAATCATTAAAAGGAGACAAAAGTCAATACATAAAAAATGCCCTGCGCTTTTACAGAGACTTTGGAGTTAAAATAGAAAAAATTGAAGCCATATTAGAGAAATTGGAACAGACAGGGATACAAGTACAAAAGCCACCACAGTCCCCAGAACCTGAACCGGTTGCTGAGAGTGAAACCCCTAATGATGAAAAAGTTCTCCTTGAAAGCCTAGAAGATATTTTGTCCCTTTAGGTAGACTTACTGGAGGTGTAAAAATGAAGAAGCTTTATTCTATTTTGAAACCTTATGACAGCTGGTGGAATGATGAGGGAGAAGAGAAAAATTTAGAGGCACGAAAGGCTTTGCAGGAGTTTTACGCAGAATTTAAGAAATTAAAACCTTCTAAGAAATATGAAAGAAGAGATATACTTCATATGTCATATATTTTTCACCTTGTTAAAATAAAAAAGGCTCTTGACGAAAGAAAATATATGAGAGCATGTAATGAGCTAATTTCACTAATGCATTACGAACCTTTTCTGCAGGGAAGAATTTATTATAACGTCCTTAAATTGTTAGAAGACGAGGTGATACAAGATTCTACTTAAAAATTTTTTTAGAAAGAGAAAAAGAAGTTTTTTAGAGAGATTAGATCCGGCTTATGAGTTTAAGTATGCTCTTGAATTTGCTCAACAAGTTTGTGAAGAAGAAAAAACAAAAGAAGACCAGATTTTAATATTAGATTATATGCTTAGCGTTATTAGAGAGGATTTAAAGTATGATGTATTAACAAATATTTTTTATAAAGAAAAATGGTTTGACAAAGGATTAAGACTGCCACTTCCTTTCCCTTACTACTACTACAATAAAGAAGGGATTAAATTTTCAATATATGAAGCTGATTTCAAACCAAAAAAAGTTGATTTAGCAAAAGAATGTGTTTTGGTTTTTCCTTGGCATAGAGAAAAAATGAGGGAAAGCATCAAAAACATAGGTAAAAATGAGTTTGTGTTTCAAAGGACAAATCATAAAGCCTTTTATTTTTCTCCTGTAAACATCTGTTTTGTATACAACGGAAACCACTCCATAGGTGCAGGTATTGGTTTTAAAAAAGGATATATTGAAGCTGCTGAATATGATGTGACCAAGCTTTTTGAACAGGTATATACGGATGGGTTATACTGGTACAACAGACACAATAACCAGAAGTTAGAAGATGATTTACTAGACTTTCGCATAGGAATTATATATGAAATCTCAAAAATAAAGCATCATATTGAGAAAGATGCTACCTAAAACCACCTTTGCAATGTGCAAGGGTGGTTTTCTATCTTTCAAAACCTGCTGAGCTTTTATGCTTTGTTTTTATAATGCAGGATAAGAGAAGGTGCGCTTTGCGCTGCACACACGTCGGGCAGTGCCCGACGGAACTAAATTTATAAGAGGTACTTTTCAAGGAGCTTTTTAAAAATTGAGGATGTATTAAACACCTTAAACATATACAAAATATTTTAAATTCTATATCTTTTTGAGGTACTTGTTAGGAGACAAATGTTAGACAAAGAAATATTTTCATCTAAAAGTTTCAAAAGAAAGGAGGAAATTAAGAGAAAATGTCGAATTTAAATATGTAACTAAAAGTGGATGAGGAGTAGGCTTATGGCAAATAAAAAAGTATATATCAAAGGATATCCATTCTATTTTTGGGAAATTAAAGACCATACCAAAGTTAAACATAGAGTTTTTGCTGACTATTTTGATAAATATGTGAAGATAGTTGGAAAACATCATAATATCAATTATATTGATTGCTTTGGGGGGTGTGGAGCATATATTGACGAAAATCAGGATATTTATTTTGGCTCTCCTATTTTAGCAGCGATTATGGCAAAAGAAAATATAGAAAAATTAAATCGTAAGATTAGAATTTTTGTTATAGATACAGATAAAGAAAATTTGGAAAACCTTCAAAAAATAATTGAATTCATCAAATTCAAAGATATAAAAATACCGATAGAATTAATTAATGATAACTATAAAGAAGGTACAGAAAAAGTTTTACAGAGTTATCCACGTACTCCCACTTTTTACCTAATAGATCCTTTTGGATATTCTTTAGATTATAAGTTTTTTAAAGCAACATGCAATGATAGAAGGTCAGAAATAATAGTAAACTTTATGTTTAATGCATTGAATAGAGGAATTTCTATAGAAAAAGTAAGACAAACAATAAATAATCTATACGGAACAGATGAGTGGGAAAAAATAAAAAATTTAAAAGGGCGTGAACGTGAAAAAGCTGCTGTAGGTTTATTTGTTAAAAAACTAGAAGAAATATTTTCACATGTCAAAGAATATAGAATAAGTTTTCCTGATAAAGATAGGACATATTACTATTTAATTCATGGAACTAATCATCAATTAGGACTTAGAATAATGAGTTCTTCTTTTGCAAAGTATAACAATGGAAATTTAGAGTATAGAGGGCCTAAGCAAAATCAGCGGTCGCTCTTAGACATGGAAGAATTTAAAATAGATGAAATAAGTAGTTTTTTATTTAGAAAATATAAAAATAGGGAAGTAAGTTTTTTAACCCTAGTTATTGAATGTATAAAAAATGGATATGCCGAGACCTTTGTAAGAAAAGCATTATCGAAATTAGAAGAGGATGGTAAAATTCAAATAATTCGTAGACCACAATATACTTCACAAGGTCATGAAAGGAAAGGTATTAAAGAGAATGATATTATTGTTTTTAAGGAGTGAAAACAAAATGGATAAAATTATTAGGAAAAGTTTACTCTATAAATCTGGGGTCGAATATGGTGATTATACAATAAATCATGTTATTGGATGTTCACATGGCTGTAATTTTCCTTGCTATGCATTTATGTTATCCAAACGATTTGGAAGAGTAAAGTCTTATGAAGAATGGATTAAACCTAAGATAGTTTCTAATGCTTTAGAACTTTTGGATAAAGAGCTACCAAAATTAAAAGATAAAATTCACTTTGTACACCTAAGTTTTATGACAGATCCGTTTATGATGGGGTATCCAGAAGTTGTTAAATTATCTTTAGAGATAATAAAGAAGTTAAATAAAAATGGGATAAAGGTGACCACATTGACTAAGGGTTTATATCCTGACGAGTTACTAGACAAAACAAATTATGATACTAATAATGAATATGGAATTACCCTTGTTTCGCTGGATGAAAATTTTAAAAGGATTTATGAACCATATTCCTCAAATTATAGAGATAGAATAGAAAGCCTAAAAAAACTTCACAATGCAGGACTTAAAACATGGGTAAGTATTGAGCCTTATCCAACTCCAAATATCGTTAATCAAGACTTAAGAGATATTTTAAATGAAATATCGTTTGTTGATAAAATCGTGTTTGGCAGACTTAACTACAATAAAAAGGTCAGTGAATATTTGTGGTATAAAGAGTTTTATAATTACTGCAGTGATGTAGTAATAAAATTCTGTGAACAACACAATATAGAGTATCATATAAAAGAGGGTACTATTACAGAAGATGTTCCTTATATACTTGAAGGTTATAAAAAAGACACACAAAAATTATTTTACACTAATAAAAAAGTAGCTATAAAATAAAACTCAGTTATTAAGGTTTTCTATGAAACGGGTAACAATCCCGTTTCATTTTTTTTACAAAATTTTAAGGGAGGGATAATTCTGAAAAAAATATATGTCTGGCTGCCAGAAGATATTTATAATGCTTTAGTTAATTTAGCTTCTAGAAGAGATGAGGCTATCTCGGCTGTTGCAAGAAAAATGCTTATAGATTCAATTACTAATGAAGCTGCAAATGATGGGATTGATAAAGTCACCGAAGCAGTCCGCAAAGCCATGCGGGATGTACTAAGACCGACAGAGGACCGGCTGGCCAAGCTCATGGCTAAAGCAGCTGTTGCAGCAGCCACAGCAATGTACATGAATGTGCAAACTATAGCAGATTTAGGCAAACACAATGCTGTTGAAATTTACAATGAAGCAAGGGTTAAAGCAGCCGCTTATCTCAAAGAAAGAGATGATAATGAATGAGCTCTCCTTTTGTAATGAAGATAGCTTTTTATCCTCCAACAGCTAAAAACCAAGCAAGGAACAGTGCCCACGTTCAGTACATTGCAACAAGGCCGGGAGCAGACAGAGGAGAGCTCAGCATAGAAGATGAATTGGAGCCAGACACTCCTGAGTGGCACACAAAGTACATGCACGAAAGGCCTGGAAGCCACGGACTTTTCACTGCTGAGGAGGAAATGCCTGACTTGGGAGAAGTTCAAAAGGAGCTTAAAAATCACAAAGGCATTGTCTGGAGAATGGTTTTATCTTTGAAAGAAGATGATGCTGTAAGATTGGGCTACACAACAAGAGAGTCATGGGAAAAAGTATTAAGAGCGACACTTTCTGAAGCTGCAGCAAAAATGGGTATTCCAGAATCAAACCTAAGATGGGCAGCTGCTTTTCATCAGACAAAAGGTCATCCTCATGTGCATGTAATACTATGGGAGAAAGAACCCAAGCGCACTAGAGGAGTGCTCTCACATGGCGAAAGAAAAGACATAAGAAAAATATTTATTCGTGAAATATATGCAAAAGAAAGGCTAGCACTTACGGCAGAAAAATCAGCAGTAAGGGACTTAATAAGAGATACAGCTAAAAGAGATATTTCAGAAGTGCTGAAGGAAGTCAAAAAAGCAAGAATAGAAATAAGAGCACTAAATGGAGAAAAGCCCGGTCTCCCCCCTACCCTTGACCAGCAGACAAGAGAAGAGCTTTTGGAAAAACTAAAAGAGCTTTCAAAGATTATGCCTCAAAAAGGGCGCATCGCTTTTGCTTACATGCCTTCTGAAGTAAAAGAAAAAGCAAAAGAAATTGCTGACTGGCTTTTAAAGCAGCCTGGATTCTCTCAATCTGTTGAAAGATATAAGGACCTTGCTAAAGAGCTGGCCAGCCACTATACATCCAATCAAGAAGTTTTAGAAAAAGCAGCAGAAAAGGCATATGAAGACATACAGAAAAGAGTAGCTCAGATTGTGCTGAAGGGCGCAGCAGCACTTCAGAAAGACCCGTCAAAAGTTATAAATACAGTATGGCGCTCAGCATGGAGAGCTTTAGAAAGAGAAAGATTAAGAGCAGAAGCAGAGGCAAGTATTGCAGCTCAAAGAGAAATGGAGAAAAAAAGAAGAATGGCAGAAAGAAGGGGTGAAAGCCGTGAGATTTAGAGCTATAATAGCCACTTTAATTCTCATGCTTGATTTTTTATTTGCACCTTTTTTGCTGCTTTTCCCGATTTACGCTAAAGATTACGGCTTTAAAGAAGGCCTTCCTAAATGGGAGGCATATATAAAAGAGAAACCTTTATCGGGAATATCTTTACTGCTCAAAAAAGAAGATGTGAAGACCTCATGGCTGTGGTTACAGCCCGCTGTTTTTGCAGCTTTAATTTCTGTACTTTTTCCTATCTATGGAAGGAGAAAAAGAAAAACTGATGAGTTGGGTCTTCCTGAAGCAGCAGGAAGAGGAGAATATGGAACCGCAAGGTGGAGAACAGAAAAAGAAATATCAAAAACTTTTACTGTGTGGAATTTGAGCAACAACAACCCCCCGAAAGGGGGCTTTATTGTCGGGTTTAATTCTGCTGCAGGGAAGGCATGGATTGATACAGGAGATACTCACTGCTTAGTTATTGGCTCAACAAGAAGTGGTAAATCAAGAAGAATAATGCTACCAACGATATGGGCTATTGCAAAAACAGGAGAAAGTATGATTGTATCTGACCCCAAAGGAGAACTGTACAGCTATACATCAGAATACCTAAAAAAGCTTGGATATAAAGTTGTTCTAATTGACTTAAGAAATCCATATCAAGGGAATCAGTGGAATCCTGTTTTAGAAGTGGTATCTTATTTTGAAGCTGGTGATTATTCTGGTGCAAGTCAGAGTGCATGGGACATAGCGAACATAATAACAAATCAACAGCCACAAATAGGAGTAGACCCTATATGGCCTCAATCACAGGAAAGTTTAACGGCTGCTTTGATACTTGCCGTTGCTTCTTCTGCACCAAATGAGGCAAGGCATTTAGGCAGTGCTTATGAAATGCTCCACCGCTTAGGCGCAAATGGAGGAGAATTATTAGATAGGTATTTTAAGTCGTTACCCTATACACATCTTGCTGCTTCAGCCTATGGAGTTGCAGCCTTATCAGAAGATAGATTAAGAAGCTCCATATTCACAGGAACAGCAGCACAGCTTAGGCTATGGTCAGATCCTGCGGTTATCTGGCTTACATCTAAGCAGGACCACAATTTAGATGCTGCAGGGAAAGAAAAGACAGCGGTATTTATAGTAATTCCTGATGAGAGGGCAACAAGAAATGTACTGGCTACAATGTATATTTCACAAGCCTATCAATCTTTAGTTGACCTTGCAAATAAAGGAGGAGGAAGACTTGCGCAACGAGTAAACTTTATTCTGGACGAGTTTGGTAATCTTCCTCCAATACCTGACTTTGATAAAAAAATTACTGTAGCAGCAGGGCGCAATATGAGGTTTTTACTGGCTGTTCAGGACATATCAATGATTAAAGCGAAATATAGAGAATTAGCTCAGATAATTACAGGAAACTGTGCTACATGGGTATATATACTAACAACAGATTTAGAAACAGCAAAGATAATAAGCGGTAAAACTGGACAGTACACAATAAGGACTGAAAGCTACTCTTCCCAAGTTAAACATACTGATTACAGTCATGGAACATCAGAAGGTTTGATAGGAAGGTCACTACTTACTCCCGATGAAGTCTTAAGATGGCCACATGATAGAGCACTTATACTTCAGGCAAGACAAAATCCTGCATGGCTTCCTTTACCTGACCTTTCTAAATGGTCTGCAGCAAAAGACTTAATTCCTTCTGCTTTAGAAGAACTTAAAAAGGAGGTGGTGTCAGTACCTACATGGATACCTGATATTAGTCTTTTAGAAGAAGGTAGAAGTAAAGAGACAGAGAGAACTAATGAGAATTTATTATCAAAATTAAGGTAAGGAGGAGATTTTATGCCAACATTAGTTACAGGCGCTTTTCAACTTTTAAATGATGCTCTTACATGGATTTTATATCTCATTCCTGCTGCTTCTGGTGCAGCTATAGGATATCATGCTTTGATGAAACAAATGGGAGATGGAGATCCTTCTGTAACAGCGGCTCATAACAGAGCTATTAGAAATGTTTTAATTGCTGGAGCAATAGGAATGAGTGCAGCATCACTTGTTAAAGTTGTTTTAGCTTATTTTAAATAAGAGGACGGTTTGAAATCCGTCCCCTTTTCTTTGGAGGTGATTTTTTGTTTAGTGCTATCACAAACATGATTTCAGATGCAGTTACAAATTTTTTTCAAAATTTGCTTGAAAGTTTAATAAGCATGTTTACATCATTTTTTGGCGACGAAATGGCAGTTGCTCTTAAGATACTTAATACTCCATATATCACAAATGGGATTAAATTAGCTCAAATAATTGCAGGAACATTACTTGCTTTAAAGGTTGCAGCTGAGGCACTAAAGACATATATTTTGTACAACTCAGGAGATTCTTCAGCACAGCCCTTAGAACTTATCAAAAGAACTGCTTTTGCTGCTGCAATGGTTTCAACTTCGCCGTGGTTAGTTACAAAGGTATATACTTTTGGTGCAGATTTAGCAAAAGAAGTAGCTGCTTTACCTGCTGTCAATCTTGAAAATCCTGTTTCAAATATAGTTTCAGGCATTTCGCAAATGTCAACTGCTTTACTGCTAATTCTTTTAGCAGTAATAGTGATATGGATTTTAATTTTAATTCAAACTGCAATAAGAGCTGTTGAAATTGCTTTTATAGCTGTTTCAGGTCCAATTATGGCAGTGGGACTTACACGGCCAGATGAAGGTGTGTGGTCTGTATGGTGGAGAGAGCTTGTTGTATTATCACTATCTCAAGCGGTACAGACATTTATGATTAGAGGATTTTTATCTACAATTGCAAATATGTATTTTACGAGTGAGATTTTGAGTAAATTAATGCTTATAGGCTGGCTGTGGGTAGCTTTTAAGACCCCATCTGTTTTGAGGCAGTTTGCATATCATACCGGCGTTGGGAGTGCAGTTGGGCAGACAGCACAATCTGCAGGAAGCATGTATTTAATGAGAAAAATGATTATGAGAGGGTGATGTTTTTGTATCAAGTGCCCAAAAATATTTCTGTAAAGTTTGAGTTTTTTCCGGGCTTTGGATGGAAAGAGCTCTTTTTTGTACTTATTGGACTTTCAATAGGTCTATTTGTTTATTTAATATTATCAATTTTTACGAAGTCTATCATAAGGTATTTGATAGTACTTATTTTAACAGGGCTTTCTTACTTTGCAGTTGTTCCCGGTCCAGATGGAAACAGCGTATTTAGTTTAATCAAATCCTATCTAAATTGGACTAAAAAGCAAAAAAGATACCTTTATGTGCAGGGAGGTTGCAGAGATTGATTGGAATTTTTAAAAAAGAAAAGGCTGTAAAAAAAGATAAGGCAAAAATAGAAGAGCAGAAAAGAAAGGCTGTGCAAGAGTGGCTTCCTGTGAAAGATGTTACAGAAGATATGATTTTACTCAAAGACGGAAGATATGTATGTGTTTTAAAGGTTATGCCATTGAACATCGGCTTAAAAAGCGAAAATGAAAAGAAGAGAATAATACAGACAGTATATGAAGCTTTAAACGGCTTTAAAGAGTCCATGCAGATATTTTCTATGGGAAGACCAGTAGACCTTGACCCTTATATTAATTTTCTTCAGACAAAATCAAGGGAGGAAACAAGCGTAATTAAAAAGAGACTTCTTCAGGAGTACTTAAAATACGTTGCTTCTATTGTTACAAGCGGTGAAGCAATAGAAAGGCGCTTTTTTATTATGCTCTCAAGTAAAGAAAAAGACGAATTAAAAGCAAAAGCCCATGAGCTTGCCAACAACCTTGAAAAGTCTGGTCTAAAAGTAGAATTAGCGCAGGACCAAGACATAATAGACCTTCTTTTCAGCTTCAGCCACCCATCACAGGCAGCATTTGAAAGAGCACCAGCTTTTAATGGACTATACTTACCACCCATTTTTAATGCGAGGTGATTCATGTGAAGAAAAAAGAAGTAAATGTGCTTACAGGATTAATTGATATGATTTCACCGCAAGCTCTTGAATTTAATGCAAGGCAGGTAGTATTTAATGACCAGCTTGCAAGAATCCTAGTCATTGCAGGCTATCCTCCAAAAGTAAATGCTGCATGGCTTTCAAGAATTGCAGGAATGCAGGGTGTAGTGTGTTCTGTCCACATTGAGCCTACTGATCCTACAGATTTAATAAATAGCTTAAATAAGGCTATTGGTGAATATATAGGCAGGCTTGAAATAGGAGGAAATGCCCTCACAATGCAAAGAACAGAGCAGGCTTTAAAAGATGCAGAAGAATTAATGAGAAAAATAGACCAGGAACAGCAGCAGGTATTTTACGTTACTGTCATCATTATGGTCCTTGCCTCTAATCAGCAGGAGCTTGATAGAAGAACACGTCAGGTTGAGGCTTCTTTAGCAGCTTCAGGTATGAGGGGCAGAGTACTTATATTCCGCCAAGAAGAGGGACTTAAAGCAGCAGGACCCTTCTGCACACTGCCGGATGAGGTGAAAGAAGCAGGGGCAAGAAATATGCCTGCTGAAACTGTTGCTGCCTCCTTTCCCTTCACTGCTTCAGGCATAAACGATGGAAGCGGTGTTGTTTTGGGAAAAGACAGAGATGGAGGATTGATTTTAGTTGACATATGGAAGCGTGGTGGAGACAGGACAAACTCCAACTGGACTATTCTTGCAAAGCCCGGCGCAGGAAAGAGCTTTACTGCTAAAATGCTTCTTTTAAGAGAGTACATGCAGGGAAGCAGAATCATAATTATAGACCCCGAGCGAGAGTACAAAGATATGTGTCATAGGCTCGGAGGAGTCTGGATTAACTGCACGGGTGGAGAAGGAAAGATAAATCCACTGCAGGTAAGATTGAGGCCTGTTGAGGAAGAAGAGGAAGAAAATAGTAGATTACAAAGCCCTTTAGCTTTACACATACAGACTTTAAGAACCTTCTTCAGCTTATACCTCAGAGACCTTACGGACACAGAAAAAGCAGCTTTAGAAGATGCACTAGTGGAAGTGTATAAGGCAGCAGGAATAACATGGGATACAGACCCAAGAGATGTTCCTAATGATAAATGGCCTACTGTGAAAGAGCTTTATGAATACTGTGTGAAAAAGGCGGAAGAAAATCCTGAGACATACACAAGATTGGCAGTACTTTTAAAAAGAGCAGCAGAAGGAGCAGACTCATATTTATGGGCAGGCCCAACTGCTGTGGAGGCTGACTCCGATTTTATTGTTTTTGATGTTCATGATTTGCAGAATGCTGAAGACCAAGTTAAGAGAGCGCAGTACTTCAACGTTCTTTCTTTTGCATGGAACATTTTAGAGAGAGATAGAAGAGAAAGAACTGTTTTAGTTGTGGATGAAGCATGGATGCTTGTTGACCCTCAGACGCCTCAGGCAATAGCGTTTCTGAGGGATACATCAAAGAGAATAAGGAAGTACAATGGAAGCTTAATTGTCATAAGCCAGAACGTTATAGACTTTTTAGCACCTGAAGTGCAGAGGTACGGCCAAGCACTGCTGGATAATCCTACTTACAAACTTCTTCTTGCTCAAGGAGAAAAAGACTTAGAAGCAATAACAGCTCTTATGAACCTTTCTGAAGCAGAGCATGACCTTTTAGTAAGTGCAAAAAGAGGAGAAGGGCTTTTTGTTGCAGGTACACAGAGAATTCACATAAAGATTGAAGCAGCACCTTATGAAATGCAGTATTTGACAGGAGGTGGTAATTAATGTCCGCACTTGCTAAAACCCTGTCTAAAGTTTTATTATCTTTTTTTGAATTTGATATAAAAGATATTATTAAATTTTTAATCTTTGCAGTGTTAATTCCTTTTTTATTGATAGCTCTTCTTTTTGCAGGTCCTATTACTGGAGCAGAGAAGCTGCCTTTAATTAATACAGAACAGATAAAAATGTATATTGATGTGGCAAATAAAGTCAGCGAAAGCACCGGAAGCAAGTATAGCGAAAGAGTACAGATTAACTGGAGGCAGCTTGTTGCTATAGATGCTGTGAGATTTCAACAGGATTTTAGCAAAGCAAATTCTTATGAAATAGAAGAACTTGCAAAAATGTTTATTGAAAAGGTTGATGAAGTGGAAGAGCGGTCAGGTGAACCACCAAATGAAATAGTAGAAGTATATCCGATTTATAAACTTAGAAGTTTAGATGAAGTTTTAAATCTTTTAAACTTTTCTGCCTCAGAGAAAGAAAAAGTTAAAGAATTTATTGAGTTTGATTTTTCGCTTTTATTAAATTCAGCAGCAAATTTGCCGGACAATTGGATAGCAGTAGAGAAAAATTTTAAGTGGCCAGTACCAGGAGTATATAGAATTACTTCAGGTTTTGGTCCGAGAGTTGATCCAGTATATGAGACAATGGGCTTTCATAGTGGAATAGATATTGCAGCACCTACAGGGACAATTGTTATAGCTGCAGCTGATGGAGAAGTAGGTTATGCAGGTTGGAATGGAGGCTATGGTAATGTGATTTATATAACACACAATGGAGGGTATGAAACAAGATATGCTCATTTATCATCAATTGCAGTTAAGCAGAGACAAATTGTAAAATCCGGTGATGTCATCGGATATGTAGGCTCCACAGGGAAGAGCACAGGTTCTCACCTTCACTTTGAGGTAAGAATTGGGGGAAGAGCTGTAAATCCACTTGACTTTTTTAAGTAAGGAAGGAGGTTCAGGCTTGCTTGTTTCGATTATTGCCACAGGAGAAACAGCGGAGAAAATAAAAGAGTCCATAAAGCAGATAGGTGAGCTGGTTTTTGAGTATATTGGAAAATTAGACGGTGAGAAAATCAAGGATGTATTCTACTCTGCTTCAAGAGTCCCTTCTGATGTTTTGGTTGTAGACTTAAAAGCTTTAGATGAAAAAGAAGCTGTTTCTGCTCTTCAAAGCTTTAGAATAGCAAGACCAAATACAAGAGTAGCTGTTATTGTCCACGACAGAAAGCCGGGAGATATATTAATTTCTTCTATAGTAAGCCTCGGTATATACGACATAACAGCAAGTGATGAAGACACAGATTGGGGTGAAGCAGTGAAAAAAGTCCTTCTATCTCCTCCTGCAGTCTACACTCAAGCTGCAAGATGGCATACAGGAGTGCTGGATATTTCACTTCAAGCCGAAGAAAAGAGAAAAGAGCCTTCAAAGGAGGTTGAGAGAGCAAAAAAGCAGATTGAGGGCATAGTTAAATTTTTAGGTGAAAGCTACAGATGCACTGACCTAAACGAAGGCTTATTAAAAATTGAACAGCTTTTAGTAAAGGAGGTTCTTTATGAGCAGGATTATTAAAATTGCTTTAATAACAGCTGCTGTTTCTGCAGCTTTTATGCTTGTATTCATGCAGAATATTCAGAAGACAGAAAAAGTGATTGTGGTAGAAAAAGATATACCGGCAGGCACTGTCATTTCAGAGGATGCAGTAAAAACAATTGATGTGCCTGCTTCAGTAGTTAAACCTAACTATGCCAGAAGCCCAGCTGATGTTGTGGGAAAAGTTGTGAAGGAAGGAAGAGTAAGAGGAGATTTCATTCCAGTTGAAATTTTAACTTCAAAAGATTCTCAGCCCTTAGGTCCTGACCATGCTGTAATGACAGTTCCTATAACTTCTGTAGAAGCAAAAACACTTCAGTCAGGAGATACAGTAAGCTTTATAGTTTTTGACCAGACAGGCTCTAAAGTTCTTGACGGCTTTAAGGTAATCTCAGTCGTAAAAGAAGATTCTGACAAAGCAAGCTTAATTCTTAATGCAGATTTAAACTCTGCAGCACAGCTTGTGCCGTACTTGAAGCTTAACTCATTCAAAGTAATAAGAAGGTGATGAAAATGGTTATTACAGTTTTCAGCCCAAAAGGCGGTGTTGGAAAAACTACACTTACACTGGCTCTTGCAAGAGTGCTGTCAGAAGATAAAAAAGTGTGTGCAGTGGAAGCAGACTTTTCTCCCGGAGATTTTGTGTCTTTGCTTGATTTAGACAAAGAAAAAAATATTGTCAATGCATGTTTGGGAGACTACAGAGCCTGCCTTCAAAGGCCGGCAGGTGAAAAGTTTGACGTCATAGTCGGCGGCTTTCCACACATGCAGGAAAACCTAAAATATGCTGATGTAGAAAAGCTTCTTAATGACATTTCAGGCGAGTATGACTATGTTCTTATAGACCTGCAGCCGCAAATTTCTGAGCCTGCTGTTGCTGCCCTTTTAAAAGCTGACAGAGTTTTGTTTGTCTTAGAAGATGACATATCAGCAGTTTCAAGAACAGTTGGAATAATAGAGTACTTAAAGCTTCACGGCTTTTTAGATGTAAGTAAGGCCTGCGCAGTAGTTAATAAAGTCAAAGGAAAAAAGAAGTACATCACTGCTGTAGATTTAGGCATACCGGTCGTTTATTCTATTCCTTATCTGCGAAGGCTTAGTGAGTACAAGGATAAGAAAATGATAAGGCACGCCAAAAATTTGAAAGATGCTTTCTTTGAGGTAAAGAAAGAAAAATCCCTGTTAAGGAGGCTTTTAAATGGCTTTAAGAGAGTTAAGCAGAAAGATAAATGATGGAGCTGTGGATGTTGAGAGGATGACAGATGAGATAAGGGAAGTCATGATGAAGCACCACGGAAAGCCAAATATAAAGGAGATACTGAGAGAAGAAGTGAAGGAATATCTCAGAAAGAAGTATCCTTTTGCACTGGATAGACTCTTAGAGTACACAGAAATGCTTTATTCTTCCCTTTACGGATTGGGTATAATAGAAAAATACCTTAAAGACCCCGAAGTTACAGACATACATGTGAACGGCACAAAGATAATGTACAAGAAGGCAGGAGTAAAATTAGACGCAGAAGAAGAATTTCCTAATGAGCAGGCTGTGAGGGTCATACAGGACAGAATCCTTGCACCACTCAATAAATCAATCAACATAGCCAATCCCTCACAGGACGCAGAACTATACGACGGCTCCAGAGCCCTTCTTGTTATACCTCCAGAGTCTGATAAACCGGTCATAATTATCAGAAAGCACAATCTATTAAATGTGCCTTTAGAGGAATTGGCAAAGACAACAATAGGGCTTAATGAAAAGATGCAGGAGTATTTCAAAAAAGCAGTGAAAGAGAGAAAAAACATCATGGTTGCAGGAGAAACAGGTGCAGGTAAGACGACTTTTATTAACTCTTTAGGCTTTGAGATTCAGGAAAAGCATGTTGTGGTAGTACTGGAGGATACAAGAGAGATTAAGCTTCACATACCTTATGTTTACTACTTCAAAACAAGAAAGGGAACGGCTGAGGCAAGAGATGTGAGCTACTCTGACATTTTAAAAGACTGCCTAAGAGCAGACCCCGATAGAATAATTTTAACAGAGATACGTACACCTGAAAGCGCCTATGAGCTCATACACGTTTTAAATTCAGGCCACAGAGGGTCTATGACAACAATACATGCAAATTCATGCCTTGATGCTCTCTTAAGGCTTGAGATGCTTATACAGGAGTTTAAGAATTTGGATTACAGGATTATACGAAAGCTTATATCAAGAGCAGTTGACATTGTCGTGTTCTTAAGGCTTGCTGAGGATGAAAAGGGGAACTTAAGAGGAAGAGAGCTTGCTGAGGTGGTTGAAATTGAAGGAATAGATGATAATGGAGAATACATTTTGAAATATGTGGTGGGTGACTGAAAATGGCAGTCTCTTTTTTATTTGGAGCAGCTGTTTTTATGATTGTAATTCTTTTGTACAGCATTAGAGAAAATAAAAGTCTTAAACTCAAAAGAAGGCTGGAGAGGCATTTGGTAACACCGCAGAAGAATGAGTTCAGCATAACAGATTTGTTTGGCTTAGAGAAATTTATTAAAGCTTTGGATAAAAAGCTTAAAAAGAGCGGCATTAAATCGGAAGCAGAAGAAGTGTTTTTATGGTTTGCTCTTTTTTCTATTGTATCAGCTTTATTTCTAACCTTTAAAGGCTTTACTCTGCTCGGTCTATCACTTCCTTTTATGCTTTACTACCTTGGAGATTATGTTCTTGACTACTTAGGAAGAAGGAGAATAAGAAAGACTGAAGAGCAGTTTAGAGATTTTGTTAAAATGCTCGGCGCATATCTTAAAATGGTGCCGAGTTTTGCAGGAGCTTTTATAAAGGCAGCGGAGGAAGCTGAAAACCCCTTAAAAGAATACACAGATAGGGTCGTAAGAAAGTTTGAGCTTGGAGAAGATCTAGAAGAGGCATTAAAAGAGCTTAAGAATGTGGAGAGCATTTATATAAAGGCGTGGGCTGACAGCATAACTTTTGCGGTAAGAATGAAGTCTGATTTATCAAGAGTGTGTGAGAGAACAGCTAAAAAGCTTTATGAGAGGATAAAGATGTCAAACAAAATTGCTGCCATGACAGTGCAGGCAAAGTCACTCATGGTCTCTCTTGCAGGAGTAATGGTCTTCATGATGGCAGCAACAATGATGTCAAGCCCTGATTTTGTAAAAACTTACTCAACACCTATAGGAAAAGCTGTTATTGCTTATGCAGTTTTAAGCTACTTTGTTTCAACATTTTATGTGCTTAAGAAAATAGATAAGGAGATGGAGCTATGAGGAGGATTGTCTCAGAAAAATACCTTCAAAGGCTTGGGATAAAGCAGGACATGATAGAAAAGTGGGATAAAGAGATTAAGGCAGTAGGAGGAGTTAAGATACTTTTCTTTAAAGCTCAGGATGTGCTTGAGCTTTTTTCTTTCGCTACTTTAGCTTTAGGAGGTCTTCTTGTTCTTACAGTAATAGGAGCAGTAAACGGTGCAAATATTTTGGCTCTTTTTTCTGTGTTTGTAGGCTCAGCTATTATGTTTTACCAGTACTGGAGAAAGCCAATCGAAAGCTACAGGGAGAGCTTCTATAGGGAAGAAGAGCTCCCTGCAGCTTTAGAGATATTTATAAGCGGACTGGAGGTGGGAATGAATAAAGAAAATATAATAAGCTACATTGTGAGGGCCAGAAAGGGGGTGGTGAGAGACCTTCTCTATGAGGCACAGGTAAGGCTTGATACAGGAAGCTCTTTAAAAGATGCACTTTTGTCTGCAGCAGATAAAAGCTTAAACGACCACTTTAAAAGATTTGCAAAGGCTGTAACAGGAGAGCATGAGTCAGTAAAGGATATGAGGGAAAACTTAGAAGAGCTTTTAGAAGAAGTTGAGGAGAAAAACTTCAACCAAAAAATTGAAAGAGCTGGAACACTAGACAACAGCTTATTTTTCCCTATCTTTCTGGGATACTTTGTCCCAATTTTGATTATGTTTGCACTGCCTTTTGTTATATCTTTGAGAAGCTTCTTTAATCTGTTTTAAATAAAAATTTTTTAAGGAGGTAGATGTTTTATGATGAAGGCTTTACTGGCAAAAGTTAAGGAAGTGGTGGGAAGATTTTTTAAAGACAGAAAAGGAGACCACAACCTTTTATCAACAGTAGGCTTAATCGCAATTGTGGTCGGAATACTGGTTGTGGCATCTCCGACACTAAGGGAGCAGATCATGAATATGATAAACAATGCTCTTTCTTCTGCTTCCAGCTTCTTTAACAATGCCGTTCAGGGCAAGTGATTAAGATGATGAGGAAATTTTTAAAGGACAGAAGGGCAGCTTCTCAGCTTATCTCTTCAGCTGCCCTCATCCCTATTCTTCTTTTTATTTTAGCTTCTACAGTCAATATTGCTGTGGTAAGCAACATGCAGACACTTGTAAATGAGGCAGCCTTTGAAGGAGCGAGGATAGGAATAAAGTCAGACACTCCAGAGCAGACGGCTCAGATGGCTGTAGTAAACTTTGGAAATGGAATATCAGGCTGGAAAATAGGAGACAGGCTTTCTGTAAATACTGCAGTAAACAGCGGCATACTTACTGTGGAGGTCAGGTATACCTTCACTCTTTTAGGAGGACAGCAGAAGACTCTTGTGGGTAAAAGCTCCCTAAGGCTGGGTGATACGCCGTGAATGTTCTAAAAAATTTTTTTAAGGATAAAAGAGGAGACGCTGTCCTCCTTTTTATGCTGTTTCTGATAATATTCTCAATCCTTTTTATGTACGCTGTTCACAGTATATCAAGAGGAGTCGGCGCAAGGGAGGAGCTTGTTAAGATATGCGATGAAATAGCTTTAAATATTGCAGTTTCAGCTGTAAACATGCAGTACGCCCAGTCAGGCGATTTAATTATAGACACTAATAAGGCTTATTCTTTAGCTCTAAATACATTTAAAGATTTAGGAATACCAGTTAAAAATGTAAGTGTGACTGTCAAAAACAGATACATTTATGTAACTGCTTCAGTTTCAGGAGAGATGTACGGCACTTCAAGAGATATAACTGTTACAGGGATGGCGAAAGCGAGGGATGTGTGATGAAGGTGCTGATTGTTTCAAATGATAGAGGGTATGTTAAAAAAGCAAAAGAAATTTATGAAAATGCCGATGTGGTTTTATCTGTAGAAAGTGCTGAAATTATGACGAATAAGAAAAAGTATGATTTTATTGTGGGCGATTTAGTGAAAGACAGCTTTAACGGATGTGCAGTAAAGGAGCTGGATGAAGAAAAAAGAAAAGAAAAAATACTGCCTTTAAAGCAGGAAGTTATTGCGGTGTACTCCTTCAAGGGCGGTGTGGGGAAAACCACACTTGTAAAAAATCTCCTTGAAAGTTTGGATAAAAATATAAAAGTGCTTGTGGTGGATTTAAACTTTCAGGACGGAGGTTCAGACTTAAGCTTTATGCTGGACCTTCCCGTCCTTCCCCACATTGGAATGTGGCTTAAAGAGAGAACGAAAGAGAGCTTTTTTGAAAATTTAATTGAGTACAGCTCAAATGTGTCTATACTTCAGGCTCCTCCTAAAGTAAGTCTCGTAAGAGATATTAAAGAAAGCGATGTTGATGCGATTGTGAAGTTTGCGAGAAGCAAGTTTGACATAATAATTTTTGACCTCTCAGATGAGTTTAATGAAATTGTTGTAGCTGCGCTTGACAATGCCACAAAGATAATTGTCTTATCCAAAGGAACAGAAGGAGAGTTTGGAAGAATGAAGGAGTTTCCTTATGAGTTTTTGACGGTATTTGTTAGGCCAGAAAAAGGGTTTAAGAAGTATGTGAAACTGCTGAATTTGAAATATAAAGTTGTAAGCAGTCTTAGTAAAGAAATTGACACGGTATGTGATTTTATTTTCTCTTGATTATTAATTTTAATTTTGTTGTAGAACCCCAATTTTAGAATTTGCGTTTCTGTACTTTAATACAAATTATTTTTTAAAGGAAGGGTCTTGTATGATAGAGTTACATGTTTGGGTGTACTTTTTGACACTAGCAAGCTACATTATTGCAGGCTTTGTGAAAGGATGGAATACAGCTTATCTTACTGCAGGAGCCGTTGTATTTGGGTTACCTATAGTGCTTATTGTGGTTTCAATTATTTATTACAAATTTGAGGAAGCTGATGTAAAGGAAAAAGCAGAGGAACTTTTGAAAAATCTTAAGATTGACATTGAAAAGGTCTATGAGCCGGAAAGTTGGTATAGGGTTTATCACTGTGTTCTGATAAGCGAAAAAATAAACACAAAATGTGCTGTAACGTGTTATAAAGATTCAGATGAAGTTCATTCTGTTCGGCTCTCTCCTGAATGGATAAGAGCAAATAAAAGCACCTATCAAAAATGCGGTTGGGTAATAAAAGAAATAATTGCTAAAGCATTAAAAGAAGCTAAAAAGTAAATTTTCATTTTTATTCCCTAAAGTTTTAGTTAAGGAAAATAAATTTTAAGGAGGTAGGTAAAAAATGAAGAGAATTTTAGTTTCTGTTTTAGTGTTATTTTTTGCTATTATCTTAGTAACAGGCTGTGGTGATGCAAAGAAAGATACAGGCAAAACCGAAAATACTGTAAATGAAGCTGTTAAAAGTGAGAAGGTAAATCCTCAAAAAGAGCTCACTGCAGGAACAGTGGTAAGTTATAATAACAGCGAAATAGTTTTAGAAAGCGGTGGAGAAAAAGTTAAGTATGACTTTGCAGCTAAGAAAACTGTATTTGTTGAAGGAATGCCCAAAGACATTAAGGAAGGCGTGTTTGTAAAAATCGTAAGAAAAGACGGTGAAAATTATATTTACGTCATTACACAGGGCAGAAAAGAAGCTCTTGAAGATG
Source organism: Clostridia bacterium (assembly GCA_012840485.1). GTDB lineage: Bacteria > Bacillota > Thermoanaerobacteria > Thermoanaerobacterales > Thermoanaerobacteraceae > Thermoanaerobacter. Next base: position 2,405 of record DULG01000020.1, on the reverse strand, counting down.
GAAGCATAAGCATACTGGGCATTTTGAAAGAAGCGAATGATAATTACATTGTGGTAGATGTCAATGGAAAAGAAGAAAAGTACACTGTTTCAGATAAAACCGTTATGCAGAAATTTTCTGACTCTGATGAAGTGATGAGGTATAATAAAGATGAGGTTAAAAAAGGAAACTGGGTAATGGTATTGGTCGATAAAAATAATGAAGTGATGAATATCGTTAATTAATTCACCGCCCTCCGGCACAAGAAATTTTATAAATGCGTCGGGCTTGCGGTCAAGGTGCCTTCGAACATAAACGGCCTCCTCCCCGCAAGCGGGTCCCCTCCATTTATCCTTCGACTCCACCTTGACCCGCCCTCCGCATTCCTATCCGTTTTAACTGACCGGAGGGCGGTAACAGGTTTTTGAAAAAATTTTAACTGGAGGTGAGCTTTCATGAGGAAAATATTAGCTTTAGCCATAGTCATAGCACTTGCTGTAACAGGGTATCAGATTTATAAGGATGATAATAAAAGAATGGCTTTGGAGGAAAAGGTAAGGGGAGTTTTGTATAGTATAGGAACAGGTGCTTCTAGAACATCATTTTATTCTCCAGATGTAATGAAAGAAAAAACAGAGTTACAGCCAATGGTTGATGAATATGTAAAGAAGTACTATGATAAAGAAATAAGGTTTATTCTAGAGAATGGAACAAAACTTAGTGGGAAGATAAAAAACGTAGTAGCAATAGAATATACAAGTGACGATATTTTTGCTAAAAAAGGCGATTTGGCTCTTTTAGGAACATTTGCAATAGATTCTTTTGAATCTCATACACTACCCACAAGAGTCCTCAATTTTACAGATAACAAAGTTTACTTAGGAAAAGTAACTATAAAAGAAGGAAAAATTATGGGCTCAGATGTAGAAAAGATGGGAAAACCTTTTATATTAGGTGTTGTAGATTCTATAGTGAGAGACATAATAATTGCCGACGAGATTACAAAGTATACAAAGTTTGACTCATTAGAAACGAAGTTTTTGATGAACGATAGAATTTTGATAGATGGTACTGCAGAAGGTGACACAAATGGTGGCAGGATTGCAATAAAAATAAACAATAAGTTTAATGGGAAACCAGTTTATATTAGTTCATATTTTGAAAGTAAAGATGGATTTACTTTCTACGAAATCAAGCGTGAAAGCAACGTAAAAGAATACGTCGAATGGGCTAAAAAGAATTTATAAGGCAGGTTTAAGCCTGCTTTTTTATTTTGCCTATTATTCAGGGAGGTGTTTTTAAAAAATGAATAAAAAACTTAAAACTCTTTTTTTATTTGCCTTAATTTTCGTTTTTACTGCCACCATTCCTGCTTATGCAGGAGAGTGGGTAAAGCTCAACTCAAACGGCACAAAGGTGTGGGTAGACACATCTCACTGGGAGACAAAGCAGAAGTGGGTTACAAGCGGGTACTGGACAACACAGCAGGTCTGGGTGCCTGAGCAGGGTCACTGGGAAAGATACTGGGTAGACACATCTCATTGGGAGACAAGGCAGGTGTGGGTGCAGAGCGGATACTGGGACACAAGGCAGGTGTGGGTTGATACTTCACACTACGAAACTAGGCAGGTGTGGGTAGACACATCTCACTATGAAACAAGAAAAATCTGGGTCGATACTTCTCACTGGGAGTACAGAAAAGTATGGGTCGATACTTCACACTGGGAATACAGAAAAATTTGGGTAGAAAGTGGATATTGGAAGACAATAGAGAAAATGATATGGAAACCTTTTAATACTCCCAAAAATGGATGGGGTTTTACTGACTGGAAAGCTGGTTATTGGGTAACAGTAAAGGAACGTGTATGGGTAGACACTTCCCATTGGGAAATTCAAGAGGTCTGGGTCCAGAGTGGGTACTGGAAAACGGAGAAGGTCTGGGTCAAAAGCGGCTACTGGAAAACTGAAAAAGTTTGGGTTAAAAGCGGATACTGGAAAGAAGAAAAAGTCTGGGTGCAGAGCGGATATTGGACGACTGGAAAGGTGTGGGTTAACACTTCACACTGGGAGACACAAAGAGTATGGGTTCAAGACGGATACTGGGCTCAGAGATGGGTTGTTGATGTCCCCGGCCACTACGAAACTAGGCAGGTGTGGGTAGACACATCTCACTGGGAAACATACAAAGAGTGGGTCAAAAGCGGGTACTGGGATGAAGTGCACGGCACCATCTCTGTTTCTAAAACACCGCAGTATGTTTTCACAAATAAACACACCCTCCCCGACGGCTCTGTCTGTGACATGACTCTTAATATTTCTTATGCGCTTAATAAAAAAGTAGCTAACATTAGAGCAGTACATGTTGTAAACAGGTATCAGAACAAAGGTGTGCTCTATGTAGAGCCCTATTCTGCTGTAAAGAATGT
>DULG01000091.1 GCA_012840485.1 Clostridia bacterium | reverse complement strand
TTTGGTTTGGGAATTACTGCGTGTGTTAAATGTTTTAGATGCTTTTGGTGGTGCTTTATATTTAGTTATCCTAGCAATAATTATAATAGCAGTAAATATTTTAATATTTAAAACAGGATTTTATGATGATGTTTTAGCTTTTAAAAACTACTATCAGGAAAAAATAAAAAATAGAATATCTCAATAGCAGATTTGAATTGACCTATTTTCAACGGTTTTAAATTGTCCCACCAGGTTTTTTAAAATTAAGTCTTGATATGCAGGTTACCATATAGGCCAGCTCTTACTTATCCTTCAGGTGGTAGCTGCTTGTATTAATAAATACTTTGTTTCAAAATCAAAACTTATTTCTCCTAAAGTACCGGCATTTAATACAACAAAAGCAATTCACGACAGCAATCTACATCTTCTGGTACACTTCAGATATGCGACGCTTTTTATAAAAGGCAAAGTCTTTGCAGAGGAATTTGAAAGAGAACCCAAGTTAATTAACTGGTTGTGTAGACTCAGTACTAACAATTGCAGACATCAATCTGCCAGATCAGAATAGCTTTGAATTTATTCAGAACTTGAGATCAGAGGGAAAGTACAGACACATTCCGGTAATAATTTTAAGTGCAGAGGCTACAGTACCCTCAATTAAACGGGCACTGGAAGACCGAATGAAAAAAGGGGAATGCTTGGTGGACATATGGAATTATTAGAAAAATATAGCCAACATTCGCAAGATTAATTTGGTATTTGCAACACTTTTTGGAGAAATAAAACTTATAGTATATCGAGTTGCATAGTGGATAAACCCTGAAGAACCACATAACAACAGAATAGAGGATAAAATACAAAGAAAGGAGATAAATTAGATTGAATTTTATAAGAATTTCTCATTCTTCCAGTTAGTTCTTCGGCTCGCTTCTATTCTTATTTTAACTAGAGGATGGAAAGTTTCTTAACTCCTTTTTAGACAAATAAGACTCAGCTTATTCTAAATAGAGCGTACATTCGAAGAAATACCCATTCCAACTCTTGACGAAAATCCTTGTTTGTAAGCAGAGAATAATTATTATCTATTTGTGGAAGTTATTGATTTCTGAGAAACGATATGCTATACTCAAACCGATGGTGTTGGAAAGAAAGAGGAAGAGTTTATGGGGAATAATAATTTTAAAAGTAGAACAAAAGGCAATTTTAAAGGTTTGATAGGCTTTTTTAAAAGCATAGGACTGATAATTTTCACTTTAGGTGTATGGTCGTGGATTATAGGAGCTTTTATCTGGATTTTAGGGGCATTCGGCTGGTTTTTGCTTGCATATGTCTGGAGAAAAAATCTTTTTATATCGCAGGCTGTGTATTCCACAGCCTTTGCTTTTCTTTTGTCTCTTGGGTGGGCTGTTATTATTTGGACAATTATGTTTGTATGGACCAAATATCATTATTACAGGTATTACAGGAAAAACAAAAGAAAATTAAAAATGCCGGTTTTTGAAGCGCCGATATTAGCCTGGAAAGAACTTTCTTTGGAAGCTCTAGATATAACAAAAATTATTGAAGATAAGCAAATATACCAGGAGACTAATAAAAGCCCATTTGGAAATTTTGGCTCCATAAAAGGAAAGGATTATTTAACCTCCTTTCCTCCCTTGATTATGAAAAAGAATTTTTGCACTCCAAGTGGAGATGTTGTTATTTCTGAAGGTGAGGAGATTACACCGGAAGTTATAAAAAGAATAGCAGAGGAAGACCTGTACTGGGATTTTATTCATGAAATTTCTGAATACATACCTAAAGAGGAGGAAAGCAAATGACAATATGGGAAGGCATGGGATGGTATGTATTTACTTATCCTCTTGCAATGAGCATAATCTGGACATCTGCAGGGATATATTTCTGGTGGAGGCGTGAGAAAAGTTATTCAAGAAAACCCAGTCAATGGCCGGAAAATTGGCCGTCAGTTACTATTCTTGTGCCCTGCCATAATGAAGAGGCAAGTATTGCAGCAACATGCACGGCTCTACAATTTTTAAACTACCCGGATTACAGAGTGGTATTTATAGATGATGCATCCACTGATAACACAGCAAATATTATTAGAAGATTTGTTGACTTAAATCCCAATTTTCATCTCCTGCGACTTTCTGAAAATCAGGGAAAGGCCAATGCTTTAAATATTGCCCTGTCGGTCGCGGTAACAACATCTATTACCGTGGTAATAGATGCTGATACAATTCTTTTACCAGATACACTGAAGTACCTGGTTTATCCCTTTTTAAAACAGCCAAGACTCGGAGCAGTCACTGGCAATCCTATATCTGTCAACAGGAAAAATCTTATTGAAAAGCTGCAGGCAGCTGAATTTTCCTCTATTATTGGACTTATAAAAAGATCTCAGAGAGTACTGGGAAGGGTGTTAACTGTATCAGGATGTGTTGCAGCATTTCGAACAGAAGTTTTGAAGGAAGTTGGCGGTTTTTCACCATATACTGCGACTGAAGATATTGATATAACCTGGAAAATTCAAAAGAACTTTTACGAAGTCTGGTTTGTGCCTCAGGCAGTAGCTTTAATACAGTCTCCATCAACATTGAGAGAATACTGGAAGCAGCGCAAGCGCTGGGCACTTGGAGGCTGGCATTTACTGCGAACTCATAAAGATATTTTTAAAAGCTGGCGCTGGCGCTATCTTTATCCTGTCTATTTTGACTTTGTACTGTGATACTTATGGGCATTTTGTTTTGTCTTTGGCACACTTTTATGGGCTATAAGTAGTATATTTTTCCATTATCCTCTGGGGATTAGTCCAATTCCAGCCTGGTATGGGGCGCTTCTTTCGATTGCAGGGGTGGTGCAGATGTCAGTTGCTGCCTTTTTGAATTATGGCTATGACAGAAACTTATGGAAAACACTTTTCTGGGTTCCCTGGTATTTTATATTTCTCTTTGCTTTTGGTGCGCTCACTGTGGTGTGGACAGCTCCAAAAGGACTTTTTGGAAGTTTAGCTGGGGCTGGCAAGTGGAAGAGTCCAAAAAGACTTAAAATGGAGAAACAGGATATTCGAGGATGAAAGTGGGACATATAAAAAGGTGGCAGACTTTTTAACCGGGTGAAAATAAATACTATGACAGGAAAATTTTATTGCACCTTTTAAATAAAAAGAGTACAATAGTACTTTGGAAAATAAAAATCATAAACAATTTTTTAAAGATACTTGCAAACAAGCTGGGAGGTACCAACTAATGAATGTTCCCTATCCAAAGAAAGTTTTGATTGTAGAGGATAGTAAACTTAATGCGCAAATAACAGCAGATATCCTAGCCAAATACGGATACGAAACAGAGATAGTCACATCAGGCGAAGAGGCTGTTGAAAAAGCACTAAATAACATCAAAAGCCCAGACTTAATTCTTATGGACATAGAACTTAGAGGAACAATCGACGGAATAGATACAGCAAGAATAATTCAACACCATAAAGATATCCCAATTTTATTTCTAACTGCTAATGCCAGTAAAGAAATAATGGAAAAAATAAAGTCAGTTTCAGCTTACGGGTATGTTCTTAAGGGTGTAGATGAGTATGTACTCATATCTCAAATAGAAATGGCTTTTAAGCTCTATGAGGCTAAAATGCAGCTAAAAAAGAGAGAAGAGCTGTTCCGCAATATGTTTGAAAATC
>DULG01000019.1 GCA_012840485.1 Clostridia bacterium | reverse complement strand
TTTCAATTGTTTGTTGAATGATGATTAATTTTTGTAATTCCCTCTTTGTCATATTAATTTCTTCCCTTCTCATACTGACATTATCGCAGAATACTTTTAATATGACAATATCACAGAATAATAACATAAAAAGGTAATTGTGATTGACAGCTAATAATAGTATAATGTATAATATCAAATAAAATAAGGGATAAATGCAATGAGCAGGAGAGTAACAATAGCAGGTATACAGGGAGAAGATACCGCGATTGAGAGTATCTTTATACTTATGCTATTGTGAAGGACACCTGTGAGCAGACCAGTCGATAATATAGGCTGGATCCGTGAACCTGCGTTAAAGGAATGAGTCCAAATCAGGGTGGCACCACGGGATTTAACCTCTCGTCCCTGCAGTTTTGCAGACGAGGGGTTTTTAAATGTATAAAGTTTTTAGAAAATTTAAAAGGAGTTGATGGAATGCTTACAAAAGCTCCACGTGGGACAAAAGATGTTCTCCCTTCTGAGTCTTATAAATGGCAATATGTAGAAAGGCTTATAAGGGATATATGTGATGTCTATGGTTATAAAGAGATAAGAACTCCTGGCTTTGAGCACACTGAGCTGTTTTTAAGGGGGGTTGGGGAGTCTACTGACATTGTCAGAAAAGAGATGTACACTTTTACTGATAAAGCTGGAAGAAGCATTACTTTAAAAGCGGAAGGAACTTCTCCTGCTGTAAGAGCTTTTATAGAACACGGCTTGTATGCAGAAACACAGCCTACCAAGTTGTATTATATTACTCCTGTGTACAGATATGAAAAGCCTCAAGCAGGAAGGCTAAGAGAACATCACCAGTTTGGAGTAGAGATATTTGGTGCTAAAAACGCTTCTGCAGATGCGGAAGTGATAAGCATAGCTATGACTTTATTAAAAAAATTAGGGCTTAATAATTTGGAACTTAGAATAAACAGTGTAGGATGTCCTGTCTGTAGAAAAAATTATAACAAAGTGCTAAAAGAATTTTTGAAAGACCACTTAGAAGAATTGTGTAATGACTGTAAGGTAAGATATGAGGTGAATCCCTTAAGGGTGTTAGACTGTAAAGTAGAAAGTTGTCAAAGGGTAACAAAGGATGCTCCTTTGATTACAGATTATCTCTGTGATGACTGTAGGAGCCATTTTGAAGAGTTACAAAAGTACTTGGATGTGATGGGATACGAGTATATAATTGACCCGAGAATTGTAAGAGGGCTTGATTACTACACTAAAACGGCTTTTGAAATTATTTCAAAAGATATTGGAGCTCAAGGGACGATCAGTGGTGGTGGCAGATATGATGGCCTTATAGAAGAATGTGGAGGGCCATCTATGCCAGGAGTAGGTTTTGGAATGGGGCTAGAGAGGCTTTTACTTACATTAGAACAAAATGGTATTGAGATTCCTAAACCTGAAGGTGCAGACTTGTTTATAGCTTATGTTGGGGAAGAAGCAAAATTATTTACTTTTGCCCTTGCAAATAAGCTAAGATTTAAGGGACTAAAAGTTGAAAGAGACCATATGGATAGAAGTTTAAAAGCACAGATGAAGTATGCAAACAAGATCAATGCTAAATTTGCGGTTGTGATAGGTGAGGAGGAGATGAAGGAAAATGAAGTGAAGCTAAAAGACATGAGAAATGGAAGTGAAGTAGAAATATCAATTGATGAAATAGAACAAAGAATAAAAAATAATAAAATGGAGGGAGTTTAATGGGAGAACAACTAAATGGGCTTAAAAGAACTCACATGTGTGGTGAATTGACTGTTGAAGACGTAGGCAAATCTGTGGTTGTGATGGGATGGGTCCAAAGAAGAAGAGACCATGGAGGATTAGTGTTTATAGATTTAAGAGATAGAACAGGTATTGTGCAAGTGGTATTTAGCAGTAATACTTCATCTGAAGCTTTTGAAAAAGTGCAAAGTGTAAGAAGTGAGTATGTACTGGCAATAGAAGGAAAAGTGGTAAAAAGGACACCTGAGAATATAAATCCTAAAATTGCTACAGGAGAAATTGAAATTTATGCTGATTCTTTAAAAATTTTAAGTAAATCAGAAACTCCACCTTTTCCGATTGAAGATAAGAGCAATGTATCAGAAGCCATAAGATTAAAATATAGATACTTAGATTTGAGAAGACCTTCAATGCAAAAGAATCTGATGACTCGGTTTAAAATTACTCAGGTAGTGCGAGATTTTTTAAATAGAAATGGGTTTATAGAAGTAGAGACACCACTTTTAATAAAGAGCACTCCAGAAGGAGCGAGAGATTATCTTGTGCCAAGTAGAATTTATCCAGGAAAATTTTATGCACTGCCCCAGTCTCCACAGTTGCTCAAACAGTTGCTTATGATTTCAGGTTTTGACAGGTACTATCAAATAGCTAAGTGCTTGAGGGATGAAGATTTAAGGGCAGATAGACAACCTGAATTTACTCAAATAGATATAGAGATGTCCTTTGTGGAAGAAGAAGACGTTTTGGAAATTAATGAAAAAATGATCGCTGAATTATTTAAAGAGACTTTAAATATTGAAGTTCCACTTCCTTTCAAAAGATTAACTTATCAAGAAGCCTTAGAAAGATATGGAACAGACAAACCCGATTTGAGGTTTGGAATGGAACTTAGAGATTTATCCGACATAGTATCTCAATCTGAATTTAATGTATTTAAAAATGCTCTAAAAAATAATGGCTCTGTGAGAGGAATAAACGCAAAAAGTGCAGCTTCAATGCCAAGAAGGCAACTGGATGAGCTGGTGGAGTTTGTTAAAACTTACGGAGCTAAAGGACTTTTATGGATTCAAGTTTTTGAAGATGAGATAAAGTCTCCTGCTTCTAAGTTTTTGAAGGAAGAAGAAGTGAGAGGAATAGTTAGAAGGCTTGATGCAAAAGCTGGAGACTTAATATTGATTGTGGCAGATAAAGACGAAATTGTTTTTGATGCGTTAGCTCACCTGCGATTAGCATTTGGAAAGCGTCTCAATTTGATAGATGAAAGCAAATATGAATTTTTGTGGGTGGTAGATTTCCCTCTTCTGGAGTACGATGAAAAAGAGAAAAGATATGTTGCAAGACACCATCCCTTTACGGCTCCCAAGGATGAGGATATAGACCTACTTGAAAAAGAGCCTTTGAAAGTCAGAGCAAAAGCCTACGATATGGTTTTAAATGGGGTGGAAATTGGTGGAGGCAGCATAAGAATACACAGTAGTGATCTTCAGAAGAGGATGTTTAAAGTTTTAGGATTTAGTGAAGAAAAGGCATGGGAGAGATTTGGATTTTTAATGGAAGCTTTCAAATATGGTGCTCCTCCTCATGGAGGAATAGCATACGGACTCGATAGGCTTGCAATGATTATGACGGGCAGTGACACCATCAGGGATGTAATCGCATTTCCAAAGACGCAAAATGCGGTATGCTTGATGACAGACGCACCTTCTGAAGTTTCAGAAGAGCAGTTAAAGGAATTGCACATAAGGGTAGACCTATAAACGTTTACCAGTTGAAAAATAAAGGGTTTTGTGCTATTATTTATAATAGAAAAATAAATAAAGTTAAAAACCCTGTGGTGTACGTGAGGTCCGGTGAAAGTTTGAGCCAACACCAATAATAAGGGAGCCTGGACTTTGGCAGTGGAATGTAGGCCGCCTCTGAGCGGAAACATGAAGCTGTCAAGAGGGCACCCACCTTGTGAGTCCGGGTTCAAAGACTACCGGGAGGCACGGCACTATGGGGGTTTTTTTATGGAGGGAAGTTTGTGGACATTTTCTCAAGAACAGAAATTTTAATAGGTAAAGAAGGACTTTTAAAACTCAAAAATAGCACTGTTGCTGTTTTTGGGATAGGTGGTGTTGGCTCTTTTGCTGTAGAAGGATTAGTTAGAGCAGGAGTTGGCAAATTGGTATTGATAGATGGAGACAATGTTTGTATTACAAATATAAATAGACAAATTCACGCTACTACTCGCACAGTAGGTATGCCAAAGGTAGAAGCTATGAAAAATAGGATACTTGAAATAAATCCACAAGCACAGGTTATTACTTTTCAGGAGTTTTATTCTTCTGAAAATAGTGAGAGGCTTTTGTCTAAAGAGTATGACTATGTAATTGATACAATTGACAGGGTACCTTCTAAAATAGATTTGATAGAAAAATGTATTTCTCACGGTATACCGGTAATAAGCAGTATGGGAGCGGGAAATAAATTAGACCCTACAAAGTTTGAAGTGACAGATATATACAAGACAAGTGTATGCCCCTTAGCGAAAATAGTTAGAAGAGAACTCAAACGAAGAGGTATTAAATCTTTAAAAGTGGTATATTCTAATGAAGAACCCTTAAAAAATTTTTATCAAAGTGATATGACAGAAGCTTCTTCCAAATTGGTACCTGGCAGTATTTCTTTTGTTCCTTCTGTAGCAGGTTTAATTTTAGCAGCAGAGGTAGTGAAGGATTTATTAAAAAAATGACAAAAAACTATTGACATATCTATGAAAAACTTTTATACTATTCATTAGATACCCCACTGGGGTTAGGAGGTATAGCATGTATCAGAGTAGCAAAGAGGACTTACTGAGAAGATTGAGGAAAATTGAAGGACAAATAAAGGGCATACAAAAAATGATAGAAAATGACGCTTATTGTGTTGATGTGCTGGTACAGGTAGCTGCTGTTAGGTCGGCGATAAACAGCGTAGGGAAAATTCTTTTAAAAAGCTATACAGCTAACTGTGTAAAGGGAGCAGTGTGCACTGAAAGACAAGAAGATATGATAGATGATTTGGTTGAAACATTTATAAAATTTATGAAATAGTCAAAATTAGGTTTTATAAGCATTTTGCTTTATAATAATAAATGTATAAAGCAATTGCTTTGTATAACAATAAAAATGAAATAAAGTATAGGAGTGGTTTTATGGCAGAATTAGTTATTACACTTGAAAATTTTGAAGAAGAAGTTGTAAATTCAGATGTACCAGTTTTAATAGACTTTTGGGCGGAGTGGTGTATGCCCTGTAGGATGGTATCTCCGATAATTGATGAACTTGCCAAAGAATACGAAGGCAAAATCAAAGTTGGTAAAATTAATGTTGATGAAGAAAATGAATTAGCGATGAAATTTAGAATAATGAGCATCCCTACGATTGGACTTTTTAAAAAGGGCAAAATGGTAGGAAAATTAATAGGTGCAAGACCCAAAGCAGATTTTGTCAGATTTATTGAAAAATATTTAAAGGAGGATACTACAAAAACAGAAGAATCCTTGGAAGTAGAAATTACGTACGATAATTGGGAGGAAGAAGTAGTAAACTCAGATGTACCAGTATTGATAGACTTTTGGGCTGAATGGTGTGCACCTTGTAGGTTAGTTGCTCCTATAGTTGAAGAGTTGGCAAAAGAATATAAGGGCAAAATTAAAGTAGGAAAAGTCAATGTAGACGATGAGAATGAGTTAGCAATGCAGTTTAGGATAATGAGTATACCAACAATTGGACTTTTCAAAAATGGCAAGATGGTAGATAAAATAATAGGAGCAAGACCTAAAGCAGACTTTGTAAAGTTTATAGAAAAGCACTTAAATAATTAAAAATCCTGCCTTGTGCAGGGTTTTTAATTTGATTTCGTGAATAAATATGAGAGCGATTGTTTAATTTTCCAAAAAATTTAGAAAATCGAAACATACTAAGGCATACTCTCGTAAAATGGAGAAAACCCAATTTAAAGTTGGGTTTTCTCCATTTTTTGAAGGTTTAAAAAGCTTTTATTTAGCCAAAGTAAATGTATACAATATAAGTATAGAGAAAATTCTTAGAGGTGATAGAATGAAAAACATAAAAGTTATAGTATGGGGACTTGGCGCGATGGGAAGTGGCATTGCTAAGATGATTCTTTCAAAAAAGGGAATGGAGATAGTAGGAGCCATAGACACAGACCCTAATAAAGTAGGAAGGGATTTAAATGAAATCTTAGGGACTAATTTTAAACCTGTTTACATTACTTCTAATTCTCAAGATGTCATAAAAAAAGGAAGTGCTGATATAGCTGTAATTGCTACATCTTCCTATGTAGAAAAGGTTTTCCCACTCATTAAAATGGCTGTAGAAGATGGAATTAATGTCATTACCACTGCGGAAGAAATGGTATATCCTTCTGCACAGCATCCGGAATTGGCTAAAGAGATTGATAGACTGGCAAAGGAAAACGGCGTATCTGTCTTAGGCACAGGAATAAATCCAGGCTTTGTACTGGATTATCTCATTATTGCTTTGACAGGAGCTTGTGTGGATGTCGAATCCATTAAAGCAGCGCGGATTAATGACTTATCTCCTTTTGGGAAAGCTGTCATGGAAGAACAAGGAGTTGGGCTTACTCCAGAGGAATTTGAAGAAGGTGTGAAAAACGGTACTGTTGCAGGGCACATAGGATTTCCGGAGTCCATCTCAATGATTTGCGATGCTTTAGGCTGGAAGTTTTCAGGGATTGAGCAGACAAGAGAACCTATACTTTCTAAAACTTATAGAGAAACCCCTTATGCAAGAGTTGAGCCAGGATATGTAGCAGGATGCAGGCAAATAGGTTATGGAAAAGTAGATGGAGAAGTAAAAATAGAATTAGAACATCCACAACAGATACTGCCTGACAAAGAAGGAGTAGAGACAGGAGACTATATTGAGATTAAAGGAACACCTAATATAAAGTTGGCTATAAAGCCTGAAATACCTGGAGGTCTAGGTACTATTGCTCTTTGTGTCAATATGATACCTCATGTCATAAATGCGGAACCGGGTCTTGTTACAATGTTGGATTTACCTGTGCCTAGAGCTATCATGGGTGATGCAAGGGATATGATTAGGAGGAGATAAAATGGCTCAAAAAGGTGATTGGGTGAAAATTAAACAGGTAATTTTAGAACCAGAGGAAAGAGCAGAAAACATACCTGATGATACAAAAAAGACACCTTTGACAATGTGGGTTAAAGGTTTACTTTTAGAGGATGGAGAGATTGGGGATACAGTTAAAATAAAAACCTTTACAGGTAGAATTGTAGAGGGAGTTTTAGTAGAAGTAAATCCACGGCATATTCACGATTTTGGCAATCCAATTCCTGAACTTATAAAAGCAGGGATGAAGGCAAGAGAGATATTGTATGGCGGTGGAGAAAATGAGTAGGTATAAAGAAGTAATGGCAAGAAAAAATGAAATAATGAAAAAAGCATTAGGAATAGATTATGAGAGATTTGAATCAGGTGGTATCGCCTTTGATTATGAGAGGATGATGAAAGAAACAGGGTATACAATAGAGGAAATTATTAAAATACAAAGAGAAGCAAATGTAGGGAATACTCCTCTTATAGAATTAAAAAATTTAACAGAATTAGCGAGAAAAGTGTCTCCTACAGGAAAAGCTGCTAGAATTTTTATAAAAGATGAAGCTTGTAATCCTTCAGGAAGCTTTAAAGAAAGGCGGGCTAGTGTTTCCATATATCATGCAAAGAAACATGGCTACAAAGGAGTTATAGCTGCTACAAGTGGCAATTACGGTGCTGCAGTAGCTTCTCAGGCTGCAATGAAAGGATTAAAGTGTATTGTTGTGCAGGAAACCTACGACAGTAGGGGTGTAGGGCAACCTGAAATACTTGAAAAAGGAAGAAAATGTGAAACATTTGGTGCAGAAGTGATACAATTAACTGTTGGACCGGAATTATTTTATGTAAACTTAATGCTATTAGAAGAGACGGGATATTTTAATGCTTCTTTGTACACTCCTTTTGGAGTTGCTGGTATTGAAACATTGGGATATGAAATAGCTCAGCAAGTAAAAGAGAGGACTGGTAAGTTTCCTGATGTTGTTGTGGCTACCCATGCTGGTGGAGGCAATTTGACAGGTACTGCAAGAGGACTTATGAAAGCGGGAGCTACTCATACAAAGGTGTACGGAGCAAGTGTTGATTTGACAGGGCTTCACATGGCCTCAGATAAAGATTTTAATAGAAAGTCTTTTACAACTGGACATACAGGATTTGGGATTCCTTTTGCGACTTGGCCGGATAGAGCAGATGTGCCTCGAAATGCTGCAAGGCCTTTAAGGTACATGGATGGGTATTACCTTGTCAAGCAAGGGGAAGTATTTTACATGACAGAGCTTTTAGCACAATTAGAAGGTTTAGAAAGAGGACCAGCGGGAAATACCTCTTTAGCGGCAGCTTTCAGTTTGGCACAGCAAATGGAAAATGACCAGATAATAGTGGTGCAGGAGACAGAATATACAGGGGCAGGTAAAAATCCAACCGCTCAGCTTACTTTTGCTATGCAAAACGGCATAAAAATTCTAGTAGGAAATCCTGATGATGAGATACCAGGACAAAATATAGTTTTGCCTGAACATCCTTCTATGATAAAGGCAAGAGAAGTCAATCTTTCGATTTTGAAAAAATCCTATATTAAAAACTGTGTTCAACATTTTGGAATAATGCCTAAAGAGGATGACATCAAGTTTTTAGCAGAAGATACTAAGTCCAGCGAAGAATTTGTGAAAGAAGTAATTTCAGAATTACAGAATGGAGGGTTAGTATGAGACGAGAAGATGATTTTGAAATAAGAAGCGAACACTTGAAGCACATGACAGATGAAGAATTAGACGCATATTTTTGGGAATTGGCAGAAAAAATTGTAGATCCTTTGATAGAGCTGGCTTATTATCACACATCTCCATCTATTGAGCGTTCTGTGCTTTTACGAATGGGTTTTTCTAGTATTGAGGCAAAGGAGATTGTAAACAGAATTGAGGAAAGAGGGCTTTTGCCAAAAGGGGCAGGAAATATTGTGTTGAAAGTTGCAGAAAGGGTTAAAAAGGATTACCTCACTGCTGGAAAATCCATAGCTAATGGAGAGTACCTCGAGGTGCTTGATGATATAGCAAAGGAGGCTGGTAAAAATGAAGCTTGAAAAGGATAAAAAAATAGATATTGAAGAAATTTTAAAGGATTTGGACAAATATGTGCCTAGGAGAAGAGGATGGCACTGGAGAGAGGATGTAGGTAAACACAAAATTGGCGATTTTGAGTATTATCAGGTTTCAAAACCACTTAAAAACGGTATTCCTTTACCTGCTGCAAAACACTTTGGAAACATTGACCCTCAGCCAGATTGTGTGATAACCACAGAAATAGCTTCAGGAAGGTTTGAAGATGATATAAGGCGCATGAGAATGGCAGCATGGCATGGAGCAGACCACATAATGGTTATTAGAACATTAGGACAAAGCCATTTTGATGGACTCATTGAAGGAACACCTGAAGGTGTAGGAGGAGTTCCTATTTCGAGAAAACAAATAAGAGCGACGAGAAAAGCATTGGATTCAATTGAAGATGAGGTCGGTAGGTCTATAAACTTTCACTCTTATGTAAGTGGAATAGCTGGTCCTGAAGTAGCTGTTATGTTCGCTGAAGAAGGGGTAAATGGTGCCCATCAAGATCCTCAGTACAATGTCCTTTATAGAAATATAAACATGGTAAGGTCTTTTGTAGATGCAGCAGTTGCTAAGAAGATAATGGCAGATGCTAATATACTTCAAATTGATGGAGCTCACAATGCTAATGCAACAGCAAAATATGGATGGAAAGTTATGCCTGAACTTTTAGTGCAACATGCTATAAATACACTTTATTCAAGAAAAATAGGCATGAAACCAGAAAACATAGCCTTATCTACAGTGCCACCAAATGCTCCACCAACTCCTTCCATACGTTTGGATTTGCCTTATGCAGTAGCTTTGAGGCAGCTTTTTAAAGATTATAAAATGAGGGCCCAGATGAACACAAAGTATATTGAACACGATATGAGAGAAGCAACTGTAACACATGTGCTTAACCTTTTAATATCTCGATTGACTTCGGCCGATATACAAAGTACTATTACTCCTGATGAAGGAAGAAATGTTCCATGGCATTACAACAATATCAACGCGATAAACACTGCTAAACAAGCCCTTATAGGTATGGACGGTCTAAAAGAGATGGTAAAACTCAATTTTGACGGAGAGTTAGGGAAAAAAGTCAGAGAATTAAAGATGAGAGCTATTCTCTTTATGGAGGAAATTTTAGAAGTTGGAGGGTATTTCAAAGCAGTAGAAGCAGGTTTCTTTGTGGATTCAGGCTATTATCCAGAGAGAAATGGAGATGGCATAGTAAGGACTATAAATGGTGGCATTGGTGCGGGAACTGTCTATAAGAGAGATAAAGACTACATGGCACCTGTATGTTCCCATTTTGGATACAATAATCTTCCAGAAGGAATTAATAAGCCTTGCGATTTGATAGATGGCTGTACCTTGTGTAAACATGAAAAAATTCAATATATAGATGAATTGGATGAGGCTGATAATGTAGAAAATAGGCTAAAAGAAACTGTGGAGTATAGAAAAGGAGATAAAATAAAGCCAGAAGTTGAATGGGCAGGAGATGGCATAATAAGTATGAATTTATTCTTGCCCGTAGATGAGAGGACTGCCGAATATGCTGCTATTAAATACGCAGAAAAGCTGGGGCTTACTGAGGTAGTCGTTTTAGGTAAACTTCCAATGCATCCTGCAGAGGGAACGTACGTGGAAGTAAGAGGGCGTGTTCAATTTTCTATTGACAAAAATGAATTAGAAATACCGCCGCAAGAGGAAATACTTTCAGATGAGGAAATAGAAGAAGATGTTAAGAGAAAGCCTATGAAGGTGGTTGCTGCAACTGTAGGAAATGATGAACATTCTGTGGGCTTAAGAGAGATTTTGGATATAAAACACGGCGGAATTGAAAAATATGGCATAAAATTTACTTACCTTGGTACTTCTTGCCCTGTAGAAAAGTTAGTTGATGCAGCTATAGAGGAAAATGCTGATGCTATTTTAGTTAGCACTATAATAACCCATGATGATGTCCATATAAAAAATATGAAAAAAATTCACGACCTCTGTGTAGAAAAGGGAATAAGGGATAAGGTAATTTTAGTAGGTGGAGGTACGCAAATTACAAACGACCTTGCTAAAAGTGTTGGCTTTGATGCAGGATTTGGAAGAGGTACAAAAGGAAATCAAGTGGCAAGTTTTTTAGTTAAAAAAAGAAGGGAAAAGGAAAATGAAGAAAACAATTGACATACTTGTAGCTGAGATTGGAAGTACTACGACAACTGTAAATGCTTTTGTTCTGGGTAGTGATCCTGTTTTTATAGGTCAGGGGATAGCTCCTACCACAGTCTTAGATGGGGATGTGAACATTGGGCTTAAAAACGCCATTGAAGATTTAAAAAGTAAGATTGGAGACTTTGTATATGGTGAGATGCTTGCTTGTAGCAGTGCTGCAGGCGGGCTTAAAATGACTGTTCACGGCTTAGTGTACGACATGACTGTAAGAGCAGCTAAAGAAGCTGCTCTTGGAGCAGGAGCCAATATAAAACTTATTACAGCAGGAAAACTGAGAAGAACGGATTTAGAAAAAATAAAACAAATAAAACCAAACATAATACTTTTAGCAGGTGGAGTGGATTACGGAGATAGAGAAACTGCTCTTTATAATGGAGAAAAATTGGCGGAATTAAAGTTGAATGTGCCAGTAATTTATGGAGGCAACATAGAAAATAGAGAAGAAATTTCCCACATTTTTCAAGAAGCCGGTCAGGAAGTATACATTGTAGACAATGTTTATCCTTCAATTGATAGGCTAAATGTTGAGCCTACAAGGAAAATGATTCAACAAGTTTTTGAAAAACATATTGTTACAGCTCCGGGAATGAGTAAAGTAAAAGAATTGGTAACAGGTAATATAATACCGACGCCTGGTGCTGTTATGGAATGCTGTATCCTTCTTTACAACAATATCGGTGATTTAATGACAGTAGATATAGGTGGGGCTACTACGGATGTGCATTCTGTCACGGAAGGAAGCGAAGAAATACAGAAGATAACTGTAAATCCAGAACCCTTAGCTAAAAGGACAGTAGAGGGTGATTTGGGGGTATTTGTAAATTCAAGGAATTTGTTTGATTTGTGTGGAGAAGATATTTATAAAAAATTTAATAATGCAGATGAGCTGATCAACAATATAAAGCCAATACCCCAAACAGATAAAGAAAAGAAATTCGTACTATATCTTGCAAATAAGGCATTAGAAATAGCGGTAAAGCGCCATGCCGGTAAATTGGGAAGCTATTTTGGGCCTACAGGAAAGACCTTTTATGCTGAAGGAAGAGATTTAACAGCTATCAAGTGGATAATAGGTACTGGTGGAATTTTTTCAAGACTTGAGGGAGGGGAAAAGTTATTAGAAAATATAAATGATGAGGGAAGTGGAAAAGAACTTTATCCCCCTTCTTCGGCAAAAGTTTTAATTGACAGAGATTATATTATGGCAGCCTGTGGTGTTTTGTCTAAAAAGTACCCTGATGAGGCTCTGAAATTGATTAAAGACAGCTTTAGAATGTAGAAATGGGGGAGATTAAGTGTATCCCTTGTTAAGAATAAACTTAGAAAAACTTCGAGAAAATACGCAAACTATAGTTAATTTGTGCAAAAAAAGAAATATAAAAGTAGTAGGTGTCACAAAAGTTTTTTGTGCTATTACAGAAGTGGTAGAAGAGATGGTAAAAGGCGGCGTGGATATGTTAGGGGATTCGCGTATAAAAAATTTAAAAAAATTACAACACATACCGGTACCTAAAATGCTTCTTCGAATTCCCATGAAAAGTGAAGTGGAAGAAGTTATAAAATATGCAGATATAAGCCTAAACTCAGAAATAGATACAATAAAAAGCCTATCGGAAGAAGCAAAAAAACAAAGGAAAATTCATGAAATAATCCTAATGGTAGATTTGGGGGATTTGAGAGAGGGCGTATTGAAAGAGGATGTTATTCCAATAGTGGAACAAATAGTAAAACTAGAAGGTATAAAATTTCGAGGAATAGGTACTAATTTAACTTGTTATGGTTCAGTTATCCCTACGCCAGATATACTAGAAGAGCTTGTGAAAATAAAGAATTCTATCAACAAAAAATTCAACTTGAATTTGGATATAGTCTCCGGAGGAAACTCAAGCAGTCTGTACTTAGTTCAAAATGGTCTTATACCAAGAGGAATAACGCAACTTAGAATAGGAGAAGCTATTGTCTTAGGTAGGGAAACGGCTTTTGGAGACAGAATTCCCCATACTTACGACGATGTATTTACTTTAGAAGCACAGATAGTCGAATTAAAAGAAAAACCTTCTTATCCACGAGGTATATTGGGAATGGATGCCTTTGGAGAAAGGCAAGTATATGTGGATAGAGGGATAATGAAAAGGGCAATTTTGGCTATAGGAAAACAGGATGTCAATATGAATGACCTAATTCCTATAGACAGCTCTATTGAATTAATAGGTTCAAGCAGTGACCATTTAATTGTCAATGTTACAAATTCCCAATATCCGTATAAGGTAGGAGATATAATAAAGTTCAAGCTGAGATATGGAGGGATTTTATCCTGCTCTACATCTGAATATGTAGAAAAAGTCATTGAAGAGGCGTAAAAAATGCGCCTCTTCAGTTTGCTGACAAAGTTAAAAAATATTCAAAGGAGATATTTTGCATCGCCGCTCCGATGTTCCAAAGCGACAAAACATAAGCTTCCCCTTCGGGCTTCGGCAGGGTACCTACGTCAGGTGGCATCCATGCCTTAAGGTGCCCGCCTTCGCCATCCATGGCTTCGGCCCTGCCTCCACCCTCGGTCTTGCTAAGTTTCCCGGCACTCAAGTAAGTATGCTTGTTTTTTCTATTTTTGCTTATATCAAACTCTCTTACTTGAGTGCCGGGCCGCTTTGTAACAAGTCGCTCCTTATGCAAAATATCTCCTTTACGAAAGTTTGTCTACAGTCTGAAGAAGCGTAAAAAATACGCCTTTTTTTGCATTATGAAAAACATTAATTTACTGTTATAATAAAAATAAAAAGGAATAATATTTTTGGGAGGTTTTAGTGTGATAATAGGTTTAGGACATGTAGCCTACAAAGTTAAAGACCTTGATGAAAGTTTAGAATTTTACTGTGGCAAATTGGGACTAAAAGAAGCTTTTAGGCTTAACCATGAAAATGGAAAATTAATGCTTGTGTACTTAAAAGTGGTGGAAGGACAATTCATTGAACTTTTCCCAGGGGGGATAGACAAGGGAAAAGATGAAGATGAAAGGATAGGGTTTAAACATTTGTGCCTACATGTAGATGATATTTTTGCTACATTAGAAGAACTAAGAAAGAGAGGCTTGGAAATAAAGGGGCAGCCTATGATGGGGGCAGATGGAAATTATCAATATTGGATAGAAGACCCTGATGGAAATAGAATAGAACTAATGCAAATGATGCCGGGTTCTTTGCAAGATAAAGCAAAAGAATTATAGAAAATTAAGTGTTGACAACCACTTTTTTAAGTGGTATTCTTTTTGTTGAAATCCGGGTAAAATAGTAGGAATTCAGGGGTGGATAATCGTGAAACTATCTACAAAAGGTCGATATGGGATACAAGCTATGTTTGAATTAGCCCTTTACTACGGGGAAGGCCCCATTTCTTTAAAGACAATTGCTGAAAATGAAGGACTTTCTGAGCATTATTTAGAACAACTTATAGCAATCTTAAGAAAAGCAGACCTTGTAAAAAGCGTAAGAGGAGCACAGGGAGGATACATGTTGGCGGCACCTCCTGATAAAATAACTGTAGGAGATGTTATAAGGACATTGGAAGGCTCACTAGCTCCCGCAGATTGCGTAGTAGAAGATACACCTTTTGAATGCAGCAGAGCAGGGGGATGTCCCACGAAGCTGGTAATGGAAAGAATAAGGGATAGCATAAACAAGGTGATAGATTCTATTACTTTACAGGATATGGTGGATGATTACAGACGATTAAATCAAAAAAGTGCTTTTATGTATTACATTTAAGGAAATAATAATTTTAGTATTTTTAAAGGAGGATTTTGTATATCGCATGGAGACCAACAATAAAGTAGCAGTTGGGATGAGTGGAGGCGTAGATAGTTCTGTAGCAGCATATCTTCTTAAAAAACAAGGTTTTGATGTGATAGGTATTACAATGAAAGTATGGGTAGATCATGAAGCTAAATCTTTTGACAATGACAAAAGTTGCTGTTCTTTAAGGGCTACACAAGATGCTAAGAAGGTTGCAGAAATGCTGGGAATACCTCACTATACAATTGATTTAAGTCAAGATTTTTACGATAAAATAGTGAGTTATTTTATCAATGAATATTTAAAAGGAAGAACTCCCAATCCTTGTGTGTTGTGTAATAGGCAGATAAAATTTGGGGAACTTTTAGAGAAAGCCTTTGAGCTGGGAGCTTACTATATCGCTACCGGCCATTATGTCAGGAAAGAATATGACGAAAAAACAAAAAGATTTTTATTAAAAAAAGGCATAGATTCTTCTAAAGACCAAAGTTATGTTTTATACAGATTAACTCAAGACCAGTTACGACATTCTCTTTTTCCTTTAGGAGTTTACAAAAAAGAAGAAATAAGAGCGTTAGCAGAGGAATTAAAGCTTCCTGTTGCTAAAAAGCCAGAAAGTCAGGAGATTTGCTTTATTCCCGATAATGATTACAGCGGATTTATAAAAAGACAGATAAAAGGTAAAATAAAGCCGGGAGAGTTTAGAGATGTTCACGGCAAATTTTTAGGGTATCATAAGGGAATAATACATTATACAATTGGTCAGAGAAAAGGGCTTGGTTTATCCTCTGATAGGCCTTTATATATTGTAGATATAGATGTGAAAAACAATGTAGTAATTGTTGGGCATCAAGAAGATGTCTGGGGAGAAGAGCTTATATCCTCAAATAACAATTTTATTTTCATTAAAAGACTTGAAAAGGAAATGAAGGTAACTGCAAAAATTCGCTATACTGCCAAAGAAGAAGAAGCTATAATAAAACCTTACGAAAAAGACAAAGTATTAGTAAAATTCTTAAAGCCTCAAAGAGCGATAACTCCCGGTCAATCGGTGGTTTTT
Source organism: Clostridia bacterium (assembly GCA_012840485.1). Classification (GTDB taxonomy): domain Bacteria; phylum Bacillota; class Thermoanaerobacteria; order Thermoanaerobacterales; family Thermoanaerobacteraceae; genus Thermoanaerobacter. Next base: position 242,933 of record DULG01000019.1, on the reverse strand, counting down.
TACAATGGAGATATAGTAGTAGGTGGTGGAATAATTGAGAAAAAGATTAGATAAGTGCACACAAAAAGTGTGCATTTTTTATTTTAAAAAGGGAAATCTATAATAAGCAGAAATTTTAGATGTAAAGGAGGGCTTTTATGAATAGAGACAAATATATAAAGGGATTTTTGGCAGGAGTAGTAGCTGCTGCATATATAATTCCTAAAATAGATATGAAAAAATACAGACGTTACAAGGATATGATAGAAAAAAATATGACACAGATATGGCGTACAATAAGGAGAATAAAAATTAGATAGATTTTTAAGGTGATAAAATGCAAATTAAAAAAGTATATCTGCTTTTTTTAATAATAGGTGCCATAGGATTACTATATTTTTTTGTAAGAAATTGGGTAAGTATTAAAAATGTACTTTCCCCTTTTTTTGTTTCAGCATTAATTGCTTATTTGCTAAATCCATTTGTCAGATTTTTTAATTTAAAAGGATTTTCTCTAACTTTGTCTATTCTTTTAGTCTTTTTAATTGTAGCTTTAGTGATACTATTTTTTTCATTTTACATTTTACCTATTTTGGCGAATGAACTAGTAAGTTTTATAAAAATGATACCTTTTTATACTGAACAAATCCAAAAACTTTTAGATCAATTGAAATTTAATTATTTTTCCTATTTGCCGCCTCAATTTGAAAAAGTATTGGATAAAAATATAAAGGCTTTAAATAGTATTTTTGCTTCACAAGTTGATTCTGTTTTTAAGTCAACTTTTGCAGTGCTAAAAGACATTGTAGATATTATAATTGTGCCAATTATAACATTTTATTTTTTAAAAGACAAAGAAGCATTTGAAGGGCAGATTAAAAAGTTTTTTTATTCCGGATATAGCGATAAATTTTTTAACATTTTAAGTAAAATAGACAAAATTTTGAGTAAGTACATAAGAGCGCAAATATATCTCTCTATTTTTGTAGCTATTTTTACAAGTGTAGGCCTTTCTTTGATTAAAGTTAAATACGCTTTTTTAATAGGAGCATTAGCAGGAATATTAAATATAATTCCTTACATAGGACCTATTTTATCTATTATTCCTGCCGTTTTAATTGGGCTCATTGATTCTTTGTATAAGGGCTTTTGGGCATTACTAGTATGTATACTGGTACAACAAGTAGAAAATGTTTTTGTCACTCCTAAAGTAATTAGTGACAGTGTAGGACTTCATCCTATAACTGTAATTTTTTCATTGGTTGCGGGAGAAGAATTCTTTGGATTTTGGGGACTTTTACTGTCTGTACCTATTGTAGCAACTATAAAGGTTGTTGTAACAGAAATTTTTTTTAAGGAATAAACCAATTATTGACTTGATACCTTCAATCTTGTATAATATATTCACAAAAGAGCGGGTAAATGCCTGTCCCCAATTGGGACGGTTTTATTGTATTAGAAGGAGGATTTTTATGGAAAAACTCGGGATGAACGAAATTAGAGAAAAATTTTTAAGCTTTTTTGAAAGCAAAGGGCACCTGAGACTACCAAGTTTTTCTCTAATTCCTAAAAATGATAAAAGTTTATTATTAATTAATTCTGGAATGGCTCCTTTAAAACCCTATTTTACAGGAAAAGAAACTCCCCCCAGCAAACGAGTAACTACTTGCCAAAGATGTATAAGGACACCTGATATTGAAAGAGTGGGTAAAACAGCACGTCACGGTACTTTTTTTGAAATGTTGGGTAACTTTTCTTTTGGTGATTATTTCAAAAAAGAAGCTATTTCCTGGGCCTGGGAATTTGTAACAGAAGTTTTGAAGTTGCCAGTTGACAGGTTATGGGTATCAATTTATGAGGAAGACGATGAAGCATTTGAGATTTGGAACAAAATAGTTGGGTTACCTCCTGAAAGAATTGTGAGGATGGGAAAAGAAGATAATTTCTGGGAGATTGGCACAGGACCTTGTGGCCCCTCTTCAGAGATTTATTTTGATAGAGGTGAAGAAAAAGGCTGCGGCAAGCCTACTTGCGGAGTTGGCTGTGACTGCGATAGGTTTATTGAATTTTGGAATTTAGTTTTTACTCAGTTTAATAAAGATGAACAAGGGAATTATCATAGGCTTCCTAATCCAAATATTGACACAGGAATGGGGCTTGAGAGAATAGCTACAATAATGCAAGAAGTAGACAGTATATTTGATGTAGATGTAATAAGAGGTATAACAGATTTTGTATCTAAAATTGCGGAAGTAAAGTATGGAGAAGATGCAGAAAAAGATGTTTCTTTAAGGGTAATAACTGACCATATAAGAGGAATCACTTTTATGATATCTGATGGTATTTTACCTTCCAATGAAGGAAGAGGCTATGTTTTAAGAAGGCTTTTAAGAAGAGCAGCAAGACATGGAAAACTTTTAGGAATAAATGATACTTTCCTGTATAAAGTGGTAGATTCAGTTGTTGCAAATTATGGAGAAGCTTATCCTGAAATAATTGACAGAAATGACTATATCAAGCGGATAATCAAATTAGAAGAAGAAAGATTTAAGGAAACAATAGACCAAGGACTTACAATTTTACAAGATTATACAAATGGATTAAAGGCTCAAGGCAAAACTGTATTAGAAGGCTCTAAGGCCTTTAGATTATATGATACTTATGGTTTTCCTTTGGATTTGACGAGAGAGATATTGCAAGAAGCAGGTATTGCTGTTGATGAAGAAGGATATAAGGAAGAATTAGAAAAACAGAGGGTAAGAGCTAGAAGCAGTAGAAAAGAAGATAATAGTCTATGGGAACAGGACATATATTCTACTTTAGGGGATATTAAGACGAAATTTATAGGGCATGATTCATATGAGAGCAAATCAAAAGTTTTGGCAATTGTAAAAGAGGAAGAACTAGTCGATGAGGCAGAAGCAGGAGATGATATAAGCATAATCTTAGATGTCACCCCTTTTTACGCTGAAAGTGGAGGACAGATAGGAGATAGAGGTATTTTAGAAAATGAGAATGTTTTAGTAAGAGTAAAAGACTGTAAAAAAGTAGGAGATAAGTTTATACACATTGGAACAATTGAGAGAGGTTTAATTTCAGTGAGAGATGAAGTAAAAGCTAAAATTGACGTGGTGAGCAGAAAAAATGCTGCTAGAAACCACACTGCTACTCATCTTCTTCATAAAGCTTTAAAAGAAGTATTAGGCAATCATGTGCATCAAGCAGGGTCCTTGGTGGCTGATGATAGATTGAGATTTGATTTTTCCCATTATCAAGCTGTAACCAAAGAGGAATTAAAGGAAATAGAAAATATAGTGAATGAAAAGATATACCAAAGTTTACCTGTTGACGTGGAAGAAAAAACTTATGATGAGGCAGTGAAGGAAGGAGCAGTAGCACTTTTTACAGAAAAGTATGGAGATAAAGTAAGGGTTGTAAAAATTGATGATTACAGCATGGAACTTTGTGGTGGAACTCACGTTAAAAATACTAACGAAATAGGAATTTTTAAGATAATATCTGAAAGCGCGGTTGGCGCAGGATTAAGAAGGATTGAAGCTTTAACGGGACTCACTGCAATAAAGTATTTGGAAGATAAAGAAGAAATATTAAAAGAGGCTTCTGACGTGTTAAAAGCTCAAGATAAAGAGATAGTTTCGAAAATTGAGATTTTACACCAGAGTTTAAAGGTAAAAGATAAGGAGATAGAACAATTAAAAATAAAAATGGCATCTATTTTAGCTGAGAATTTAATAAATTCTGCTATTTCATTAGATAGCATAAAAGTAGTTATTTCAAAGGTTGAAGATTATGATAGTGAGGCTTTAAAGTCTTTAGGTGATATTTTGAAGGATAGGTTAAAGACTGCTGCAGTGGTATTAGCTTCTTCTGTTTCGGAGAAAGCTATCTTTGTGGGTATGGCTACTAAAGATGCCATTCAAAAAGGGATAAACATGGGATTGGTTATTAAAGAGGTGTGCAAAATATCGGAAGGAAATGGTGGCGGAAGACCAGACATGGCTCAAGGAACGGGCAAAAATCTGGCAAAAATTGAAGAGGCTTTAAATAAAGCAATTGAAATTATAAAAGAACAGTTAAAAAAATGATAAAAGCTTGACTATTTAAAGGGACATAGGGTATGATAAAGGTGTAGTTAAATGTATCTAGAGGTGATATATAATGGTAGATAAAAATGAGCAGACTATAAGATACCATGTAGAGACTGAGAGAAAGACGGTTAGAGAGATATTGACGGCGGTATATGAAGCTCTTTCCGAAAAAGGATATAATCCAATTAATCAAATAGTGGGTTATATATTGTCTGGAGACCCTACTTATATAACAAGCCATAAAAATGCGAGAAATTTAATAAGAAAAATTGAAAGAGATGAGTTAGTAGAAGAGCTTTTGAAAGAATATTTATCGATGAAAAAATAAAATTGCCTCACCTTGTGTGAGGTAATTTTAGAATGGAGAGATTTTGTTGAGAATTATGGGATTAGATGTAGGTGATAAAACGATAGGAATAGCTATAAGTGATTTGTCAGAGACAATTGCACAGGGGCTTACAACTATTAAAAGAAGTAGTAACACAAAAGACTTTGAAAGAATAAAACATATAATAAACGAATATGAAGTGGGAATTATAATTATAGGATTGCCGAAAAATATGAATGGAACTTTAGGACCACAAGGAGAAAAAGTTATAAAATTTGCTGAACAGTTAAAAGACGTCTTGGATATGCCAATAATTTTGTGGGATGAAAGGCTTACTACAGTAGAGGCTCAAAGGGTTCTAATAGAAAAGGCTGATATGAGTAGGTCTAAGAGAAAAGAAGTAATTGACAAGCTGGCGGCAGTCCTTATACTTCAAAATTATCTAGATTCAAAAAAAAATAAATAAAATTTTATTAAAAACTTGACAGTCTTTTTGGTATGTTATACAATTACATTATCTTGGTAGAATTGAGGTGAAATAATATGGAACCAGAAATCATTCAGTTAATCGACGAACACGGCCATCCAGTAGACTTCGAACTTGTAGCATCATTTGACCTTGACGATACGAGGTATGCTGTTGTGGTCCCTGTTGATGGAGATGGAGAAGATGCCTACATCTTGAGAGTGGAACAAGATGAAAATGGCAATGATATTTTTGTAGGGATCGAAGATGAGGAAGAGTTTAATGATGCTGTTGAAGCATACAATGAGCTGATTGAAGAGTATGAAGAGTATTACGATGATGAAGATTTTGATGATGACGACTTTGACGATGATGAAGAGTAATTTAATCAAAAATTGAGATGGAATTGATTAAGATATACCGCGGTGGTATATCTTAATTTTATATTGGCCAAAATTTATTTACTTCTTAATCTCCTAAATTATATTCTCAATTGAGATATAAATTGTTTTTAAAAATTAATGGTTACATGGGAAGATAAAAAGTATTTGACAATTGAAAATGAATATCATAAACTAATATTAATTGATATTTTTTTGGCGGTGAGTTAAATGAATGAAGTTGAAAAGTTTAAAGAAAAACTAAAAGACAAAGGATATAAATTGACGACTCAAAGACGCGTAATATTAGACGTCATTATGGAAAATAGAGAGAAACACCTTTCTTCTGAGGAAATTTACGATTTAGTAAGACAAAAATATCCTGAAATTGGTCTTGCTACGGTTTACAGGACTCTCCTGCTATTTGAAGAGTTAGGAATTGTTTATAAATTAAATTTTGACGATGGCAGAAATAGGTATGAGCTATACCACAATGAGGTCCATCAACATCACCATTTAATTTGCTTAAAATGTGGGGCGGTTATTGAGATGGAGGGAGACCTTTTAGAGGATCTAGAGAAGGCAATAGAGGAGACTAAAGATTTTGAAATACTAGATCACAATGTTAAATTTTTTGGATATTGCAGCAAATGTAGAAAAAAGAATGATTAAACTCAATAACAAAATTTTGGGCCTAGTTAAAAAATAATTTACATTAAAGAGGTTGAAGTATTTCTTTAAATAAAGTATAATTTATATTAACTGATGTAAGGTACGGGTAAGTTTTTTGGGGTTTTCGGGGGAAAATAAAAATAAACTAATAATATCTAGTGAAAGGAGATAAGTATTTGGCACACAAGGCAAAACTTAAAATCATTCCTTTGGGCGGATTAAATGAGATCGGCAAGAACATGACTGTTTTTGAATTCGGAAACGACATTATAGTTGTGGATTGCGGTCTCGCTTTCCCGGATGATGAAATGTTGGGAATAGATTTAGTCATTCCCGACATTACTTATTTATTGAAAAATCGTGAAAGAGTAAAAGCAATTGTTTTGACACATGGCCATGAAGACCATATTGGAGCGTTGCCCTACGTTTTAAAACAACTTAATGTTCCTGTATATGGAACTCGCTTAACAATAGGTTTAGTAGAATATAAATTAAAAGAACAGGGTATTTTAAAGGATAGCACTTTGATAACCGTAAAACCCAGAGAAGTTGTCGAAATTGGTCAGTTTAAAGTGGAATTTATAAGGACTTCCCATAGTATTGCAGATTCTGCCGCTTTAGCAATCCACACTCCTATAGGGACTGTATTTCATTCAGGAGACTTTAAGATTGATTTTACCCCTATAGGAGGAGAAGTACCTGACTTACACCGCTTTGCACAGTTAGGGGAAAAAGGAGTACTTGTAATGCTCTGTGACAGTACCAATATTGAAAGGCCCGGCTATACAATGTCAGAAAGGACGGTGGGAGAGACTTTTGACAATTTATTTAGAAAAGCTGAGCAAAGAATTATTGTAGCGACTTTTGCTTCTAACATTCACAGAGTCCAACAAATCATAGATTCGGCTCATAAATATGGGAGGAAAGTGGCTATATCAGGAAGAAGCATGTTAAATGTTGTGAATGTAGCTGTAGAGCTAGGGTATTTGATTATTCCAGAAGGGCTTTTGATAGACTTAGATGAAGCAAATAAGTTACCTCACAATAAGGTGGTAATTGTGACAACGGGGAGTCAAGGAGAGCCTATGTCAGCTCTTACTAGAATGGCTTCTTCGGAGCACAAAAAAGTTGAAATTGTTCCGGGAGATACGGTAATAATCTCTGCATCCCCAATTCCCGGGAATGAAAGACTTATTTCTCGCGTAATAAATCAATTGTTTAAAAAAGGTGCCAATGTGATCTATGAAGCGTTGGCAGACATTCATGTGTCTGGTCATGCTTGTCAAGAGGAGATTAAATTGCTTCATGCTTTAATAAAACCTAAGTTTTTTATCCCTGTCCATGGGGAGTATAGGCATTTAGTTCAGCATGCTAAACTTGCGGAAACTCTTGGCATGCCACCAGAAAATATATTTGTTGTAGACAATGGAACAGTATTAGAGTTCTCAAAAAACTCTGGAAGAATTGCAGGTACAGTGACGGCAGGGAAGGTTTTAGTAGATGGCCTAGGCGTAGGAGATGTAGGAAACATCGTTTTAAGAGACAGGAAGCATTTGGCACAGGATGGCTTATTAGTTGTTGTCGTAACTATTTCAAAAGAGACGGGATCTATTATAGCAGGTCCAGATATAATTTCAAGAGGATTTGTGTATGTGAGAGAATCTGAGGATTTAATGGAAGAATCTAAAAATATTGTCAGAGACGTGTTGTCAAAGTGCGGGAAAGAAGAAATTAGTGAATGGGCTACTATAAAATCCATGATAAAGGACAACTTAAGCAGTTTCCTGTACGAAAAGACTAAGAGGAATCCAATGATATTGCCAATCATAATGGAAATTTAGCAGGAGGCATCAGTTATGAACGTCTATGACAAAGCCTATGAATTAGCTAATGCCATAAGGCAAATGCCAGAATATAAAGCTTTTAAAGAGGCTTATGAAAAGATAAATAAAAGTGAAGAAAATAAAAAAATGTTAGAGGATTTTAGAAAAAAACAATTAGAGATTCAGGCAAAAGAACTATCTGGTGAAAAAGTGGATGCTAAAGAAAAAGAAGTTTTAGAAAAACTATGGGAGATATTAAATCTTAATCCAGAGATAAGTTCATACTTGTCTTTAGAGTACACTTTTGGGAAGATAATGGACGATATATTAAAAATAGTCATGGAACCGATGGAGATGAAATGAATGAAAAAGCTTGATACTAAGTACATTGTAAAAGCAGGAGTTATTGCGGCAATTTATTTTGTTGTCACTATCCTTTTAGGTAGCATTTCTTACGGACCAATACAATTTAGAATTTCCGAATCTTTAGTTATATTACCTATGGTAGAACCGGCAGCTATTTGGGGAGTCTTTATAGGTTGCTTTTTAGCTAATATAGGTAGCCCCTTTGGAATTGTAGATATTTTAGGGGGGAGTTTGGTTACATTAATCGCTGCGTACCTTACATCGAAAAGCAAAGTTTTTTACAAAGGTATATTGCCACCTATAATTTTAAATGCCTTAATTGTATCAATATGGGTAAGTTACTTTTTAAAAATACCCTATTACATTGTAGTAGTGGATATTGCCATAAGTGAGGCGATTGTAACAGGTATATTTGGTTATGTAGTGTTAGAGGTTTATAAAAGGCTAAAGGATAGGTATTCTTTATAAAAACAAGTAAGCTTCATGGCTTACTTGTTTTTATTTTCAATTAATTATATAATTTATGTATAGTCACAAAAAGGAGAGAAATAGGATGAATAAGGTCGAATATAAAAGAAAAAGCATGTTTGTGGCAATTATAGTTGTCATAATTTTTTTGTTTTTTTCTGCTTTTGTATATTATCAGAGCCTTTTTCAACCTGTAACCACAAATATGAATGCTACTGAAAAGATAGTATATATTCCTAATGGCTATTCTACATCTCAGATAGCTAAATTGCTAAAAGCGAATAATTTAGTCAAAAATGAATGGTTTTTTATATGGAGGGCAAAAGTTTTAAAGGCAGACGGCAGATTACAGGCCGGAAAATATTTGTTAAGTCCCAATATGACTACTGACCAAATAATCAAAAAAATTTTAGCAGGCAAGGCGCAAATAGACACTGTAAAAGTTACAATTCCTGAGGGATATACTTTAAAAGATATAGCTAATAGATTATCTCAATTAGGTTTAGTAAATAAAGACAAATTTTTAGAAATTGCTCAAAATGATATTTTTAATTATGACTTTTTAAAAGATGTCCTTAAAGATAGGCCGAATAGGTTAGAAGGATATCTTTTTCCTGATACCTATTTAATACCTGTGAGTGCCGATGAAAAAGAAATAATAAATATCATGCTTAAAAGGTTTCAAGAAATTTATAATACTACTATAAAGGACAATGCTAAAAATGTTGGAATGACCCCTGATCAGATTATGATAATTGCTTCTATAGTGGAGAAAGAAGCAGTTGTTGATAAAGAGAGACCTATAATTGCAGGAGTAATATACAATAGGTTGAAAAAAAATATGAAGCTTGAGTTATGCCCTACAGTTGAATATGCTTTAGGAATTCATAAAGAAGTGCTTTCATATAAGGATTTACAAGTGGATTCACCTTATAATACCTATGAGCATTACGGACTTCCAATTGGTCCTATTTGCAATCCAGGTCTTAAATCTATTGAGGCAGCTTTAAACCCTGAAAAACACGATTTTTATTATTATGTCGCAAATAAAGATGGAACGCATGTTTTCAGTAAAACTTTTGAAGAACATTTAAAAGCCCAAAGAGAAACTGAAAAAGGGCAAAATAATAAATGAAAGGGTTGGAATATGGAAATAACGTCCAATGATATTAAGTTTATAAGAGAATTTTCTGGCAATCTATATAAGGATTTAGAGGATATAAGAAAATTTGCTGAAGAAAATTATATTCCTATTGCAAAACCGGAAGTTGCAGCTTTTTTAAACTTTATTGTGAAGGTAAAAAAGCCTAAGAAAGTATTAGAAATAGGTACTGCTATAGGTTATTCTGCTATAATAATTGCTAATGCTTATAAAAATGCAAATATTGTCACTATTGAGAGGGATATAAATTTAGCAGAGATTGCTAAAGAAAATTTTAAAAAAGCCAAAGTAGAAGATAGAATAGACCTTATCTGTGGAGAAGCGCAAGAAGTTCTTCAAAATTTGACTAATAAATATGATTTAATTTTTGTAGATGCAGCAAAAGGACAGTATATTGAGTTTTATAAAGAGATCAAGAGAATTCTAAATAGAGAAGGAATAATCATGTGGGACAATATATTGTATAAAGGATATGTGGTAAATGAAAAAAATGTAAAGCATAAGAGAAGGACAATTGTCTACAGAATGAGAGAATTTTTAAAGATACTTAATGAAGATAAGACTTTGCACACTGTGATTTTGCCTTTGGGGGATGGAGTTGCTTTAAATTTTAAGGAGGTATAGTCATGTTAGAGCTTTTAGCACCAGTTGGAGATTTGGAAAGACTAAAAATTGCTATAAATTACGGTGCAGATGCCGTATACTTTGGCGGACAAAACTACAGTTTAAGAGCTTATGTAGGGTTGACGCTTGATGAGATAAAAGAGGGAATAAAATATGTAAGAAAAAATGGGAAAAAAGCTTATATAACTATAAATTTTTTTCCTCACAATGAGGATTTAAAAGAATTGCCAGAGTACATTAAAAAAGTAACTGACCTTGGAATTGACGCTATTATCCTTTCTGATTTGGCAGTTTTTTCTATAGTAAAAGAAGTAGCACCTGAAGTGGATGTGCACATAAGTACGCAGGCAAATAATGTGAATTATATGAGCGCTCTATTTTGGCATAAGCTAGGAGCAAAAAGAATAATTTTAGCAAGGGAGTTGTCTTTGAAAGAGATAAAAGAAATAAGGGAGAAAACACCTCTAAGTTTAGAGTTAGAAGCATTTGTCCATGGGGCTATGTGCATTTCTTATTCTGGAAGATGTCTTTTAAGTAATTACTTAACTGGAAGGGATGCTAATAAAGGAGAATGTACACAACCTTGCCGATGGAAATATTATCTTGTGGAAGAGAAGAGACCGGGAGAATATTTTCCAATTTTTGAAGATGAAAGAGGCACATATATCATGAACTCTAAAGACCTTTGTATGATAGAATACATTCCACAGCTTGTTAGTGCAGGTGTTACAAGCTTTAAAATTGAGGGAAGAAACAAAAGTGCCTATTATGTGGCTGTGGTGACAAGAGCTTACAGGGAGGCGATTGACGATTACCTTGAAAAAGGGGAAAATTATGTCTTTGATAAAAAGCTTTTGAAAGAGGTTTCGAAAGCCAGCCACAGGGGATTTACCACAGGATTTTATTTTGGTAAACCAGGTCCTGATGCTCAAAATTATGAATCTTCCAAATATATACGGACTCATGATTTTGTAGGAATTGTAAAAGATTATGACCCAAATACAGGAATTGCTGTTGTAGAGCAAAGAAACAGGATGTTTGTGGGAGATAAAATTGAGATTGTGGGTCCTAAAGTAGAGTTTGAGCAGCAAATTGAAAAAATGTGGGATGAAGAAGGAAATGAGATTGAGGTAGCTCCTCATCCGCAGATGATAGTGAAAATTCCTATGAAACATCCTGTGGAAGAATTTTATATACTTTGCAGAGAGATTAAAAATTAGGTTAAAAACTGCTCCTTTTGGGAATACTTTTCCTGAAAGGAGTAATTTTTATGTACCATAAAGATAAAAGAATTACATTTTTAAAAGTACTGTTGTCAATTCTTATTATGGCTTTAGTTGGAAGACTTTTTTACATTCAAATAATCAAAGGAGAATTTTACTCTCAAAAAGCGTTAGAACAAAAAATTAGAAGTTTTAAAATTTTAGATAAAAGAGGAGAAATATATGATAGAAACATGATACCTTTTACAGATAGAGATTATAAAGAATACATATTTGCAATACCTAAAATGCTAAGTGAGAAAGAAAAAGCAGCTAAAATTATAAGTGAAATTGCTGAGGTAAACTATGAGGAGGTGCTAAACTCCTTAAAAAGTGCAAAAGGTTATGTGAAGTATGAAGGTAAATTTAATTCAAATTACAAATTGCCTATAGGAGTCTTTAAATTAGCTTTGCCTGAAAGATATTCTCATAACTCTTTGGCAAGACATGTAATAGGATATCTAGGAGATAAAAAAATGGGCCTAGAAGATACTTTTGATGAAATATTAAACAGCAAAGGAGAAGATAGCATTGCAGTCTTTACTGATGGAAATAGAAATGATTATATAAAAGGGTTAGGGGTTAGGTTAAGAACTTCTGGGAAGCAAGTACTGGGAGTTAAAACTACACTTGATTATCATATACAAAAGGTTGTAGAAAATGTCCTTGATAAGCATAAAATAGATGGAGCAGTGGTAGTATTAGATGTAAAGACAGGAGATATCTTGGCAATGGCAAGTAGGCCCAATTTTGACCAAAACAATATTCAAGCTTATTTAGATAGCTCCAATGAAGAATTTATAAATAAGGCTGTTTGTGGATATCCTCCTGGTTCTATTTTTAAAATTATAGTGGCTGCAGCAGCCTTAGAATACGGCAAAGTAAATTTAGAGGATACTTTTTATTGCAGTGGCAGCTATGATATAAATGGGGTAGTGTTTCACGACTTTAAAGGAGAAAGCCATGGGATAATAAACATTGTAAAAGGCTTCGCAGTTTCTTGCAATACCACCTTTATAAAAATTGGCCAGATAACAGGAGCAAAAAATATTTTAGAGATGGCGAGAAAATTTGGGATAGAAAGTGACGATGGTTTGCCAATACCTGAGCAGATAGGGAGATTGCCTAAATTGTTTGATACTTATGGAGCTGGAATTGGGAATCTTTCAATAGGGCAGGGAGAAGTTTTAATGACACCTCTTCAAGCTGCAGATATAACTGCAACGATAGCCAATGAGGGTGTCAGGAATGTTCCGCAATTAGCTACTGCAATAGTTGATGAGGAAGGAAAGGAAATTAAGAAATTATCTCAGAAAAAGTCTTATAGGGTAATAAGTGAAAGGACAGCCAAAATTTTAAAGGAAATGATGAGACAGGTGGTTGTTGACCCAGAAGGAACGGGGAAAAAAGCTGAGACCATCTATGGTAGTGCCGGCAAAACAGGATCAGCTGAAGTTAGCAAGGAACTAAATATATATCACGCTTGGTTTATAGGTTTTGTGCCTTATGACAACCCTAAATATGCGATTTCAATTTTTGTAAAAAATGGCGATACGGGAGGAACTAAAGCTGCTCCTCTTTTTAGAGAAATAGCAGAAGAAATAATGAAATACTGATGTACAGGCACCATTTTTTTTAAGCTACATATAATAGATGTGTAATATTGATTTAAAGAGGTGGCGGCAATGTGGGAAGTTGTTGTTGCAATTTTAGCTTCGATTGTAAAGGAAATCTTAAACCTTGGCTATTTGACAAATACTAACTCTTTCCCAAATCCACTCACTGCAGAGGAAGAAAAAAAATATTTAGAAGCATATAAAAACGGCGACGAGGAAGCGAGAAATATTTTGATAGAGAGAAATTTAAGATTAGTAGCCCATGTTGTTAAAAAGTACAGTGGCACTGGAAAGGACATAGATGACTTGATTTCTATTGGGACAATAGGTCTTATAAAAGCCATAAATACTTTTGACTCTTCTAAAGGTACTCATCTTGCCACCTATGCAGCAAAGTGCATAGAGAATGAAATACTTATGGCTATACGAGCAGAAAAAAAGATGAAAGGAGAAGTTTTCCTCCAAGATCCTATTGGAGTGGATAAAGAAGGAAATGAAATATCTTTGATGGACGTACTTGGTACAGATGAGGATGAGATATCAGACCAAGTAGAGAAAAAACTTCAAATTAAGAAGTTGTACAATAAGATGAACAGCGTATTAAAAAATAGAGAACAATTAATTATAGAAATGAGATATGGATTGTATAACGGGAAAGTTAGGACGCAAAGGGAGATAGCAAAGATGTTAGGCATATCTCGCTCTTATGTTTCAAGGATTGAAAAAAAGGCTTTAAATAAGCTTTTTAAAGAACTTTCTATGTAAAAAATTAAAACTTTAAAGCTACTCTTGATTTTCTAGTGATCAAATAAATATGTCATTATAATCAGTTTGAGTTACGAAAAACTTGAAGAAGCCGATTTTAATTACAAAATATTTTATTTATAATATAAGTAGCTTAATATGTAGTTAACAATGGCATTTATAAAAAAACCTAAGATAACTTGTTATCGTATATATTTTGGTGTTAGTATATTCTTGTAGACGCTTTAATTCGAACAGGTTAAAATAAAGGAAATTAAGAATTGTTTAAGTATGAAAAATAGAAAAGAGGGGGCTAATTATAAATGCAAAGCATCCAACAAAAATCTTTTTTTGTTGTGTTACGTGGCGCACACATAGTAGGACCGATAGATTTAGGAAAGCAGGATGTATTAATAGCAGGAGAAAAAGTTGCTGCAATTGAACCTCATATAGAAATGCCGGTTAGTTGGGAGTATGAAGAGATTTTACTAGATGGCTATATTTTGGTACCAGGCTTTATTGATTCGCATGTTCATATGATAGGGGGTGGTGGCGAAGGAGGATATGCTACTAGAACACCGGAAGTGACCCTATCTACAGCAACTAGAGCGGGTATTACTACGATGGTGGGCTGTCTTGGCACAGATGGTATTACAAGGCATGTAACTAGTTTACTTGCTAAAGCACGAGGTTTAGAGGAGGAAGGAATTACAACTTATATTTATACTGGTGCTTATGAAGTTCCTACTCCTACCATTACAGGAAGTGTACGTTCTGATTTAATTCTTATAGATAAAGTAATAGGAGCAGGTGAAATTGCTATTTCTGACCATCGTTCCGCCCAGCCTTTACGGGAAGAAATACAAAAATTAGCAGCAGAAGCTCGTGTAGGTGGCATGTTAAGCGGTAAAGCAGGAATTGTAAACGTACATGTAGGAGATGGCAAAGCTGGATTAGATATGCTTTTTGCTATTGTAAAAGAAACAGAAATTCCAATTACACAATTTTTACCTACTCATCTTAATCGCAATCCTTGGCTATTTAAACAGGCAATAGAGTGGGGTAAATATGGTGGTTTTATAGATATTACTTCTAGCGTAGGCCCAAGGGGAAATTCTAAAGATCCTATTAAACCAAGTCGAGCAATACGCGAAGCATTAGATGCTGGTGTGGAACTAAATAATATAACTATAAGTTCTGATGGAAATGGAAGCATACCTCGATTTGATGAAAATGGTAACATAATAGGTTTAGGGATTGGTAATGAAGATTCACTATTAGAAGAATTAGGAGATTTAGTTCTTAAGGAAGGAATAAAATTGGCTGATGCTATTCAAGTTGTTACCAGTAATGTAGCCAAAGTGCTTAAATTGTGGCCGCGTAAAGGTTGTATTAAAGTAGGTTCAGATGCGGATTTTGTTGTACTAACACCGGATATTGAATTGTATCAAGTATGGGCACGAGGGAAATTAATGGTAAATAATGGAGAACCAATAATTTTTGGGACATTTGAGGGATAAGTGCCACAAATCATAAAATTGTTACATTTTTAATAAAAAATTATAATTTACCCAATGTAAAATTTAAAGCATTTTCTATAGTTGTAAAAGTTTTCAACAAAACTTGCGACTGGCAGAAATAAAACTTTCTAAAGAAAAGAGCGGATTATCTTTTAAAATAGCAAAATGAAAAAAGATTTATTTTTTTTATTAAATATTGTTAAATTAATGAAAATTTAATATAATTATATTTTTTGTATGCAAAAAGAAGGTAAAACTGTCTGTATTGACAGTTTATTTTTTTTTATTATATAATTTTAACTAAATGAGGTGAAGATATGTATAAAAAGCTAATTCCTGATATGATTGTAGAAAGCATCCATAAAATTGATTTAAATTTGTTAAAAGAAAAAGGGATTTCTAATCTTGTTTTAGATATTGATAATACTTTAGTTCCTAAAGAATCAAAAATTCCTGATAAAACTACTATTGAGTGGCTGGAAAAGGTAAAGAAAGAAGGGTTTGGAGTTTGTCTTGTTTCAAATAATACCAAAAAAAGAGTAAATGAATTTAGAGAAAAAATAGATGTACCAGGAATAGCTTGGGCTATTAAACCGAGAAAAGGAGCTTTTAAAAAGGCTTTAAAGATTTTAGATGCAAAGCCCCATGAAACAGCCTTAATAGGAGACCAAATATTTACAGATATTTTGGGGGGCAAAAGGGCAGGTTTGTACACTATTTTGGTAAAACCCTTGTCAAAAGAGGAATTAGGTTGGACAAAACTTATGAGAAAAGCAGAAAGACATGTGTTAAAAAGGATTGAGAGATATGAAAATTGATTCTAAAACCAAATTGTATGGGCTCATAGGTCATCCAATAGGGCATAGTTTATCTCCTTTGATACATAATTATGCTTTTAAATCGTTAGGCTTAAACTGCGTATATACTGTTTTTGATGTTTTGACTGAAAAATTAGAAGACGCAGTAAAAGGAGTTAAGGCTTTAGGGATAAAGGGTTTTAATGTCACTGTTCCTCATAAAGAAAATATCATCAAGTATTTAGATGTTGTATCAGAAGAGGCTTTAAAGATTGGAGCAGTCAACACTGTAATAAATGAAGAGGGAGTTTTAGAAGGTTATAATACGGATGTGTATGGTTTTATAGATTCTTTAAAAGAATTAGGAGAAGAGATAAAAGGAAGAAAAGCTGTTGTTTTAGGAGCTGGCGGAGCTTCTAAGGCAATTTGTGTGGCTCTTGCTTCAGAAGGAATAGATTCCATGGTAATTGCCAATAGAAGTGTTGAAAGAGCAAAAAATTTGTCGGAGTATGTTGAAAAAGAATTTGAGGTTCATTGTGATTATTGCAGTATAAATGAAGTAGAAAAAATACAAGAAATAGATATGCTAATTAATACTACAAGTGTTGGAATGCATCCAAATGTGGAGGATTCACCTGCTAGTGAAGGTGTGGTTTCAAGGGCTAAATTTGTATATGACCTTATTTACAACCCTTTTGAAACTGCTCTTTTAAAACATGCGAAAAAGAATGGAATAAAGTATTCTAATGGACTTTCTATGCTACTTAATCAAGCTAATTATTCTTTCAAGTTGTGGACAGGGGGATTTTTCGACAAAAATTTGGTCTACATGCATTTAAAAGAAGGAATTACGCAAAATTTGTAGAATATTTTATAAAGAGTAGATGAAGTGAGGCTATATCTGGGCACTTTATGCCTCATGGATACAGTGGTGCAACCGGCTTTATGTCGGCTTTATTATTTTTGGAGGTATTTTTATGGCCAAAAAAAAGTTAGGGGAACTTTTACTTGAAGTTGGTATCATAACAGAAGAACAACTAAAGCAAGCAATAGAGATTCACAATAAAACAGGGGAAAAGTTAGGTAAAATTCTTACTAAATTGGGTTATGTTACAGAGAATCAAATTCTTGAGGTTTTAGAATTTCAACTAGGTATTCCCCATGTGGATTTGCAGAAGTACTATATTGACCCTGAAGTAGCAAAGTTAATTCCTGAATCTGTTGCTAAAAGGTATACTATCATTCCTATTAAAAAAGATGAAGATGGTATTCTTGTAGCAATGGCAGATCCCCTAAATATATTTGCTCTGGATGATGTGAGAATCATTACTAAACAAAATGTGAAGCCTTTAATTGCATCTGAAAGTAGCATTTTGAAAGCTATAGACAGAATTTACGGAAGAGAACAGGCAGAAAAAGCAGTGCAGGACTTTAAAAGAGAGTTTCAAAGTGAAGTCCAGCAAGAAATACCAAATGAAATTTTGGAAGAAGTGCAAAATGCTCCCGCTGTGCGGTTTGTAAATTCTATAATTGAACAGGCGATAAAAAATAGAGCTTCTGACATTCACATTGAACCTACAGAAAAAGACTTGAGAATTCGATTTAGAATAGATGGGCAGCTGACAGAAGCCATGAGGACCATAAAGAGTACCCATGCCCCTGTTGTGACAAGAGTAAAAATCATGGCAAACATGAACATTGCAGAAAGAAGGCTTCCCCAGGATGGGAGATTTGATTTTACTTCAGGTGGTAAAAACATCGATGTAAGGGTTTCTTCTTTGCCTACAGTCTTTGGAGAAAAATTGGTGTTAAGGCTTTTGGACAAAGAAAATTTTATAATGACAAAGGATCAATTGGGTTTTGAGGAAGAAGACTTGGTGCTTTTTGATAAACTCATAAAAAGGCCTAATGGCATTGTGCTTTTGACAGGTCCAACAGGCAGTGGAAAGACAACTACTCTTTATGCAATGTTAAAAGAGCTTAATAAGCCAAATGTCAATATAATAACTGTTGAAGACCCTGTTGAGTATTCGCTGGAAGGTATAAATCAGGTACAAGTCAATGAAAAGGCGGGGCTTACTTTTGCAGCTGCTTTAAGGTCAATTTTAAGGCAGGACCCGGATATAATAATGATTGGAGAAATTAGAGATACTGAAACTGCGGAAATTGCTATCCGGTCAGCTATAACAGGTCATTTGGTGTTATCTACTTTACATACAAATGATGCTGCAGGAGCTGTGACGAGACTTATAGATATGGGCATAGAGCCTTATCTTGTGGCTTCTTCTGTAGTAGGGGTTATTGCCCAGAGACTGGCGAGGAAAATATGTGATAATTGCAAAATCTCCTATAAGGCTTCTAAAGAGGAAAAAGAGATTTTAGGCATCTCTGAAGATGAGGATATAACTTTATACAAGGGAAAAGGATGTCCTGTTTGCAATAAAACAGGTTATAGAGGTAGAATTCCTATATATGAGATGATGACAATTATTTCTGATATTAGGGAGCTTATAAATGCAAAAGTTTCTTCTGATGTCATTGAAACGCAGGCTGTAAAAAATGGCATGAAGACCTTGAGAGAAAGCGCCAAAAGGCTTATTTTGCAGGGTAAAACTACAGTTGAAGAAATGCTAAGATTAACTTACGAGGAATGAGGGATATGAATACAAGGGAACTTTTAAAATTAGTAGTTGAAAAAAAAGCTTCAGATTTGCACATAACAGTTGGAGTACCTCCAGTTTTCAGAATTAATGGCTATTTAGAAAAATTAGAAGGAGAACCTTTTACTCCTGGGCAGATTGAAGAGATAGTTAAGGATTTATTGACAAGCGAACAGTTGAAAAAGTTAGAACAAAATGGAGATATTGACTTGTCCTATTCAGTTACAGGGTTAGGAAGGTTTAGAATAAATGTATATAAACAGAGGGGAAGTTATAGCCTTGCAATAAGGTCTGTAGCTTTGAGAATACCTACAATAGAGGAGTTAGGCCTTCCTCCGATAATAAAAGATTTAGCTTTAAAGACAAGAGGGCTTATACTAGTAACAGGGCCTACTGGCAGTGGCAAATCTACTACACTGGCGGCAATGGTGGACTGGATAAATTCTAAAAGGACTTGTCACATTCTCACATTGGAGGACCCTATAGAGTATTTGCACAAGCACAATAAAAGCATTGTGAATCAAAGGGAAATTGGACATGATGCGGTGTCTTATGCCTCTGCTTTAAGAGCTGCTTTAAGGGAAGATCCGGATGTGATACTGGTAGGAGAAATGAGGGATTTAGAGACAATCCAAATTGCCATAACTGCAGCTGAGACAGGACATCTTGTTTTGTCCACTCTTCACACAATAGGAGCCGTTAAGACGATCGATAGGATTATTGATGTTTTTCCTCCCCATCAACAACAGCAGATAAAAGTTCAATTATCCAATGTTTTAGAGGGAATTATTTCTCAACAGCTTATACCTAAAAAGGACAACAGCGGCAGAGTAGTTGCGACAGAAGTGATGATTGCTACTCCTGCTATAAGAAATCTCATAAGAGAAGGGAAGACTTTCCAGATACAGTCGGCAGTTCAAACAGGTAGCAAGTTTGGAATGATGACAATGGATATGTCTATTTTGCAGCTTTTAAAAGCAGAAATTATTTCTTTAGAGGATGCGCTTACTTATTGTGTAGACCAAGAGAGTTTTTCCCGAATGATATAGAGGTGATTATATGCCGTTGTATGCATATAGGGCAAGGGATATGGGAGGAAATCTCGTTACAGGGACTTTGGAGGTTGATTCAAAAGGCCAATGTATTGATATTTTAAAACAGAGGAATTATTACATAATTGACATAAGAGAGGAAATAGTCAAACAGGACATACTTGATTTTACTTCTTTTAAAAGAGTAAAAGTAAAAGATATTGCTGTCTTCTGTAGACAATTTGCCACTTTGATAAATGCAGGACTGCCTATAGTGACGTCTTTGGCTACCATGAGGGAACAAGTAGAGAATAAGAGACTGAAAAATGCTTTGCAAGAAGTCTATGAAGAAGTTCAGAAAGGGAGAACTCTTTCTGATGCGATGAAAAGACACAGTGATGTTTTTCCTATGCTTTTGTACAACATGGTGGAAGTAGGGGAAGTGAGTGGAACTCTTGATAAAGTAATGAATGAAATGGCGGACCACTATGAGAAGGAAAATGAATTAAATCAAAAAGTAAAGTCTGCTTTGACTTATCCTCTTATTGTATCTGTTGTAGCTGTATTAGTTGTTATTTTTCTTTTGACAAATGTTTTACCTATTTTTGTAGGTATGTTTAAAAATGCAGGAGCACAGTTGCCACTGCCTACGTTAATACTCATTGCTATAAGTACTTCCATATCTCAATACTGGTACCTGTATATAGGGACAATTTTAATTCTTTCTTATTTGAGTTCTAGTTTTTTAAAAACCCCTCAAGGAAGGTATATTTACGACAGAATGCTTTTAAACATGCCAATCTTTGGACCTTTAAACAGAAAGATTTTGACCTCTAGATTCACAAGGACTCTAGGGACTTTGATAAGTGCAGGGATACCACTCATTAAGGCAATGGAAGTAGTAGAAAAAGTCGTGGGCAACACAGTTGTAGCAGAAGGTCTTAGGAAAGCTCAAGAGGATGTAAAAAAAGGCTTACCCCTTTCAGAACCTTTAAAAAGAATTGGCATTTTTCCGCCAATGGTAATTCAGATGATAAGTGTAGGAGAAAGTTCAGGATCTTTAGATAGCATATTAAATAAAACTGCTGATTTTTATGATGGAGAAGTAGATACAGCAGTGTCACAGATGACAACTTTACTAGAACCATTGATAATTGTCATGTTAGCTACAGTGGTGGGATTTATAGTTATCTCAATTATCATGCCACTGTTTGAGTTATACAATTTCATAGGGAAGTAATTCGATTGGGAAAGGGGGTGAAAAAGGATGGAATGGTTTGTAAAAGCATTAAACAAGGATGAGAGAGGTTTTACATTAATTGAATTGATTGTTGTCATTGCAATTTTAGGAATACTGGCAACCATTGCAGTGCCAAGAGTGACAACTTCATTGTCAAATGCTAAGACTAATGCTGATGAGGCAAATTTAAAAATTTTACAAAATGCTGTGGAGAGATATTATATTGAGAAAGGAACGTATCCTTCAACAGATTTACATGAGCTTAAACCTGACTATATTGACGAAATACCAACTCCGCAGCAAGGTGGAACATTTGAGTTAGATAATAATCATAAGGTATATATAAAAAAATAACATCCCACGGGCACATTTTTGTGCCCTCCTTACTATTTTTTTAGGAGGTCATTATGAAAATACTACTTTACATACTCATATTTTTATTTGGCACAATTATAGGAAGTTTTTTAAATGTGGTGATATATAGAACCCCTAGAAAAGAGTCAATAGTCTATCCGCCTTCTCACTGTCCTAAATGTGAACATGAGTTAAACGCTATTGATTTAATGCCCATATTGAGTTATATTTTACTTAAAGGAAGATGTAGGTATTGCAAAGAAAAAATCTCAATAAGGTATCCTGTTGTTGAGACCCTTACTGGAATTTTGTTTCTAATAATTTATTATAAATTTGGTTTGGATTTTAAAGCTTTTTCTTACATATTTTTAGCTTCTCTCTTGATTTCAATAAGTTTTATTGATATGGAACATAAAATAATACCTAATAAAATCATCATCGCTGGCTTTATAGGTGGAATAATTTTTAGAATGTTGATGTACAATTATGGTTTTATGGATTACATAATAGGATTGCTGTTAGGTGGAGGAATTCTCCTTCTCATCTCTTTAATTTCAGGAGGAGAGATGGGAGGAGGAGACATAAAACTTATGGCATTAATCGGACTTTTTGTAGGATGGAAACTTACAATTGTAACACTTTTCCTTTCTGTTGTTATTGGAGCATTAGCTGGCGCTATACTTGTGGCTTTAAAAATAAAAGGAAGGAAAGATTACATTTCTTTTGCACCTTATATTTCACTTGCTTGGCTTATTTCCATCTTGTACGGCTACGAGATTTTGAACTTCTATATAAAACTGATAAGAGGTTAGGCTTATGAAAGGGGAAGAGGGGTTAACTTTAATAGAGCTTGTAACAGTTTTGGCAGTTTTATCTGTTATAGCCTTTATAGTTATTCCTTCTACCAACTTTTTTGATGGTTCTAAATCAAATGTAAGGCTTACCATAACAGCCCAAGAGGTTGTTAAAGATTTGAGGTATATACAGCAGAGGAGCATATTTGATAAAGAAATTTTATATTTTGAAACAAAAGTTGATAAAACCGGCTATTATATAAATAAATATGAGGACGATAAAAATATCAAGATAAAAGATTTGCCTACAGGAATCACAATAGAGAAAAATATACAAAAAGAGATAAGGTTTAATGAAATGGGTGTACCCTCACATGGAGGTTGTACAATAACTTTAAAAAATGACAAAAAAGAAATTTATATAACTGTGCTTCCTGCTACAGGGCGTATTATGATAAAGGGCGATTATTAGGAGTGATTTTATGAGATTTCTGAAAAATGATAAGGGAATGACTTTAATAGAAGTACTTGTCTCTATTGCAATATTTGCAATAGTGGCAATACCGTTATTAGGAATTTTTAGTCAATCTGCTATTACTTCTGCTGATTCTAAAATAAAGACAGAAGAAGCTACAATTGCACAGACAATCGTAGAAAATATAAAGGCGGGAAATATAACAACAAATAAAGATTTAGAAAACTTTTCACTTCCTTTGGGCTTTAATATTTCAATACCCAAAGATCCCATAGACTTAGGAAATGGACTTATGGAATACCAAATACAAGTTTTTAAAATTAATTCAAAATTGCCTGCTTATACATTATATGCTATTGCACCTAAGACAGAGATAACCTCATATGTACCTGTGGTGATGCCTTCTGAGGAAAACCAAAGTGGAGGGAATGACAGCAGCAGTGATTTTATAAAGTATTTAGTAAGGTTAATAACAATAATAATAATAGCTACATGGACTCTATTGTTTTTAGGCTTTGTGGTTTTTAAATTAGGTTGGAATAAGGATACTAAAAATAAACTTTCTATTATAGTAGATACCATTATTGACATGATAAAACAGGGAATTACAAGTTTAAAAAAGATAGGAATAAAAGCTTCAGAAATTGCCGGTGTTAAAGTTCCATGGTGGTTAAAATGGTGGTGAAAAAAGAAGGCGGTTTTACACTTATAGAACTTATTGTAACATTAGCTATATTGGGGATTGTGATAGGAGTTTATTCTTCTTTGTATTATTCAGGATACAAATCCTTTACAGGCACACAAAATAGCATAGATGTAGAGCAGAATGTGAGATTTGCAATGAATTATATTGTATCATTACTAGAAAAAGGTCCTTCTGAAGTTATTATTATTGATAATGGTCATGGCTTGACAATAAAAGATGTGAATGACAGCAATGGAATTACTATACGGTTAGATAATAAAAAACATGCTTTATATGTAGATGACAATAAGGGGCATGAATTAGCTGTAAAGATTTACGAATTTAATATAATTCAAAAAAGTCGTAACATGATAAACATTGAAATAATCGGACAAAGTGATGATAAGGGTTTAAATAAGTTTTCACTTTCCACTGATGTTTTTTTAAGAAAGAGTGATATAAATGTCCAATGAGAGAGGTTCTGCTTTAATTTTTACTCTGATGGTAATTTTAATTCTTACAGTTTTAGGTGTTGCAATATTGGAAGTAGCTGTTGCTAATTATAAAATGTCTTATGCTTACGCAAATTCTATATCAGCTACTTATGCTGCAGAAGCTGGATTAGAAAAAGCAAAGAGTGAGTTTAATTCTGATTTATTAAATGCTTTGTCAAATATAGCGAGGACAAAAATTAATTCAAATGCTGGCAAAGTTTCAAATGAAATTTTGGTACAAGACATTTATATAGATGTGGCTTCATACCTTCAGCAAAATGTTTTCAGTAAATATCCCCAAACAGGGTATTTAGGAGATAATGGTCAGAAGTATACTGTGAAAAGTATTAGTTTAGACAGTAATTATGTTAGACTTACTTATACTATACACATATACTCTGAAGGGGAGTATAAAAACGTTAAAAAAGAAGGATATGCTCAACTGGTTATCAATCTAGAATCACCAAACCCACTTACTATATCTAAGTGGGAAATAAAATGATGGGAGAGGATTTTATGCATCTTAAAAATTACATGGAAGAGGCAGTTGACCAGATGATGGACAAGGTTTTGAAAAACTTGGACGTTTGCAAATGTGATAGGTGTAGAATGGATATAAAAGCTTTGGCTTTAAATAATTTACCTCCCAAGTATGTGGTTACAGAGGAAGGAGAACTTTATGTAAAGACAAATGAATTAGTAAGGCAATTTGAAGTAGATATAATAAAAGCAATAACAATGGCTGCTATAAAAGTAAACAATAATAGGCGTCATTAGGAGGTAAAAAATGCTTGGAATTGAAATAGGGAATCTTACTACAAAAATATTGACAGGGGAAAAGAAAAATAAATTTTTTGGAAAAAGGTTAATGATTAAGACCCCCTCTAATGTTATAACTGATGGGAAAATTGTGGATATGAACTCATTGGTTGAAGCTATTACTGAAGTAATAAAAAAGAATAGCATTAAAGAAAGACAAGTGTGTTTTACTATTTCTAGTTCTTATAATATACTAAGAGACTTGGAATTGCCTCCGATGAAAGAGGAAGAAATAGAAAAAGCATTATACTATGAGATTGAGCAGTATATTCCTGTTGCTGAAAATTATGTAATTGACCATAGATATTTACCTCCCTTTGGAGAAAAAGATAAAAAAATTAGGGTTTTAATTGCCTCTTCACCAAAAGAAATAATAGAAAAATACGTTAAGCTGTCGGAAATGTTAAAATTAAAATTAGAAGCTATTGATGTCTATAGCAATTCCCTTTATAAAGCCTATAAAAAAGTAGGACTGGCTGAGGGTATTGTAGCAATTATAGATATAGGTGCTGCTGCTACTAATGTAACAGTGATTGACAATGGGAATTATGTCTTTAGTAGAAGAATAGAGTTTGGTGGAAATAAAATCACACAGATAATTGCAAATGCTCTAAATATGAATTTTCAATCAGCAGAGGAGTACAAAAAGACAAAAAAAATTATTGGAGAAGAAAGACATAAGGATATAGAAGAGACTATATTTTTATCTTTTTCTGAAGTGCTTCAGCAGCTTAGTAGAATATTTGACTTTTATTATGCAACATATCATAAAAGCATACAAAAAATTGTTCTCATAGGTGGTGGGTCAAAACTTTTGGGATTAAAGGAATACATAGAAAATTATTTTAAAATCCCTGCTTTCATGCCTCCGGTAGAAGATTATTTATACTTTTTACCAGCATACGGCTGCCTTTTGAGGGGGGAATAGGTTGAAGGATATAAATCTTATACCAACAGAATTAAAAGTCCAAAGGATGAAGAAGAAAAAACAAATATTTAACCTTTTTTTGTTTTTTTTAATTATAGTTGTGATATCTGTATTTTGGGCTTTACCACTTTTATACATAAATAAGCTATATAGCGATTTAAAATACACAGAGGTGGAATTGAGCAAGTTTAAAGATATTTCAGTGATGGAGAAAAATATAAAGGATTTATATGTCTATATAGCAAAAAAGAAAAATATAATAGAAAGTTTGCGAAAGCAGAAATTGGATGCAGTGGTTTTGATAGAAGATATAGCTTTAAATATGCCTGAAAAAGTGTCCATTGAATCGTTGAAGTATGAAAAAAATATTTTAGAAATAAATGGAGAAGCTGTTTCAGAGTCTGACATAGCAGTATTTATGCTTAATATAAGAAGTGTAGGATATGTAGAAGATGTTAAAGTGGTATCTGTAGAGTCAACTGATAAAGGCTTTTTAAAATATGTTTTGCAAGTAAAAATCAAGGTGGTATCGTAAATGAAACTTACGAAGAGAGAAAAGGTATTAATTTATTTTGCCATAATATTTGGAGTTATCGCTATTTACTATCAATATTATTTAACCCCAAAAATTTTAGAGATAAAAAATTTATCGGCGGATTTACAGAGTAAAAAACAAATTTTACAGCAACTGAGTAATTTGAAAGACAAAAACTTAAAAGAAAATTTAGCTAATGAACAAATTCAATTAAAAGATCTAAATGAAATTTTACCGGAAAATAAAGACTTAGAAATTTTTCTTTTTAATTTACAGCAAATACTTAATGACACAGGAGTGAGAATAAAAAGCCTAAATTTTGAGAAGGTAGACCAGACTCAAAAAGAAGGAGGGAATGTAAAAAAAGAGGATTTTGTTACAGTTCCTGTGAATATTGTCGTTTTAGGCAATTATGATGAGATTATGTCTTTTTTAAAGGAAATGCAAAATTTGAAGAGGCTTTTTAGCATTCAGAGTTTTTCCATTGAAAAAGGTCAAAGTAACCAAAATCTTCTT
Source organism: Clostridia bacterium (assembly GCA_012840485.1). Classification (GTDB taxonomy): domain Bacteria; phylum Bacillota; class Thermoanaerobacteria; order Thermoanaerobacterales; family Thermoanaerobacteraceae; genus Thermoanaerobacter. Next base: position 216,086 of record DULG01000019.1, on the reverse strand, counting down.
TTAAATCTCAATGCTTTTATTTATTCAATGAAAGACAGTGGAGGTACGTCAATACCTACAGAGTTTCAAAAAGGAAAAGTTGATCCCTTCAAGCCCTTATATGATGAAACTAAAAATAGAGAATCAAATGGACAGTCAAATATTGGAGAACAGACTTCGACTTCCCAAAACATAGATGTAAATAAGATAATAAGCGACACTATAGAAAAGATTTTAAAAGAAAAAATACCTTCGTTGCCTTAAGGGAGGAAATCACAAATGAAAAATATCGTCTTAACAGGATTCATGGCTACTGGCAAGACTACTGTTGGGAGAAAAGTAGCTACTACTATGTCTTTTGGCTTCATTGATACTGATAAAATGATTGAAAAGATGGCAAATATGACTGTACCAGATATTTTTGATAAATATGGGGAAGAATATTTTAGAAAACTGGAAAGGGCAGCAGTTAAAAAAGTCGCTCGATTAAAAAATTTTGTAATTGCTACAGGAGGAGGAGTTGTATTAAATCCTTCAAATATTGTACAATTAAGAAAAAATGGAGTTGTGATTTGTTTTAAAGCTAGGCCAGAAATTATATTAAGGAACATAGGAAAAAATAAAGAAAGGCCACTTTTGATGGTAGATAATCCTGAAGGAAAAGTAAAAGAACTGCTCAAAGAGAGAGAACCTTTTTATAAGTTTACTGATTACACTATTGATGTATCTGATATGACAATTGATGAAGTAGCAGAGGAAGTTATAAGGGCTTACATAAGGTTTAAGAGGAGATGAGAAAAATTGACAGTAAGGTTTGGACCATCAGGAATTTCCGATAGTTTTTATGAGGAAGGGCATAAGTCCTCTGTTGAGATGCCAGAATGGCTCTACAATATGGGACTTGATGCATACGAGTACTCTTTTTCTAGAGGAGTAAAAATGAGTGAAAATTTAGCTCGTGAGCTTAGAGAAAATGCAGGAAATTTTGGGATCACAATCACTATTCATGCCCCTTACTATATAAATTTGGCTTCTACAGATGAGGTAAAAATAGAAAATTCAAGAAAATATTTGATAGATAGTTTAATTGCTGGAAATTGGATGGGGGCAAAGAGGATTACTTTTCATCCTGGTTCTGCATCAGAAGGAGAAAGAGAAGAAGCTTTAAAAAGAGCAAAAAAGGTACTGAAAGAGATTTTGAAAGAAGTAGAAAACAGGGGACTTAGTTACATAACCCTGTGTCCGGAGACAATGGGAAAGAAAAACCAATTAGGTACTTTAGAAGAGGTATTAGAATTGTGCCAGTTAGATGAAAGGCTTATACCTACAATAGACTTTGCCCATTTGCATGCTAGAGATAATGGAAGGTTTAAGTCTATAGAAGATTATGCAGAGGTTTTGGATATTATTGAAAAGTATTTGGGAAAAGAAAGGGCGAAAAAGATACACGTCCATTTTAGTAGAATTGAATACACAGTTCAGGGAGAAAAAAGGCATTGGACATTAAAAGACACTCAATATGGGCCAGAATTTGAACCTTTAGCACAGCTTTTCTGTGAAAGAAAGATGGAGCCTATTGTCATATGTGAATCAAGAGGGACTATGGCAGAAGATGCTTTGAAACTAAAAGAGATATATCTTAATATTGCAAAAAGGGTGTCGGAAGTATGAGAATTGTAGTAAAGGTTGGAACAAGTACTCTGACATATGAAAATGGAAAATTGAATTTAGAAATAATGGAAAAATTGGTAAGGCAGATTGCCAATCTGTTAAACAGAGGGGAAGAAGTGATACTAGTCACTTCTGGAGCAATTGGAGCAGGAATGGGAAAGCTAAATCTAAAGGAAAAACCCAAAACCATTCCACAAAAGCAATCTCTAGCAGCTATAGGGCAAGGGCTTTTAATTGAGATTTATGAAAAGTTTTTTAATGAATATGGCAAAATTACTGCACAAGTTCTTTTGACAAAGGAGGATTTTAGCGACAGAAAGAGATATTTAAATGTAAGCTATGCCCTTTCCAATTTACTAAAATGGGGTGTTGTGCCAATAATAAATGAAAATGATACTGTAACTGTTGATGAGATAAAAATTGGAGACAATGATACTTTGGCTGCTCTAGTTGCCAGTTTAGTTGAGGCTGACCTTTTAATAATTTTGACTGACATTGACGGGCTTTATGATAAAGACCCCAGGCTTTATAAAGATGCCAAAGTAATAGAAGTAGTGGAAGAGTTTTCAGATGAGCTTTTGAAAATTGCCGGTGGTGCAGGAACAAAAAGAGGGACAGGGGGGATGTATACAAAGATTCAGGCGGCGAAAATATGTTTTAATTCAGGAGTCAAGATGATTATTGCAAATGGTAAAATTGACCATGTATTAAACAGGATAGTCAGTGGAGAAAAGATAGGTACTACTTTTTTGCCCATGAAAAATCCGATAAATAGCAGAAAAATTTGGATTGCTTTTAATGCGAAAGTTAGTGGTTTTCTATTTATTGATGAAGGAGCAGCAAAAGCTATAGTAAAACAGGGAAAAAGTTTGCTGCCCAGTGGAATTGTAAAAACTGAAGGAGATTACGATGTGGGAGATTGTGTTGCAGTAATTGACTATCAAGAAAAGGAAATTGCAAGAGGACTCATAAACTATTCTTCAGAAGAAGTTAAAAAGATAAAGGGATGTAAAACTCATGAAATAGAGACCATATTGGGTTATAAATATTACGATGAAGTAATTCACAGAGACAATCTCGTGATACTTGAAAGAGGGGAAAGCTATGGAAAAAGCTATGGAAGTTGAGTTAAAAGCAAAAAAGGCAAGGATTGCAGCAAGAAAAATGGCAGTATTGGAGGAAAATATAAAAAATTTAGCTTTGGAATCTATGGCAGAGGCTTTAGTGAAAAATATAAATAAAATACTCGAGGCTAATGAAAAAGATGTTTTAGAAGCCGAAAAAAGAAATGTGAAAGCTTCACTTATAGATAGATTAAGACTGGATGAAAAAAGAATAAAAGCTATGGCACAAGGACTAAAAGATATTGCAGCTTTAAAAGACCCTGTTGGAAATATAGAAGAGATGTGGAAAAGACCTAATGGACTTCAGATTGGTAAAATGAGAGTTCCAATTGGAGTGATAGGCATAGTATACGAGTCTCGCCCTAATGTGACAGCTGATGCTGCAGGTCTTTGTTTAAAATCAGGAAATGCCGTAATTTTAAGAGGAGGTAGTGATGCCATAAACTCTAATATAGCAATTGCTTCTATTCTTGCTGAAGCAGCTTTGAGAAGTGGCATTCCTGAAGGGGCAATACAGCTTATAGAAAATACTGACAGGGAAGAAGTAAACCGAATGATGAAGTTAAACGGTCTTATTGACCTTATCATACCTAGAGGAGGAGCCAGTCTTATTAAAAATGTCATTGAAAATTCTACAGTACCTGTGATAGAAACAGGGGTAGGTAATTGCCATATTTTTGTAGATGAAACAGCTAAGTTTGAAATGGCAAAGGATATCATTGTGAATGCTAAGGTTCAAAGGCCTGGGGTATGTAATGCAGTAGAGACAGTTTTAGTACATAAAGCTGTTGCAAAAGAATTTTTGCCTATAATGGTTAGACAATTGTCATCTTTAGGAGTGGAAGTAAGAGGTTGTCAAATTACAAAAGAAATATGCCCTGAGGTTAAAGAAGCTACAGACAAAGATTGGGAAACAGAGTATTTAGACCTTATACTAGCTGTAAAAGTTGTAGAGAATATAGAAGAAGCTTTAGAACACATTTCAAAGTATTCGACAGGTCATTCTGAAAGCATCATTACAGAAAATTATGAAAATGCAATGAGATTTTTAAAAGCTGTAGATTCGGCTGCTGTTTATGTCAATGCTTCTACTCGATTTACTGATGGAGGAGAGTTTGGATTTGGAGCAGAAATAGGGATAAGTACGCAAAAGATGCACGCAAGAGGGCCAATGGGACTTAAAGAGCTTACCACCTATAAGTATGTAATTTTAGGCAGTGGACAAATAAGGAAATAAGGTGTATTATAAGTAAAGTGAGGTGAGATTATGAAAAGAGTGTTATTAATTCATGGTCCCAATGTAAATCTCACAGGGAAGAGAGAAAAAGAAGTATATGGAGATATAAGTTTTGATGAAATAAACAATCTAATAAAAAGAGAGGCTGCAAAACTAGATATTGCTGTAAAGATTCAGCAGTCTAATAGTGAAGGAGAAATAATTAATCTAATTCATTCTGCAGAAAACAATTTCGATGCTATAATTATAAACCCAGCAGCTTATACTCATTACAGTTTGGCTATTATGGACGCTATTGGATCTGTTTCGGTACCTGTAATAGAAGTTCACATTTCTAATATTTTTGGTAGGGAGGAGTTTCGAAAAACTTCTGTGACAGCTTCTAAGTGTAAAGGAGTAATTACTGGATTTGGACCTTACAGTTACGTACTTGCTCTTTACGCAGTGAAGCTTTTAGAGGATTCAATTGGGGGGTAAAAATTGTGAATAGGCGATTACAAAATTTAAGAAATTTGATGAAAGAAAAAGACATAGAAGCTTTTGTAATTTATAAGTTTGTAAATGTTACATACATTACTGGTTTTACTGGAGATGACAGTGTAGCTTTAGTCACTCATGATAAGGCTATTTTTATCACAGATGGAAGATATACTGAGCAGGCTCAAAAAGAAGTTAGGGATTTTGAAGTTGTTGAACACAAAATTGGCATAAAAGATGTTTTAAAAGAATACATTAAAACATTGGGAATGAAAAAATTGGCTTTTGAAGAAAGTATCTCTTATGGACAGTATAGAGAATTAAAAGATTTTTTAGAGATTGAGCTAGTACCCCAAGCCAATTTGGTTGAAACCTTAAGAATGGTAAAAGATGAAGAAGAAATAGAATATATAAAAAAAGCGCAAAATATTACTGACAGAGCCTTTGAGCACATATTGAATTTCATTAAAGTTGGTATGAGAGAAAAAGAAGTTGCCCTAGAATTGGAGTGTTTTATGAAAAAAGAAGGGTCAGAGGGCCTGTCCTTTGATACTATTGTGGCATCAGGCAAAAGGTCTTCTCTTCCACATGGTAAAGCTTCTGAAAAAGTTATAGAAAAAGGAGATTTTGTTACAATTGATTTTGGATGTAAAGTAGCCGGTTATTGTTCTGATATGACGAGGACAATAGTGATGGGGAAGGCAGATGATAAGCAAAAAGAGATATACAATATAGTCTTGGAAGCGCAAGAAAATGCCATAAAAAATATAAAAGCAGGTATTACTTCTAAAGAGGCGGACTTTTTTGCAAGGTCTGTCATTGGAGAAAAGGGCTATGGCCAATATTTCAGTCATTCTTTAGGACATGGAGTTGGGCTTGAAGTACATGAAGCACCAAGCTTGTCTTTCAAAAAAGAAGAAATTTTAAAAGAAGGGTCAATTGTTACAGTAGAACCGGGAATATATATTCCCGATTTTGGTGGCGTAAGAATCGAAGATATGGTATTATTAAAAGAAGATGGTGTTATAAATTTAACTAAAGCACCAAAACACTTAATTGAATTAAACTAAAGTGATGGAGGGATTTTTTTGATAGCAGCAGGCGATTTCAGGAAAGGAGTAACTATTGAGGTTGACGGTCAGGTTTTTACAGTGGTAGATTTTATGCATGTTAAACCGGGAAAAGGAGCAGCTTTTGTAAGGACAAAGTTAAAAAATGTTATGACAGGAGCAGTTATTGAAAGGACTTTTAGCCCAACAGAAAAATTTGAGGAAGCAGTTATAGAAAGAAGAGAAATGCAATATTTGTACAATGATGGAGAACTTTATTATTTTATGGACACAGAGACCTACGAACAAATTCCTTTAAATTACGATAAGGTAGAAGATGCAATTAAATACATAAAAGAAAATATGATTGTTACAGTAAAGTTTTACAAAGGCGAAGCCTTTTCCGTTGAACCGCCAACTTTTGTTGAATTAGAAGTTGTAGAGACAGAGCCTGGTTTTAAAGGAGATACTGCAACAGGTGGATCTAAACCGGCAACTGTAGAAACTGGTGCTGTCATCCAAGTTCCATTATTTGTAAATGTTGGAGACAAAATAAGAATTGATACACGGACAGGAGAATATCTAGAGAGAGTATAAACCCAGCAATTTGTCAAATACTATTTTGTAAAGGAGGGTATATGAAGTATGGAATACTTAAATGAAAGAGTTTCTTACTTGAGAGGATTAGCAGACGGCTTGGGAATAGATGACAGCACAAAAGAAGGAAAAATAATTTTGGCAATTTTAGATACTCTAGAAGATTTTGCAGATGCAATAAATGAATTAGAGGCTTCTCATTCTGAGTTAGATGATTATGTAGGAGAAATAGATGAGGACCTCTCTGAAATTGAAAATCACATCTATGGCGATGAAGACTATGAGGAAGAAGACGATGATTACGACTATGATTATGAAGATGAGGATGAGGACGAGGAAGATTATGAAGAATATGTGGAAGTAGAGTGCCCTAATTGCCATATGCTTATGAGCGTAGAAGAGGAATTGTTGGAAGATGAAGATGCGGAATTGGTTTGTCCTCACTGCAATGCGACTTTAAAGGTAAAAGATTTAAAGATTGTAGATGATGATGACTAAATAAAAAAATCCCCACTAACGAAAAGTTAGTGGGGATTTTTTTATTCATAAATATATAGCCACGAAAATATAATTGTACAAAAGGAGGGACAGGTCTATGAACCCAAGAAAAAATTTTGAAGAACTTCTTTATTCTCTTCCTCCTTCAGTGAGAGAAGCAATTGCAAGGATTCCTTGTGAAGAGTTAGAGGAGGTAGAGGAAATACGTTTGAGGGTAAATAAACCTCTTTCTGTTTATTTAAAAAGTGAAGAGAAGTTTGTATCAAAAGAAGGAAATTTGATCTTTACTCCTTCTTCTGCGTATATAGTGACATTTGAAGACTGTGAAAAAGCTCTTCAGTTAATATCAAAATCTTCAGTTTATGCCTTTGAAGAAGAAATACGCAATGGCTATATAACCCTAAGAGGTGGTTATAGGGTAGGAATAGTAGGAAAATGTGTTTTGGAAAATGGTTATATAAAAACTTTAAAAAATATTTCTGGATACAATTATAGAATATCGAAGGAAATAAAAGGTGTTTCAGAAAAGATAATAGAACATTTGATTACTCCATATAAGAATATTTATAATACTCTGATAATATCGCCTCCTCAATGTGGTAAAACTACCCTTTTAAGGGATATAACAAGGAATTTGAGCAATGGAATAGATTTTTTGGGATTAAAGGGTAAAAAAGTAGGTGTAGTAGACGAAAGGTCTGAAATCGCCGGTTGTCACAATGGTATACCTCAAATGGATGTAGGTATAAGGACTGATGTTTTAGATGGGTGTCCTAAAGCTTATGGGATGATAATGCTTATAAGATCTATGTCTCCAGAAGTTATAGTGACAGATGAAATAGGTAAAAAGGAAGATATACAAGCAATTCATGAGGTATTAAATACCGGTGTCAAAATTATAACTACTGTTCATGCAAATGACATAGATGACCTTATGAAAAAACCTGTTTTAAAAGAAATAATTTCTTTGAAATATTTTCAGCGATACATAATTTTAAGCAGACGTTTAGGGGCAGGAACTATAGAAAAAATGTTAGATGAAAATTTTGATATAGTGTTTAAAGGACCCTATAGAGGAGGGACACTTAATAAATGAAATTATTAGGAATGTTATTGGTGTTTTTTTCTACTACTTCTCTAGGATATATGGCAGCTTTTAAGTATAAAATGAGGTTTCGCATACTCAAAAATTTAATTTCAGCTTTGAATCTATGTAAAATTGAAGTTACATATTCAAAGGACCCTATGGCAGAAATATTTATAACAATTTCTTCCTCTTTAGATAAAAGTATAAAACCGCTTTTTATAAAAGCAGCAGAAATATTGCTTGAAAATAAAGGTTACAGTGGAGGAGAAGCATGGGAAGCTGCTTTAAAAGAATGGGACAGTGGTTATCTCAAGAAGGAGGATATTGAAATTCTCAGGTCTTTTGGATATGGTCTTGGTAAATCTGATGTATATAGTCAAGAAAAAAATTTTGACTTAGCTGTTGAACTTTTAAAAAGGCAGCTAAGTAGTGCTGAGGAAGAGAACAAAAAAAATGAAAAATTATATAAAAATATTGGGGTTTTGACAGGATTGGCAATAATCATATTGTTTTTATAGAGGAGGATTGGAATGAACATAGATATAATTTTTAAGATTGCAGCAATTGGAATTTTAGTTACAGTGCTTAATCAGATTCTCATTCGTTCAGGCAGAGAAGAACAGGCTATGATGGTAACATTAGCGGGGATAGTTGTTGTTTTAATGATGGTGATAAATATGATAAACAATTTGTTTAATGCGGTGAAAACAATATTTCAACTTCATTAGGTGATAAAATGGAAATATTTCAAATTGTAATTTTAGGGATAGTGGTTTTAATCATTTTGACAGTTTTAAGGGAGACAAATCCCGAAATAGCAATAATTTTAAGCTTAATAGCTGGTATAATTGTCTTTATGATAATTATTCCTAAACTTAACGCAATTGTCGAAGTATTAAACACCCTTGCTAGAAAAAGCGGACTTGACAATATTTATTTTATGACAACTTTAAAAATTATTGGTATAGCTTACATAACGGAATTTGGAGTTCAGCTATGTTTCGACGCAAATGAGAAAAATTTAGCTTCTAAAATAGAGATAGCTGGGAAAATAATAATAGTTTTTTTGTCAATCCCAATAATTATAGCTCTTATGGAGACAATTCTTTCAATAATGCCGTGAGGTGTAAAAAGATTGAAAAAAGTATTTTTTATGGTTTTGTTTTTCCTTACATTTTTTATGGCAACTGCAAAAGCTGAACCGATAAAAGATAGCCTTGAAGTGCAGTTAAAAGGTGTTGATACCTATAAAATTGACCAATTTGTAAAAGAGGCTAATCAAAAAAATGGCAATATATTCCCTTATTTCGATTTAAAAACTTATATACAAAATGTGATAACAGGGAAACAACCTTTTAATGTAAAACAGATTTTTGAGAATTTATTAAAATTGTTTTTTAAAGAGTTATATTCTTCTCTGAGACTTTTGATACAACTTTTAATTTTGGCTGTAATCGGTGGCATATTAATGAATTTGCACAGTTCCTTTGAAAATGAAAATATAAGTGAGATTGCTTTTTTAGCGGTCTATATAGTTTTTATTGTAATAGCGGTTAAAAGCTTCACAGAAGCTTTAGGAATTGGCAAAGAAGCAATTGACAGAATGGTTGATTTTATGCAATCGATGCTACCTGTACTTATAACTTTACTTGTTTCAGTAGGTGCTTTTACCTCTGCAGCGTTTTTTCACCCTGTTGTCATTGTGACAGTTGAGTTTATAGCCCATCTGATGAGGGATTTTATATTGCCTATTATTTTGCTCATGACAGCTGTAAAAATTGTAGGAAACATCTCTGAAAAATTTACTTTGAAGAAAATGGGGGATTTTTTAAAAACTTTGTCTACAGCTTCTATTTCAATTTTATTGAGTATTTTTTTGGGAGTAATAACTATACAGGGCTTATCTTCTTCAATGGCAGATGGTGTTATATCGAGAACAGCGAAGTATACAGTTGGTGCTTTTTTGCCAGTAGTAGGGGGGCTTTTATCTGATAGTGTCGATGCAGTTATAGGGGCTTCACTATTGATAAAAGGAGCAGTAGGCACTTATGGGCTTATAGCAATTGTGCTAATTTCTGCTATGCCTTTAATAAAACTTTTTTCATTGATAGTTATCTATAGATTTGCTGCAGCAGTGATTGAGCCTATTTCTGATAAAAGAATTGTAAATTGTCTTTCAGATATAGCTAATTCCTTGACTTATGTGTTCGGAGTATTGGCATCTGTTACTGTGATGATGTTCTTTACAATAACAGCTATTATAGGAACAGCTAATATTACCACTATGCTGAGGTAGGTGAAACAATGGAGTTTTTAAAAAACTGGATATTGCAGGTACTTTATATTTCAATTCTCTCAATAGTTTTAGAACTTTTAGTTCCTTCCTCCAGCCTAAAAAAATATGCTAAAGTTGCGATAGGTTTTGTAATTATGATAACTATCTTAAATCCATTGATAAGTTTTTTAAAAGGAGGTTCAAATATAGAGGCTTATGTATTTAAAAATGACTATTTTTTGAAAAACATGAATGTAGATCAAATATCAAAAGAAGCAGAAAAACAGAGAAATAATTTAATTGTAGCGGAATATAAAAAGAGACTGATAGACCAAATTAAAGAGAAACTTCTAAATCTTTATGAAATTGACAGAGTTACAATAGAAGTTTCACTTGTTGAAAACTTAGAGGATAAAGATTTTGGGAAGATAAAAGAGATGACTATATTATTAGAAAAGTCAGAAAAGAAAAAAATTAATTATGAAGAGATTAAAAAAACAATCAGTGCATTCTATAATGTACCTTTAAAGAATATAACTATAAAAGAGGAATAAAAGAAAGGAGGTACTTGAGTGGATTTTAATAAACTTAAAGATAAAATTTTAAAAGATAATAAGAAGTTAGTTGAAAATCTGATAATTGTTTTTTTGATAGGATTGATTTTGTTGATTGGTGCGAGTACTTTTTCAAAACCTCGCCCTTCAAATATGTACGATAACAAAGAACTGGTTTTAGACCAAAAAGGAAAAGATAGCGAAGACTATGCCAAAAAATTAGAAAGAGATTTAAAAAATATATTATCAAAAATTGAAGGAGTGGGAAACGTTGAAGTGCTTATAACACTAAATTCTGATGAAGAAGTAGTAGCAGCGATGGATATAGTGCAATCTAACACCACAACAAGCGAAAAAGATAGCAGTGGTGGAATTCGAGAAACCATTCAAACGGAATCAAACAACAGAGTAGTTACCTCTCAAGATACCTCTGGGCAAAATGCTCCAATTGTATTAAAAAGAAAAATGCCAGAAATAAGGGGAGTGATTGTAGTTGCTGATGGAGCAAAAGATCCAAGATTAAGATACGAACTTTCTTCGGCAGTTCAAACTGCTTTGGGGATTCCTGCCTATAAAGTAAAGGTAATATCTTCAAAATAAGAGTGGGGAGGAGTTTTTATGGTCTATATGAGAAAAAAGCTTATAGCGATTATATCCCTTGTCTTGCTAATTGCTATTGCTTTTGTTTTAAACTATGGGTATACCAATAAAAAAGAAGAAGCTGCTAAAAATGAGTACAGTCAGAATTCGCAAGTTATTCAAACAAGTACTTCTTCTGCAAAAGAAACTAGTACAGAAAAAGATAAACTTTTCACTGGAATATTTACTACTTATAGAGAAGAAAGAGAAATAAATAGGAGTAGAAGTATTGATGCTTTAAAAGAAATAGTAGAAAATAAAAATACCAGTGAAGCGACAAGAAACGAAGCTCAAAGGCAAATAATAAAACTTACAGAAATAACAAATCAAGAGATGATAATAGAAAATTTGATAAAAGCTAAGGGGTTTCAAGATGCAGTTGTGATGATAGATAATGGTATAGTAAATGTAATTGTACAGGCAGATAAACTGTCAGAAGAAGAAGTGGCACAAATTGTAGAAATTGTCTCAAGGCAGACAGGAATCTCTTTGGACAATATTAAGATTATGACAAGGTTAGAGTGAGGAAAGCAAATTGTTTTTATAGAGTAACTTATGGTATAATGTATTTGACAGTTATTTGTTGACTTTAGAAAAATTTTCTTTAAGGGGGTGAAATATATGGATGAAAATGTAAATTTAAATAATGAAAATCAAGAATTAGGTACTATTAAAATTTCAGAAGAAGTTGTAAGTATAATCGCTGGCTTGGCGGCAACGGAAGTATCTGGAGTGGCTGGAATGAGCGGGGGAGTCGTAAACGGACTTTCTGAAATGTTAGGAAGAAAGAATCTAGGTAAAGGTGTAAAAGTAGAAGTGGGAGAAAAAGAAGTATCAATAGATTTGTACTTAATTGTAGATTATGGTGTTAGAATTCCAGAAGTTGCATGGAATGTACAAGAAAATGTTAAAAATGCTGTGGAAAATATGACAGGATTAAAAGTTGTTGAAGTCAATATTCACGTTCAAGGGGTAAATATGGATAAGGAAAATAAAAAACAACAGCAAGCTAAAGAAGAGGAAAATTAAAATATCTACTTAAACTAACCCTCTGCTAGACAGAGGGTTAGTTTAAGTAGAGTTATGGTACAATATATGTAAGAAGTAAAATTCAAGGAGTTGGGACAATGAACAGAACAGAAGCCAGGGAATGGGTTGTAAAAATGCTTTATCAATACGACGTTTCAAGGCTACCTATAAGCAAAATATTTGAGAATTTTTATAAGGAAAACGACCCAGGCGAGCAAAAAGAGTACATAGAAAATACCGTAATAGGGGCTATTGAACATTTAGAGGAAATTGATAAGGAAATAGAGAGATACTCTCAAAATTGGGCTCTTAACCGCATGCCAAAAATAGATTTGGCTATTTTAAGGTGCAGCATTTATGAGATGCAATACGGGAATATTCCTGTAAATATTTCTATAAACGAAGCAGTAGAAATAGCTAAAAAATACAGTACAGAAGATTCTCATGTGTTTATAAATGGTTTGTTGGGAGCGTTTGTAAGGGATAAAGGATTGGAGGAAGGTAAATCAAATGATAATTGATGGTAAGGAGATTTCTAAAAAGATAAGAGAAGAGGTAAAAAGAGAGATAAGGGAGTTTGGTTACAAGCCCAGATTAGCGATTTTGATGGCTGGAGATGATGAGTCTTCAAAAGTTTATGCAAACTCTAAAGTTAAAGCTTGTGAAAATGTGGGGATTGAGGCTGAAATCTATTATTTTTCAGAAAGTGAAGAGTCGAAGTTTTTTGACACCTTAAAGTTTTTAAATGAAGATAAAAATACCCACGGCATAATGATAGAAATGCCTCTTCCTAAAAACTTTAATGCTGAATTGGTATACGATACGCTAAATCCTTATAAAGACGTTGATTGCATATCTAATTATAATATGGGAAGGCTTTTTGCTGGAAAACCTCTTTTTGTTCCTTGTACTCCCAAAGCAATTTTACATATTCTAGAAAGTATTGATACTCAATTTGAGGGAAAACACGCAGTTGTAATAGGCAGAAGCAATATTTTAGGAAAACCTGTAGCTAAGCTTTTATTGGATAAAAATTGTACAGTTACGGTATGCCATTCAAAGACAAAAGATTTGGCTTATTATACTAAACAAGCAGACATTTTAGTGTTGGCAGCCGGAAAAATGAATTTGGTAAAGGGAGATATGATTAAAGAAGGGACAATTCTTATAGATGCAGGTATAAACGTTTACGATGGAAATATATATGGAGACGCGGATTTTGAATCTGTAAAAGACTTGTGTTCTTATGTAACACCAGTTCCAGGAGGAGTTGGGCCTGTGACGACAGCTATGATACTTAAAAACACCCTGGAGGCTTTTAAATATGCAATTAAAAGCACTTAACGTCAGTGAGATAACGGACTATATCAAGAGAATGATGGACAATGATATAATTTTGAGAAATGTCCGAGTAAGAGGAGAAATCTCTAATTTAAAATATCACAGCACTGGAATTTATTTTACTTTAAAGGATGAAATAGCTTCTTTAAAGTGTGTTATGTTCAATGAATATAGTAGACTTTTGAATTTTACCTTACAGGAAGGTATGTCAGTTATTGCAGCAGGTAGAATAACAGTTTATGAAAAAAGTGGTACTTACCAGCTTTATGTGCAGTCTATTCAATCGGAGGGTATTGGGGCTTTATACCTTGCTTTTAATCAGCTAAAAGAAAAATTACAAAAAGAGGGTCTTTTTGATCCGGAGAAAAAGAAGCCTATTCCTAAACATCCAAAAAAGATTGCTGTAGTGACTTCACCTACAGGAGCAGTGATACGGGATATCATCACAATTTCAAGGAGGAGAAATCCCGCAGTAGATATTTTAGTAGTTCCTGTTTTGGTACAAGGGAGTTCTGCGGCAGAGGATATATGTAATGCTCTTCGGCTTGTAAATAGACGCAATGACATTGATGTGATTATTTTGGCAAGGGGAGGAGGTTCTCTAGAAGAAATTTGGCCTTTTAATGAGGAAAAGGTAGCAAGATGTATTTATGCCTCTCGCTTACCCGTTGTCTCTGCAGTAGGTCATGAGACGGATTTTACTATTTCTGATTTTGTGGCAGATTTAAGAGCTCCTACTCCTTCAGCAGCTGCTGAAATTGTGGTGCCAGACATAAAAGTTTATCAAAGAGAATTGTTTTTATTAAAAACGAAATTATTAACCTTGATGACTGCTGAATTAAATCGCAAGAAAAAAGAATTTGAAGGGCTTAAAAGGGCTTTGTATCTTAACAGCCCTATTAAAAAGAGTGAAGTTTTAAAACACAAGGTTGAAAATTTAAAAAAAGATCTGTATAATCAAATGGCTTCGATATGTCAACAAAAAAGAAATAATTTTTTGATTTTAGTAGAAAAATTAAATTCCTTAAGTCCTCTAAATGTGCTTACGAGAGGCTATACAATTGTCTTAAATGTTCAAGAAAGAGTTATCTCTTCTGTAAAAGAAATAAAGCCTTATGAAGAAATAAAAATTTTATTTAAAGATGGCAAAGCTAAAGCCACAGTACAAGAGGTGAATGAAGATGAATGAAGAATTGTCCTTTGAAAAAGAAATGATGAGATTAGAAGAAATTGTGAATATATTAGAAAAAGGAAATTTAATGCTGGAAGAGTCTTTTAATTTATTTAAAGAAGGAGTTGAAATTTCTAAAAGATTAGAAAAAAGGTTAAGTGAGGTTGAAGGAAAGATAACCCTTCTCATCAACGAAAATGAAGAAATTGATTTTAAAGAGGAGGAAAAGGATGTTTAAAGAAAAGTTAAGAGAAAAACAACAGCTTGTTGAGAAAGAACTACACAGAATACTTGATATAGAAGAAAAACCAGAGATAATTTATGAAGCAATGAATTACAGTGTATTTGCTGGAGGGAAAAGGTTAAGACCAGTTTTATGCCTTTCTTCTTGTGAGCTTTTAGGAGGAGATATAAAAAAAGCTCTTCCTGTAGCTTGTGCGATTGAACTTATTCATACTTATTCTCTGATTCACGATGACCTTCCAGCCATGGATAATGATGATTTAAGAAGAGGAAAGCCCACGAATCACAAAGTTTATGGGGAAGCTATAGCAATTTTAGCTGGTGATGGACTTTTAAATTTAGGGTATGAAGTGTTAGTAAGACATGCTTTAGAACATCCGGAAGATTATGAAGGAATATTGAAAGCTACCAATGAAATTGCGACAGCCTCAGGATGTAAAGGAATTATTGGTGGGCAAGTGGTAGATATACTTTCACAAAACACGGAGCTTACTTATGAAGAATTAAAATTTATGCATGAACACAAGACAGGAGCTTTGATAGAAGCGTCTGTTTGTGCAGGAGCTTACATCGCTGGTGCTACAGAAGAAGAGATTCATGCCTTAAGGGAATATGCACGCTTAATAGGTTTTGCTTTTCAAATAAAAGATGATATATTGGATGTAATAGGAGAAGAGGAAAAATTGGGTAAAAAAGTAGGTAGTGATAAAGAAAAAGGCAAGTTTACTTTTGTCAATATTTTTGGATTAGAAAAATCTCATGAGATGGTTGTAGAGCTTACACAGAATGCTGTAAAGATTTTAGATAGGTTTGGAGAAAAAGCAGAGTTTTTAAAAGAGCTTTCCAATTATTTGATTGAAAGAGTAAACTAAAGCTTAAGGGAGTATTGACAATGCTTTTTGAAAGAAATGAGTTTTTTGGCAGTTAAATGACTGTAGCAACCTTCTACAGACTTTGTAGAGGTTTGATATTGTCATTTTTATTATGTTATAATTAATATACCTTGAAAAGAAAGGCAAAGTGGTGCAGTATCCTAGTCAGAGGCGCTAATCCCGAAGACGGGCCTAAAAATCCGTCAAGGGCACATCGATGAAGTTCCTGGTGCTGGCTTTCAACGCCCAGTTGGGGGCTGGTGCTGGGAGTTAAGGAGGGGGGGCGATCCACAATGGCATGTGGGCGTTGACCCTTCCTCCGCGGAGACCTACTTGCGTGGCTTTTACGGGCTACGGGGTAGGATGAACCTGTCTCGCGGCCATAAAGCTGCGGACAGTGTAGCCTGCCTTGAGTGATTCGGGTGGATATCAGTTGTAAGCCATAATTCAAAGAGCTCTTGAATTACTGGCTATTGCTGATGAAACCCGAATTGCAAAAGAGGATAGGGGTTGGTTCCTCTGTTGAGGAAAACTCCTAGGCTGCGCCTTGTCGGGCGGCATATTGGGGATTACGGTGCGGACTAAGTGGTAGTCCAGTCTTACCTTTGGTGACAAGGTAAAAGCGGGCTTAAAGGGGAACCGCTGAACGGCGACGTTCAGTGCCCGCTTGGGAAATCCTACTGGACCTAAGCCGCAAAGTTTACCCAATATGCTACCACTTTGCCTTTATACATGTAGGAGGTCTTTTTTTTATTATGAAAAATAAAAACATAAATACGAATTATAAGTGGATTTTACATATAACTATTATAACCTTTTTTCTTGCCACTATATTAAATTTTTTTTCTGATGTTGCATTAAAAGAGAGCAATCTCCTTGTAGCCTTTTGTATTCTTGGTTTTATAGTGTTAATTGGTATAATTTTTGATATAATAGGTACAGCAGTAATTTCAGGCAGAGAAGAACCTTTTCATGCAATGGCGGCTAAAAAAGTATTTGGAGCAAAGGAAGCCATAAAACTTCTTAGAAATGCTAATATTGTGGCTAATTTTTGCAATGACGTAGTAGGAGATATTTCTGGAATTGTTTCTGGTGCTGCTCTGATGGCAATAATTGTAAAATTAGCTTTTGAGGGGCCCAAAGGTTCTCTTTATACTGCGATTTTAGGAGGTTTATTATCTGCCATTACAATTGGAGGAAAAGCTATTGGTAAAAATATAGGTATAGCTAAAAGCCAGTCTATTGTTTATACAGTTGCTGTAATTCTTGCTTGGATAGAAAAAAACATGGGTATAAAGATTTTGCCCGATTATAAAAATAATAAAAGAGAAAAAAGAAAGTGAGGGTTTTAAATGCTTGAGCAAATTGATAGCCCTTATGATTTAAGAAAATTAGACAAAAAGGACTTTCCACTGCTTTGCGAAGAAATACGCCAGTTTTTAATAGAAAAGGTGTCTAAAACAGGTGGTCATTTAGCTTCAAACCTTGGAATTGTTGAACTTACAGTTGCACTTCACTATGTTTTTAATTCGCCAGTTGACAAAATAATCTGGGATGTAGGGCATCAGTGTTATGTACATAAAATGCTTACAGGTAGGAAAGACCAGTTTGATACTTTAAGGAAATTCAATGGCCTTTCTGGTTATACTAAAAGAACGGAAAGTGTGCATGATATATTTGGAGCAGGTCACAGTAGCACCTCTATATCTGCAGCATTGGGTATTGCCAAGGCAAGAGATTTAAAGGGCGAGAAATATTCTGTTGTAGCGGTAATCGGTGATGGAGCTTTGACAGGTGGCATGGCTTTTGAAGCATTAAATAATGCAGGAAGGTCTAAAACAGATTTGATTGTCGTGCTAAATCACAATGAGATGTCTATTTCAGAAAACGTAGGTAGTTTATCTTTGTATTTAAGTAAACTTAGAACTGACCCTACTTACAACAAATTAAAACAAGAGGTTGATAATTTACTCAATATTGTACCTCCAATAGGAAAAAGCCTTCATAAATACATTGAAAGAATTAAGGATTCTGTAAAACAGTTAGTAGTGCCAGGAATGTTTTTTGAAGAGATGGGCTTTACATATTTAGGACCTATTGACGGACATGACGTTGATAGCCTTATAGAGGTTTTAGAAAGAGCAAAGAAAATAAAAGGACCTATTTTAGTACATGTTATCACAAAAAAAGGCAAAGGCTATAAATTTGCAGAAAAATTTCCTGATAAATTTCATTCTGCAGCTCCTTTTGACATACAAACAGGTAAGTTTGTAAATGAGGGGCAGGCGACTTATTCTGATGTATTTGGAAAGACTCTTACTGAAATGGCATTAAAAGATGACAAAATTGTTGCAATAACTGCTGCCATGCCAGAGGGAACAGGGCTTATTCATTTTGCAAAATTGATTCCTGAAAGATTTTTTGATGTAGGAATAGCAGAGCAGCATGCTACTACCTTTGCAGCAGGAATGGCAGTACAAGGATATAAACCTTATTTTGCAGTGTATTCTACCTTTTTACAAAGAGCTTATGACCAGCTTATACACGATGTATGTATACAAAAATTACCTGTTGTTTTTGCAATTGATAGAGCAGGAATTGTAGGAGAGGATGGAGAAACCCATCAAGGAGTTTTTGATCTATCTTATTTAAGGCCAATTCCTAATATAGCGATTATGTCTCCAAAAGATGCAAATGAATTAGTTGAAATGGTTAAATTATCAAGAAATCTTGACTTTCCTGTTGCCATAAGGTATCCAAGGGGAAAAGCAGGAGAATTCGATATTACAAGAGAATGCAGTATAGAGTTTGGAAAAGCAGAGTTAGTATCTGAGGGAGAAGAAATAGCAATTTTTGCATTAGGAAGAATGGTAGGAAAGGTGTTAGAAGCAAAAGAGATTTTAAAAGCTTCTGATTTACAACCATTTATTGTCAATTTGAGATTTGTCAAACCTTTAGATGAAGATCTGATTTTAGATATCTCAAACAAAGTCAAATTTATTGTTACAGTAGAAGATAATGTCATAGCTGGTGGAATTGGAAGTGCTATATTAGAGCTTTTAAATTCGAAAGGAATTTACAAACCAGTTTTATGCTTAGGATTTCCTGATAAGTTTATAGAACATGGAGATGTAGAAAACTTGTTTAAAAAATACAATTTAGATGCTGAGTCTATCGCAAGTACTATACTACAAAAATATAAGGAAATGAGGTAAATATGGCTTCAAAAAAAGAAAGATTGGATGTTTTACTTGTTCAAAAAGGTTTTTTCTCCTCAAGAGAAAAAGCAAAAGCCTCTATCATGGCAGGAGAAGTATATGTTGATGGCAAGAGAATTGAAAAAGCTGGAGAGTTTGTCAACATAGATTCTTCAATTGAAGTAAAAACTAATTCTTTACCTTATGTAAGTAGAGGTGGGCTAAAGTTACAAAAAGCGATAGAAACGTTTAATATTAATGTAACTGGCAAGATTGCCTTAGACATTGGAGCTTCCACAGGAGGTTTTACTGACTGCCTTTTAAAACACGGTGCTTTGAAAGTATATGCTGTAGATGTAGGATACGGGCAATTGGATTGGAGTTTAAGAAATGACCCTCGGGTCATAAACATGGAAAAGACTAATATAAGATTTTTAGAGACATTGCCTGAAATAGTGGACATGATCACAATAGACGTTTCTTTTATCTCCCTTGAACTTGTTATACCTTCTGCAGATAAATTTTTAAAGCCAATAGGAGATTTAATAGCTTTAATAAAACCTCAATTTGAAGCAGGGAGAGAAAAAGTAGGTAAAAAAGGCGTTGTGAGAGACCCTGCCGTTCATAGAGAAGTGATTGAAAAAATTGTGACTTTGTTTCAAAAGTTTAACTACGGTATAATAGGTATTACCTATTCTCCTATAAAAGGGGCAGAAGGCAATATAGAATATTTAATTTACGGAAAAAAGGGAATTGAAAAACAACACAATTTTGACATTACGAAAATTGTAGAAGAGGCATTTAAAATTTTGTAGCAGGAAAATTTGTATTTTTGTAGAATAAGATAAATGTGGTGATATTATAATGAAAAAAGTTGGCGTAATTCCAAATATTAACAAAGATAAAGACTTAGAAGTGACAAAATCTGTAGTAAAATGGTTATTAGAACAGGAGTCTGAGCCTTATCTAAATGAAATAGTAGCTTCTAAAATAGGTTATGAAGAATACAGCGGAAAACCTACAGATATATACAGTAAATGTGATTTTATTATAGCATTAGGGGGCGATGGCACAATTTTGAATGTAGCAAGGCTTTGTGCCCCCTTTGGTACACCCATTTTTGCTGTAAATTTAGGCCATCTAGGTTTTCTTACAGATGTGGATATAAATGAGGTATTTATTGCACTTGAAAAAATATACAGAGGAGAATATGCTGTAGAGAAAAGAATGATGCTGGAAGCAAATGTGGTCAAAAATGACATGGAAGTGATCAATTTTCGAGCGTTAAATGATATTGTCATTACAAGGGGGGCTTTTTCGAGAATGGCCCGCATAAATACTTATGTCAACGATAATTATGTAGATACCTATTTGGCGGACGGAGTTATAATTGCAACTCCTACGGGGTCGACTGCCTATTCGCTTTCAGCAGGAGGACCTATTGTATACCCTACAGTGGAAGTTATAATAATAACTCCTATTTGTCCTCATACTTTGTATTCAAGGTCTATAATAGTTTCCTCAGAAGATGTCATCAGGTTGGAAATAAGCGAAGAAAATCAAGATTTGATGATAACAACAGACGGACAACAAGGATATAAACTTGATTATAGAGATGTGATATATATCAAAAAAAGCAATGAGTACACCAATCTCATCAAAGTAAAAAATACTAATTTCTTTGACTTGTTAAGGGATAAGCTTACAGAAAGATAAAAAGGCAAAAGAGGTGAATTACTATGATGAAAATAGCACGACATGCGAAAATTTTAGAAATAATTTCCGAAAAAGAAATTGAAACACAAGAAGAGCTAGCAGCCGAACTTCAAAAACAAGGTATTGACGTTACCCAAGCTACAGTTTCCAGAGATATAAAGGAATTGAGGCTCATAAAGGTTTTAACTGAGGACGGAAAAAGGTACAAATATGCTCCTATGGGAAAAGTGGATAGTCATATTACTGACAGACTGATGACCCTATTGTCTGAATCTATAGTGAGTGTTGATTATGCAGGAAATATTATAGTTGTAAAAACGTTATCAGGCACAGCACCAGCAGCTGCAGAAGCTATTGATACATTAAATTGGAAAGACATAGTGGGCACTTTAGCAGGAGATAATACTATTTTCGTCTTAGTAAGAAATGAAGAAGCACTTCAAGAACTGCTAGAAAAGTTTAAAAAGCTGGTCAAGTGATTGTTGGAGGTTTTGTTATGCTTTTAGCACTTAGCATACAGAATGTAGCTCTAATAGAAAAAGCTGAAATACAGTTCGAAGAAGGATTCAATGTGTTGACGGGGGAAACAGGGGCAGGGAAATCCATAGTTATTGATTCGGTTTTACTGCTTTTAGGAAGCCGAGCTAGTAAAGACATAATACGCTCTGGCGAAGACAAGGCTGTTGTAGAAGGGGTATTTTTTGTGGACTCTAATAAAGAGAAAATTGCTGATCTTTTACAAGAAACAGGTCTAAATTTAGAAGAAGACGATACTTTGATAATAAATAGGGAAATTACAACGAGTGGACGAAGTTATTGTAGGATAAATGGTAGGATGGTTCCACTTTCTTTTTTAAATAAAATAGGCACTTTTTTGGTAGACATATTAGGACAGCATGAGCACCAATTTTTATTAGACAATACTAAGCATCTTTCTATTTTAGATAATTTTGGTGACCAAGAGTTTAAGACCTTAAAAGGAAATTTTAAAAGACTTTTAGAACAGTATAAAAATATCGAAAAACAGATTTCTAGTTTTTTCAAAGATGAAAAGGAAAAAAATGAAGCTATCGATTTTTTGCGATATCAAATTGAAGAAATTGAAAAGG
This sequence comes from Clostridia bacterium, assembly GCA_012840485.1. GTDB lineage: Bacteria > Bacillota > Thermoanaerobacteria > Thermoanaerobacterales > Thermoanaerobacteraceae > Thermoanaerobacter. The sequence goes on along the minus strand of DULG01000019.1, from coordinate 194,221 downwards.
CAAATTTGAGTATAGAAGAAGAAATACAATTGTTAGAAAAGAGAAACTTACTGATAAATTTTGAAAAATTGTTTAATGCTATAAATTCTGCTTACAAACTTCTGTATGAAGGTGATGAAGGTTTTTCTATTTTAGACAATCTCCATATCGTGATAAAAAATTTAGAAGCGGCTCTTTCTGTAGATGAGAAACTTAAACCATTAAAAGACAAGGTAGAAAATATAGGTTATGAATTAGAAGATTGTGCTTTGCAAGTGAGAGATTATCTAAATAGTTTGGATTTTGACCAACGAAGCTTGGAGGAAATAGAAATACGGTTAGATCAAATAAATTCTTTAAAAAGAAAATATGGGCCTACAATTCAGCATATTTTGGAATTTAAAGAAAATAAAAAGAAGGAATTAGAAGATATATTAAACTTTGAAGAGAGGCAAAAGGAATTAGAAGCAAAAAGGCAAAAGTTGTGGAAAGATATTGTAGATATTGGAGATAAATTGCATTTAGAGAGAGGAGAAATAGCTAGATTTATTGAAAATAAGATAAATGATATATTGAAAGAGCTCAATATGTCAAACGCCTATTTTAAAATAAATATAGAGAAGATGTCAGAACCTACGGAGACAGGATTTGATAAGGCTGAGTTTTTAATCTCTACAAATATAGGAGAGCCATTAAAACCATTATCCAAAATTGCTTCTGGAGGAGAGCTTTCCCGAATAATGTTGGCATTAAAGACTATTTTAGCTTCTGCGGATGGGATTTCAACTTTGATTTTTGATGAAGTGGATACAGGAATAAGTGGTAAAACTGCTCAATTGGTAGCCGAGAAGATGGCTTATCTTTCTAAAAGACATCAGTTAATCTGTGTAACTCACTTACCCCAAATTGCTTCTATGGCAGATACTCATTTTGTAATTTCGAAAATTACAAAGAATGATAGAACCTATATAAAAATTGAAAAACTTGACTATCAAGGAAAAATAAAAGAATTAGCCCGCATTATGGGAGGCTCAAATGTCACTCAAACTACTTTAGAACATTCAAAAGAATTATTGGAGATGGCATCTCAATTTAAAAGCAAAATTTAATATTTTAGTTGAATCTCACTTCCTTTTACTCTTGGATAATATATTGACAGTATATAAAGTTTTGAAAAAGGTTAAGTTAATTTTAGATTAAACTTATGCTGCGAAAAGGAAGTGAGATAATGGCAAAAAAACCATTGAAATTGCTACTTTTTATATTATTAAGCTTTTTTTTAGTATTTGCAAATTATTTTACTCCTATACAGGATATAGCAAAAACTCCCTCTAGTTTTAAATTTTTTCAAGGAGAAAAAGTTAATTACAACTTTAATATACCTATAAAAGTAAGTTTTCAAACTGATAAAAAGGGCTTTTTAAAAATTAATGAGACAGAAGATAAAAACATTTTGAATTTAAAAAATCCAATTACAATAGAAGCTGTCAATACTGGCACAGTAAATTTGGATTTTAAACTTTTTGGTATATTTCCTATAAAGCATATAAGTGTTGACATCGTTCCTACTGTAAAGGTAGTCCCGGGAGGACAGGCTATTGGAGTTAAGTTAAACACGAAAGGCGTATTAGTAGTAGGTTATTCAGATATAATGGGGGAAGATGGTAAAGTTTATAGTCCCTATAAGCAGGGTAAGATACAGATAGGTGATATAATATTAGAAGTCAGCGGAGTAGAGATAAAGCAAGCAGAAGACATCACTAAAATTGCTAATCGATTACAGGGAAAAGCTCTGAAGATAAAAATAAACAGAAAGAACAATATCTTTTATACTGCAATTTATCCTGTAAAATCAAAAGAAGATAAACAATACAGAATAGGCCTTTGGGTAAGAGATCATACTGCTGGAATAGGTACCTTGACCTTTTATTATCCTGCTAGTAACACGTATGGAGCTTTAGGGCATGCTATAACTGATATAGATACCGGTCACATGCTATCGGTAGAAAATGGAGAAATAATGAATTCACGGATTACTTCTGTTGACCAAGGTAAAAGAAGCAAACCGGGAGAATTGAAGGGGATTTTTATAGAAGAAATTGATACAATAGGGAATATATTAAAAAACACCCAATTTGGGATTTATGGTAACATGTATACGGATTTTAAAAATGAATTGTATGGAGAAATTCCTATAGCTTATCAAAGTCAAATAAAAGAAGGACCAGCTAAGATATTGGCTACAATTGATAATAGTGGCATAAGGGAATTTGATGTGGAAATCATTAAAAAGGCCTATCAAGAAACTCCTAGTCCTAAAAGCATGATAGTAAAAATTGTGGACAAGGATTTGTTAAAAAAGACAGGGGGGATAATACAAGGGATGAGTGGCAGTCCTATCATTCAGGATGGCAAATTAGTGGGAGCAATTACTCATGTTTTTGTGAATGACCCTACAAAAGGATATGCTGTCTATGCTGAATGGATGCTTAACGAGATGAATACTTTGCTTAATAATAAACAGGTTTTTACAAACAACTAAAAAATTTTTGGGAAAAAGAAGGAAATTCAAATATTATGTAGAATAAATATTATATACTAATATTAGCAATGGGAGGTTAAATAATTGGTTAAGAAAATTAAAGTAGGAATAGCGGATGATAATAAAGAATTTGCTACTATTTTAGCTGAATACCTATCTACTCAGGAGAATATTGAGGTGGTAGGGGTTGCTAATGATGGTAATCAAGCGGTTGAGTTGATAAAAAATCAATCGCCAGATCTGTTAATTTTAGATATAATAATGCCCTATTTAGACGGCATTGGAGTTTTAGAAAAGATAAATGCAGAGCAATTAAAAAAACCTAAAATTTTAATTTTATCCGCAGTAGGGCAAGAAAAAATAACCCAACGCGCTATTGCACTAGGGGCAGATTATTATATTTTAAAACCCTTTGATTTGGAGATGCTATCTAAAAGAATTTCTGAACTCATTGAGCCAGATTTAGATGTAGTTTCAAAGACCGTCTTTCCTGTCGTAAAGGCAAAGAAAAATTACGATTTAGAAGCGATGATTACAGAGATCATTCATGAAGTGGGAGTGCCAGCCCATATAAAAGGGTATATGTATTTAAGAGATGCTATATCTCTTGTTATAAGCAATATGGAGTATTTAAATTCTGTGACTAAAATGCTATATCCTAAAATTGCCGAAAAATACAATACTACCCCCAGTAGAGTGGAAAGGGCTATAAGACATGCGATAGAGGTAGCATGGAGCAGAGGAAAAACAGAAGTTTTAAATGACCTTTTCGGATATACTATAAATGATGAAAAGGGAAAACCGACAAATAGTGAATTTATTGCGCTTATTGCTGACAAGTTAAGGTTGGGGATGAAAGCGGGATAAAGGGTGTAACACCATACCGCTTTTTTTTATTTTATGTAAATTTTTTTTGTGTTATAATAATAAAGGTAATCCATGTTGTAATATGGAGGAACTTCTATGCAAATAACGGGTACGATTAAAATGGATAAAAGAACTAAAAATTTGGTAAAGAGATTGAATCCAGGTGAAATAGCGGTAATTGACCACAGAGACATAGACGAGGTAGCTGCTGAATCTTTGGTAGAGAAAAAGGTTTTAGCTGTGATAAATGCTGATAAATCTATAAGTGGCAAATATCCCAATATAGGTCCCTCTATTTTATGTGATGCAGGGATTCCTATTATTGACGACGTCGGAAAAGATATTTTTGATGTGCTAAAAGAAAATGACAAAATTACTATAATAGACAATGAAATATATAAAGATGGAATTTTTATAAAAAGGGGAAAACTTCTGACAAAGGATGTTATAAACTATAAATTACAGGAAAGCCGTGAAAATATAGGAATCCAGTTGGATGAATTTATAGAAAATACATTAGAGTATGCCAAAAAAGAAAAGTATTTTATTTTAGGTGGCGTTGAATTGCCAAATACCAAAACCCGTTTTAAAAATAGGCATGTTCTAGTAGTTGTGAGAGGTAAAGATTATAAAGAGGATTTGTTTACAATCAAACAGTATATAAGCGATGTAAAACCAATTTTAATAGGAGTAGATGGAGGGGCAGATGCTCTTTTGGAGTTTGGACTTGTCCCTGATATAGTTATTGGAGACATGGACAGTGTAAGCGATGAGGCTTTAAAAAAGGCTAAGGAAATTATTGTTCACGCATATCCCGATGGAAGGGCACCGGGCTTAGAGAGGGTTGAGGCATTAGGGCTTAAAGCGGAAATTTTTAAAGCTCCTGGTACAAGTGAAGATATAGCCATGCTTTTGGCTTTTGAGAAAGGTGCAGACTTGATTGTGGCAGTAGGTACCCATTCTAGCATGATTGATTTTTTGGAAAAAGGAAGAAAAGGAATGTCCAGCACTTTTTTAGTGCGACTAAAAGTAGGCGAAAAATTGATTGATGCTAAAGGAGTAAATAAACTGTACCGTGAAACTTTTAAAATTTCTTATATAATAAGTATTATACTGGCGGCATTAATTCCCCTTGGAGTGTTAGCTTATTTTTCTCCACCTATGCAGCAACTTATAAAGCTTTTGGAACTTAGAATTCGCCTTTTAATCGGCTTTTGAGGAGGATTTTTATGAATATAAACATTAAATACTACGTTTTGACTATTGCTTCTATTTTTGTAGCTTTAGGAATTGGCATTTTTATAGGTTTTATGTTAGATGGTCAAAAAATCTTTTCAGAGCAACAGACGGCAATCATAAATGAATTAGAACAAAAGTTTAAAGAGTTGCAGGCGGAGAATAATAATTTAAAAAACACTATTCAAGAATTAAATACACAAATGGGGTATTATAATCAATATAATCAAATTATTTTTCCAGAGCTGGTGGCTAATAGGTTGATTGGAGTTAAAGTGGCTATCATTGAGACCACCAATGAGTTTGTATATTCTGGAATGAGGAATGCTTTACTAAAAGCAGGTGCCACTATAGAGTCTATTACCGTAATAAAAGAAAGTTTCAATATGGGAAGTGAACTAGACAAACAAAATTTAATAAATTTTCTCTTTAGCAGATATGGGGTTAAAGTGGAGGAAAAAAATTTGAATGAATTTGTATCTTCAAAATTGGCCAATGCAATTGTCACAGGACAAGATATGGATCTAATAAATTATCTAAAAAGCAACGGTTATATAGATTTTACAGGGGTTTTGGGTAACACAGATTTTGTAATCATAGCAGGAGGAAGCAATAACAAGGATAACAATGTTACAACTATAGATATTCCAATTATAAAGCAAGTGAAATTATTAAATATTCCCATTGTGGGTGTTGAACAAAGTGATGCCAAGTATTCATATATTGATGCTTATAAAAGGCAACATATTTCTACAATAGATAATGTGGAGGATATAATAGGGCAAACATCTCTTATAATGGTAATGGAAGGCAAAGAGGGTAATTATGGAATTAAACAAAGCGCAGTGAACCTGATGCCTGATTCTTTTGTGAGTTCTGGGACTTCTGGTACTAATCTAAAAAGGTGATAAGAATGGATAAAAAAGTTAGTATTTTAATACCGGCTTATAATGAAGGAAATAGAATAATTGATACAATAAAGGGATTGGAAGGCATCGAAGAAATTGATGAGATCATTGTAATAAATGATGGTTCTACTGATGATACGGCTGATAAGGCTAAAAAAACAGGAGCTAAAATAGTAAATATGAAAAAAAATGTTGGCAAAGGAACAGCTCTAAAGGAGGGTTTAAAATACACTAAAAATGATGTGATAGTTTTTTTAGATGCAGATGTGGGCCTTTCCTCTAGAGAAGTAAAAAAACTTATATTACCTGTTCTTAATGGAGAAACAGATGTCACAATTGCCAAGTTTCCAAAAATAAATATAAAAGCTGGATTTGGGCTTGTTAAAACTTTAGCCAGAAAAGGAGTAAAATACTTTACAGGATATGAAATTGAATCTGTCTTGTCAGGTCAAAGGGCTTTTAAAAAAGAGGTTTTAGAGAGTTTAAAAACTTTTTATAAAGGCTTTGGGATAGAAGTTGGTATGACAATAGATATATTAAAGAAAGGATACAAAATAAAAGAAGTAGAAGTGAATATGACGCACTCTGTTACAGGGAGAAACTTGAAAGGCTTCCTGCACAGAGGTAAGCAGTTTTGGGATATACTAAAAGTATTAGTGTATAAGTTGTTTTCAAGAAATAATTAAAAATAGTGGGTGAGATAGTGTTTTGGATTGCGATACCGGTTTCTTTAGTAATAGCTTTTATAGCAAAAAAATTTTTTTACAAAATTATAGATAAACCTTTATGCTTAAAAGAAAACTACAAAAAAAATATGATACCTGTTTGTGGAGGAATTGTATTTGTTCCTGCTTTATTTATGTCAATTGTGCTTCTCAATGGGCTAGGAATTAGTGTAGAATATCAAGAAGTTGTTTTATTAAGTCTATCTTTAATTTCTTTTGTTGGTTTTATAGATGATATATTAGGAGATAGAAGTGTAAGAGGTTTAAAAGGGCATATAACTATGCTTTTAAAGGGGAAGCCTACTACTGGCGGTTTAAAGGCTTTAGCAGGTATTTTTATTGCTTTTTTTATAAGTTTTAATGTAGGGAAAAATAATATAGAGGAATTATTTATAAATACCTTGATAATTGCTCTTTTTACGAATTTCTTAAACCTTGTAGACTTGCGACCAGGAAGGTGCGGAAAAACCTTTTTAGTTATTTCTTTAATTTTTCTGGTAATCGGGGAAATGCACCCTTCTTTTTTAGCCTTGCTTGTCATGATTCTTGCAGTGTATTTGCCAGAGGATTTAAAAGCAAAGGTGATGATGGGGGATACTGGATCAAATGTGTTGGGGATGTCTTTAGGAATAAGCAGTATTCTTATTTTTGATTTATATGGCAGGTTGATAATACTGGCGTTGCTAATTTTATTACATATTTTTACAGAAAAATATTCTTTAACTGCTTTAATTGAAAAGGACAAAGTTTTTAATTATTTCGATAAGTTGGGAAGAAGGGAAGAAAGTTAAAGTGATTAGCATTTATCTTGGTAAGGTGAGTAAAATTGTATCACAAAGAGAAGGTATAACTATTGTAGAGGTTGAGTCAGAAAAAGAAAAAGCATTGGCTTTAAATTATGAGGATGTGACGGGGAAAATAGAAATAGGGGATAAGGTTTATGTTAATCGCACTGCTCGGCTTTTAAGTCTTGGAACAGGTGGCTATGACTTTATACTTGTAAATCTCAAATACTCTGAATACGATGCTGTGGGAAATGGGCATATTATGAAATTGAGATATACGCCTTTTCAGATAAATGTGTTGACTATGGAGGAGCAAAACAGTCCTTATCATACTGTTTTTGAAAATTTCAAAAGCTTAGAAGGTTTACCTGTAATAGTTGGCGAGCTCCACAGCATGGTGGCTCCTGTAGCTTTAGTGTTAAAAAGTATAAATCCAAAATTAAAAATTACATATGTGATGACAGATGGAGGATGTCTACCTATTAGTTTTAGCAAGACGATTTTTGAACTTAAAATGAGGGGAATAATAGATAACACGATTACAATTGGCCATGCTTTTGGAGGAGACTATGAGTGTATAAATGTTTATACTGCTTTGATAGGTTCAAAGGAAGTGTTAAAAACAGATGTGGTGATAGTAGCGATGGGACCGGGAATAGTTGGAACAGGTACTAAATATGGGTTTTCGGGAGTAGATCAAGCTCATATAATAGATGCTGTAAATAAATTAGGAGGTAAACCTGTGCTAATTCCGAGAATTGGGTTTAATGATAAAAGAGAGAGACATCAGGGAATTAGTCACCATACTATGACTGTTTTAGAACTGTGTAATAGTTCCTGTGTTGTAGTTTTTCCTACAATGGAGAAGAAAAAAGAAGAATTAGTAAAAGACCAGATATCTTTAAATCCGGTGTTTTCACGATTTACAATAGAATTTATAGATTCTTCTATCACTAAAAGATATATCGAAGAATCTGGATTTAAAATGACAACAATGGGAAGGGATTATGAAAATGAGCCGGATTTTTTTAATGCTTGTGGGGCTGCAGCCTTATATGTGTCTTCTAAATTATTCGGAAACTGATTTTATCAGTTCTCCTAAAGTCTTATATTTTTTGTTTAGTTCTTCTAATAAAAATAATAGGGTAGAGAATTTTCCAGCATAATAAAGAGTGTTTCCCACTATAATCATTTTTCTCACCTCATTTCTATAGTATGTATTTATTGCTAAAATTATACATAGAAAGGAAGATGAATTTTGGAACAAAAAGAAATTACAGTTAACACCAATAAGATTTTTAAAGGAAAAATAATAAATTTAAGAGTAGATGAGGTAAAACTGCCTAATGGAAAGGTTACTACGCGAGAAATAGTTGAGCATCCTGGCGGTGTATCCATAGTAGCAGTTAATGAAGAAGGAAAGATTTTATTAGTCAGACAGTATAGAAAACCTGCAGAGGAGTCTTTATTAGAAATACCGGCAGGAAAGTTAGAAAAGGAAGAAGACCCTTTAGTTTGCGCTAAAAGGGAATTATTGGAAGAGACTGGTTATGAAGCTGGTTTTATAAAACATTTGATCACGTTTTATACTACCCCTGGTTTTTCTAACGAAAAGATGTATCTGTATTTTGCTAAAGATTTAAAAAAATACACTGCTCAACCTGATGAGGATGAATTTTTAGAAGTATATGAATATACTCCAGAGAAATTGTGGGAAATGATTCTACAAAATGAAATCAAAGATTCTAAAACGGTAATTGGAATTTTATATTATTTAAGAATGAGGAGTAGTCTATGAAATTTTATGGAGATTTGCATGTTCATGTTGCAAGAAGTTTAAAAGGAGTTCCTGTAAAAATTGCTGCTTCAAAAAATTTGACTGTTTTAAATATATTAGAAAAGAGCATATCGAAGGGAATTGATATAGTTGGCATTGTAGATAGTATCTCTCCTGTTATTTTGGAGGAACTAAAGGGATATATACAAGATGGTATATTAGTCCCTCTCGAAGGAGGGGGACTTAAATATAAAAACAAAGTCACTTTGATTTTAGGTGGAGAGATGGAAATTGGCAAAGAGGGAAAGGGGTCTCCACATTTAATATGTTATTTTAAAGATATTGAGAGTATTTCTTCTTTTTCTAAAGAAATTTCCAGATATATTAAAAATATAAATTTAAGCTCACAGCGGGTAAATCTTACAAGTATACAAGTTGTGGAAGTTGCGAAAAAATATGAGGGTCTTGTGATTCCTGCTCACGTTTTTACTCCCTTTAAAAGTTATTATGGCAATTGTATTGACAGACTCAAGGATGTTTTTAAAGATTTTTATAAATATATTTATGGAGTCGAACTGGGCCTTAGCGCAGATTCTGATATGGGTGATCAAATTGAGGAGCTACATAAAAAGACCTTTCTTTCCAATTCAGATGCCCATTCTTTAGAAAAGATAGGAAGAGAATTTAATGCTTTTGATATAGAAGAGGCAAATTTTGAAGAAATTTTTTTGGCTATAAAAAGAGAAAGGGGAAGAGAGATTGTAGAAAATTATGGTCTAAATCCTAAATTGGGTAAATATCATAGAACTTTTTGTTTGGATTGCGGCTATATCGCGAAAGAAAAACCTCCTGTAAAAAGATGTTTAAAATGCGGAAGTTCAAATATAGTTATGGGAGTAAAGGATAGAATAGAAGAATTAAAAGATCATGATACAAAACATCCTCCTTTTAGACCTCCTTACAGATATCAGATTCCTTTAGAATTCATTCCTAATATTGGCAGAAGAACAGTTGAAAGGTTAATAAATTCTTTTGGTAATGAGTTATATGCTCTTCATCATGCTTCTTATGAGGAGTTAGAAAAAGTAGTAGGGCCTTCTAATGCATTAAATATTTTAAAAGCCAGGGAAGGTAAATTAGATTTTTCTGCAGGAGGAGGAGGAATATACGGAAAAGTTTCCTTATGAGATTTAAAAGGAATATTGTCCCTCTTTGAATCATAGATTTAAATTAACTTTATAAAAGACAGAGGGGGAAATATCCTTGAAAAGTTTAAAAGGGAACATTTATTTGCATATTCAAAATAATTTTTTCTTGTATGTTTTTGTTTTAATGTCTTTAATGATTGGGATAGCAGCAGGAGCTTTTACTGTCAATAATATTACTGATATTCAAAAAGAGCAAATAGTACAATATATTTCGAAATTTTACCAAATTGCGAAATCTATCGATTTAAATTCCTCACAGATTTTTAAACAATCTCTTCTAAACAATTTTGTCACTGTTTTTGTTCTATGGATTTTAGGAGCCACAATCATAGGTATTCCTTTTATCTTTTTCTTAGTTGGAATAAGAGGTTTTGTTTTAGGCTTTTCTATTGGAATTTTGATAAAAGAATTTAATGGTAAAGGGATATTACTTGTTTTGATGGGAATTTTACCTCAGAATATTTTTATCTTATTAGGAATCTTATTCATATCTGTTACAGCAATTAATTTTTCATTATATCTTTTGAAGAATCGCAAGTTTTACTTTAAAGAATTGATATCCCAATTTATATCTTATACCTTTATGGTGTATGCAGGATTTTTAATCATATTGATAGGTTGCTTAATAGAGTCTTATTTGTCGCCATATGTGTTACTTTTGCCTATTTTTTCAGTATAAAAGAAGGAAAATGCCGATTTATGTTGAATATTTATAATTAATACATCAATTATAAATATTTAGGGGTAAAGAATATGTTAAATAATGTGGTGGGGGATTTTTTAGAATTTTTAAAGAGAAACAAAAAGTTATCTAAAAACACTTTAGAATCTTATAATAGAGATATAAAACAATTTTTAAATTATCTTGAAGGTCTTAGTATTTCTTATGAGACTGTTAAAAAATCGACAGTGCTAAATTATCTATACTATTTAAAAAAACAGGGCAAATCACAAGCGACTGTTTCACGAAATCTTTCCTCCCTTAAAGCCTTTTATCATTATCTGTTTATGAAGAAAAAAATAGAAGAAGATCCAACTTATATGATTAATACCCCTAAAGTGGAAAAGAAGCCACCTACGACGTTGACAGTGGAACAGGTGGATATGTTACTTTCACTGGATTTTGGAGATGATGAAAAGGGACTGAGAGATAAAGCACTTATTGAACTTATGTATGCTACAGGACTTAAAGTATCAGAAGTTATTTCCTTAAAATTGGAAGATGTAAATCTTTCTTATGGATATGTGGTTATCAGGTCCAATAAGGAGAGAGTTATCCCCATAGGTTCACATGCAATTGAGGCTTTAAAAAATTACATTAAAAAGGGAAGAAGGTCAAAGAATGAAGAAAACACCCTCTTTTTAAATTTGAGAGGGCAAAAACTTACAAGACAAGGATGCTGGAAGATAATAAGAGAGTACACCGATAGAATTAACCCTGGTTTTGCTGTTACTCCCAATACTTTAAGGCAATCTTTTGCACAGCACATGCTTCAAAATGGTGCAGATATTAGAGCAGTTCAAGAAATGTTAGGTTATCAAACAGATTTAAATGCAAATTTGCTATCTTTGATTTCAAAATCAAAAATAAAAGAAGTTTATAATAAATTTCATCCTCGTGCTTAAAAAGCATAATATTTACCCTCCCGCACAAAATAATAGTGATGAGGAGGGTGATTTTATGTTTAAAAGATTTTTAACGATGATAATAAGTTTAATTGTGTCTATTACTTTTATTTTAGACAATGCAGCTTATGCCGATACTTTAAATTTAAAAGCAAAGTCTGCAATTTTAATGGAAGCTAGTAGTGGGCAAATTCTTTATGAAAAAGATAGCCATAAGCCCTTACCGCCTGCCAGTGTTACCAAAGTAATGACTCTTTTACTGGCGATTGAAGCAATAGATTCTGGCAAAATTAAAATGACAGATAAAGTTGTTACAAGTAAACATGCCTTTGATATGGGAGGTACACAAATATATTTAGAAATAGGAGAGGAAATGACAGTAGATGATTTAATGAAGGCTATAGCGATGAATTCGGCAAATGATGCTTCTGTTGCTTTAGCTGAGTATATTGCGGGTACAGAGGAAAATTTTGTTGAAATGATGAATAAAAGGGCTAAAGAATTGGGAGCAAAAAATACAACTTTTAAAAATGCCACGGGATTACCTGAAGAAGGGCATTTAACCACTGTATATGATATTGCGATGATTTCACAAGAATTAGTGAAACATGAAAGCATATTTAAGTATTTAACTAATAAGCTTGATTCTCTAAGAAATGGGAAGTTTAGCCTTATAAATACTAATAAATTGCTATGGCGCTATAAGGGAGTAGATGGAATTAAAACAGGTTCTACTTCAGAGGCCCTCTATTGTATGGCGGCAACTGCAAAAAGAGGGGATACAAGGTTGATAGCAGTAGTATTTGGGGCTCCTGATTCAGAAACGAGATTTAATGAAACTGCTAAGTTACTGGACTATGGATTTGCTAATTATGAAACTATAAAAGTAGCATCAAAAGGGCAAAGTTTTGGAACTGTCAAAGTTTTAAAAGGGAGAAAGCAGGTTACCAATGCCATCTGTTACAATGATGAATATATACTTATTAAAAAGGGAGAAGGTAAAAATATAAAAACAGAAGTGGAACTAAAAGATTTTATATTTGCTCCTTTAGGTAGAAAGATGTCAATAGGTGTGGTTAAGGTAATACAGGAGGGAAAGGTTATAAAGACATTTGATTTATATCCTAAAGAAATAGTAGAAAAGGCTAATTTTTTTGAAAATCTCAATAGAATCTTTTTTGGATGGTTAAAATATCAGTAATTTACGTGAGCACTAAACAGGTGTTTAGTGCTTTTTATATTTCTTAGAAAAATATTGTAAAAAAGGAGGAATTTTTAAATTCATATCGAATATAATAGGGGGAGGGTGGTGAAATGGAAGTTAAATTTGTAAAAAAAGGCGATATTTTAATAGCAAAAATTGATGGGGAGTTAGATCATCACGTGGCAGAAAAAATAAAGGCCATTGTTGATGAAGAGTACGAGAAAAAGTCCTATAAAAATTTAATTTTTGATTTTAAAAATGTAAGTTTTATGGACAGTTCTGGAATTGGAGTTATAATAGGGAGATATAAAAAAGTTAAAGAAAATAAAGGAAAGGTAATGATTGTAAATGCCAATAAACAATTACATAAAATTATTGAAGTTTCTGGATTGTTGCGTATAATTAAATGTTATAATGACATTGAAGAAGCCTTAAAGGAAATATAGAAGGGGGATTATCATGGAATACACAAACATGATGGAGTTAAAATTTTTAAGTAAGTCGCAAAATGAGTCTTTTGCAAGGACTGTTGTTGCAGCTTTTGCTGCTCAACTAGATCCGACAATTGAGGAAATTGCAGATATAAAAACGGCTGTTTCAGAAGCAGTTACTAACTGCATAATTCACGGATATGAGAATAAAATCGGCATCATTACTATTAAAGCTTTTATTTCAGGTAACAAAATAACAATTGAAGTCATAGATGAGGGAAAAGGGATTGAAGATATTGAGAAGGCTATGCAACCTCTTTTTACTACTCGCTTAGAAGAAGAGCGAGCAGGAATGGGTTTTACTGTCATGCAGACCTTTATGGATGAATTGGAGGTACAATCGACTCCAGGGAAAGGAACACTTGTTCGGATGGTAAAGTATATAAGGCCGGCTAAATGAGGTGACCTTATGAAAGAAGAAAATTTAGATAAGAATGAAGAAAATTTGGAATTAATAAGGGCAGCTCAAAAAAATGATAAAGAAAGCTTGGAGAAGCTAATTTTAGGAAATAATGGTCTTATTTGGAGCATTGTCAAAAAGTTTGCCAGCAGAGGTTATGAATTAGAGGATTTATATCAAATTGGTTGTATGGGATTTGTAAAGGCAATTCAAAAATTTGATGAATCTTACAATGTAAAATTGTCAACCTATGCAGTACCTATAATAATGGGAGAAATTAAGAGATTTCTAAGAGATGATGGATTAATAAAAGTGAGCCGTTCTCTAAAGGAGCTTTCTACAAAAGCTTTTTATGTTAAAGAGATTTTAAGCAATGAATTAAATAGAGAGCCAACTATTAATGAAATTGCTGAAAGATTAAATGTAAGTCCTGAAGAAATTGCTATGGCTTTTGAATCGGCTGCTACTGCTGAGTCATTATATGACAACGCAACTCATGACGAAAATGACAGGCTTTTAATTGAAATGGTGAGTGAAGAGGAAAAAGAAGTTGATATAGACGATAAATTAGCTTTACAGATGGTTATAAATAAACTTAAACCACGAGAAAAACAAATAATATTTTTGAGATATTTCAAGGATATGACGCAGATGGAGGTGGCAAGTGTTTTAGGAATTTCCCAAGTGCAAGTATCTAGAATTGAGAAAAAAGTTTTACAAAAACTAAGAAAAGAATTGGAAGAAGTGTAGTATTTTAACACAAATACTACACTTTTTTTGAATTAATTTTGCTTATCTTCACATACTAATAATGGCTGGTGAAATGAAAATGAAAAAGATGTTAATTATAATCGTGGCAATATTGCTAATTTTTGCTGTTAGCTATTTTTATATGCATAAAACCAATAAAAAAATACCTGACAGTGCTGATTTGGTATATAAGGGAGGAGGAAATTGTATGGCAGTTGTGAAAGTATTAAATGTTGTAGGGGATTCAACAGTGAGCTGGGAAGATGCAATACACAAAGCTGTAGAAGAGGCAGCTAAGTCTATTGACAATATATCAGGAATTGAAGTTGTCAATCAAACAGCAAATGTAAAAAACGGTAAAATAGTAGAATATAAAGCTAATATACAAATAGCTTATAGAGCAGATAAAGAATTAGGTTGAAAATAAAGGAGCACCGTCTATGGTGCTCTTGTCATAAGGAAGGGTGAAATTAATGGAAAGAGATGTAAAAAAAGAGCAAGAATATAAAAACATAGCACAGAAATATGAGCCTAAACCTGCTTTGCTTAAAAACGTAGTAATGGCTTTTGTAGTAGGAGGATTGA
This sequence comes from Clostridia bacterium, assembly GCA_012840485.1. Classification (GTDB taxonomy): domain Bacteria; phylum Bacillota; class Thermoanaerobacteria; order Thermoanaerobacterales; family Thermoanaerobacteraceae; genus Thermoanaerobacter. The sequence continues at coordinate 179,138 of DULG01000019.1, read as the reverse complement.
TAAGCGACATAGGGCAGTTCTTTTTAAATTTTTACCTATCAAGAGGTTATTCTATGCAAGATGCCAATACTCTTGTATCAATTACTATGGTATTTCTTGGGGCTTTTTTAACTGGAATTGGGGTCTATGACGATATAGGGAAGTTTGCAGGGGCAGGTTCTATAGTGCCAATAACAGGTTTTGCAAATTCTATTGTGTCACCGGCAATGGAGTTTAAAAGGGAAGGTTTTGTTTTTGGGGCGGCAGCAAAGATGTTTACAATTGCAGGACCTGTTATTGTATATGGGGTCAGTACTTCAATTATTATAGGTTTGATATATTATTTTTTAAAGTAAAAGGGGAAGTTAGATATGGCAGAAAAAAAATTAGGCACACAAACTGTTAAGTTTAAAAATCCTCCTTCTATAATAGCTGGAGGCACTATTGTAGGACCTAAAGAAGGAGAAGGACCTTTAAGAGATTATTTTGATATGATTTTAGTAGACGATACTTATGGAGAAAAAAGTTGGGAAAAAGCAGAGTCAAAAATGTTTCAAGATGCTGTAAATTTAGCATTAAAAAAGGCCAATCTCAAGATTTCAGAAATTGATTACCTATTAGGTGGTGATTTGTTAAATCAAATTATAAGTGCAAATTTTGCTGCGCGACAACTGAATGTGCCACATTTCGGATTGTATGGTGCTTGTTCTACTATGACAGAGGGATTGACTTTAGGGGCTATGCTTATTGATGGAGGCTATGCTGACTATATAATAGCGGCAACTTCCAGCCATTTTTCTACTGCAGAAAGACAGTTTAGATATCCTTTAGAACAAGGCATTCAAAGGCCTTTTACTTCACAGTGGACGGTGACAGGTGCAGGAGCTACAATTTTAGCCTCCACAGGAGAAGGCCCTTATATTACCCATGCTACTACTGGCAAAGTTGTAGATTTGGGGATGAAGGATGCCAATAACATGGGAGCGGCAATGGCACCTGCTGCAGCAGATACAATTATCACTCATTTTAAAGATACAGGTTTTACAATAGAAGACTATGACCTTATTATGACGGGAGACATGGGAAGAGTAGGGAGAGACATACTTTTAGAGTTATTATATAAAGAGGGCTATGATATAGAGAGTAAGTATAAAGATTGTGGAATAGAAATTTTTGATGAATCACAAGACGTTCACTCTGGTGGCAGCGGTGCGGCTTGTTCTGCAGTGGTTTTGAATGGATGGCTGTTATCTCAAATACAAAATGGAGTCTATAAAAAAGTTTTATTTATGGCGACGGGAGCTCTTTTATCTCCTACCAGCAGCCAGCAAGGGGAATCTATTCCTGGGATTGCCCATGCTATTACAATATCGACAACATTATAAGGAGGTCAATATGGATTATATAAAAGCGTTTTTAATGGGAGGTTTGATTTGTGCTATTGCACAAATTTTGATTGATAAGACTAAATTGACTCCTGCAAGAATATTAGTAACATATGTGACATTAGGAGCAATACTTAGAGGCCTTGGAGTTTATAAAAAATTGATAGATATAGGTGGTGCAGGAGCTACAATACCCCTTTTGGGCTTTGGAAATTCCCTTGCCCAAGGTGTAATAAAAGCTGTTGAGAAAGATGGATTGATTGGAGTTTTTACAGGAGGATTGACAGCCACTGCCGGAGGAATTTCTGCTGCAGTATTTTTTGGGTACATTTTTTCTTTAATTTTTAATTCAAAGACTAAGAAATAAGTATAGGTTAATGAATTTTAACTTATACTTATTTTTTTATCTTTTCCTATGGTATAATATAAAAAGCAAGGAATTATTTTGTTGGTAAAAGGGTGATTTTTTGCGTATAGAGGTTAATGAAATAGATTTAATTAAACTGCTGAAAGAAATTTCTTTAAAAACAAAAATTAAATCTTATATTGTAGGTGGAGTTGTAAGAGACTTTTTATTAGGGGTTAAAAACCTTGATATTGATGTAGTAGTGGAAGGAGACGGTATTGAGTTTGCTTATATATTGCTTTCTTATTTAAAAGGTGATATTGTAGTGTATGAAGCTTTTAGGACTGCTACCTTAAGTTATGACGGTATTTCTATTGATGTTATATCTGCTCGTAAAGAGTATTATGAACGTCCTGCTGCACTGCCAACAATCGAATTTTCAAATATATACGATGACATGGCAAGAAGAGATTTTACTATAAACACTTTGGCTTATGATGTAATAGAAGAGAAGATTTTGGATTATTTTAATGGATTAGAGGACTTAAAAAAGGGTTTAATTAGAGTCCTTCATCCTAAAAGTTTTATTGATGACCCTACCAGAATATTTAGAGCTATAAGATATGCTACTAGATATTCTTTTGAGATCGAAGAAAAGACGCATAATTTGATGAAGGAATCGATAGAAAATATCAGACTTTTGTCTGCTGATAGAATAAGGAATGAAATCTTTTTAATTTTAAAAGAAAGTAAAGCCAAAGAGATGATTGATAAGCTTATTTATTACGGTATTGATAAAGTTATTTTTGATGGAATTACACTTAATACTCAACATCTCGATACAGTATATGTAAATTTAGAAATTGAATTATACAGATTTTTAGTGCTTTTTTACTATCTAAAAGAAAAAGATATTAATGAAATTGAAAAGAGGTTGCGAATAAATAAAATTTATCTCAAGGCTTTAAAAGACTTGGTTTTTTTGAGAGAGCAACTCAATTGCCAAAATAAAAATATCAGAAAAATAAGAGAAACTATAGAAGAAACAAAAGAAGAAGTTTTAAAAGCTATTGAAGTAATGGAAGGAGAAAAAGCCGAAAAAATTATAAAGGGGAAATTGACTGTAAAGGGAAAAGACATAGCAAATTTAGGACTTCCTCCCGGTTCTTTATATGGGGGATTAATGGATAATGTGTTTGAAGCGAAAATTAATGGAATTATTGCTACAAGAGATGAAGAAATTGCATTTTTGAAAAAACTGATAGAAAAATTAAAGAAAGGAGAATAAATTTGATAGATTTTATAGATTTTTTATATAGAATACCTGCACTTCTTATTGCGATGAGTTTCCACGAATTTAGCCATGGTTATGTGGCAGATAAATTGGGGGACCCTACTCCAAGGCAAAGTGGTAGGCTTACATTAAATCCGTTAGCTCATATTGACCCCCTTGGTCTTTTAATGCTTTGGCTTTTAAGGTTTGGGTGGGCGAAACCTGTTCCTATTAATCCTTTATATTTTAGAGATAGAAAAAAAGGTGTATTGCTTGTATCCTTAGCAGGTCCTCTTTCCAACGTCTTGTTGGCTATCGTTTCTCGAATATTGATGATAGCATTTAAAGATGTTCCAATACTGTATCCACTTTTATATCTATTGTACATTTACAATTTAATTTTTGCTGTTTTCAATATAATACCGGTGCCGCCTTTGGATGGTTCAAAAGTACTGTGGAGTTTGTTACCCCCAAGAGAAGCTTATATGATTTCTCAATATGAAATGTATGGACAGGTTATTTTGCTCCTTCTTGTTTTCACTGGGGTTATAGGACAAATCATGGGGCCTCTTATGAATGCTTTGGACTCTTTTATAACTCTTATTTTAAAACCTTTTGGGGTGTGAAGATGTACAACGTAAAATTAGAAGTGTTTGAAGGACCTTTTGATTTACTTTTTCACCTTATAGAAAAAAATGAAATTGATTTGATGGATATTCCGATTTCAGTTATTTTAGATCAATATATGGAATATATTAAAACTTTGCAGGAAATGGATTTAGATGTAGCATCAGAATTTATTGTAATGGCAGCTACTTTATTAGAAATTAAATCTAAAATGTTGCTTCCTAAGCAGCAGTTTGATGGACAACAATTGGAAATAGAAGAAGTAGACCCAAGAGAAGAATTGGTAACTAAATTGATTGAGTACAAGAAATATAAAATTATTGCCCAGACTTTTAAAGAAATGTGCAAAATTGGTTCTCGTTTTTTTAGAGAAGAGTCTGAAGTAAAATATATAGATAAAAAAATTGCTTTAAACTACTCTAGTGAAGATATATATAAAGCGTATCTTAAAGTTATTTCAAAAAATAACGCCAGAGAAAATGAAATAGAAATAAAAAAAGATGAATATACTGTAGAGAATAAGATTAAAGAGTTATTAGTGAAATTAGTAAAAAAGCCTTTCCTTTGGTTTAGTGAACTTATTAAGAAAAGTCGAGCAAAAGGAGAAATTATTGTTTCTTTTATCGCTGTTTTAGAGTTAGTGAGATTAAATAGAATTATAGCGGAACAAAAGACTACTTATGGGGATATACTTATTAAATCCTTTAGGAGAGGAGAAAAAAATGAGCAATGAAGGAAAAATAGAAGCTATATTGTTCGCAGCAGGGGGACCAGTAAAATTAAAAACCTTATCCGAAGTAGTAGGACTTTCTCAAGAGGAAATAGTAGATGTTGCAAACAAATTAAAAGAATATTACGACCGAGAAAATCGCGGTTTAGATATTATATTTTTTGAAGATAAAGTTCAAATGTGTACAAATGATAATTATGGAGAAATAGTTAGACAAGCTTTGGGATTAGAAATAAAACAAGGACTTTCTCAAGCAGCATTAGAGGTTTTGGCTATAATAGCTTATAATCAACCTATTACAAGGGCAGAAATTGAAAGAATAAGGGGTGTAAAAAGCGATAAAGCTATAAATACTTTGCTGGAGTATAATTTGATCAAAGAAAGCGGAAGGGCTTTATCTCCTGGCAGGCCAATACTGTATACTACTACAGAAGATTTTTTAAAGTATTTTGGAATTAAATCTTTAAAGGAATTGCCTCCAGTTGAAATTACACTATAAAAAGAAATTTTAATAACTTTCAATTTTTTTACTGAAACTATAATAAAGGCCAATATTTTTTTAAAAGGTTGATAAACAGCGTAATATGAGGTGAAATAATGAAATACTTGTCTATTGTTTTTGTAATTCTTATTTTTTTGATTTTACTATATTTTTTGCCCCTTAAAATTAAAATAAAGGTAGATAAAGAAGAAAAGAATATTTCCCTGGAAATAGAAACTAATATATTTTTTGTAAATTTCTTATTTATTAGATTTAGCTTCATATCAGGAAAAGAAGAGCTATTTTTCCGCGTATTAGGTATACCATTTGTAAAAAGGAAAAGAACAAAAGAAGCCAAGAAGAAGGGAGAAAAAAAAGAAGATGATAAATACTTTTTTTCGAATTTGTTAGATTTAGAATATAGGGATTTTTTTAAAATTATAGATCTGTTAAAAGATATATTAAGGAATACGGTTGTTTATAAGTTTTACCTTAGTATAAAGATCGGCCTAGAAGATGCAGCGTGGACTGCTATATTAAGTGGATCCTTATGGGGTATAGTATATACAGCCCTTATGCCTATATATAATAATGCCACTTTTACCACTTTACCAGAAGTTTATATTAATCCTTGTTATGGTCAAAATATGATAGAGGGAAATTTAATTTGCATATTTAGAGTAACCTGTGGTAATATTATTATTAATGGAATAAAGTTTTTGGGTAGTTTAAAGGGGAGGTGAAATAGATGAGTGACCACCCAATTGATGCTTTGATGAAAACTACCATGGAAAGCTTAAAAGACATGATAGATGTAAATACAATAGTTGGAGATGCTGTTGAGACTCCTGATGGAACAATAATAATTCCTATCTCTCGTGTAACCTTTGGTTTTGCTGCGGGAGGCGGGGAAATTAACTTGCCAAAGAATGATAAAAAAGGTGCAGAACAAGATTCGTCTCAAAGCATGCCTTTTGCAGGAGGCAGTGGTGCAGGAGTTTCTGTACAACCTGTTGCCTTTATGGTGGTAGGACAAGGACAAATCAGACTGTTGCCAGTTACACAAAGCGCTATGTTGGAGAGAATAATAGACCTGACACCTAAATTGATAGAGGAGATACAGAATTTATTTAATAAAGGCAAATCGATAAAGAAGACGCAAAATCCAATTATAACAAGCAATAATGATATTTAAAAAGTGGGGAATCCCACTTTTTTGTATATATATAAAGGAGGCATAAAATGAAGAAATTTGTATTTTGCCTTTTTATTTTGCTGTATTTTATGTCTTCTGTAAGAGTGTATGCTGATACTGATTATCCTTATATTTCGACTAAAGCGGCAATTGTAATGGACCAAGAAACTGGTAGGGTGCTGTACGGAAAAAATTCTCATGAGAAGTTGCCTATGGCAAGTACTACAAAGATAATGACTTTACTAATAGCATTAGAAAAAGGTAATTTAAACGATATTGTAACTGTCAGTAAAAGGGCTGCAAGTGTTGGAGGTTCATCTATTTGGCTATTTCCCGGAGAAAAAATTGACATGGAAAGCTTGCTTTATGGACTCATGTTAAACTCGGGGAATGATGCAGCTACAGCAATTGCCGAACATATAGGCGGCAGTGTGGAAAATTTTGTTGAGATGATGAACCAAAAAGCAAAAGAAATAGGGGCATATAACACCCATTTTGTAACACCTTCTGGTTTAGACATTGGTATTGATGATCATTATACTACTGCTTATGATTTAGCTTTAATAACAAGATATGCTTTTAGATATCCTAAATTTGCAGAGATTGTATCAACAAAAGAAAAGACAATTCCTTGGGAAGGGAAAGAATGGGATAGATATTTGAGGAATAAAAATAAGCTCTTATGGATATACGAAGGAGCCGATGGGGTAAAAACTGGATTTACTAATAAAGCAGGTAGGTGTCTTGTATCTTCTGCTACAAGAGAGGGAAGGAGATTTATTGCTGTTGTTTTGAATAGTCCTTCTATGTGGGAGGATTCAATGAAAATATTAGATTATGCATTTTCTAAATACAAACCTTATAAAGTACTAGAAAGAGGAGAATTGATTAAAAAAATTAGAGTGGAAGATGGGAAAAAAGCTGAAGTGTTGGGCATAAGCGAAAAAGAATGTATAATTCCAGTTTTAGAAGAAGAAAAAGAAAAGGTGAAATTAGAAATCTATATTCCAGAAAATTTAAAAGCTCCTATAGAAAAAGGTGAAAAAATAGGCTATATTGAAGTAAAAATAGGAGAGAAAAAAATTTGTGATGTAAATTGCATAGCACAAGAGAAAGTGGAAAAAGAAGATTTTGGTTATAACTTTCAAAAGATAATAAAAAAATGGTTGGAAGTTTTGATTCCCTCTTGAAATTATTCAAGAGGGGTTTTTGTTTTGTAATAGTTTTTAAGTTTATAGAATATTTTATTAGTGTGAAATTGGAGGTGAAGGAATTGGCTAATAGATTAGAGTGCATTGACGCTGGTAATGATTATTGCCCTTGCTATTTAGCTGAGTTAAATGAGTGTATAGTATGTTCTCAACTTCAAGGGAAAAATTTTTGCGATTGTAACTGGCGCGGAGTTTGCATTTTTCAGGAGTTTGTTTGGGCAGGATATAAAGCTAAGGCTACCCGAAGTACGATTTTTTCTACAGTGATAAAAAGGGAAGAAATCAACGACGAAGTTATAATTTTAACTCTTAAAGTACCGAATAAACTGGCGAGAGATTTAAATGAACCTGGGTCTTTTGTTTTTTTGAGAGGAATTTCAAGTCCAGCTTTTTTTGACACTCCCATGTCAGTGATGTATGTGGATGAGTTAGAAGGAATAATTAAAATAGCTATACAAGTAAGTGGTCCAAAGACAAAATTGATTCAAAAAGCTAAGGAGGAAGAAGAGGTTTATGTAAGAGGGCCTTATTGGAATGGGCTTTTAGGACATAGGTATATTAAAGGAACATATAATTCTAAGGCGTTAGTTGTTTTAAGAGGGATTGCACAAGCTCCAGGAGTAATTGTTATTTCTAAGCTAATACGCAACAAAAATAAAGTTATAGCTATCATAGACAAAGGGAAAGTAGGTATAAATTTTATAAATGACTATTTAAAAGAATTCAATATGACAATAATTGAGACAGATCTTTTAAGTGAAGAAGGGCAAGAAATTCTAAAAGATTTGATAAAAGATAAAGAAGTAACAATTGTATACAGCGGTGGTTCAGATGAACAACATATAAATATTTTAAATTATTTAGATTTATACAATCAAGAGGCTTATTTAGCAGTTTCAAATAACAACACCATATGCTGTGGTGAAGGAATATGTGGCAGTTGTGAAGTGCAAATTGGAGACCAAAAGGTGAAAACCTGTAAGGTTCAAGTAGATATTAGAAAAGCTTTGGAAAGGAAGATGTTGTATGGTTAAGGTTGTCGTAATAGGCGGAGGTTGGGCGGGATGTGCTGCTGCTTTAACGGCTAGAAAAGCAGGAGCAGAGGTGGTACTTTTAGAAAAGACTGACATGCTTTTAGGATGCGGTCTTGTGGGAGGTATAATGAGAAATAATGGAAGATATACTGCTGCAGAAGAGCTCATATATCTTGGAGGTAATGAACTTATTGAAATAGCAGATAAAACCACAAGACATGTAAATGTAAATTTTCCAGGCCACGCCCATGCGAGTTTGTATGATGTCACAATGGTAGAGCCAATGATAAGAGAATTGTTACTTAAAAAGGGAGTTACTGTCAAATTAATGACAAGAGCTACAGATGTGGTAATGGAAAACAGCAAAAGAATAAAAGGGATAGTTTTAGCAGATGATACTATAGAGTATGGAGACGTCTTTATAGAGACCACTGGATCTACAGGACCTATGGGAAATTGCCTAAGATATGGAAATGGATGCGCTATGTGCATTTTGAGATGCCCTTCTTTTGGTCCTCGAATCAGCATAAGTTATAGAGCAGGGGTAGAAGACCTTTTGGGAATGAGAGTAGATGAGGTTTATGGTGCTTTTAGCGGTTCTACCAAGTTAAATAAAGAGTCTTTAAGTAAAGAGATAAGAGAAAAATTAGAAAAAGAGGGAGTAGTAATTTTGCCTGTTCCCAAAGAGGATATAAATATGGAGAAATTAGATTTTAAAGTTTGTCAACAATATGCATTGCCAGAATACGCCGAAAATGTTATACTATTAGATACTGGTTATGTAAAATTAATGACTCCTTTTTATCCATTAGAAAAACTAAGAAAAATTCCTGGTTTAGAAAGGGCAAGATACGATGACCCTTACTCTGGAGGTAAGGGGAATTCTGTAAGATATTTATCAATGGCGCCAAGGGATAATACAATGAAAGTGGTAGGTTTGGATAATTTATTGTGTGCAGGAGAAAAGTCTGGATTGTTTACTGGTCACACTGAAGCAATGGTGACAGGCTGCCTTGCTGGGCACAATAGTGTAAGGTTGGCTCTTGGCATGCCTCTTTTAGAGTTGCCAAGGAATTTAGTTTCTGGTGACTTGATAGCATATGCCAATGAGAGCATAAAGACAAAAGAGGGTTTGAAAAAAAGGTATACTTTTGCAGGAGCAGAATATTTTGAAAGAATGAAACAATTAGGTCTTTATACTACTGATACTAATTTAATAAAACAAAAGGTTATGAGAAATAATTTATTGAAAATCTATGAAGAAAAACTCGTATAGATAAAAACAGGTGAAAACAAATGGGAAGGTTGCAAAAATACTTAGCAGAGTGTGGAATAGCTTCGCGAAGGAAATGTGAAGATTATATCTTACAAGGTCGGGTAAAGGTAAATGGAAGAGTTGTAAGAGAATTGGGAGTAAAAATCAATCCTGAGGTTGACATAATTGAATTTGATGGTAAAATTGTGAGAAGAGAAAATAAAAAGATTTATATCATGTTAAATAAGCCAACAGGATATATTACTTCTGCAAAAGACCAATTTGGCAGGCCTACAGTGATGGATTTAATTAAAATTAAGGAGAGAATATATCCTGTTGGCCGCTTAGACTATGATACTTCAGGGCTTTTATTACTTACAAATGATGGAGGATTGGCTAATATATTGATGCACCCTCGACATGAAATTGTGAAGACTTATATTGCAAAGATAAAGGGAATTCCTACAGAAAAGGAATTAGAAAGGTTTAGAAATGGACTTTTGATAGATGGTTATTTGACTTCAAAAGCAGAAATAGAAATTTTATCAATTGAAAATAGGACATGTGTTGTAGAGATAAAAATTCACGAAGGGAAAAATAGACAGGTAAGAAAAATGTGTGAAGCTATTGGACATCCCGTTATTTTTCTTACAAGAACTAAAATTGGTGAGTTATCTTTAGGAAAATTAAAACCAGGGGAATGGAAATATTTAACACCAAAAGAAATTGAATATTTAAAAAGCTTGAGGTGAAATATGTTTTCAGTTAAATTTGCTAAGGCAGAAGATTTTGAAGTCATTGAGAAAATTGCTAATGAGTCCAATCTAAAAAAAAATTTAAATTTTGTAGAAGAAATTTTTATGATTGCAAGAGAAGACAAGCCTTTTGGTTTTATTTCTATGAAGGTGGAGAATAATAATGCTGTAATAACTAATTTAGCAATTTTATCTTCTTATAAAGAGAAAGGGTTTGAAAATTTAATGGTAAGAGTAATGCTTAATCATGCATTAGATATGGGTTTAAAAAACGCTTTTGTAAATATACCCTCTTATAAAGATTTTTTTTGTAAATTAGGTTTTGAAGAAAAAGGTGATTTTCAGACGATTGAATTAAAACAGTTTTTTGGGGAGTAAAATATTTTTTAAAATATATTAAAAATGTTGGAGGTGTTTTTAAATGGAGTTATGGTTTACAGAACATCAGGATAAAAATTTGAGGTTTTCTGTGAAAGTCAAAGAAACACTAGTAGTGGAAGAAACTCCTTATCAGCATTTAGCTATACTTGATACATATCAATTTGGCAGAATCTTGGTTTTGGATGGCATACTTCAGACTACTGAAAAGGATGAATTTGTATATCATGAGATGATAATACATGTGCCTCTCTTTACACATAAAAATCCAAAAAGTGTCTTAATTGTCGGAGGAGGAGATGGAGGTTCTGTAAGAGAAGTTTTAAAGCATTCCTCTGTAGAAAGGGTAGTTTTAGCAGAAATTGACGAAGCAGTAGTGAGAAATTCAAAAAAATATCTCCCCACAATAAGTCAAGCTTTAGAAGACCCAAAAGTAGAGATAATGATTGGGGATGGAATAAAGTATGTTAATGATCACAAAAATGAATTTGATGTTTTAATTGTAGATTCTACTGATCCAATTGGACCAGCTGTAGGACTTTTTACTTCTGATTTTTACAAGGCTGCATATGAATGTTTGAAAGAAGATGGTATTATTGTAGCCCAGACAGAGTCACCTTTTATTTATGGAAGCTTGATAAATAAAATCAGCAAAATGTTTAAAGAGATATATCCTATAACAAAAGCTTATATAGCTACAATACCTACTTATCCAGGAAGCTTATGGACTTTCACAATGGGGTCTAAAAAATATGACCCAGAAGAAGTAAATATAGATGAAATTCCAAGAATAGAGACTAAATATTATACACCAGAGATTCACAAAGCAGCTTTTGTACTGCCTAAATTTGTAAAAGACATTTTCGATGAGGTGTAAAATATGATGGAGATTAACAGTTTCATTAACGCAGGTAAATTTTTAGGTTCTACTGATGATTATGAAAAGGCAGAGGTAGTTATAGTAGGATTACCTATGGATTATACGGTAAGCTTTAAAGCAGGAAGTCGCTTTGGACCATCTGCTATAAGACAAGCTTCTTATGGTTTAGAATATTACAGTGTCTATTTGGACAGAAGATTAGAAAACAAGTATTTTTACGATAAAGGAGATTTAGTGCTTCCTTACGGAAATGTGGAAAAGAGCTTAGATTTGATTTCTAACGTTACACAAGATATTCTAAAAAGTGGGAAAAAGGGATTGTTTTTAGGTGGAGAACATTTAGTGACTTACGGAATTTTAAGAGAATACCTAAGAAAATATGGAAATGACCTTGTAATTCTTCATTTTGATGCCCATACAGATTTGAGAGAGGAATTTTTTGGAGAAGTTTATTCTCATGCTACAGTTATGAGAAAGGTATGGAACCTCTCTAAAGGCATAAAGATGTATCATTTTGGAATTAGATCAGGAGAAAAAGAAGAATTTGAATTTGCTAAAAACAATACTTACATGTTTTTGTATGAGGTAGTTGAACCTTTAAAAGAGGTAATTAACGATATAAAAGATTATCCTATTTATATTAGTTGGGATATAGACGTTGTAGATCCTGCTTTTGCTCCAGGAACAGGAACACCGGAGCCTGGTGGAATAACTGCAAAAGAAGCATTAAAAGCTATTCACCTTTTAAAAGATTTGAATGTAGTTGGGATGGATTTAGTAGAAGTTTCACCATCTCATGATGTGGGTGGAATAACCTCAATTTTAGCAGCTAAACTCATAAGAGAATCCATCCTTTCCTTTTTATAAAATTTTGAGCTTTCAGGCTCTTTTTTATTTTGTTTTTTCTAGAAAAAATAGTATAATATATTATGAGGAGGTATTAATATGAGAAGTAAAATTAAAATTACAGAAACTGTATTAAGAGATGCTCACCAATCTTTGTTAGCAACCAGGATGACAACAGAAGAAATGTTACCTATTGCAGAAAAATTAGACAAAGTTGGATATCATTCTATTGAAGCATGGGGAGGAGCAACTTTTGATGCTTGTATGAGATTTTTAGGCGAAGACCCTTGGGAAAGATTAAGAAGATTAAAGAAGAGGATAAAAAATACGCCTCTTCAAATGCTTTTGAGAGGACAAAATCTATTAGGATATAGGCATTATCCTGATGATATAGTAGAAAGATTTATTGAGAAAGCTGTTTACAATGGAATAGATATAATAAGAATTTTTGATGCTTTAAATGATGTACGAAATCTTGAAGTTGCTATAAAAGCTACTAAAAAAGTGGGAGCTCACGCTCAAGGTGCCCTTGTTTATACTATAAGTCCTGTTCACAACATTGACCATTATATTAAAGTAGCAAAAGAGATGGTAGAATTGGGGGTGGATTCTATTTGTATAAAAGATATGTCGGGGATATTGACTCCTTATATGGCTTACGATCTGGTAAAAAATCTTAAAGCTGCAGTAAATGTACCTATACAGTTGCACAGCCATTATACGAGTGGAATGGCTTCTATGACCTATTTAAAAGCAATAGAAGCAGGAGTAGATATAATAGATACTGCTATTTCACCTTTAGCATTGGGTACTTCCCAACCTGCCACAGAAACGATGGTAGCGGCTTTAAAAGGTACTAAATATGATACTGGTTTGGATATGGAAGTGTTGTCAGAAATTGCTTCATACTTTAAAAAAGTAAAGCAAAATTACAGCAAAGAGATAGATTTATCTATGGTCATAGGGGTAGATACAGATGTATTAATTTATCAAGTTCCTGGGGGAATGCTATCAAATTTAATTTCTCAATTGAAACAACAAAATGCTTTAGAGAAATATCCAGAAGTTTTAAAAGAAATTCCTAAAGTTAGAGAAGAATTAGGGTATCCACCTCTTGTTACTCCCATGAGTCAGATGGTAGGAACTCAAGCAGTGTTAAATGTAATAACTGGGGAAAGGTATAAAATAGTGCCGAAAGAAGTAAAAGATTATGTAAAAGGACTGTATGGTAGACCACCTGCTCCAATTTCAGAGGAAATAAAGAAAAAAATAATAGGATATGAAGAGATAATAGATGTCAGACCAGCAGACCTTTTAAAACCGCAATTTGAAGCGATTAAAGAAGAAATTAAAGAGTATTATGAACAAGAAGAAGATGTTTTATCTTATGCTCTTTTCCCACAAATAGCAAAGAAGTTTTTTGAATACAGAAGAGCAAAAAAATATCAAATAGATGCAACTCTTCTTAATATGGAATATATGACATATCCAGTTTAACAGGGAAAATTATTTCCCTGTTTTTTGTGTATATTTAAATCCCTCCTGTAACATATATTTTTATCCTTCATAACATGTAGTAGAAAATTTAAAGGAGGGAAATAGGATGACAATAGATGGATCTTATTATAATCCTAACTATCCTAAGTATCCTTACCATCATCCCTATTATCCACATCATCCTCATCCGGGACATTGTAAGACTTTTTATACAGTGCAGCCGGGAGATAGCATGTGGTCAATAGCTAATATGTTTGGAATAAGTCTTGACTGTTTAATAAGAGCTAATCCTCAAATATCGGATCCTAATTTGATATATCCCGGGCAACAAATATGTATACCTTTCTATTGTCCACCAGTATCTCCTGAAACCTGCAAAACAATATACACAGTAAAACCGGGAGACAGTATGTGGTCAATAGCTAATATGTTTGGCGTAAGTCTTGACTGTTTAATAAGAGCTAATCCTCAAATATCAGATCCTAATTTAATATATCCAGGGCAACAAATTTGCATACCTTTCTACTGTCCACCAGTGTCTCCAGAGACCTGCAAGGCAATATACACAGTAAAACCGGGAGACAGTATGTGGTCAATAGCTAATATGTTTGGCGTAAGTCTTGATGCATTGATAAGAGCAAATCCACAAATACCAGATCCTAATTTGATATACCCAGGACAACAAATATGTATACCTTCTGCCTAAATATTAATTGTTAAGGCACCTTTTAAGGTGCCTTAACAATTAATGTGAAGATATATAGTATTAGGATAATTACTTGTATATTTTATAACTTTTACAGTCCCTGGTTGAATATTTTTTCCACATTTTAAGCATAGGTAATTTTTGCTTTCTTGCAAATAAGTGTAGCTTATTTCTACCTCTAATTTTCCATATTCTTTCCAGCTATTCCACCCAGTTTTGCACAATTTGGCTCTGTTTTCATAATCGGCATATACCCATCTCAGCAATCGATGAAAATGAAAAGGATATTTTGTGTATCTTAAAAACTTTTCTGGCAATCCTAAAGATAAAGCGTAATTTTCAAAAGAATTTTCTATTATATCCTGAAGAGGATTTAATATTTGGGTACTTTCCCAATTATACTCTTCTTGTTCTAACCATTTTCTAAAAGTGTCAAACATGTAACCTCTACAAACTTGTATTTTTTCAGTTTTACTCACTTTAAGTTTTTCTAAAAGTTTTTTCCCAATTTAACAGGCTTTTCTTAAATACAATTTATTTTTAAAGTTTTCTTCGTTATAATATTCTATGGGAATTATATCACAGAAAAATTCTCCAGTTTCTACTCTCATAACCCCAATACACGTTCCACCTACTAAGCTTCCGCTTCCCGCGTCATCTATTTGTATCACTTTATCACTCCTTGTCTATATATAAATTTTATAATAAAATCAAAGTAATTATACCTATTGATTAGAGGAGGTAAAAAATGAAAATTCTTCTTACAAATGACGATGGAGTACAGGGATTAGGAATGTTAAAGCTAGCTGAATACCTTAAAGGCAAATATGATGTTACAGTGGTAGCACCAGAAAAAGAAAGAAGTGCTATAAGCCACGCTATCACACTTCACAAACCTTTGCGATTAAAAAAGATAAAGGAGGAACAAAATTTAAAAATATTTGCTGTAAATGGTACACCTTCTGATTGTATAAAATTAGGAGTTGAAGTGGTATTAGGCAGAAAGCCGGACATGGTAGTTTCAGGAATTAATAACGGCTTAAATTTAGGAACTGATATACTATATTCTGGAACTGTTTCTGCAGCCATAGAAGCTTCTTTATATGGAATTCCTGCTATTGCAGTGTCTCTTTCGGAAACTGCAGATATCGAAGATAAGCGGATATATAAATTTTTAGAAAGTTTGATAGAGATAATTTTAAAAAAAGGGTTGCCTAAAGATATTTTACTAAATGTGAATATACCTGATTTTCAAGAAGGAGTAAAAGGGATAAAGGCTACGAAACTTGGGAAAAGGATTTATATTGAAACTTTTCAGAAAAATTATGACCCAAGAGGTAAAGAATATTATTGGATGGCAGGGAAAATTTCAAAAATAGAAGAAGATGAGGGCACAGATATTGTTTCTGTAAAAGAAGGTTATATTTCTATAACTCCAATCCATTTTGACTTGACCCAATATGACATGATAAAAGATTTAGATTCTTGGAGCATAAAAATAGAATGAATATTTATTTAATTCTATATGATGCAAGAATTGTATCAAAAATATTCATGACATTTATCATTCATTTTATGGAGGATTTTTTATTTTTATATAGAATATTATATATTGCAAAGAAAAGTTTAATGAGGTGATAGATTGGTAAAAAATAAGGAACTAGTAATAATAGAAGAATGGTGCAAAGGGTGTGGTATTTGTGTAGAGTTTTGCCCTGTCAAAGTCTTGGAGATAAAAAACGACAAGGTCAGACTGATAGATGCTGATAAATGTATCAAGTGTGGGATTTGTGAACTTAGATGTCCTGATTTTGCTATATACTTAGAGGTGAAGGAATGATGGCTACGAGATTAATGCAAGGAAATGAAGCAGTAGTGGAAGGAGCTATAGCTGCTGGATTAAAATTTTATGCAGGTTATCCGATAACTCCCTCTACTGAGATTGCTGAACTTTGTGCAGAGAAGCTTCCTTTTGTAGGAGGAAAGTTTATTCAGATGGAGGATGAAATCGCCAGCATGGCAGCAGTCATAGGGGCTTCTTTGACAGGATTAAAGGCGATGACTGCCACCTCAGGCCCTGGATTTTCTTTAAAACAAGAAAACATAGGTTTTGCTGCTATTGCAGAGGTTCCATGCGTTATAGCAGATGTCCAAAGAAGAGGTCCCAGCACGGGAATGCCTACATCACCAGCACAAGGGGATGTTATGCAATCCAGATGGGGGACTCATGGAGACCATTCTATTATTGTTTTATCACCTTCTTCTGTGAAAGAAGCTTATTACGTCACTATTCAAGCTTTTAATCTTTCAGAAAAATATAGGACGCCTGTAATTATACTCATGGATGAAGTTATAGGGCACCTAAGGGAAGCAGTAAATTTGGAGGAATATAAAGACATAGAAATTATTGAAAGGACGATGCCCCAAGACAAAGAAAATTACTTACCTTACCAGCATATAGAAAATGGAGTAGCGCCTTTAGCCCCTTTTGGTAAAGGTTTTAGATTTCATGTGACAGGGCTTGTTCATAATGAAGATGGTTTGCCTACAAATGACCCTAAAGTTGCGGAGAAATTAATTGAAAGGCTAGTTGGAAAAATTGAAAATAACAAAAGGGATATAGTTATGTTTGAAGAAAAATATACAGAAGGCGGAGATGTGCTTATTATCTCTTTTGGGTCTTCTGCTAGAGCCTGCGAAGCTGCAATAGAAAATCTTAAAAAAGAGGGGATACAAGCTGGGCTTTTTAGACCAATAGCTATATGGCCTTTTCCTGATGAAAGATTAAAAGAGATATATCCTAAGTTTAAAAAAGTGTTTGTAGTAGAAATGAACACGGGCCAACTTTACTATGAAGTGGATCGTATTGTAAAAGGAGATACCTATGTTGGCAAGATTAATAAGTTCAATGGAGAATTTTTTACGCCCTGTGAAATTGCAGAAAAAATAAAGGAGAGTTTTAAAAATGGCATCTGAATTAGTAGAAAAGTATTTTAGAAAAGAGACATTGCCAAATATTTGGTGCCCAGGTTGTAGCAATGGGACAGTGACAGCTGCTATTGTGAGAGCTATTGACAATTTAGGACTTGATAAAGATAAGGTGTGTATTGTATCAGGTATAGGTTGTTCTTCTAGAGCATCTGGTTACTTAGATTTTAATACTTTACACACTACTCATGGAAGAGCTATTGCCTTTGCTACGGGAATAAAATTTGCCAATCCTGAACTTACTGTAATAGTTATAACTGGTGACGGAGACAATGCAGCTATTGGGGGAAATCATTTTATTCATGCTTGTAGAAGAAATATAGATTTGACAGTAGTTATGTATAACAATCACATTTATGGGATGACAGGAGGACAATATTCTCCAACAACTCCTAGGTTTGACAGAGCTACTACTGCTCCATATGGGAATATTGACAGATATTTTGATATTTGCAAATTGGCAATTGGAGCGGGTGCTACCTATGTGGCTAGAAGTACTGCTTATCACGTACAGCAGTTAACAAAATTAATTGAAAAGGGTATTTCCCATAAAGGATTTTCTTTCATAGAGGCTTTGAGCACCTGTCCTACCTATTATGGGCGAAGAAATAAAAAGGGGAGCCCTGCAGATATGTTAAAGTGGTTGAAAGACCATACTGTAGATATAAAACAAGCAAGTAAGATGACGGCAGAAGAACTCAATGGCAAGTTTATAATTGGAGAGTTTTTAAATGTGGAAGAGCCGGAGTATGTAGAAGAATATGAAAAAATGATAGAGAATTTGAGGGTGAATTATAAATGAGTACTGTAGAGATAAGATTAGGTGGTTCTGGAGGGCAAGGTTTAATACTTGCAGGAATAATTTTAGCAGAAGCAGCAATATTAGATGGTAAAATTAGTGTACAAAGCCAGTCTTATGGTCCTGAAGCAAGAGGGGGCTCTAGCAAAGCAGAGGTTATAATAAGTGACGGATATATTACTTATCCAAAAGTGTTAAGGCCAGATATACTTCTAACTCTTGCCTTTTCTGCTTATTCATGTTATAAAAAGGATGTAAAGGAAAATGGAATGATTATAGTAGATGAGTCAATAATTCTTCCTGAAGAGCAAAGTTCAGTTAAAGTTATACAATTTCCCATAATAAAAACTGCTCAAGAAGTCATCGGTAAATCTTTTGTGGCAAATATCGTTTCTTTGGGGGTTTTAGCAGAATTGACTAAATTGGTTACAAAAGACTCTCTTGAAAAAGCAGTTTTAAACCGTGTGCCTCCGGGAACAGAAGAAATTAACAGAAAGGCTTTGCTAGAAGGGTATAATCTTGTAAAAATGAGAGGTAGTGAAGTATGGCAAAGGCAGATGATTTGATAAAGAGAATACAAGACAATTATACAAAATTGAGCAAAAGCCAAAAGATAATAGCAGAGTACATTATAAATCATTATGATAAGGCAGCTTTTATGACAGCTGCAAAATTGGGAGCCAGCATAAATATAAGTGAATCAACTGTTGTAAGATTTGCTAATACTTTAGGCTATAATGGATATCCAGAACTTCAAAATGCACTGCAAGAGCTTATAAAAAATAAACTTACAACAGTCCAAAGGTTAGAAATGACAGAAGAGACAGATGAAATTTCTATTTTAAACAACGTATTAAAAGCCGATATAGAAAATATAAGGGAAACTTTGAATGAAATAAATAAAGAAGATTTTAAGAAAGTAGTCTCTGATATTTTAAATGCAGAAAAAATTTATATAGTAGGTTCACGAAGTTCTATTGTCATTGCAGAGTATTTAGGCTTTTATTTAAATTTAATAAAGGAAAATGTCTCAGTTGTCAAAGCTGGTGTATCTGATGTATTTGAACAGATTCTTAGAGTTGGCGAAAATGACGTAGTAATAGGAATTGGTTTTCCAAGATACTCTAAAAGGACATTAGAAGTTTTGAAATATGCAAAATCTCAAAATGCAAAAATTGTTACAATAACAGACAGCTTAATTTCTCCTCTTACTTCTGTAGCAGATGAAGTATTAATTGCAAAGAGCCACATGGCTTCCTTTGTGGATTCATTGGTAGCACCTTTAAGTCTTGTCAATGCACTTGTAGTAGCAGTTGGACTTAAAGAGAAAGAAAAAATAACAGATACTTTTGAAAAATTAGAAAATATATGGAATGAATACGGAGTGTATTTTTCTAAGACAAATTAATAAAAATTTTGAAGGATTATTAAAATTTTTGTAGAATTATATAATTGAAAATTTTAAAATAGGAGGATAAAAATATGTCAAAAGAATCTTTAAATCCATTACTTATTGCCCAAAAACAGATTAAAAATGCTTGTGATTTGCTGGGGTTGGAACAATCTGTATATGAAATTTTAAAGGAGCCTATGAGAGTTTTGGAGGTTTCTATTCCTGTACAAATGGATGATGGAACAGTAAAAGTTTTTAAAGGCTATAGGTCCCAACACAATGACGCACTAGGGCCCACAAAAGGTGGAATAAGATTTCATCCTGATGTTACATTAGATGAAGTAAAAGCCTTATCCATGTGGATGACATTTAAGTGTGGGGTAGTTGGATTGCCTTATGGTGGTGGCAAAGGAGGAATAGTTGTAAATCCTAAAGAATTGTCTACAGAAGAATTGCAAAAGTTAAGCAGAGGTTATATAAGAGCAATAGTCAGCATAATTGGACCTAATAAAGATATACCTGCACCTGATGTAAACACAAATAGTCAAATTATGGCTTGGATGGTAGACGAGTATAACAAAATTGTAGGCTACAATAGTCCAGGAGTCATAACCGGGAAACCTTTGATATATGGAGGTTCTAAAGGGAGAACTGCTGCTACAGGCTATGGCGTTGCGTTAATGGCTCGCGAAGCTGTAAAACGTTTGCAAATGGATTTAAAAAATTGTACAGTAGCTATACAAGGTTTTGGGAATGTTGGAAGCCATACTGCTTTAAATCTTCACAGATTGGGAGCTAAAATTGTAGCAGTAAGCGATGTGTATGGAGGTATATACAATAAAGATGGAATTGATGTCGAAAAATTAGTAGATCACGTAAATAAGACAGGAACAGTTTGCAATTTTGAGGGAACAACCAGTATAACAAATGAAGAGCTTTTAACAATGGATGTAGATATTTTAGCTTTAGCAGCTTTAGAAAACCAGATAACTTCTGCAAATGCGCCAGATGTAAAGGCGAAAATAATTTGCGAGGGAGCAAATGGTCCTACCACCCCTGAAGCAGATAAAATTTTAGCAGAAAAAGGCGTGTTTGTAGTTCCAGATATTTTAGCTAATTCAGGAGGAGTAATAGTCTCATATTTTGAATGGGTACAAAATCTCATGAATTATTATTGGACAGAAAAAGAAGTAGAAGAAAGACAGGAAATTATGATGGTAAATGCTTTTAACGCTATATATGAATTAGCACAGCAGTACAAAGTTGATATGAGGACAGCTGCTTACATGATATCGATTAAACGAGTCTATGAAGCTATGAAAATTAGAGGTTGGTTTTAAAGGCCTTCAATTGAAGGTCTTTTTTTTATATGGTAAAATATTATAAAAAGCTTATCAGAGGAGGCTTCTTTATGGTAAGGAGTCTTCTAACTGTAGATTGGGATTATTTTATACCTTCTAAAAAAGAGTGGTTTTTCTCTTATATAGAAAATGATAAAAATTTGACTCAACTGTGGTATAAGAGATATATAAAAGGGAAATTAGAGGGAGAAGATTTGGAAAAGACTATAAAAGTAGGTAAAGTCATAAAAGGCTTCTGGGATAAAATAAAGGTACAGTTGGAGTTTGATAAAAACATTAAAGTTTTTGTTTCCGAATCCCACAAAGTTGCCTATTATTTAGCAAAAAATTTTGGATGTTCTGAAGTGGTTTCTTTTGATGCCCATTCTGATTTAGTATATGGAGGACTACCTTCACTGGATTTTGAATTAAATTGCGCTAATTGGCTAGGTAAGCTTTTAAAAGAAAATATAGTAAAAAGAGCCAAAATTGTATATAGCCCTTACACCTTTGAAAAGCCTTCAGATTTTGAATACTTTAACAATCTTTACAATATACAGTATTATAAATCTGTAGAAGAATTACCAAAAGAGAATTTAATAGGGGTTATACACATTTGTAGGTCGGGTACTTGGACACCTCCTTGGCTGGATGAAAGATTTGAAAAATTTATAAATGAGTTAGGCTTGCCTTTTAAGAAAATTGCAATAAGAGAGAGAAAGTGGGAGGTGTCAAAGCTTTCTTACGCAGATCAAATCTTTTACCTTAATTTCGCATAAAATTTAAGGAGGAATTGTATGACTACACGACTATATATAGCACGTCACGGGCAATCAGAGTGGAATTTACACAATAAAATGCAAGGTGTGCAGGATATTGATTTGACACCTACAGGTTTAAAACAGGCTGAACTACTGGCAAGTCGATTAAAAAATGAGAAAATAGATTGTATATATTCAAGTGATTTAAAAAGAGCGTATATAACTGCACAAATAATTGCAAAAGAATTTGGATTAGAAGTTCAAAAAATTCCTGAGTTTAGAGAAATGTCCTTTGGTATATGGGAAGGACTTACAGCGGAAGAAATCAATGAATTGTATAAAGAAATATATACATTATGGAAAATAAATCCTGTTAAAGCTAATATAGAAAAAGGAGAAACTTTAGAAGAAGTTCAAAAGAGAATGCTAAAAAAGACATTGGAGATAGTTAAAGAGAATGATGGCAAAAGTGTATTGATTGTTTCTCATGGGACTTCTATAAAAGCACTGATTTTGGGGCTTTTAGGAATTGACTTAAGTTTTTATCCTAGATTTAGACTTGATAATACTTCTCTTAATATAGTAGATGTTAAGGAAGATGGTAAAACTATTCTGGTGCTATTTAACGATACTTGTCATTTAAGGAGAGATGAAAAAATAATATGAAAAAAGTATTTGTAGTAGGCGGCGGCCCAGCAGGAATGATGGCAGCTTTATCAGCAGCTATGATGGGAAAAGAAGTAAGTATATTTGAGAGAAATAACATTTTAGGTAAAAAATTATTAGTTACAGGCAATGGAAGGTGTAATATTACTAATTTTGCTGACAAAGAAGAATTTTTCGAGAATATTCCAGGAAATAGTAAATTTTTATATAGCGCTTTTGGCAAGTTTTCTAATAAGGATTTAATAGAGTTTTTAAATAAAAATGGGCTTAAAACTAAAATAGAAAGAGGTTTAAGGGTTTTTCCGGTTTCAGATAAATCAATAGAAGTGAGAGATTTTTTTGTGAAGATGCTTAAAAAATATGGAGTAAAGATAAATTATAACTGCAGAGTAAGTGATGTGATAGTGGAAAATAAACACGTAAAGGGCATAAGTGTTGATGATAGTGTTTTAAACTGCGATAGTGTAATATTAGCAACAGGAGGAATGTCATATCCTACGACTGGCTCTACTGGTGATGGGTATGAAATTGCTAAGAAATTGGGGCACACAATTATAGAGCCATTTCCTTCATTAGTGCCGATTGTTACATATGAAAATGTAAGAGAATTGATGGGACTCACTCTTAAAAATGTCAAAGTTTCTGCTTTTTTTGGAGAGAAATTAATAAGAGAAGAGTTTGGAGAAATGCTTTTTACCCATTTTGGGTTGTCAGGCCCTGCAATACTCACCTTAAGCAGGTTTTTACATGACTACTTAGGTAAGGGAGAAGTGGTAATAAAAATTGACTTAAAGCCGGGACTTAATGTTGAAAAGCTGGAGGAAAGAGTATTAAGAGATTTTAATAAGTACCAAAATAAAAATCTGAAAAATGCCTTGGAAGATTTATTGCCTCATTCATTAATCCTATATGTTATAAAAAGGGCGAATATAGACCCTGATAAAAAAGTTAGGGAAATAACCAAAAATGAAAGAAAAAAATTGGTCAATAGCTTAAAAAATCTTACTTTTAAGGTAAAAGGCCTAAGACCTATAAAAGAAGCAATTGTAACAGGTGGAGGTGTAAGTGTTAAAGAGATTAATCCCTCTACCATGGAATCCAAAATAATAAAAGGTCTATTTTTTGCAGGTGAAATTATAGATGTAGATGGATTTACAGGAGGATTTAATTTGCAAATTGCCTTCTCTACTGGCTATGTAGCAGGAGTTAATGTATGACTAAAATGCGGTTTTCCGCATTTTTTTATTTTATATGCATAAGATATAATAAAGAAAAGGAGGGTAAATATGGGAAAAAGAGTCAAAAGGAAAAAATACAGATATATTGACAGTGAAAGTATTCTTGTAGTATTGATAATGTTAGGGCTTTTAAGTATAGCTATAACTCAACTTTTGATGACAAATGACGACATAAGAGTTTTTTTAAGTTCTACACAAAGATTAGAGGGCATTAATTTAAATTCTAATCTTTCACAAGAAGGCAAAGTGACAATTGAGGTAGTAGAAAAGGACAAAGCCCTCAACTCTTTTGTTCTTTTAAATGGTGAATCTGTCACAAATTTTTATAAGAAGGCAGTCACTATTACAGTAAGACCTAATCAAATTTTAGAGATAGATGGAACAAGAGAAAATGAGCCTCTTTATTTTAAGGTTACATCGATTAGTGAAAACGTAATTGAGCCCCAAAATACAGCAGTGGTGAAAGTAGATAAGAATATACAAAAAATATGCATAGTTAGATTAAAGTGATTTATTCGAGAAGGTCAATTATGCTATAATATAAAAAAGACAAAAGATGATAGGAGAGGAGAATGCCCTATAAAAGTCATAAGAGGTGCTATAACTTCCAAAAATACAAAAGAAGATATTTTAAAGGATACTACTATTCTCATTGAAGAAATTATTAAAGCAAATGAATTAGAAGAGGAAAACATAATTTCTATTTTTTTTAGTGCAACTTGTGATTTAGATGCGGTTTACCCTGCCGAAGCAGTTAGGAATATGGGTATGACCTCAATACCTATGATGTGCCTACAAGAAATGGAGGTAAAAGGCAGTCTCAGCCATTGCATAAGAGTTGCGGTTTTTACAAATTTAAGTGAAGATAAAGAGGTTAAACATGTTTATTTGAAAGAAGCAAAAAAACTGCGTCCAGACTTAGTTTGAGGTGATAGTATTGACTGTAAAAATAGCAATAGATGGGCCGGCGGGGGCTGGCAAAAGCACTGTTGCAAAAAAATTAGCTAAGCTTTTAAATTATACCTATATTGATACAGGTGCTATGTATAGAGCCATTACATATAAGGCCATACAACATGGAGTAAATCTTATTGAAGAAAACAAAATAGCTGATATTGTGCAAAGTGCTGACATCATCTTAGAAGGAGAAAAAATTTTTTTAGATGGAAAAGATATTTCTGAAGAAATAAGAAAACCGGAGGTTTCTGAAAAAGTATCTTTGGTATCTAAAATACCTAAAGTGAGAGAAATTTTAGTGCAAAAACAAAGGAAAATTGCTGAAGGCAAAAATGTAGTAATGGATGGAAGAGACATAGGAACAGTTGTGCTTCCTGATGCACAGTTTAAATTTTTTTTGACCGCTTCTTTAGAAGAAAGGGCAAAACGGCGATATAGAGAGTTTAAGACTAAAAATGTAAATGTGAGTTATTATGAGGTGTTAAAAGAAATAGAAAATCGTGACACTATAGATTCACAGAGAGATACATCTCCTCTAAAAATTGCTGAAGATTCTATCGTCATTGATACTACATATCTTTCAGAAGAGGAAGTTTTAGAAAAACTGTATAATATTATAAAGGAAGGATTAAAAGGGGAAATTTAAGTATGTTTTATTATATTGCTAAAATTATAGTATTAGTAATTATAAAAATGATATTTAGAGTAGAAGTAAGAGGACTTAAAAATATCCCTAAAAAAGGCCCAGTAATCATATGCCCTAACCATATAAGTCTTTTAGATCCTCCTGTCATAGGAGCACTTTTAAATAGGCGAATATATTTTATGGCAAAAGAGGAACTTTTTAAAAATCCTTTTTTAAAGCTTCTCTTAGGGACAGGCTTAGGAGCTTTTCCTGTCAAAAGAGGTACAGCTGATTTATCAGCTATCAAGACTGCTTTATCTTACTTAAAAAAAGGAAGAGCAATTGGAATTTTCCCTGAAGGCACAAGAAGTAAAACCGGAAAACTTCAAAAGGCTGAACCAGGGGTTGCCTTATTAGCAATTAAAGGGAATGCTCCTGTAGTACCTATAGGAATTAAAGGGAAATATCGCCTTTTTTCTAAGATTATTATAAATATCGGTAAACCAATAACTTTTGAAAAATATGCTAATTCTAAACTTTCCTCTGAGAGACTTTCTGCTATTGGAGAGGAAATAATGCAAGAAATTGCAAAATTGCTGTAGGAGGTAAAGAATGAAAATATTGATTGCTGAGTATGCAGGTTTTTGCTTTGGAGTAAAAAGAGCTATTGAAACTGCATATCAGGAAATTGAAAAAGGTGATGGAAAGAAAATATATACTTTAGGTGAAATTATTCATAATCCACAAGTTATATCGGACTTATCGAAAAAAAGGGTTAATGTTATTGAAGAAGAAGAGCTGGATAAATTGACTGAGGGCGATAAATTAATTATCCGAAGTCATGGGGTGTCTAAAAAATTATACGACTTTCTCGCTAAAAAAGGAGTTGAAGTCATAGATGTTACCTGCCCATTTGTAAAAAAGGTCCAAAATATAGTTTATGAGTACTACCACAAGGGCTACTCTATTATCATTGTAGGAGATAGAAATCATCCAGAAGTAATAGGAGTAAACGGATGGTGTGATGACACCGCTTATGTGGTAAATTCAATTGAAGAAGCTTATGAATTACCTCAATTAGAAAAGGCATGTGCAGTTGCTCAAACTACTCTCATTGAAAAGCATTGGAAAGATATTTTAGAAGTAATAAAGCTAAAAGTTAAAGACCTTATTTTTTTTAATACTATATGCGATGCTACACAAAAAAGACAAGATGCTGCTGATGAGCTTTCAAAAAAGGTAGATGTAATGTTTGTAATTGGGGGGAAACATAGTTCTAATACTCAAAAACTAAAAAAGATATGTGAAAAAAATTGTAAAAACACTTTTCATATAGAAGATGCAGAGGAATTGACTCTTGAGATGGTAAAAGACCATGAGATTATAGGAGTAACAGCAGGAGCTTCAACCCCCGATTATGTGATAGAAGACGTGATAGAGAAAATTAGATTTTTAAAAGGGGAAGATGGGGATGAGTGATTTTTTAGAAGGTTATACTTTTAAGACGTTGCGACCTGGAGACATTGTCAGGGGAAAAGTGATAAAAGTTTCTGATGAGGGGATTATTGCAAATATTGGCTATAAATCAGATGCTTTTGTGCCTAAAAATGAACTTTCTTTAAATCCTAATTTTGATGTAAAAAAGACCTTCAATGTTGAGGATGAGTTAGATTTATATATAATAAGTGTAGAAAATGATGAAGGAAATGTATTAGCCTCTAAAGTTATGGCTGATGATAAGCTGAGCAGAGAAAAAATTGAAAAAGCCTATAAAAATAAAGAGATAATTGAAGGAGAAATTATTGAGGTTGTAAAAGGCGGAGTGATTGCCTACTCATTAGGAGCTAAGGTTTTTATTCCTGCTTCTCAACTGGAATTACATTATGTCGATAAATTAAATGAATATTTAGGTAAAACTTTGCGGATGCAAATAATCGAATACATTTCTGATAAAAAGATTGTTGCTTCTCAAAAAGAAGTGCTTAAATTAGAAAAGGAAAAAGAGAAAAAAGAGGTTTTATCTAAGCTAAGAGAAGGAGAAGTAATAGTAGGAAAAGAAAAAAACTTAATAGATAAAGGGGCTTTTATTGATATAGGTGGAGTGGATGGCTTTATTCCTCTTGGTGAAATTAGTTTTAGAAGAATTAAAAGTCCCAGTGAAGTTCTAAAAATAGGGGATAAAGTATCAGTTTATGTCTTAAAAGTGGATCAAGAAAATGAAAAAGTTACATTGAGTTTAAGAAAGGTATTGCCAGACCCATGGGAGGATATAGAAAATAGGTATCATGAGGGGGATGTTGTAAAAGGCACTATTACTAACATTACGCCTTTTGGGGCTTTTGTGGAACTTGAACCGGGAATTGAAGGTTTAGTTCACAAAAATAATTTAGAAAACAGTATCAAATTTTATAAAGTTGATGATATTATGAAAGTAGAAGTATTAACTGTGGACCCACAAAATAAGAAGATAAATCTTAAAGAAGTGCCTCTTGAAGAGATAGACGAAGAAAATGTGCCTAAAATTGAGCCTAAAGAGCTAAAAATAACTATAGGAGAAATATTTAAGAAAAATTTTTAAACTGTCATGTAAAAAGCCTTGACAAAAGAAAAAAATTTGATAAAATTAAACTGTCATGTAAAAAGCCTTGACAAAAGAAAAAAATTTGATAAAATTAAAGTCATTGAATGCGTACAAATATTTTAGTAAAGGAGGCACGATACAAAATGAATGCTTTGGGTCGCCACATTTTGGCAGAAATTTATGGGTGCGATAGCAATATTTTAGACAACTTGGAATTAATCGAAGACATAATGGTTCAGTCTGCAATAGTGACAGGCGCAGAGATACGGGAAGTTGCTTTCCATAAATTTAATCCCCAGGGCGTAAGCGGAGTAGTGGTCATATCAGAATCTCATATAACTATCCATACTTGGCCAGAACTGGGTTATGCCGCGGTTGACGTATTTACTTGTGGTGATGATGTCAATCCGTGGGATGCCTGTAACTATATAGCGAAAATGTTAAGAGCACAAAACATGACTGCAACAGAGGTGAAACGTGGAGTATTTGAAAAACCAGTGAAGGTGGTTAACTACTGATTAAATTTCATAGTATGAAGGTTTTGATTCCTTTGTGGCTTTTAAAGCCACTTTTTTCTATAATTAGGGGTGAACATATTTATGGTAGGTTATGAGGACTTTGTTAAAAAAATACATAAATTAACTGGAATAGATTTGTCTTCATACAAAGACAAGCAGATGAAAAGAAGATTAGAATCTTTAATCACTAGTCACAAATTTAACTCTTATGAGGAGTATTTTAATGAACTTACTGTCAATAAGACATTATATGAGGAGTTTCTAAATTATATTACTATTAATGTAACAGAATTTTTTAGGAATCCTTTACAGTGGGAAATCTTAGAGAAAGACATTTTACCTAACATTATAAAAAAAGGTTTTAGAGTGTGGAGTGCAGCTTGTTCTACTGGGGAAGAACCTTATTCTGTAGCCATGCTTTTAACAAAGTTTATAGATTTAAAAGATGTGACAATTATTGCTACAGACATAGATGGAAGAGTATTAGAAAAAGCCAAAAAAGGTATATATTCGGCTGAGACTGTTAAAAAAGTACCTCAAGAATATTTAAAAAAATTCTTTAGAAAAATTGATGACAAAAGTTATCAAATAAGTGAAGATATTAGAAAAAGTGTACTATTTGAAAAGCATGACTTGCTAAAAGATGAATATCCTAAAAATATAGATTTATTAATTTGTAGAAATGTGTTAATATATTTTAATGATACAGCTAAAGATAAAATATATAAAAAATTTTATGAGTCTTTAAATGATAGCGGTATATTTTTTGTAGGTAGCACAGAGCAAATAATATTGCCATATAGGTACAATTTTGAACCAATTAAAACTTTTTTCTATAAAAAAATCATTCCACAGGGATAAAAGAGGTGTTAATAATAATGCCTACCAATATTTATGTGACTGAAGAAGAATTAAAAAAACAAGAAAAAATAATGAAAGAAATTGCAGAAGAAAATAAGGGTAAAAACCTTTATTATCACATTGAAACTTACGGTTGCCAAATGAATGTCCATGATTCAGAAAAACTGGCAGGTATGTTAGAAGAGATGGGATATAAATATACTGAAAATCTGGAACAAGCTGATGTTTTACTTTTTAACACTTGTGCTGTAAGAGAACATGCTGAAATAAGAGTATTGGGAAGAGTATCACAAATGAAAGAATTGAAGGCTAGAAATCCTAATTTAATTATTGGTATATCTGGTTGTATGATGCAAGAAAAAAATGTAGTAGAAGCTATTAAAGAAAAATATTCCTATATAGACATTGTTTTTGGCACTCATAATATATATAAATTTCCACAGCTTTTATGGGAGGCTTTGAACTCTCAAGATATAGTTATAGATATTATAGAAGATACAAAAAATGTAATTGAAGAGTTACCTGTCAAAAGAGACAGCAATTTAAAGGCATGGGTTAATATTATTTATGGTTGCAATAATTTTTGCACCTATTGCATAGTGCCATATACAAGAGGCAGAGAAAAGAGCAGAAAGCCAGAAGATATAATAGCAGAAGTAAAAGAATTAGCCCAAAAAGGGTATAAGGAAATCACTTTATTGGGACAAAATGTAAATTCTTACGGAAAAGACCTTGATGAAGATATAACATTTGCAAAACTACTTTATAGGCTAAATGATATTGAAGGAATTGAGAGAATAAGGTTTATGACTTCTCATCCTAAAGATATTTCCGATGAATTAATATATGCCATGAGGGATCTGGATAAAGTTTGTGAACATTTGCATTTACCTGTACAAGCTGGTAGTAACAAGATTTTAAAAAAGATGAATAGAAAATACACTAAAGAGCACTATTTAGAAATTATTGACAAAGTAAGAAGTAACATTCCAGATATTGCGATAACAACAGATATAATCGTAGGTTTTCCAGGTGAAACAGAAGAGGATTTTTTAGAGACGTTGGATTTAGTAGAAAGAGTGCGATTTGATGCCGCTTATACTTTTATTTACTCTAAAAGAGCGGGCACTGTTGCGGCAAATATGCCAGACCAAGTAGATGATGCTGTAAAACATGAGCGTTTAGAAAGACTTATAGAGTTGCAAAACAAAATCAGCTTAGAAAAAAGTGCTGAATTGAGAGGAAAAATCGTGGAAGTATTGATAGAAGGAATTAGTAAAAGAGACAGTAATAAATTGACCTCTCGAACTCGAACCAATAAAGTAGTCCACTTTGTGGGAGATGAAAGCCTTATCGGCAAACTTGCTAATGTTAAAATAACTGAAACAAAGGCTTGGACAATGCAGGGAGAATTAGTAGAAGTTATAAGATAAAACTGCGCCTATATGGGCGCTAATTTTTATGATATAATAAAGAGGAGTCGGAGGTGCAAAAAAATGGCCGTCACTCCAATGATGGAACAATATCTTAAAATAAAAGAAAAATATAAAGATGCAATACTCTTTTTCCGCCTAGGAGATTTTTATGAGATGTTTTACGAAGATGCGGAAATTGCTGCTAAAGAGCTTGAAATAGCTTTGACAGGGAGAGACGCAGGAACGGAAGAAAGAGCCCCAATGGCTGGTGTTCCTTACCATGCAGCAGACTTTTATATAGACAAGTTGATAAAGAAAGGATATAAAGTTGCTATTTGTGAGCAATTAGAAGACCCTGCAAAAGCAAAAGGATTGGTAAAAAGAGATGTAGTAAGAATATATACTCCGGGGACAATAATAAATCCTGAATCAATGGATGAAAAAACAAATAACTACCTTGTGTCTGTTTTTAAAGAAAGGGACAATTATGGAATTTGTGCTGTTGATGTAACAACGGGAGATTTATACGCTACAGAACTTAAAAATTGTAAAGACACTAAAAGAGTTTATGATGAAGTAACAAAGTATGCTCCTTCGGAAATAATTGCTAATGAAGTTTTTTTTAAAAATAACAAATACATAAAAATTTTCAAGAATAATAGCTGTGCTGTAAATATCTATGAAAAGCAGCTTGATTATGAAGAAAAAATTAAATTTATAGAAACTCAATTTAATAAAAAATCCGAAGAATTAGGTATAAAAGATAAGCCTTATATGGCTAATTCGTTAGCGGCTCTTTTTAGCTATTTACAAGAATTACAAAAAACTGCTTTAAAGCATATAAACAAATTGCTTATATATGAAGATAACTCCTACATGGGATTAGACAGCAATGCGATAAGAAATTTAGAAATTTTAGAGTCTAATAGAAACAAGTCAAAAAAAGGCTCTTTATTAGGAGTTTTAGATAAAACTGTAACTCCTATGGGAGGAAGGCTTTTAAAAAAATGGCTGGAAGAGCCTTTGCTTAGCAAAGAGCACATTGATGCTCGGTTGCAAGCAGTTGAAGAACTTTTTAATGACTATAAAAATCGCCAAGATTTAAAACAATTTTTAAACAAAATATACGATTTAGAAAGATTGGCTAGCAAAATTGTCTACCAGAGTATTAATCCAAAAGATTTTATTTCTATAAAGCTATCTCTGCAAAATTTGCCTTACATCAAAGAAATATTAGAAAAGTTCAATTCAAGGCTTTTGAAAGAAATAGCTGAGAAATTTGATACTTTACAAGATATATATGAATTAATAGATAAGTCAATTAAGGATGACCCTTCAAATCAATTAAAAGAAGGAAATATCATAAAAGATGGATATAATGAAACAGTTGATAAATTAAGAAGGGCCTCTATTGAAGGGAAAAATTGGATTGCAAGCTTAGAGGCTGAAGAAAGAGAAAAGACAGGGATTAAAAATTTAAGGATAGGCTATAATAAAGTTTTTGGATACTATATTGAGGTTACTAAGTCCAATATACCTCAAGTACCTGATAGATATATGAGAAAACAGACTTTAGCGAATGCAGAAAGATATGCGACGCCTGAGCTTAAAGAAATAGAAGAAACAATTTTAGGAGCAGAAGAAAAATTAATTGAACTGGAATATGACCTTTTTAATGAAATAAGAGAGAAAGTTGAACTACAAATTGTAAGGATACAAAACACAGCAAAGTATATAGCCACAATAGATGTTCTCATTTCTTTTGCAGAAGTTGCAGAAACTAATAGGTATATAAAACCTATTGTTGACTACAGCGATAGGATTATCATAAATGAAGGTAGACATCCAGTAATAGAGACAATTTCTGAGGAGACTTTTGTGGCAAATGACATAGATGTTGGGCCTGAAAATCCAATTATGATAATAACTGGTCCTAATATGGCAGGCAAGTCTACCTATATGAGACAGGTCGCTTTAATTGTGCTGATGGCACAGGTGGGTTCTTTTGTCCCTGCTTCTTATGCGAAAATAGGAATTGTAGATAAAATTTTTACCAGAGTTGGAGCCTCTGATGATATTTTTGCAGGACAGAGTACCTTTATGGTGGAAATGTCTGAGGTTGCTAATATATTAAAATCTGCTACTAGTAAGAGCTTGATAATATTGGATGAGATAGGTAGGGGTACAAGTACTTATGATGGGATGAGTATTGCTC
Source organism: Clostridia bacterium (assembly GCA_012840485.1). Classification (GTDB taxonomy): domain Bacteria; phylum Bacillota; class Thermoanaerobacteria; order Thermoanaerobacterales; family Thermoanaerobacteraceae; genus Thermoanaerobacter. The sequence goes on along the minus strand of DULG01000019.1, from coordinate 146,203 downwards.
ATGCGGTTATTGAATATATACATGAAAAGATAAAAGCCAAGACTTTATTTGCTACTCATTATCACGAATTGACCAACCTTGAAGGGAAGCTAAAAGGAGTAAAAAATTACAACGTTTCTGTAGAGGAAAGAGAAGATGATATAATATTTTTACGGAAAATAGTACCTGGTGGCGCTGATAAAAGTTATGGTATACAGGTTTCAAAACTGGCAGGATTGCCCCATAGCATCGTCGAAAGAGCGAAAGAGATATTGAATAGTTTAGAAAATGACAAAGTAATAAAATCTGAATTCCAAAGTGTAAAAGAACAAATTGCTTTTACTCAAATAGATATTTTCTCCACTGCAAAGGATTCGCTAATTGAGGACATAGCCAATTGCGATTTAGACAACATGACTCCTATTCAGGCTCTAAATTATTTATATGAATTAAAAGAGAAAGCAATCTCCTTGAGGAGCGGAGTATTATGAATAAAATTCACCTTTTGGACGAAAAGCTAATCAATAAAATTTCTGCAGGAGAAGTTGTAGAAAGACCAGCTTCTATAGTGAAAGAATTAATTGAAAATTCTATTGATGCTGGGAGTAAAAATATTACAGTAGAAATTTTAGAAGGGGGGATACCTTTTATAAAGGTATCTGACGATGGCTGTGGAATGAATGAAATAGATGCTATTTTAGCCTTTGAAAGGCATGCTACCAGCAAGATAAAATCGGATAACGATTTATATAACATAGGAACGCTTGGCTTTAGGGGAGAAGCTTTGGCTAGTATTGCAGCAATTTCTCGTGTAATTCTACAGACTAAAGAAGAAGGAAAGAACTTTGGCACTAGAGTTGTCGTAGAAGGAGGAAAAGTAGTAGAAAAAACTACTTGTGGCTGTTCCAAGGGAACTAGTATTGAAGTAAGAGATGTATTTTTTAATACACCAGCGCGGAGAAAGTTTTTAAAAAAGCCTTCAACAGAAGCTATGTATATAACTGATGTTGTGACTAAACTTTGCCTTTCTCATCCAGGTATTTCTTTTAAATATGTAAAAGACAGGAAACTACAGTTTATAACATCAGGCAATGGAAATATAGAAGATGTAATTTTGAGGCTTTTTGGAAATGAAGTCTACTCTTCTCTTATGTCAGCTTCTTTTGAAAGTGAAGATTTGAAATTAAAGATTTTAGCAGGTAAAAATTCTTTAAATTATTCAAATAGGAATATGCAGTTTTTCTATGTGAATGGAAGATATGTGAAAAATAAAACTTTATCTGCTGCTATAGACGAAGCTTTTAAAACCTATATGCCTGTAAATCGATATCCTGCTGTTTTTTTGTATATGGAGATAGATCCTAGGCAGATTGACGTGAATATCCATCCTTCTAAATTGGAAATAAAATTTTCAGATGAGAGAAGAATTTTTGAAGCAGTTTATAAAACTATAAAGTCTAGTTTTCAAAGGCACGACTTAATACCAGAGGTAAAAATTGAAGAAAAGAAAAGTATTTTTAAAAGTGAAACTCCAAACATTTCAGCTGAACAAATGAAATTATATTTGACTTCTTTTGATAAAACACCAGAAAAAAGATATAAATCTGATACTAAATTTAAGGAAGAAAGCTTCATAAAAGAGGGAGAGTTAGAGAAAGAAAAAAGTAGTAATATAGATAATTCTGTTAGTTATAAGGAAGAAGAAAAAGTAAGTAAAAGTGACCTTGCAAAAAAAATAAGTGATATAAGGATAGTAGGTACATTGTTTTCAACTTATATAATTGTAGAAAAAGAAGATGTGTTTTATATTATTGACCAGCATGCTGCTCATGAAAGAATTTTATATGAAAAATTTACTTCCAAGTATGAAAAAGTTCAGACAAGGCAAGTGACATTTCCTATTGTGATAGAGCTAGGACCAAGTGATTTAGAATTAGTCCAACAGGAAAGGGAACTTTTAAATAGATTTGGGTATGCATTTGAGGAATTTGGAAACAATTCTATTATATTAAGAGAAGTACCTATGATTTTAGGGCAGCCGGAAGCAAGGCAACTATTTATAGATATTGTAGAGAAGCTCAAAGATAAAGAACTTGTAAATAAAATTTCTTTAAAAGAAGAAAACATCGCAATGATGGCTTGCAAAGCTGCAGTAAAAGCTATGGATAATTTATCTGAAACAGAAATTTACAAGCTTTTTGAAGATTTAAAGATTACAGAAAATCCTTATACTTGTCCTCATGGAAGACCTGTTATAATTGCTATAACAAAGACTCAGTTAGAGAAGATATTTAAAAGAATTATGTAATATAAGGGTGATGGGATGGCTATACAAATTGTGCTTATTGTTGGCCCTACAGCTTCTGGTAAATCTAAAATAGCAGTAGATATAGCTAAGGAATTTGATGGGGAAATTATTTCTGCTGATTCTATGCAAATTTATCAGTATATGGATGTTGGTACAGCAAAAATTACAAAAGAAGAGATGCAAGATGTTCCTCATTATTTGATAGATATTGTAGAACCAAATGAGGAGTTTAGCGTAGCAGAGTATGAAAAAAGAGCGAAAGAGATTATAAAGGATATTTACAAAAGAGGGAAACTTCCTATAATTGTAGGGGGAACTGGTTTATATATCAATTCAATAATTTACATCATGCACTTTTCTGATTTTGAAGGAAGCAAAGAATTTAGAGAGAGAATGAAAGAATTAGCAGATACTTATGGTAGTCAATATCTTTATGAAAAATTAAAAAGTATAGATCCAGAGGCAGTAAAAAAAATACATCCAAATGATATTAGAAGAATCATAAGAGCCCTAGAAGTCTATGAATTTACAGGCAAACCTATTTCTTACTATCAAAAAATGAGCGGTATGCGCTTAAATCCAGAGTATGATCCTATAATGATAGGCCTCAATTTTAGAGATAGGCAAATTTTATATGACAGGATTAATCAAAGAGTGGAGGAAATGATAAAAAATAATTTAGTTGAAGAAGTGGTAAACTTGCTAAAAATCGGGTATAATAAAGACAGTACTGCTATGCAGGCTTTAGGATATAAAGAAATTGTCGAATATTTAAAAGGGGAGATTTCTTTAGAAGAAGCAGTTGAAAAGATTAAAAAAGGCACAAGGAGGTATGCAAAAAGGCAAATTACTTGGTTTAAAGGTTATGACTTTATAAAATGGTTTTTTGTAGATGACTATAAAGATTATGAGGCTCTCAAAAAAAATATTATTGAATATTTAGCAGGAAAATTAAATTTTTGATAGAATATAACTAATGATACATATTAAAGAAGGGGGATAAAGATGGCAAGTTCAAAAGCAGCTATTAATTTACAGGATATCTTTTTAAATCAAGTGAGGAAAGAGCATGTAGCAGTAACTGTGTACTTAATCAACGGATTCCAATTAAAGGGTTTAGTAAAAGGATTTGACAATTTTACAGTGGTGTTGGAGTCAGAAAACAAACAGCAACTTCTTATCTACAAACATGCTATTTCGACAATTACACCCCAAAAGCCTGTGATCTTCTCTGCTTCTGATAAAGATGAGAAGAGAGAAGAGTGAAAAAACAAAAAAACAGTATTAGTTACCCTAATACTGTTTTTTTGAAGCAATAAAGAAAATAGGGGAGTTTTGAAGATGAAGATTGGTTTTATAGGTGTTGGAAATATGGGGCTTGCACTCATAAAGGGGATATTAAGGTCGGACTTGGTAGAGGCAGAGGATTTGATTCTCTATGACCCAGTGAAAGAAAAAACCGAAGGATTAGAGAAAGAGTTTGGAGTTTTAGTTGCAAAAGATAACATTGACTTAACTGAAAAATCGGATGTTATTATCTTAGCGGTAAAACCTAATATTTACAATGCAGTATTGGAAGAAATAAAAGGAAAAGTAACTGAAGAAAAAATAATAATTACTATAGCACCGGGCATAACCATAAGCCACGTCAAGGATATTTTAAAAACAGGGAAAATAGTGAGGACAATACCTAATACTCCTGCTTTAATAGGAGAAGGTATCAGTGCTATAAGCTATTCGAAAGAAATCCAACCAGAGGATAAAGAAATTGTTGAGAACATTTTCAAAACCTGTGGGGAAATTGTAGAAGTAGAAGAAAGGTTGATTGATGCTGCGATGGCTGTTTCAAGCTGCAGTCCAGCCTTTGTTTATATGTTTATTGAAGCTTTGGCAGATGGCGGAGTGCTTTTAGGTTTGCCGAGAGATGTCGCCTATAAGTTAGCCTCAAAGGCTGTATCTGGTGCAGGAAACATGGTATTAAAGACAGGATTTCATCCAGGACAATTAAAAGATATGGTAACATCTCCAGGCGGAACAACTATTGAGGGAATAAGAGTTTTAGAAAAAAATGCCATGAGAAGTACAGTCATTGAAGCAGTGTCAGCTGCGTATCAAAAAACAAAAGGACTGAAATGATATGGGCAATTCTAATGAGGAAATAGTGGAAATATACACAGACGGGGCTTGCAGTGGCAATCCCGGTCCTGGCGGCTGGGCAGCAGTTTTAATCTACAAAGGAATAAAAAAAGAAATATCAGGCTTTGAAGAAAATACTACAAACAATAGAATGGAATTAAAAGCTGCTATAGAGGGTTTAAAAGCTTTAAAAAGGTCTTGTAGAGTTAATTTATACAGTGATAGCAGTTATTTGATAAACGCTTTTAAAGAGGAATGGATTGAAAAGTGGCAAAAAAACAATTGGCTTAAATCTGATAAAACACCAGTAGAAAATCAGGACTTATGGAAAGAGCTTTTAGAGATTTCAAAAGATCATCAGATTAATTGGATTAAAGTAAAAGGTCATGCCGATAATGAGTATAACAATTTATGTGATAAACTTGCCACAGAACAAATAAAAAGAAATACAAAACAAAACCCCAGGGAGTGAGTTTTATAAATTTGCCTTGGGGTTTTGTAAAATACTTGATTTTGGCTTAGAAACTGTGTTATGATATATGCAAATAATTATACGAAATAACTATTTCGTATAATTAGATTTACGGAAAGGAGTTTTTATAATGGCTGATACTCATTATGAAGCTCATGATAATACTTCTACTATGAAATATCCTTCTCTTCTTGAGGAATTTTTAAACTACTTCTCTACTGTAAAAGCAAGGTCTCCTAATACGGTAAAAGCATATGCTTATGATTTGGTTTTATTTCTGCGCTTTTTAAAACAAAGGCACGGGAAAGTCGACCCTAATGTTGAATTTGACGAGATAGACATTTCTGATGTTGATATTGATTTAATAGAATCTGTTGATTTAAACGACCTATATGCTTTTCTCAATTTTGTCACAAATGAAAGATCTAATACTCCCCCTGCTCGCGCTCGAAAAGTGGCTAGTTTAAGGTCTTTTTATAATTACCTTTACAAAAAAGCTAAACTTATAAATAAAAATCCTACTCAGGAATTAGAATCACCAAAACTTTCTGTAAGACAGCCTATTTACCTCACTCTTGAAGAAAGTAAAAAACTTTTAAACTCCATAGATGGACCTTTTAAAGAAAGAGACTATGCTATTATCACCTTGTTTTTAAACTGCGGCTTTAGGGTGTCTGAACTGGTGAATATAAATTTAGATGATATTAAAGACGATAAATTAACTGTCATTGGCAAAGGAAATAAACAGAGGACAGTTTACTTAAATGAAGCCTGTATTGATGCAATAAATAGGTATTTGCAGGTAAGACCTAAAGAAGGAGTAAAAGATAAAAAAGCTTTGTTTTTGAGTAAAAGGCTTAAAAGAATAAGTGTTAAAACTGTACAGTATACTGTAAAAAAGCACTTAAAAAATGCCAATCTAGAGGGTAAAAAATACTCTGCCCATAAATTGCGCCATACGGCCGCCACTTTGATGTACAGGTATGGTAATGTAGATATAAGGACTTTACAAAAGCTCCTAGGGCATTCTAACGTGTCTACGACGCAAATTTATACCCATGTAGATGATTCGCAATTAAAAGAAGCTGTAAATAAAAATCCATTGTCACAAAAGGATTAAAAAAATAGCTGAAAGGAGAAAATTTTCCTTTCAGCTATTTTCCTTAATATTATTTAAAGCAATAGCTATTGCCAATTTTACTTGAGGATAAGTAAGACCACCTTGCACGTATGCGATATAAGGTTCTCTTATAGGTGCATCTGCACTTAACTCTATAGAAGATCCTTGTATAAATCCTCCTGCTGCCATTATGACTTTATCCTGATATCCTGGCATGTCCCACGGTTCAGGAATTACATGAGAGTCTACTGGTGACCCCATTTGTATTCCCTGGATAAAAGATATCAACTCTTCAGCAGTTTTAAATTTGATAGCTTGAACTATGTCAGTTCTTTCTTCGTCATATTTTGGAGTAACTTCATAGCCTAAGTCTGACATAATTTTCGCTAAAAGAACAGCTCCTTTTAAAGCTTGTCCTACCACTTGAGGTGCAAAAAATAACCCTTGCAAAATCAACCGGTTTAAGTCCAAAGAAGGTCCTACTTCTTTTCCAATGCCAGGAGCATATAGCTTATAAGCGGCATTTTCAACTAATTCTTTTTTTCCTACTACATATCCTCCTGTTGGCGCAATTCCTCCACCAGCGTTTTTAATTAAAGACCCTGCCATAATGTCAGCTCCTACTTCTGTTGGTTCTTTTGTTTCAGTAAACTCTCCATAACAATTATCCACAAATACTATTACATCTTCTTTTACACTCTTAATTTCATAAATTGCTCTTTCTATATCCTCTATCTTCAATGATTTTCTGTAGTCGTATCCTTTTGAGCGCTGAATCATCACCATTTTAGTTTTTGGCGTTATTGCTCTTTTTACATTTTCTATGTCTATTTCTCCATCCTTTAGGAGGGGAACTTCTTTGTATATGACCCCATATTCTTTTAGACTTCCTCTCCCCTCCCCTTTTATTCCTATAACTTCTTCTAACGTATCATAAGGCCTTCCACAAGCCGAAATTAGCTCTTCATTTGGTTTTAAATTGCCGAATAGTGTTATTGCTATGGCATGGGTTCCAGAAACGATTTGAGGCCTTACTAGGGCGTCATCGATTCCAAAAATTCCTGCGTATATCTTTTCAATTGTGTCTCGCCCAATGTCTCCATAACCGTAGCCTGTTGTGCCATTAAAGTGAATATCACTCAATTTATTTTTTTGAAAATGATATAGGACTTTGTACTGATTGTATTCCGCAATCTTATCAATTTTTTGAAATATAGGATAACAATCTATTTCTGCATTTTCTATTAGGTCAATTATATCTGTTATGATGTGAAAATTATTTTGTAAAAACTCTTTTGTGTTCATTTTCTCAATCCTCTCTGATGTCTGTGCTGTCTATGGTGATTAAATCTTCCTTAGTAATGTTTACTTTGTTTAAAACCCTTACAGCCTGCTTTCTAATTGATCTTTCTATGATGTTTCTTACAAGTCTAGCATTTCCCATCTCTCTTGAATTATCATCTCTAATCAATATTTTCATCAATTTTCTTTTTGCGCTTTCTGTAAGCTTATATTGTCTATTTTTTACCATTACCTCTGCAATTTGTAAAAGCTCATCAATTGTGTAATCAGGAAAATCTATTTGTATTGGAAATCTAGATCGAAGCCCTGGATTTGTGTTTAAAAAGTATTCCATTTCATATTTATAGCCTGCTAATATGAGAATAAATTTATTTCTGTTGTCTTCCATCTCTTTTACAAGGGTATCGATGGCCTCTTTTCCAAAATCTTTTTCTCCACCTCGCGCTAAGGAATAAGCTTCATCCACAAATAAAATCCCGTCTAATGCCTTTTTTACATTTTCACGGACTCTGTGAGCAGTATGCCCTATGTATTCTCCTACCAAATCTGCTCTTTCAACTTCCACCACATGGCCTTTTTCCAATACCCCTATGCTTTTTAGTAGTTTACCTAGTATCCGTGCTACAGTAGTTTTGCCAGTACCGGGATTGCCTTTAAATATCATATGTAATACAATGGGATCAGTTGCCAATCCTTCTTTTTTTCTCTTTATTTGAAGTTGAGAAAAAGCATAGATTTCGTGTATAATCTCTTTTACCTTATTAAGGCCTATCAAAGAATTTAACTCTTTTAAAGCCTCTTCCTGTAACTTTTTATCATCTATAGGAGGATCTACTTCTTTTGGTTTATCATCTGTTATTTTCTCGATCCTATATTCTTTAAAAAAAATTGGCCATACTCCCATCTACCACCACATCCCAATACCATTTTTATTGTTATTCTATGATATTGGGATGTGGAAAGTGAATGAATTTTATACTTGAATATTTACTTCTATGTCTTCTTTAAAATCTGCTAAAACAGGATTTACAATTTCTCTAATATATTCCTCCGTTTGGCTTACAGCTCTTCCTGTAAATTTTATAGGGTCAATTAACTCTTTAATTTTATCTTCTGGAAGTCTGAATCTTTCATCCTGCTGGATATATTGAAGCAATCTATTTTCCTCTCCATTTTTAACTTCTTCTGCTGCTTTTATAGAATACACTCTTATGGCCTCATGCAATTCTTGCCTATCTCCGCCACTCATTACTGCTGCCATTAAAATCTTTTCTGTAGCCATGAAAGGAAGTTCCTTCATTACATTTTTTCCAATCACTTTTTTATTTACCTTTAATCCAGAGGCTATGTTTATATAAAGATTTAGTATTGCGTCTGTCGCAAGAAACATCTCAGGTATTACAATTCTCCTGTTAGCTGAATCATCCAACGTTCTTTCAAACCATTGGTTAGAAGAAGTAATAGATGTATTTAAGAGTGTGACAATGACGTATCTACTTAGTGCAGCCATTCTTTCACTTCTCATAGGATTCCTTTTATAAGCCATGGCTGAAGATCCTATCTGTTTTTCTTCAAAAGGTTCTTCAATTTCTCTCAAATGCTGTAAAAGTCTTATGTCATTGCTGAATTTGTGAGCACTTTGGGCAATGCCACTTAACACAGATAAAATCATAAAGTCATACTTTCGGGTATAAGTTTGTCCTGTTACCGGAAAGGACCTTTTGTATCCTATTTTTTCTACAACTAATCTGTCTAACTCCTTTACTTTTTCTTCATCTCCATTAAAAAGTTCCATAAAGCTTGCCTGTGTGCCAGTAGTGCCTTTTACTCCTCTCAACATTATGTTTTCTCTTCTGTATCTTAATTCTTGTAAGTCTAAAATCAAATCTTGTATCCACAGGCAAGCTCTTTTTCCTACTGTTGTGAGTTGAGCTGGCTGAAAGTGGGTATAACCTAGAGTAGGCACATCTTTATATTTTAAAGCAAATTCAGATAACACTTTTATTGTCTTGAGAAGTTTTTTCTCAATAAGTTGAAGACCTCTGTCCATAAGTATTATATCTGTATTGTCATCTACAAAGGCAGAGGTGGCTCCTAAATGAATTATAGGTTTTGCCTTTGGGCATAAAAGACCATAGGCGTGTATATGAGCCATTACATCGTGTCTAAATTCCTTTTCAAATTTTTCTGCATCTTCATAATTTATATTGTCTATATTTTCTTCCATTTCTTTTATTTGTTCATCTGTAATATTAAGCCCTAATTTTTTTTGGCTCTTTGCTAATGCGACCCATAGCTTTCTCCAAGTTTTAAATTTTTCATCGTCAGAAAAAATTTGAGCCATTTCTTTACTGGCATATCTTATAATTAAAGGGCTTTGATAAGTATCTCGCATATTTACCTCCTCGTTATGCTTTATTTAAAAACTCTTCAATTCTATTTAAACCTTTTTCAATATTCTCAAGGGAAGTAGCATAAGAAATTCTAATGTAGTTGTCCATTCCAAAAGGTAAAGCGGGGACCACAGCTACATTTGCACCTTCAATTAAAGCATTTGCAAAGTCTAATGAGCCTCTTATAATCCTCCCATTTATCTCTTTACCTATATATTCCTCTATATTTACCATCACATAAAAAGCCCCTTGAGGTTTATTTGATTTTAATCCTTTTATCTTGTTTATCCTATCCACCATGTAAATTCTTCTTCTATTGAACTCTTCTGCCATCTTTCTAATGACACTTTCATCCCCTGATAAAGCAACTACGCTAGCGTATTGGGCAATTGAGTTAGGATTTGAAGTGGTGTGACTTTGTATGTTAGACATGACTTTTGCAAGTTCTAATGAAGAAGCGGTATAACCTATTCTCCATCCTGTCATAGCATAGGCTTTGGACATACCGTTTACTACAATTGTAAGGTCTTTAATTTTTTCTCCTAAAGAAGCTATACTTACGTGTTCTCCCTCGTATATTAATTTCTCATATATTTCATCTGAAATGACAAAAATATTTGCTTCTTCAATGACTTTTGCAAGTTCTTCTAATTCTTTTTTGGTATACACTGCGCCTGTAGGGTTATTTGGACTGTTTAAAATCAAAGCTTTTGTTTTTGAAGTTATGGTGCTTTTTAATTCTTCTGCTGTAATTTTAAAGTCATTTTCTTGTTTAGTTTTTACAAAGACAGGTTTTCCATAAGCTAGTCTTACCATCTCAGGATAGCTTAACCAATAGGGTACAGATATAATAACTTCATCTCCAGGATTTAGAATTGCACATAAGGCATTGTATATTGAATGTTTAGCACCATTTGATATGACAATTTGTTCGGGTTGGTATTTAAGCTCATTGTCCCTTAGAAGTTTTTCACAGACTACCTTTTTTAGTTCAATAATTCCTGAAGAAGGTGTGTATTTTGTGTAGCCTTTTTTTATAGCTTCAATTGCTGCTTCCTTTATGTAATCAGGAGTGTCAAAGTCTGGTTCTCCTACACCAAAGTCTATTACATCTACACCTTGTGTCTTTAACTGCTTTGCTTTAGCAGTTATCTCTAATGTCATAGAAGGGGTAATCTGCAAAGCATTTTGTGATAAGTTCAATTTTTGCACCTCCCTACATTTGTTATACATATCACAACTACTATTTTAACTTAATTATTTTGAGATTTCTACAAAAATTTTAAGTTTAGTCACATAAAAGTTTTTTAAAAAACATTAGTTAAAGTTCTATATTTGATTTAGCCTTACTTTTTAATATTTCTACATATTCATAATCTAACTTTATTGTTCCTAAAAGGTCTCTTCCATCTACTTCTACTCCATGAAAATCCGACCCACCAGTTATAATTAAATTGTATTTTTTAGCTTCGGCTAGATATTTTTTTACATCCTCAGAAGTATGTTTTGAATGGTAAACCTCTATACCTACTAAACCTTTGTAGGTTAATTCTTCAATAATGCTATCATTTTGAAGCAGTCCTGGATGAGCTAAGACAGATACACCCCCATTTTGCAAAATATATTCTATTGCTTCAAAAGGAGTGATTCTATATCTTTCTACATAAGCAGGGGCTCCTACTCCTATGTATTTTTCAAAGGCTTCTTTTACACTTTCTACGTAATTTTTCTTCACCATAGCCCTTGCTATGTGAGGTCTTCCTATAAATTTTTCACTTGTAAATTCCAATACATCTTCTATAGTGATATCAAAGCCCAGGTTATTTAATTTTTTTAATATGGCTCTTGCCCTGTTATTTCTCAATCTCTTCATTTCTTCTAATTTTTCAACGAATTTTTTATCGTGATAATTTATAAAATAACCCAAGATGTGGACTTCTTGGTCTTTGTAATAGCAATTAAATTCAATTCCAGGGATGACTTCTATTTTATACTCATAAGAGGCTTTTATAGCTTCTTCTAGACCATCAATTGTGTCATGGTCTGTAAGGGCTATACAGTTAAGGTCATGATCTTTTGCAAGCCTAACTACTTCCAAAGGTGAATTAGTTCCATCTGAAGCTTTTGAGTGCATGTGTAAATCTGCAAACATTTATACCAACCTTTCTTTTATTTAAATTTTAGCTATAATTTAAAATAACCTGCAAAATGCAGGTTATTTTTTATCTTGGCTCTACAATTAACTTTATTGCTGTCCTCTCTTCACCGTCTATTTCAATGTCTGTAAAAGCAGGAATGCATATCAAGTCAATTCCGCTTGGAGCTACAAAACCCCTTGCAATTGCAACAGCTTTTACAGCTTGGTTTATTGCTCCTGCACCTATCGCTTGTACTTCTGCACCTCCACGCTCCCTTAACACCCCTGCCAATGCTCCTGCTACAGCATTTGGATTAGATTTTGCTGAAACTTTTAATACTTCCATTGTTTTTTCCCCCTTAAAACCAATTGTTTTCTCATGTTAATATTCTACATCTCTTTAAAAAATCCTTCTTTTACGTATAAATTTTATTAATTCTTTCTATACTTGTGCACTTTCCTGTTATTTCGTCTACAGAAATTACAATGGCATTTATCTGGGCAAGACCTTTTGCAACTTCAAAGCGTACAGGTACAGAAGAAGTAAATTTTTTAATTATCAATTCTTTGTCTATGCCCAATATAGAATCAGTAGGACCTGTCATGCCTACATCTGTTATGTATGATGTTCCATTAGGCAAAATTTTTTCATCTGCTGTCTGGACATGGGTATGAGTTCCAAAAACACAGCTTACTTTTCCATCTAAAAAATACCCCATCGCTATTTTTTCTGAGGTAGCTTCTGCGTGAAAATCTACTAAAATTATATTTGTCTCTTTTTTTAACTTTTCTACTTCCTCTAAGGCTACAAAAAAGGGATTTCTATTGCAAGGCATAAAAGTAATTCCCTGTAAATTTATAATTCCAATTTTTGTATTTTTAAAATTAAGTGCTATAGATCCCCTACCGGGTGTTCCTTCTAAATAATTCGCAGGTCTTACAATTCGCATTTCTTCATCAATAAATTTTAATATTTCTTTTTGATCCCACACGTGATTTCCCATAGTCAAAGCTGATATTCCTATTTCAAAAAGTTCATCAGCAATTTTGCGAGTAAGGCCATTTCCGCCTGCTGCATTTTCTCCATTGGCTATTGTTATATCAATATTGTATTGGGATATTAATTCTTGTAAATGATCTTTCAATATATTCCTTCCTGGCCTTCCGACAATATCGCCAATTATAAGTATCTTCATTCTAAACCTCCAAAAAATAATTTTTCTAAGCTTATTATTACACAAATCTTGCTATTAAAACAATAACTAATAAAAATTATGATAAAAACTTTTAAAGCGTGCTTGTCGCACGCTTTTTTTTCAACCCTTTTTATTTTGCATAATCTACGGCTACTGTCTCTCTAATAACAGTTACCTTTATTTGACCTGGATATTCAACTTCTTCCTCAATTTTTTTGCTTATATTTCGTGCCAAAAGGACTATCTCGTCATCATTGACTATTTCAGGTTTTACCATTATCCTAATTTCTCTTCCTGCTTGTATTGCATAAGCCTTTTCAACACCATCAAAAGAATTAGCTATTTGTTCTAATTTATCTAAGCGCTTGATATAAGTCTCTAAGGCTTCTCTTCTCGCCCCTGGTCTTGCAGCAGAGATGGCATCTGCTGCCTGGACTAATACCGCTTCAATAGTCTGGGGTTCCACGTCATTATGGTGAGCCATTATGGCGTGAATTACAGCATCAGACTCATGATATCTTTTTGCTAATTCTGCACCTATCATTACATGAGGACCTTCAACTTCATGGTCTACTGCTTTACCCATGTCATGTAAAAGCCCTGCTCTTTTAGCAATAGAAGCATCTGCCCCTAGTTCATAAGCCATGAGGCCTGCTAAATGAGCTACTTCTATTGAATGTTTCAATACATTCTGTCCATAACTAGTTCTAAATTTAAGTCTTCCTAATAATTTAATGAGTTCGGGATGCAAACCATGAACTCCAACTTCGAATGCTGCCTCTTCTCCTGCTTTGATTATCATATTGTCTACTTCTTTTTTTGCTTTTTCTACCATTTCTTCTATTCTTGCAGGGTGTATCCTGCCATCTTCAATTAATTTTTCGAGAGCAATTCTTGCTACTTCTCTTCTAATGGGATCAAAACCAGAAATAACAACAGCTTCGGGAGTATCATCAATTATGAGGTCGATTCCTGTTAAGGTCTCAATTGTTCTTATATTTCTACCTTCCCTCCCGATTATACGGCCTTTCATTTCATCATTGGGAAGGGTTACTACAGATACAGTTGTCTCTGCAGCGTGATCAGCCGCGCATCGCTGAATAGCGTTACTAATTATTTCTCTTGCTTTCATTTCTGCTTCTTCTTTTGCTTTAGTTTCCATTTCTTTGATCATCACAGCCATTTCATGCTGTATATCCTTTTGAACATTTTCTAATAAAATCGCTTTTGCTTCCTCACGGCTTAATCCCGAAATTTTCTCTAATTCTTCTATTTCTTTTTGATGTAAGATGGCAATTTGTTCTTCTAATTGTTGAAGTTCTTTTTGCTTTTCTTCTAGCAGTTCTTCTTTTTGTTCTAAAGTTTCAGATCTTTTGTCTAAACTTTCCTCTTTTTGGAGAAGTCTTTTTTCTAATCGTTGTAATTCACCCCTGCGATCCCTTATTTCTTTGTCTAAATCACTTCGCAGACGGTGAATTTCTTCCTTTGCTTCTAATAAAAGTTCTCTTTTTTTATTTTCAGCATCCCTTTTGGCGCTTTCTAATATGGTTCGTGCTAATTCTTCAGCGCTTTTTATTTTTGACTCTGCAATAATTTTTCGCACAAAGAAGCCAATTAGAAAGCCGATTATTATTCCAATAAATGCTGTGATTATATACATAACTCCTACATATCGTATACTCTTACACCTCCTTAGTGGATATTCATATTTTATTTTAGCCCCTTTCCAAAATTATGTCAAGTTATTAATCTTCCGCATGTAAAACTGTATTTATATTCTCAATTTGAAAGCCACTATTATAAAGATATTTTTTTAATTTTTGAGGTAATACATTTAATTTTTTGTCTATCAATTTTTTTATTATTTCTACTTCTTTATCTTCAGGATACAAATTTTCAATAGTTTCGTGAATTATTTCTTTATCTATACCTTTTTTCAACAATTCATAATATATTCTTTGCCTACTGTAAAGTTGGGTCATCTTTTGTTCTACAAAAAGTTTAGCATAAAGTTTGTCATTAATATAATTGTAATTTTTCATTTTTTCAAGCACATTTTTTGCAGCCTCCTCACTAACCCCCCTTTGTTTTAGTTTTATGAGGAGTTCTTTTTCTGTAAGCATTTTTCTAGACAAAAGATTAAAGGTGTAATTGGTTGCTTCTCTTATAGAGATATAGTTTACATAATAATTATATTGTTTACTGCTTATCTCTTTTCCTTCTTCTATTCCTAAATAGCTTAAATCCTCTAAACTGCAACTAAAGGCGTATTCTCCATCTATATAGACATTATATTTTTCTTTGTTTTTTTTCTGCTTTTCTATATTAGTTATTATCATATATATTTCTCCTTTGGAATAAAATAACCCCAAAACAAGGGGTCATTCTACTATTGCATCAGGGGAGGATTTTATTTTATTATAAGCTAGATTGAAATTTTCTCTAATTTTTCTTTCAATTTCATCAGCAATTTCTTTGTTTTCTTTTAAAAATTGCTTTGCGTTTTCTCTTCCTTGTCCTAATCGTATATCTCCATATGAATACCAAGCACCACTTTTTTCAATTATGTCTATACTTGCGCCAATATCCAAAATGCTTCCTTCTCTTGAAATACCTTCTCCATACATTATATCGAATTCTGCTTGTTTAAAAGGTGGAGCAATTTTATTTTTTACTACTTTAACTCGTGTTCTATTTCCCACAACTTCATTTCCTTGTTTTATCGGGTCTCCTTTTCTTACATCTAGCCTTATAGTGGCATAAAATTTTAGAGCTCTTCCACCAGGCGTTGTCTCAGGATTTCCAAACGGAACACCTACTTTTTCTCTAAGCTGGTTTATAAAGACCACAATAGTTTTAGACTTACTAGTGACCCCTGCCAATTTTCTCAAAGCTTGAGACATAAGTCTTGCTTGAAGTCCTACGTGGCTATCTCCCATTTCTCCTTCAATCTCCGCCTTAGGTACTAAAGCAGCAACAGAGTCTATTACAATTATATCAACAGCACCACTTCTAACAAGGGCTTCTGCAATTTCTAAGGCTTGTTCGCCAGTATCAGGCTGCGCCACTAATAAGTCCTCAATATTGACCCCAAGATTTTTTGCATATACAGGATCAAGAGCATGTTCTGCATCTATAAAAGCACCCGTTCCTCCCATTTTTTGTGCTTCTGCTATCATATGTAGCGCTAAGGTGGTTTTTCCTGAAGACTCAGGGCCAAAAAT
The DNA here is from genome assembly GCA_012840485.1 of Clostridia bacterium. Taxonomy (GTDB): domain Bacteria; phylum Bacillota; class Thermoanaerobacteria; order Thermoanaerobacterales; family Thermoanaerobacteraceae; genus Thermoanaerobacter. The sequence continues at coordinate 129,936 of DULG01000019.1, read as the reverse complement.
TTCTATTATCCTCCCTCTGGGGACTCCTCCGACACCTAAAGCAATGTCTAATTCAAGAGAACCTGTAGGTATTACTTCTACGTTCAATTTTGCAGTATCTCCCAATCTCATGATAGAGCCCTTGCCAAACTGCCTCTCTATCTGACTTATAGCCATTTCTAAAGCCTTTTGTTTTTCTATCATTTATTATTTACCTCCCAAGGATACAAGGTATTGTATTAAATTAATTATATATTAATGGTCATAACTAGTCAATTTTTATTCCCAGAAGATATCTTCTTACAATGTCTAAAGCATGTAGTACTGTCCTTATCCTTATCTTATCTCTATTACCACTTAACATCAATTTTTTTACATAGACTTTTTCTGAAGTAGAAAATCCTACATAGACCAATCCTACCGGCTTTTCAGGTGTTCCACCTGTAGGTCCTGCAATTCCAGTAGTAGACAAACCAAAATCAGCATTGGCCAATTTTCTTACATTTTCTGCCATTTCCTTTGCTGTCTCATAGCTTACTGCTCCATAAGTTTCTAAAGTAGATTTTTTAACTCCTAAAATTTTTTCTTTGGCTTCATTACTGTAAGAAACAATACTTAAATTAAAGACTTTTGAAGCACCTGATACATCTGTTATCTTTTTTGCCAATAAACCACCTGTACAAGATTCAGAGACAGCAAGAGTTAATTTGTTTTTCTGTAGTAATTTTACCACGACTTCTTCCATTTCTTCCTCATCTACAGCATATATATAGTCACCTATGATACCTCTAATCCTTGATTCCATATCCTCAATCATTTCTAAAATTTCTTTGTCATCATGTCCTTTTGCAGTTATTCTCAAAGTTACGTATCCATCACCTACTAAAGGAGCAACAGTAGGATTAGAATTAAACAAAAGGGGTCTTACCATTTCTTCTACTTTTGATTCACCCAAGCCAAATATTTTGATTACGCGTGATTTTATAGTTTCATTAGTTTTGCTTTTAAGATAAGGATATACAGATTCCTCAAACATTGGAATTAGCTCCGAAGGTGGACCAGGCAAAATTATGATGATTTTGTTATCTTTTTCTATTATACAGCCAGGAGCTGTTCCATTTTTATTTGGTATAATCTTTGCGCCTTCTGGGAAAAAGGCTTGTTTGAAATTGTTCATAGTAGGTGTTTGTCCTATTTTTTCAAAAAATCTTATTATCTCTTCTTTCGCTTCAGCATTTTCTACAAGAGGAAGACCTAAAAAAGAAGCCACTGTCTCTTTTGTAATGTCATCAACAGTAGGGCCTAATCCACCTGTTGTTATTATAAGGTCAGAGCGGTTAAATGCAATATTTAAACATTCTTTTAATCTTTCTTCGTTATCTCCAACGTTAATATGGAAATATATATCTATACCTAAAAGAGCCAATTTTTCAGATAAATATTTAGCGTTAGTATTTAAAATTTGTCCTAATAAAAGCTCTGTGCCAACAGAAATAATTTCTCCTTTCAATTAAAGCACCTCTTTAATCTTTGAATAAATTTTTAGATTTTATAATGTAATCTACACCCGAATAAATTGTCAAAATTAAAGCTATATATACCATTATAGTGTCGAAAGGAAAATTTATAAGGCTAAAAGGGTAATTATTAAGCATCAGTGCAATTACTGCTATCATTTGAAAAGTAGTTTTATATTTTCCGTAATTACTGGCAGCAATGACAATTCCCTTATCAGCAGCAACTGTCCTAATACCTGTTATTAAAAATTCCCTTGCTAATATAACTACTACAATCCAACTTTGAATGCGTCCCATTTGTACTAAGGCTATTAGAGCAGAAGAAACCATTATTTTGTCTACCAGTGGGTCCATAAATTTCCCAAAATTAGTTATTTGATTAAACTTTCTTGCCACATATCCATCAAATTTGTCGGTCAATGCTGCAAGTGCAAATATTCCTGCAGCTATAAAATCGTTGTAGGGACCTCTGACAAGCATAAAAAACATAAAAATAGGTATTAAAAAAAGTCTTAACATTGTAAATTTGTTTGCTAAATTCATTAATATTCCCCCACCAAATCGTACTCATAGGCATCTGTTATAGTTGCTACCACAAGATCTCCAGCTTTGAGTTTTTTATCGCTTTTTACATAAACAACACCATCAATCTCAGGGGCATCCATATAACTTCTGCCATAATATATTCCATCTTCAAAACCTTCAATTAGTACCTCTAACTGCTTTCCCACTTTTGAAAGATTATGTTGATAAGAAATTTCTTTTTGTATCTCCATTAATTCTTGCTGTCTTTTAATTTTGACACTCTTTTTAATTTGAGGTTTCATATAATACGATTTAGTTCCCTCTTCTCGAGAATATGTGAAAACTCCTACTCTCTCAAATCTTTTTTCTTTTATGAACTGTTTTAAATCCTCAAATTCTTCTTCTGTCTCTCCAGGGAAGCCTACCATAAAAGTAGTGCGTATTACCATGTTTGGAATGCTACGCAATCTACTTATAACCTCTTCTATTTTTTGTCTATCAGTATTTCTATTCATTCTTTTAAGGACTTCATCATGAGAATGTTGTAGCGGAATATCAATATATTTTACTATTTTTTCATTGTTTTTTATCTCTTCAACAAGTTCTTCTGTTACACTATCAGGATATGCATAAAGTAACCTAATCCACTTTAAGCCATCAATCTTAGAAATTTCTTTTAAAAGTTGGGGCAGCATAAATTTTTTATAAACGTCTACTCCATATTTTGTAGTGTCTTGAGCAATGAGTATAAGTTCTTTTGCACCTTTTTTGACGAGTTCCTCAGTTTCTCTAAGTATGTCCTCCATTTTGCGACTTCTGTATCTTCCCCTAATCTTTGGAATTATGCAAAAAGAGCAAGCATTACTGCAACCTTCTGCAATTTTTAAATAGGCGTAATAATTTGGCATAGTTAAAATGCGCTGTATTCCTTCATCGTTTAGTAAATTAGCGTGTCCATATTCTAAAACAGTTTTTCCTTTTTCTATTTTTTCTATTATTTCTGCAATTTTGGGGAAATCTCCAGTGCCAATTACTGCATCTAATTCGGGAAGTTCTTTTAATAATTCTTTATTATATCTTTCAGACAAGCAACCAGTTGCAATAAGGTATTTTAGCCTGCGGTTTTTGAGTTTCCCCATCTCAATGATGTACTCTATCGACTCTCTTTTTGCATCCTCTATAAAGCCACAAGTATTTATAATGAGTATGTCAGCTTTATTTTCATCATTTACTATGTTGTAACCTTTTTCCTTTAAAATTCCCAACATTTTTTCTGAATCAACTGTGTTTTTAGGACACCCAAGAGATATGATTCCTACGTTTTTCATATAAAATCCCTTTCTACAGTTTGATTAACTTTTATCTTGTAGCAATTTTTTTATTTCTTCCTTTGATAAAAGGATCTGTCGTGGCTTTGACCCATCATATCCGCTTATAATGCCTTTATCCTCTAATTGATCTATAATTCGAGCAGCTCTTGCATAGCCAATTCTAAGCTTCCTTTGCAACATCGAAATAGAGGCTTGCCCTGTCTCTAAAATTACAGAAATAGCATCTTCTAATAGTTCATCTTCCTGCTGTTCAAAAATTTTGTCATTTGTTTTTTCTTCAATTTCTATTTCCTCATACTGGGGATCGGCTTGATTTTTTAAAAAATTAACCACTGCTTCAACTTCTTCTGCGGAAATGAAAGCCCCTTGAATTCGCATAGGTTTTGCTGCTCCTATAGGATCAAAAAGCATATCACCCTTCCCTAAAAGTTTTTCTGCTCCTGCCATATCCAAGATTGTTCTTGAGTCAATTTGAGAAGATACAGCAAAAGAAATCCTTGAAGGGATGTTGGCTTTAATAACTCCCGTTATTACATCAACAGAGGGTCTTTGGGTAGCAATGACCAAATGAATGCCAGCTGCTCTTGCCATTTGAGCTAACCTAAATATATATTCTTCTACTTCTGCAGGAGAAACCATCATTAAGTCAGAAAGTTCATCAATTATGATCACAATTTTATATAAATTATTTTCTTTGTATTTTTCGTTATAGCTGTCTATATCTCTGACTCCCTGTTGCGCGAATAAGTTGTAACGCCTGGTCATTTCTTGAACAGCCCAATTTAAAACTTCAGCCGCTTTTTTAGGATTTGTAACTACAGGAGTTAAAAGATGAGGAATACCATTGTAAATATTTAACTCCACTACTTTAGGGTCTACTAATATCATCTTTACATGTTGCGGAGAAGCTTTATACAAAAGGCTTATAATGAGGGAATTTATACAGACACTTTTTCCAGATCCCGTAGCTCCGGCAATTAGCAAGTGAGGCATTTTTGATAAATCGGCTATAACTATATTACCTGCAATATCTTTTCCTAATCCTATAGCTAGCTCTGATTTGAAGTTTCTAAATTTTTTGCTGTCGATTATTTCTCTGAGATATACAGGAGTTATTTTTTCATTTGGAACCTCTATTCCTATTGCAGACTTACCGGGAATAGGCGCTTCTATTCTCACTGAGGAAGCAGCTAAACTTAGGGCAATATCGTCAGTTAAACTTATGATCCTGCTTACTTTGACGCCTGCGCTGGGTTGCAATTCAAATCGAGTTATTGCAGGACCTTTTGTTACTTGTATAACTTTAGCTTCTACTCCAAAATTTCTAAGGGTCTCTTCGATTTTTCTAGCTTTTTCCAGTAATATTTCATTCTTTATTTTTGGTGGAGGAATAGCTTCTTTTAAAAGAGTTATAGGAGGAGCAATGTATTCACCTTTTATTTCTTCTTCTTTAAAGTGTTTTTCATATATCTTCCTTTCTTCTTCTACTTGTTCAATTATGTCTATTGGTATATCCTTTTCCCGAATTTTTTCTTTAGTTGTGGCAATTTCGGAAGAAGAAAAACCTTCCAAACCGGAATCTGAAACTCCGGTCTTTATTTGAGAAGTCTTTTTTATTTTTTTTTGGCTATGTTTAAGCTTAGAATATAAAGTTTTTATTAGGTTTACAAAAGATATGTCAGTAATGATGACAGAAAAAATTATAAAAAAGGCTATTAAAAATATATAACTTCCTGTAATACCTAAGACTTTGATAAAAAAATACACTACTAATGCAGCTACAATTCCCCCACCGATGTTGCTTATTCCACTTAAGTAAGCAACTGTTAAATATAACTTCAATTCATCTGTGATTGGGAAATAGTATAAATGGTCTAAACTTATAATGGTCAAAAAAAGCCCAAACAGCGATAAGGTTTTTTTTAATTTTATAAAATTTCGACTGTTAAAAAGAAACATTAAAGCAAATATTAAAAGCAATGCGGAAATTATATAAGCTCCAATGCCAAAAGATCCTTTTAAAAAAATTTCTATATTTTTGCCTAAAGTGCCGGTTGTGTTAGTGTAAAGGCTTAAAAAAGAAATAAGAGTAAAGGTTAAAAAAATGATTCCTATTATCTCATTTTTAAGAGAGTTTTGCTTTTTGTCAACCATAAATACCACCTGTTAATAGTTTCTTCTATAAAAAATTTTAGTATTAATTGTGTAAAATAGCAACAAAAAAATAGATGTACAATTTAGTAAGCACATCTATTATAACATAAAATACAAGTAAAAGTTACTTAAAAAATACTTATTATGCTTCCTGGACTGTAATTTATATCAAGGTAATCAAAAGGATTTGTGGAATACATTCTTTGAATTATATAATTTCCATTTGATAGCTTTTCCACTACTAATTGCTTATTGCCCATTTTTAATTCTATAAAATTAGTAGGTATATCTTCTCTTTTTTCAAAAATCAGTTCATAGGGAATTATTGTGTACAGCATTAATCTTCACCTTTCTTTTTTTCTTTTATTTCTATCATTGTGTGTAACCGTTCCAATGCTTCTTTAATTCCACCTATTTCGTCTATTAAACCGTAATTTACTGCTTCCTTACCTACTAAAATTGTTCCTATATCGTTGGCTAATTCTCCAGTTTTAAGCATAAGCCCCATAAAAGTTTCTCTTTTTATTTTTGAATTTCGCACAATAAATTCCACTATTCTATCTTGCATTTTGTTAAAATAGTCAAAAGTTTGGGGAACTCCTACTATTAATCCTGTCATTCTAATGGGATGTATTGTCATAGTAGCACTGGGCACTATGTAAGAATAATTTGCTGAAACTGCTAAAGGTACTCCAATGCTGTGACCTCCACCTAATACTATAGATACAGTAGGCTTAGAAAGGCTTGCTATCATTTCTGCGATAGCAAGACCTGCTTCCACATCTCCTCCTACAGTATTTAATAAAATTAAAACTCCTTTTATATTAGGGTTTTCTTCTATTGCTACCAATTGTGGTATTATGTGTTCATACTTTGTGGTTTTGTTTTGAGGAGGTAGTATCATGTGACCTTCAATTTGTCCTATTATAGTGAGGCAATGAATATTACTTTCAAAGTTTGGTACGTTTGTTTGACCCAAATTTTTCAAATTCTCCTGAACAGGTGGTAAAATCTGAGGTTGTTCTGTTTCTTCATTTTTTAAAAAATTGCTCATCTTTATCACGCTCCTAATAATTAGTATAAAAAAAAAGCGCAATAGTATGCGCTGCCTTTTAAAGATCAAATTCGTCATGTAAAACTCTTATGGCTTCTTCAGCTTTCTCCTTGCTTACCAAACAAGAGATAGTGTTATGAGAGTCAGCAGTTTGGTAAATTTCTATGTTATGCTTTGCTAATGCTTTCATTATTCTAGCCATTACTCCTGGAACACCTCTTATTCTATTTCCAATGATAGATACTTTTGTGCAATTAGTTCTATAGGCATATTTTATATTATTTGCCTCAAAAATTTTTTTTATTTTTTCAAAATCTGATTCAGATATAGTAAAAACTTGTTTTTCAGGGAAAATATTAATAAGGTCAATGCTTATTTTTTCTTCTGCGATTTTTTCAAATATTTCTTCTGTATTTTGTGTAGTTTCTAAGGTGATTTGTACTCTTTTGTCCATATTAGCAATTCCTGTAACTAATTTATTGTTATAGCAATTTTCATAAACTTCATTGTACTGGGTAATGATTGTACCCGGGCTATCTGACATAGTATTTTTTATAACAAGAGGGAAATTTCCTCTCATTGCAATTTCTACTGCTCTAGGATGTACTACTTTTGCACCTTGTTCTGCAAATTGGAATACTTCATTATAACTTATTTTTTCTAAGATGCGGGCTTTTGAAACGATGCGTGGATCTGCCGTCATTAGTCCATCTACATCTTTATATATTTCTACTGCATGGGCTTTTAAAGCCTCACCTAAAATAGCAGCAGTCGTATCGCTTCCTCCTCTCCCTAAAGTAGTCAAATCCCCTTTTTCAGTGATGCCTTGGAAACCTGCTACTATAGGAATTATCCCTTCCTCTAGACTTTCTATCAATCTAGAAGGATCAACTTTTATAATTTCCGCATTGCCAAAATTATCATCTGTTATGATGCCAGCTTGTCCTCCTGTAAATACTTTTGTTCTATAACCTTTGCTGGATAAGGTTGCAGCAAAAGTTACTCCTGATATGATTTCACCACAGTTCATTAACAGATCTAATTCTCTTTTTGGAAGGTTGTTATCTATTGATTTGGCTATATTTATTAAAGTGTCTGTTGCGTAAGGGTCCCCCTCTCTCCCCATTGCAGAAACTACCACTACTACATTTAAGCCTTTTTTCAAAGCTTCAATTACTTTTAAGGTAGCCATTTCACGCCTTTCGGGTGTTGATACGGAAGTTCCTCCGAATTTTTGAATTAATATTTTCACGTTCTCATCCTTCCCTCATGAAATGATATGATTGTTAGCATATTTTATATTATTATACTTCATTAAAGTGTTAAAGGGAAGTAGTATTTTTAATAAAAACGTTTCCTTTTTTCTTCAAATTCTACAATTAACATGTCATCTCCAATTTTTCGTATAGAATCCCAACTGATTTCAATATAATTACTTCTTCCCCTAAACAAACCTTTGGATTCATATATTATTATTGAATGGATAGTTCCAGTTTCTTCGTCAATTACTAAATCTGAATCATCTACCAATCCCCATCTTCTTCCATCTTTCAAATTTACAATTTCTTTATTCCCAAATTCACTCAACCTCATAGAAATCCTCCTTATATACCGGTATGGCCAAATCCTCCATTATCTCTTTTTGTTTCTGAAAGGATTTCTGCCTCTACTATTGTTGGTCTTACTATTTGGTTTATTACTATTTGTGCAATTCTTTGTCCTCTTTTGATTTTTACGGTTTCTTTTCCTAAATTTATGACTATCAATTTAATTTCTCCTCTGTAATCCGAATCAATTGTACCTGGGGTATTTAAAAGAGTTATGCCATATTCTAGAGCAAGGCCGCTTCTCGGCCTTATCTGGGCTTCAAAATTAGGAGGAAGTTCAATCTGAATTCCTGTAGGAATTAATTTTATGTCACCTGGATTTAAGGAAACCTCCTCTTTAACATTGGCATATAGATCCATTCCAGCAGCTCCTTCACTCATATAAGTAGGTAAAGGTAAATCTTTAGCATCTTCCGTTTTTTTAATCTTAAGTATTATTGGCATTTATTAACCACTCCTTGTCTCTTTTGTTTAGTTTTCCAACAACAGATATAGTTATGTCAGTGGGATTGAGAATTTTTTTAGCCAGGTCGTTTATTTCTTCGTAAGTTAAGTTATCTATGATATTAAGTATTTCTTCTACAGGATATACTCTATCCAATAAAAGTTTAGATTTTCCTATAGTGCTCATCCTGCTGCTTATGCTGTCTAAATCCATCAGTACGTTTATTCGAAGTTGTTCTTTAAACTTATCAATTTCTTCTTTTTCTAACCCTTTTAAGTGTACTTTTTCTATTTCTTCTAAAATTAAGCTGTACACTTTTTTAAAATTATTTGCATTCATACTTGCAAAAATAGAAAAAACTCCCGCTTGCTGGTAAGTAGAAGGGTAAGAATAAATAGAATAGACCAACCCTTTATCTTCTCTTATTTTCTGAAATAATCTTGAACTCATTCCTCCGCCAAAAGCATTATTTATGGCAGCTAAAGCATAGACTTTTCTCAGGTCGTAGGTTATACCGGGTAAACCAATACACAAATTTATCTGTTCAAAATCTTTTTCATATATAGCTGTGCTTTTGTGCCAAACTGGAACTGTTAGCTGAAGGGTAGTATTATTCTTTTGAATTTTTGACAAGTGTTTTTGCAATATCTCATATATATCCTCATTGAAATTACCTGCTATAGAAATAACAATATTGTCTTTTGTGTAATGTGAATTATAATAATTTAAAATCTGTTCTTTGCTTATCCTTTTGATAGTAGAAAAAGTCCCAAGTACAGGAAAAGATAATGGGTGACCTTTCCATATGGTTTTAAATAAAAGATTATAGGCCACATCTTCAGGAGAGTCTAGTTCTGTCAATATTTCTTCAAATATAACTTGTTTTTCTTTTTGTATATCTTCTTCTTTAAAAGCAGGATTAAATACCATATCAAAGAGTATATCCACACCTTGCTTTACATGGGTATTTAAAACTTTTATATAAAAGCAAGTACTTTCTTTTTCAGTAAAGCCGTTTAGCTGTCCTCCAATGCTATCTGTTTCTTCTGCAATTTGTTTGGCACTTCTTAATTTAGAACCTTTAAAAACCATATGTTCTATAAAGTGAGACATCCCATTTATGGTTTTATCTTCATACATTGAACCTGCTTTAATCCATATTCCTATGTATACAGAATATGCTTGAGGGACTTTATAGGTTACAACTTTTACTCCTTCAATAACCTTTTGTTCGTGCATTTTATCCTCCTTTGTAAATTTATTTATTTATTATATCAAATTTAATTATTGTCTACAATTACTTCAGAAACCGTTGTTATTTTATAACCTTTTTCTTTTAATTGTTTTATAATATGGGGTAATGCTTCCACTGTATTTTTAGTAGGGTGCATCAGTACTATTGCTCCATTGTGATATTTATTCATAACCCTGTCTACAATTGTTTGAGGACTTGGATTATTCCAATCTATAGTATCTAAACTCCACAGAATAACTTTATATCCTAATTGTTCTGCTAACTTTACTACCTCATCATTAAAATCTCCATAAGGAGGTGCAAAAAGGATAGGTTTTACACCTATTATTTTTTCTAAAATTTCTCCGCTTTTTTTAATGTCTTCTTCACATTGTTGTCTGCTTAAGTTTGTATATTTTATATGAGTGTAACCATGATTTCCAATTTCATGACCTTTTTGATAAATATCTTTTACGATATCAGGATTTTTTTCTGCCCATTTTCCTTCAAAAAAAAATGTTATATGTATATCGTTATCTTTAAAAATGTCTAACATCTTTGGTATGTACTCATCTCCCCAAGCCACGTTGCAAGCAAAAGCGATCTTTTTTTCCTTTGTATCTCCTTTGTATATCGGTTCATTGCTGTTAAAGACGGAAACGCTGCGACTAATTACGTAAATTAAAAGGATAAGCAGTAATATTGCCAGGGATAAGATGACCCAAAAATTTTTTTTGGGGTATTTTATATAAAATATCTTCATTATAACACCACCCGTTGATATTCTCACTTTAATTTTATTCAAACGGGCGGCAAATATATTACTAAAAAAATAAAAAACATAAACCGTGGGGGTCGGTTTATGCCTTTACTTTTTTTCCTCTTCTTCATCGTCAGGCAAAGCATCCTTTCTTGATAGGCTTATTCTTCCTAATTTATCTATTTCTGTAACTTTTACTAATATATCATCGCCAACTTTTACTACATCTTCTACTTTTTGTACCCGTTTTTTAGAAAGCTTGGAAATGTGGACGAGGCCTTCCTTACCAGGAGCAATTTCTACAAAAGCTCCAAAAGGTGTTATCCTAAGCACTTTTCCTAAATAAATTTCTCCTACTGCTATATCTTTTGTTATGGCCTCAATCATTTGTTTAGCTCTTTCACCGGATTTTAAATCAGAGGCTGTTATAAATAATCGTCCATCTTCTTCAATATCAATCTTTACTCCAGTTTCTGTGATAATTTTACTTATGGTTTTGCCACCAGGGCCAATTATTTCTCTGATTTTTTCAGGATCAACTACCATTCGCACAACCCGCGGTGCATACATTGACAATTCCTTTCTCGGTTCTTTTATAACCTCTAACATTTTGTTGAGAATATAAAGTCTACCTTTGCGTGCCTTTTCTAAAGCCATTTTTAAAATTTCTCTGTCAATTCCAGGAATTTTTATGTCCATTTGTATAGCAGTAATACCTTTTTCTGTACCTGCAACTTTAAAGTCCATATCTCCTAAAAAGTCTTCAATGCCTTGGATATCAGTCAGAATAGATACAACATCTCCTTCTTTAATAAGCCCCATAGCTACTCCTGCGACTGGAGCTTTTATCGGAACACCTGCATCCATTAAAGCTAAAGTACTACCGCAAACACTAGCTTGAGAAGTAGAGCCGTTAGAGCTTAAAACTTCTGATACCAATCTTATGGTATATGGGAATTCCTCTTCCGAAGGAATCATGGGTTCTAAGGCTCTTTCTGCTAAGGCTCCATGGCCAATTTCTCTTCTTCCAGGACCTCTTAAAGGCTTTACTTCTCCTACACTATAAGGAGGGAAGTTATAGTGATGCATATATCTTTTTGATTCTTCATCCCCTAAACCATCTAATATCTGAATGTCTCCTAATGCACCTAATGTTGCTACTGTAAGCACCTGAGTTTGTCCTCTTGTAAAAATTGCAGAACCGTGAGTTCTAGGCAGTACTCCTACTTCGCACCATATTGGCCTTATGTCATCCAGTCCTCTGCCGTCTACCCTTATCCTTTCTTCTGTTATCATTTTTCTCATTTGTTCTTTCATTATGGTGTAAAGTACTTCATCTATATCGGCAAGATTGTCAGGATATTCTTCTTTAAAATGTTCTAAAACTTCTTGTTCAACTTTATCTAAATTGTCGTTTCTCTCTTTTTTCTCCTCTGTTCTAAGGGCATTGTATATTTTTTCTGTCGCATAAGCTCTTACTTTTTCTTCTAATTCTTTGCCTATTTCATGTAAAATTACTTCACTCTTAGGGACGCCTACTTCTTTAACTATTCCTTCTATAAATTCTACAATTTGCTTGATGTATTCATGAGCGTACATTATAGCATCTAACATGGTTTCTTCAGGAACTTCTTTCGCTCCTGCTTCTACCATTACAATAGCGTCTTTCGTTCCGGAAACTACTAAATGCATTAAACTTTTTTCCCTTTGTTCGTGGTCAGGATTGATTATGAATTGTCCATCGATTAATCCTACTGCTACTGCACCTGTAGGACCATTAAAGGGAATATCAGAAATTGAAAGAGCTACAGACGAACCAATCATTGCTACTATTTCTGGCTGTACATCGGGGTCTACAGATAAAACTGTAGCTATCACTTGTACATCATTTCTGTAGCCGTGAGGGAATAAAGGTCTAATTGGCCTGTCTATCAATCTAGCAGAAAGAATAGCCTTTTCGCTGGGCTTTCCTTCCCTTTTTATAAAGCCACCAGGAATTTTACCGACAGAGTACAATCTTTCTTCGTACTCAACAGTTAAAGGGAAAAAGTCAACTCCTTCTCTCGGTTCTTTAGAAGCACAGGCAGTGACCAATACAACGGTATCGCCGTATTTTACCCAAGCTGCACCATTTGCCTGTTGAGCCACTTTTCCTGTTTGAACAACTAATTTTCTACCGGCTAGTCCCATTTCAAAAGTTCGCTCTTCCATGTTATCCTCCTTTCATAAAATTTTATACAAAATAGAGCGAGGTATCTCGCTCTATTTTCTTAAATCTAATTTTTCTATAATGGCACGATACCTGTCCATATCTGTTTTCATTAAATAATTTAAAAGTGCCCTTCTTTGTCCGACCATCTTAAGAAGCCCTCTTCTTGAATGATGGTCTTTTTTGTGAACTTGTAAATGTTCGTTTAATTTATTTATTCTCTCTGTCAAAAGGGCAATTTGGACTTCTGGAGAACCCGTATCAGTATCGTGTAGCTTAAACTGGTTGATTATTTCTGCCTTTTTTTCTTTATCTAACACCTTTTTCACCTCCATTTTTTAGAATACGCCTTATGCATTGAATACCGCCGGAGTTACGAATATCAAAGCATAAGGTAAATTTGCTATTTTATTTTATCACATAATGTTTCTGTTGTAAAATATTTTTAAAGTTTTTAGCGTAATCGATATCTTTAAAAACTTGGCCTTTTAAGTCTTCTGTATTTTTAAATTTAATTTCGTCACGAATTCTTGTTATAAATTCGACTTCTAAGTAAGTATCGTATAAATTTTCGTTGAAATCTAAAATATAGGATTCTATAGAAATATTTTTCTCATTAAAAGTAGGTTTCAAACCTATATTTGTCACAGCGATATAAAGTTTGTCATGGATTTTTACACGTGTCACATATACTCCTGCCTTTGGCAAAACTAAATCCTCTGGTATTTGAAGATTAGCAGTTGGAAATCCTAATTTTCGCCCAAGTTGTTGTCCATGAATTACTCTTCCTTGTAATGAGAAAAAACGCCCTAATAGGCTATTTGCCTCTTCAATTTTGCCAGATTTTATTAACTCTCTAATATAGCTGCTGCTTACTATAATGCCATCTTTTACAACTGAAGGTGCTACGCAAACCTCAAAAAAATATGTTTTAGAATATTTTTTTAATATTTCTACATCTCCTAAAGCTTTATAACCAAATCTATAATTTTGCCCTACTACTACTATTCTAACTTTTAATAGGTCAACCAAAATTTTTTTTATAAATTCTTCTGCAGTTAATTTAGAAAAATCTTCAGTGAAATCGAAGAATATACTGTAGTCCAGTTCAAATTGATTTAGAATTTCTACTTTTTTTTGATAGTTAGTTATAAGCTCTAATTTTCTCTCAGGCATTAAAATTTTTGAAGTGTGCTGCTTGAAACTAAAAACAGCACTTGACAAATTATTTTCTTTAGCTAAAAGAATTGCTTTATTAATCAATTGTTGGTGACCTATATGAATTCCATCAAAATTTCCTAAAGCTATTACTTTGGCATCTTTATATTTTGATACATTGCTTTCATCAATAATTTGCAAACTATCCTTTCCCCCTCAAAGAAGTCTTTTTGGACGGATTTTATTTTCTTCTAAAACTCCGATTCCAAGAAATTTGCCATTATTATCATATAATTTTAAAAAGGAAGTTTCAAGAAGAGAATTGTTTTTAATAAACTGGCCCTTTAAGATTTTTTTGGCTTCTATTTTATTTAACTGGACAGAGGGCAAGGGAATAAATTTATCTATAGGCTCAAATATTGCTTTTCCTTCTTTTATTTCTTCTACAGTATAGGCATTTTCTATTTTGAAAGGACCAACCTCTGTCCTTATCAACATAGACATATATCCCGGCATGTTTAATTCTTTGCAGATATCCCTCACCAAAGCTCTTATATAGGTACCTTTAGAACATTTTACATCCATCAATATTCTATAAGGAGGTTCATATTCAACTACTTCAATCTCATATATTGTAACTTCAATAGGTGGAATATCAATATTTTTCCCTTCTCTCGCATACTCATACAACTTTTTTCCTTTTACTTTTTTTGCGGAGTACATTGGAGGAGTTTGTTTTATTTTTCCTTGAAATTTATTTAAAATTTGCCTTAATTCTTGTTCTTCTAAAGTTCTCACAGGTCCGCTTTTTATAACTTTTCCGCTTTTATCAAAAGTATCTGTAGTTATACCAAAGGTTATTTCAAATCTATATCTTTTGTCTTCTTCTATTAAAAAAGATACAAATTTAGTAGCATTTCCTACGCAAAGAGGTAATACTCCTACTGCGTCTGGGTCTAAAGTACCTGTGTGGCCTACTTTTTGTATTTTATAGATTTTCCTAATAAAATTTACTATATCATGAGAAGTCATGCCGGGAGGTTTTAAAACATTTAATACTCCTTCCAATTTTTATCCCTCTAATTCTTTATAAATCGCTTGCAAAATTTTTTCTTTAGCTTCTTCAATATTTCCTCTAATGCTACATCCAGCAGCTTTTATATGCCCCCCACCGCCAAAAATATTTGCTATTTTATTCACATCTACTTTTTCTTTTGACCGCAAACTAATTTTTATCTCATCCTCTTTTTCTACCAACAGGACTGCTACTTCAACTCCTTCAATATTTCTGGCATATGTGATGATATCTTCTATATGAGAAAGATTTGTGTTAGTTGCTTCAAAATCCTTTTTTAAAATCTCCATATAAGAAATTTTACCGTCTTTATACAGTGTAAGGCTATTGAGGGCTTTTCCTAAAAGTTTTGCTTTGTTAAACTTTAGATTGTTGAAAATTTTATCCCCTACTTCTTTAAACTTAGCCCCATTGTTTATTAAATCACCTGCTATTTGATGAGTTATAGAGGTGGTGGATTCATACATAAATCCGCCAGTATCTGTCAAAATAGCTGTATAGAAACTAGTAGCGATTTCTTCATCCAGCTCTACTCCCAATAATTTGACAATTTGATAAGCCAGTTCTGCTGTTGCTGCTGCATTAGTATCTACATAGTTTAATTTGGCATACAAAGTGTTTGAAATGTGATGGTCAATGTTGATAGTCACAGCAGAAGTTTTTAAAAGTTCTTTGGTCTTGCCTAATCTTTCTTCCTCAGCACAGTCAAAAATCAAAACCATATCAGCATCTTTAGAAAAAGGCCTCGATATTTTATCTACATTTGGAACAAAGTTGTACATTTCAGGTATTTCATCGTCTATGAAGGTATCCACTTCTTTTCCCATTTTTTTTAGCACTTTGTACATTCCTGTAACAGTTCCAATAGCATCTCCATCAGGTGCAATGTGAGATACTACAATTACACTTTTAGCATCTTTTATGTGATTTATTGCATCAATTAATACCAATTACCATCACCTTCTTGTTTGTTTAGTTCCTTTAATATTTCAGATATGTGAGCTCCATATTCTATTGATCGATCTAATTCAAAAATGATCTCTGGAGTATATCGCATTTTTATTCTTTTCCCAATTTCATGTCTAATGTAACCAGCTGCACTTTTTAGCCCTTCAAAAGTTTCTTGTTTCTCTTTTTCACTTCCATAAATACTTACATAAACTTTAGCATATCTCAAGTCCTTAGTAACTTCTATGCCAGTTATGCTGACCATTGCTTTAATTCGTGGGTCTTTAATTTCTTCTAAAATCATTTTACTTATTTCTCTTTTCATCTCTTCTGACAGCCGACTATTTCTGTACTGCATTCTACTCATCCTTTCAGCGAGGAATTTCTTCCATTTGATAAGCCTCTATTATGTCTCCTTCTTTAATATCATTATATTTTTCTATCCCTATACCGCATTCAAATCCTTGCTGTACTTCTCTTACATCGTCTTTAAATCTTTTTAAAGAAGCAATTTTACCTTCGTAAACTACAATACCATCCCTTACTACGCGAATTGAGGCATTTCTTAAAATTTTACCATTTAATACATAACATCCAGCTACATTCCCAACTCCTGGTACTCTAAATACAGCTCTCACTTCTGCTTTTCCTAGTTCTACTTCTTGATATTTTGGTTCTAATAACCCCTTCATCGCTGCTTTTATATCTTCAATAGCTTCATATATGATTCTATAGAGCTTTATTTCTACTTTTTCTTTTTCCGCGAGACTTTTAGCATTAGTTTCTGGCCTTACGTTAAATCCTATTATTATAGCGTTAGAAGCTGAAGCTAACATTACATCTGTTTCTGTGATTGCACCTACTGCTCCATGTATTACCTTTATTCTCACTTCCTCATTGTTTAAATCTTCAAGAGATTTTTTCAGAGCCTCTACTGAACCTTGTACATCAGCTTTTATGATGATGTTTAAATCTTTTACACTGCCTTCTTGTATTTGTTTAAATAAATTTTCAAGAGAAACTTTTTGTTTTCTTTTAAATTCCAACTCTTTTTGTATTTCTTTACGCTTTTCTGCTAATTCTCTTGCCTTTTTGTCGTCTTCTACTACTATAAATTTATCTCCAGCTTCTGGAACTTCAGAGAAGCCCAAAACTTCTACAGGCATAGAAGGACCGGCTTTTTTAATCTTTTTCCCTCTATCGTCAAACATAGCCCTTACTTTTCCATAAGTAGTACCAGCTAAAATAGCATCTCCAATTTGCAAAGTTCCATTTTGTACAATGACTGTCGCTACAGATCCTTTTCCTTTTTCTAATTTTGCTTCTATCACAGTTCCTCTAGCAGGTTTGTTAGGATTAGCTTTTAAGTCTTCTAATTCAGCGACTAACAGAATCATTTCTAGTAAATTATCTAAGCCTATGTTTTTCTTAGCAGAAACAGGGACACAAATAGTGTTACCTCCCCATTCTTCAGGTACTAAACCTAATTCACTTAATTCTGTTTTTACCCTATCTGGATTTGCGGTAGGCAAGTCTATTTTATTTATAGCTACAATCATAGGGACATTCGCAGCTTTTACGTGGTTTATAGCTTCTACTGTTTGAGGCATTACACCATCATCTGCTGCTACTACCAATACGACAATATCTGTAATGCTGGTCCCCCTTGCCCTCATAGCAGTAAAAGCTTCATGACCAGGTGTGTCTAAAAATACAATTTTTTTGCCATTTATTTCTACTACAGAAGCTCCGATATGTTGGGTAATTCCTCCCATTTCTTTCATTGTGACATTTGTCTTTCTAATAGCGTCTAACAAAGAAGTTTTACCATGGTCCACATGTCCCATTACAGTGACAATAGGAGGACGAGGTTGTAGGTCTTTTTCCTCATCAGGTGTTTCTTCTAGTAACATTTCTAATTCATCTTTTACTTCTTCTTTATCTACTAGAAATCCATATTCTTCAGCAATTTTGGATGCATTTTCAAAGTCAATTTGTTGATTTAGGGTAACCATTATTCCTTTTGCTATTAATTTTTTGATAATTTCTGTAGGGTTAACTTTCATTTTTTCAGCTAGCTCTTTAACAGTCAAAAATTCAGGAATAGTAATTATTTTAATCTGATCCTCTTCTTTTTCTTTTTCCAAAGCTGCTTTTTTATTATTTTTTTTATTTTTTTTGCTGCCCTTTTTAAAACTTTTTTTGTATATCCTTTCTTCTTCTATATCCTCTATATTTTCTTCAAAAGTATTTTCCTCTTCTTTTCCTTTTTCAGCAATTTCCTCTTTTTGTTGATGAGGTTTATCAGTCAATAGATCTTTTATCAGGGTTACTTCTTCATCTTCCAACGTGCTCATATGGTTTTTCACTTTTATATCTAAATCATTTAATTTAGAAATGAGGTCTTTACTCGATAAATTTAATTCTTTTGCTAATTCGTAGACTCTCATTTTAGACATATTATTCACCTCCATAATTTTCCTCCTTTGTTGCATCTAATAATTCGTTTGCTAATCCTTCATCTGTAATTCCAATTACTCCGACTATTTCTCTTCCTATGGCTTTAGCCAATGATTCTTTTGTTGAATGCACCAAGTAGGGAATTTTATTTTCTTCACACATTCTGACAAATTTTTTGAAGGTATTTTTTTTAGATACGTCTGTTGCCAGAATTACCAGATATAATTTTTTGAGTTTCATATATTTCTCTACACTATAATTTCCTGACACAAGTTTGCCAGCTTTTTTACTTATCCCCAGCAGAGAATGAAAGCGGTCATTCTTCATCTGTTATCTCCCTCTTTAATTGTTCGTAAATTTCTTCATAAATAGGTACTTCTAAAGCTTTTTCTAATCTTTTATGCTTAAAAGCCTTTTCAAGACAGTTTATGTCTCTACAAATATAGCAACCTCTACCTGGTACTTTTCCTGTCAAATCTACTTGTACAATAGAATCTTTTGCCCGCCTCACAATCCGTATCAATTCTTTTTTTGATTTCATTTGCTGACAGCCCAAGCACATCCTCATTGGCACTTTTTTTGTTTTCATCTTTTTTCACCTCACTTAACTTTTTACCGTTGATTCACTTTTTATGTCTATTTTCCAACCGGTAAGCTTTGCTGCCAGCCTGGCATTCTGCCCTTCTTTTCCAATCGCTAAAGATAATTGATAATCTGGGACTATAACTCTTGCTATCTTTTCTTTTTCGCTTAAAATCTCTATATTCAAAGCTTTTGCTGGACTTAAAGCATTCATTATAAATTCTTGAGGCTTTGAACTCCATTTTACTATATCTATTTTTTCTCCTTTTAATTCATTGACAACAGCTTGTACTCTTGCACCTTTGTATCCAACACAGGCACCTATTGGATCTACATTTTCATCCCTGCTAAAAACAGCCATCTTTGTTCGAGACCCAGCTTCTCGCGCAATACTTCGTATTTCTACTATTCCTTGTTGAATTTCTGGAGATTCTAGTTCAAACAATCTTTTTACAAGTCCTGGATGAGAACGAGAAATTAAAATCTGTGGCCCTTTAGTTGTCTTCTTTACTTCTACAATATATACTTTAACTCTATCTCCCGGAGCAAAAGTTTCCCCTGGTATTTGTTCTGATGGACCTAATATAGCTTCCACTCTTCCTAAATTAATTAATACATTTTTTTTGTCGACTCTAGTGACAATACCCGTTACAACCTCTGTCTCCTTGGCCAAAAATTCTTCATATATTACATTTCTTTCAGCTTCTCTAATCCTTTGAATTACAACTTGTTTTGCGTTTTGCGCAGCAATCCTGCCAAAGTTTTTAGGAGTCACTTCCATGTCAACTATATCTCCTATTTGATATCTTTTATTTAATTTTCTAGCTTCTTCTAGGCTTATCTCCAAAAAATCGTTGTGTACTTCTTCCACTACTGTTTTTTGGGCATAAACTTTAACATCGCCAGTTTCTCTATCCATTACAATTTTCACATTTTGAGAAGTTCCATAATTTTTCTTGTAAGCAGAAACTAATGCTGCTTCTATAGCTTCAAACATTGTATCTTTCGAAATGCCTTTTTCTTCGCATATTGCGTTTAAAGCTTCAATAAATTCTGCATTCATTATTATCCTCCCCTCTTAATTTTAAAACTTTATCACTGGTTTAACAAGACTTACATTCTTCATATCAAACTCTTTTCTTTCTCCTTCAGAAAGTATAACAATTTTATCACCAGTAAACTCTAAAAGTTCTCCTTTAAACTTTTTCCTTTTGTCAACAGGAACATATAGTGATATTTCTATTTCTTTTCCAATGTTTCTTTCAAAATCTCTAGGTTTTTTAAGAGGTCTATCTAAGCCAGGAGAAGAAACCTCTAAAATATAACTGTGTTCAATAGGGTCAACTTCGTCTAGTCTATCGCTTAAATATTCACTTACCAATTGGCAGTCATCTAAAGTTATACCCCCTTCTTTGTCTATATATACTCTTAAATACCAATGGCTACCTTCTTTTTTATATTCCACATCCACTAAATCAAAATGATTTTTTTCTAAAATAGGCATTACTAAATCTTTGGCAATCTGTTCTATCTTAGACATACCTTTTCCTCCTTTTTATATAAACTAAAGAGTGGGGGAACCCACTCTTTGTGCAAAAATCTATGTTGACATAACAATTATAGCATACACCTTTTACCAAAGCAACACTAAAATAGGCTTAGTTGATTAGATTCTGGCCAGTCAGTTAAACATCCATGATGCTTTAATATTTCTATGACTGTTTTACTGACCTTTGTACGATTTCTAAAATCTTCAAGGGATAAAAATTTACCATTTTCTCTTTCTTGCGCAATTGTTTTAGCTGCTTGTATGCCTACTCCTTCTAATGAATTAAGAGGGGGCAATATCCCTTCATCAGTAATTAAAAATTTAACAGCATCGGATTTATATATATCCACATTGGTAAATTTTAAACCTCTTAGATACATTTCTAAAGCTACTTCTAATACTGTTAAAAGGCTTTTTTCTTTAGGACTAGCATTATTTCCCTTTGCCTCAATCTCTCTTATAGCATTTTTGATGCTGTCTTTCCCTTTAAGTACAATGTCCAAGTTAAAGTCATCTGCTCTGACAGTAAAGTAAGTAGCGTAGAAAGCTTCAGGGTAATGAACTTTAAAATAGGCAATCCTAAATGCCATTATTACATATGCAACAGCATGGGCTTTAGGAAACATGTACTTTATTTTTTGACATGATTCAATAAACCAATTTGGAATGCCGTGCTTTTTCATTTCTTCTATTTCTTCCTGTGATACACCTTTACCTTTTCTTACATTTTCCATAATTTTGAAAGACAATTTTTTGTCCATACCTTTGCTTATCAAATAAAGCATTATGTCATCTCTTGTAGATATTACTTCTTTTAATGTAGCTATTCCTTCTCTTATTATATCCTGAGCATTGTTAAGCCATACATCAGTACCGTGAGAAAGTCCACTTATGCGTACTAGTTCTGCAAAAGTAGTAGGACGAGTGTCAATAAGCATCTGCCTTACAAACTTTGTACCAAACTCAGGCAGTCCTAAAGTCCCTACAGGTGTATTTAACTCTTCAGGGTCAATCCCTAATGCTTCTACACTAGTAAATAAACTCATAGTTTTTTTATCGTCTAAAGGTATTTCTCTTGCATTAACTCCTGTCAAATCCTCTAGCATTCTTATAACTGTAGGATCGTCATGTCCTAGAATATCTAGTTTTAAAAGTCTTCCACTTATTGAGTGGTAATCAAAGTGAGTTGTTATAACATCAGTATCTTCTGCATCAGCAGGATGTTGTATTGGAGTAAATTCGTAAATACTCTTGTCCTTTGGCACTACCATTATTCCACCTGGATGTTGCCCTGTAGTTCTTTTTACTCCTGTACAGCCTATAGTGAGTCTTTTGATTTCTGATTTATGAACTATTAAATTGCGTTCTTCAAAATATTTTTTGACATATCCATACGCAGTTTTATCTGCTAAAGTTCCAATAGTTCCTGCTCTAAAAACATGTCCTTTCCCAAAAAGTTCTTCTGCGTACTTATGGGCTATAGGCTGATATTCTCCTGAAAAATTAAGGTCTATATCTGGTTCTTTGTCCCCTTCAAAACCTAAAAACACTTCAAAAGGTATATCAAAACCATCTTTTTTCATCAAAGTGCCACAGTGAGGACAGGTTTTATCTGGCATGTCTACGCCACAACCATAACTTCCATCAGTTATAAACTCAGAATGTTTGCAATTTGGACAAACATAATGAGGTGGCAAAGGATTTACTTCTGTTATTCCGCTCATAGTGGCTACTAAAGAAGAACCAACAGAACCTCTGGAACCAACCAAGTAACCGTCTTTTAAAGATTTGGACACTAATTTTTGAGCTATAATATACATAACTGCATAGCCATTGTTAATTATAGAATTCAATTCCCTATCTAAGCGATTTTGTACTATTTCCGGCAAAGGGTCCCCGTATATTTCATGAGCCTTATCTAAAGTAAGCCTTCTTAATTCTTCTTCAGCTCCTTCTATCACGGGAGGGAATGTCCCATCTGGTATAGGTTTTACTTCTTCTACAAGGTCAGTAATTTTATTAGGATTATCAATTACAATCTCTTTTGCTATTTCTTTTCCTAAATACTCGAATTCCTTTAGCATTTCCTCAGTAGTTTTAAAATAAAGAGGTGGTTGCCTGTCTGCGTCCTTATATCCTTTTCCTGCCATTAAAATTTTTCTGTATATGTCGTCCCATGGATCTAAAAAATGCACATCTCCTGTGGCTACTACCAATTTGTTGTATTTTTTGCCTAATAGATAAATTTTTTTGTTGATTTCTTTTAATTCTTCTATACTTTTTACTTCTCCTTTTTCAATTAAAAACTCGTTATTTCCAATAGGTTGTACTTCAAGGTAATCATAAAAAGAAATAATATTTTCTAGTTTCTTTTCTTCTAAGTTAGATACAATCGCCCTAAAAACTTCTCCTTGTTCGCAAGCAGAACCAATGATGAGACCTTCTTTCATACTGATAAGTAGACTTTTAGGAATGCGTGGTGTTTTGTAAAAATATTCTAAATTGGATTTAGAAATTATTTCGTACAAATTTCTCAATCCTCTTTGGTCTTTTACCAAAATCGTGACGTGATAGACAGGCAATTTTTTTATGTCAACAACACTTTCTCTCAATACAGCATTTATATCTTTTACTTTTTTTACCTCTAATTCTTTTAGCTTATTGATAGTTTTTAAGAATATTTCAGCTGTAGCCATAGCGTCATCTACTGCTCTGTGATGGTGCTCTAATTTTACCTGTAAGTGGTCAGCCAGTGTGTCTAGCTTATAATTTTTTAAATCTTTATATAAATGCCTACTTAGTTCTAAGGTATCTAAAACAGCATTATTGACATTTAAATTAAATTTTTTGGCTTTAGATTTTATAAAAGAAACATCAAAATTTGCATTATGAGCAACTAAAACGCTGTTAGAAGCAAACTCCAAAAATTTAGGCAATACTTCTTCTATAGAAGGAGCATTTTTGACCATAGATTCATCAATTCCAGTGAGTTTTGTTATAAAAGAAGAAATGGGAATTTTAGGATTAACAAAGGTTTCAAAAGTATCTATTATTTTGCCTTCTTTTATTTTCACTGCACCAATTTCAATTATTTCATCATTTATATTAGAAAGACCCGTGGTCTCTATATCAAAAACAGTAAATTCATCTTCTAAAGTAGCTTCTGTATCTCCTGTTACTATAGGTACCCCATCATCTACTAAATAGCCTTCTACCCCGTATATGACTTTTACACCGTATTTAGAAGATGCCTCCATTGCCTCAGGAAATGCCTGTACAACTGCATGGTCTGTTATGGCGATAGCTTTATGTCCCCACTTTGCCGCTCTTTTAATCACTTCTGTTGCAGAGGCTACTGCATCCATACTGCTCATTTGAGTGTGTAAGTGAAGTTCCACTCTTTTTTCTTCACTTAAATCTTTTCTTTCTTTCGGAGATATCAACTGCAGGTCTTTTAAACTTATTACTAAGTCTCCTTCATATTTGTCGTAGAAAACTTTCCCTCTTAATTTTACAAAACCGCCTACTTGAATATTTTCTTTTAAAGAATTATACTTTTCCTCAGTTAAAAAGGCTTTTACAAGTATCGATGAAGTATAATCAGTTATATCAAAAGTCATTAAAATTTTAGACTTTAATTCCTTAAATTCGAGAGAAAAGATTTCACCTTCAATTATCGCTTCTTCTGTTTCTGCAGTAATATCTTTGATAGATATTGCTTCAGCTTTTATTTCCTTTCCTAAAAGTACTTGGGAATCTTCTTTATCCTCCATTTTTTCTGTTGTTTTGCCGGTTTCTTGCTTCTGCCCGCTTTTAGTGATTTCTTCAATAACTTTTATATCTTCCTCCATTATCATTCTTTCCATTGTATCTTCAAACTCTTCTAAAAGGACTACATCTATTTCTGTTTTAAGCCCATATTCTTTCTGTAAAAATTCCTTAAGAATAAAGTCCATTTTGTTGCTTTTTATAAATTCATATATTACTTCATTCGGAGCTTTAATTATTATCTTTTGATCTTCTGTTACTATATCACAGGTTTTTAAAAAACTAAGAGAAGCAGGATACTCCTCGCTTAGTTTTAATATTATTTCCTCAAAATTATCAATTACATCTTGAAGACTTGTAAATTTTTTCTCCTCTTCTACTACTACTTCTACTTCTTTAATTAAAGGAAATTTATTAAGCAAAAAATCCTGGAATTTTCTTATCTGAGAATTTACTTTATCCTTGGAAGATATGTTTACAATTAATTTTCTCTCTTTTTTTAACAGTTTTACTTTTTTTATTTCAAATTCCTGCGGAAAAGATGCTGGAATCATCAAATCCCTCTTTCTAAATCCACATTTTTAAAATATCAAAATACATTTTTAATCGCGCATAAAATCCTCTAATTAATCCCAGCTTTTCTTCTTTCATGACATGACTCATATTCTCAAGAGGCACATTTACCACTCTTAACTTATTCTTTTCAGCATGTCTATTTAAAGCAATTTCTACTCCGAATCTACTGATTTCCATCTCTTCAATGTTTTCTAAAAATTGCCTTTTTATTGCCCTTTGTCCTGACAAAAAAGGTGCTATTTTTTGTGCAAAATCTGTAGATTTTCTTCCACCAGAAAAAATTCCAATTGTCATATCTGCTTCATTTTTTAATACAGGAGATATGAGATTTACAAAATGTTTTTCAGTAAGTCCAATCAAATCGGCATCTAACATAACAATAATATCACCTTTAGAATTATCTATTCCTGCTTTTAATGCTTTTCCTTTTCCTTGATTTTTTTCTAAATTGACAAGTTTTACATTGTATTTTGATGCTTGTTCTTTTGTATCATCTGTAGAACCATCATTTACAACTATGATTTCATCAATCAGGTCTATTGTTTCTAAGACTGACAAAACTCTCCCAATATTTTTTCCTTCATTAAAAGCTGGGATTACAACAGAAATCATTAAGAATCCTCCTCAAGTAATTTTTCAATTTCTTTCATCAATTCTTCTACTAACTCTTCTTCTTTAACTTTTTTATAAACTTTTCCTTTTTTAAAAATGATTCCTTCTCCATCTCCCCCTGCTATTCCTATATCTGCTTCTTTTGCTTCCCCTGGCCCATTTACAACACATCCCATAACAGCAATTTTTAAAGGCTTTTTAATATTCCTCGTCCTTTTTTCTACTTCTTCTGCTAACTTTATCAAGTCAATTTTTGTTCTGCCGCAGGTAGGGCAAGAAATGACTTCGACTCCTTCTTTTAAAAGACCTAAAGAACGTAAAATCTGTCTTCCTACTCTCACCTCATGGGCTGGATCACCTGTTAAAGAAACTCTTATTGTGTCTCCTATTCCTAAATAAAGCAATGTTCCTATTCCTATAGCAGATTTTATAGTGCCAGCTTCAATGGTACCTGCCTCTGTTATGCCTACGTGCAATGGATAGTCTACTTTTGAAGAAACGAGTTTATAAGCCTCTATAGTAAGGGGTACATTTGTAGTTTTAAGCGAAATAACTATATCATAAAAGCCTAACTTTTCTAAAATTAAAACATTTTTTAAAGCGCTTTCCACAACTGCTTCGGCAGTTACTCCCTTGTATTTATGTAATATTTCTTTTTCTAAAGAACCAGAATTTACACCTATTCTAATAGGAATACCTTTTTCTTTTGCTATTTCTACCACTTTTTTGATATTTTTTTCTCTTCCTATGTTTCCGGGATTAATTCTTATCTTGTCTGCTCCATTTTCAATTGATTTTATAGCTAATCGATAATCAAAATGAATATCTGCTACCAAAGGAATATTTATATTTTTCTTTATTTCTTTTATTGCTTCAGCCGCTTCCATATCTGGAACAGCAACTCTTATAATATCACAGCCTTCAGCTTCTAGCCTTCTTATCTGCTCTATTGTTTTTTCAATATCATGGGTATCCGTGTTAGTCATAGACTGAACCAAAATTGGATTATTTCCTCCAATTTTTTTATTGCCTATTTTGACTTCGCGAGTAATTTTTCTCATTTTTATCACCTTTTAAAAAATACGCAGAATATCTCTATAGGTTACAAAAATCAACAAAGCAATCAACAGTAAAAAACCTAAATAATGAATATATCCTTCTTTTTCAGGTGGCAGAGGTTTACCTCTTACTGCTTCTGCTAACACAAACAAAATCCTTCCACCGTCTAAAGCCGGTAGTGGCAATAGATTAAAAATGCCTAAATTTACGCTTATAAGAGCGGAAAAAGCTAGTAAATTTATAACACCTGTTTTAGCGACTGTTCCAAAAGCTTGAACAATTCCCACAGGTCCCATAATATCATTGACAGAGACCTTTCCGGTTACTAACATCACAAAAAATAGAATAATAAGTTTTGAAAAATATATTGTCTGATTAATGGCAGTTTTAATGGCAAGAGAGATAGAACGCTCATACTCTGGAACAATTCCTATCATTACCTTTGAAGCGTTTTTATCAAAAATTGGTTTTACTTGTTTTTGTAAAATCTGATTTCCCCTTTGAATTTCAATTGTTAATACTATCTCTCTACTAGAACTTATGACTTTCTCTAATTCCTCCCAGGTATTTATTTTTATATTATTTACCATTACAATTTTGTCCCCTGGCAAAATTCCTGCTTTTTCAGCAGGATATCCTTCCATTACAGATTTTATTTGGGGAATAGGCCTACCTATGCTAAAAAATACAATAAAAAGCAATAAAAAAGCTAATAGTATATTCATTAAAGGACCTGCAGCAAAGACAGCTAACCTTACAGGCCAAGGCTTATTTACTATAGCCCGCGGGTCATTAGATTTTTCATCTTCACCTTCTAAAGCAACATAACCACCGAATAGCAATGCTCTAAAAGAATACTCTGTTTCTCCGTATTTCTTCTTAAAAAGTCGTGGACCAAAGCCAATAGAAAATTCATTTACTCTAGCTCCAGAAAGTTTTGCAACGATAAAATGTCCAAATTCGTGAAACATTACTAAAACGCTTAAAACAATTATACTTATTAATATTGTCAAAATGTATCACCTCATATATTTTTTTGCTATTTTTTCCTTAACCTCTTTATCCACATTTATTATATCATCTAAAGTGGGATTTTGTATATTATTATGTTTTTTCATACTTTCCTCTATGATTTCAGCTATTTGTAAAAATTCTATTTTTTTATTTAAAAACAAAGATACAGCTATCTCATCAGCCGCATTTAACACTGTAGTCATCGTGCCGCCAATTTTTAAAGCTTCGTATGCTAGCGACAAACATCTAAAAGTTTCTAAATCGGGTTTTTCAAAAGTTAGCTGAGTTGTCACAGAAAAATCTAAAAAATTTATTCCATTTATGTAATTGCGAGTAGGATAATTTAATGCATACTGAATAGGTATCCTCATATCGGCGGTAGCCAATTGCGCAATTACACTACCATCTATATATTCTACCATTGAATGAATTATACTCTGGGGATGCACAATCACATCAATTTTATCTTCAGAAATGTCAAAAAGCCATTTTGCTTCTATTACTTCAAACCCTTTATTCATTAAAGTGGCAGAATCTATCGTGATTTTTTTCCCCATTTTCCAATTAGGATGATTTAGAGCCTCATTTACAGTTACTTTTCTCAAATCTTCTTTTTTCTTCCCCCTAAAAGGACCTCCAGAAGCTGTTAAAATCAATCGAGATACTTGTTTTTTGTCATTTCCTCTTAAACATTGGAGTATAGCAGAGTGTTCACTATCTACAGGTAAAAGACTTATATCCTTCTTTTTTACCAAGTCCATTACAATTTGTCCAGCTGTCACAAGTACTTCTTTATTCGCTAAAGCAATATCTTTTCCCATCTGGATAGCTGTAACTGTTGGAATAAGGCCAGCAATCCCTTCTACAGCTACCACCACTAAATCGGCATCGTACTTCACAATTTCTTGAAGTCCTTTGCTGCCAGTTAGAATTTCGACATTTTTTTTTAAATTTTCCCTTAATTGGTTAGCTTTATCTTCATCTTTTACTACTACAACTTTAGGATTAAATTCTTTAATTTGTTTAGATAAAAGTTCTATGTTGTTATAAGCGGTAAGACCCACTATTTCAAAATTTTTTCTAAAATTTCTTATCACATCTAATGTCTGAGTGCCAACAGAACCAGTTGAACCAAGAATTATGACCTTTTTCATGAATTACATCCTTTCTAAATCAAGTACTGAAAAATAAAATAAATAAAAGGAGAAACAAATAAAATACTATCAAATCTATCTAAAATTCCTCCATGGCCAGGAATTGTATTTCCAAAATCTTTAATGTAGCAGTTTCTTTTTATAAAGGAGGCAATTAAATCTCCACACTGAGCGATTATACTTCCAAATAGGCCGATGAGTATTGCCACGTACAAACTTACATTTGTCTGAGGGAAAAGCCATACGAATATAAAACTACTTATAAGGGATCCTATTATTCCGCCAATTGAACCCTCTATTGTTTTTTTAGGGCTTAGTGTAGGGGCAAGCTTATGGTTTCCTAAAAATTTGCCTGTAAAATAAGCAAAAGTATCCGTCATCCAAGATACTACAAAAACGAACCACACAATATACATTCCTTCAGGCAATTCTCTAAGTTTTTGTATGTACATAAACAACAGGGGTATGTAAATAATTCCCATTAAAGTCAAAGCATAATCCTTTAAATTATATTTCTTATTTGTCAAAAATAAAAAGAATAACATCATTCCAATCAGAACTAGGATGTCCAATCCTGCTATTTTTCCATCTAAAAAATATAAAACAATTGTGGCAATGTATCCAAAAATTTTCACAGGCCGTACTCCAATATTTTTTGTAGCATTATAAAATTCATTAAGTCCTAATATGCTTATTAGGACGAGAGCAATTGTCAGCAATGTACCCCCTTTTATTAGAATAAAAAATAAAATAGGTAAACCTATTACTGCACTTATAATACGTGTTTTAAGCATATTTTTTGCCACTCCCCCTTATATTCCCCCGAATCTTCTCTTTCGTGTTTGGTAATACAATATTGCTTCCACTAAGTGTTTTTTGCGAAAATCTGGCCATAGGACATTGGTAAACCACAATTCAGAATAAGCAGATTGCCATAATAAGAAATTGCTCAATCTTTTTTCTCCACTTGTCCTTATTATAAGGTCTGGATCTGGCTGGTTTTTAGTGTGCAAGTTTTCACTTATAGTTTGTTCTGTGATATCCTCAACAGATAACTCTTTATTTAAAACCTTTGTACAGATTTTTTTAACTGCTTTTACTATTTCATCTCTTCCTCCATAATTTAATGCTATGTTAACTACAAGGCCAGAATTATTTTTTGTAACTTCCTGGGCTCTTTCTATTTCAATTTTGCATTTATCCGGCAAAACAGAAATATCACCTATAAAGTTAATCACTACATTGTTTTTATTTAGTTCATCTACTTCTTTAGAAAGATATTCAACAAGTAAATCCATTAAAAAATTTACTTCTTCTTTAGGCCTTTTCCAATTTTCTGTTGAAAAAGCATATAAAGTTAAATATTTTATCTCCAATTCTCCACAAGACTTTATTACTTCTTTTACAGAATTCACTCCTGCCCTGTGACCATAAACTCTTGGCATTCCTCGTCTTTGTGCCCATCTGCCATTTCCATCCATTATAATACCAATATGCTGAGGTAGTTTTTCTTTATCAATTTTATTGACTAAATCCTTCTCTTTTTGCAAAAAAAACATAATTTATTTTCCTCCTCATTTTATAAGGGACCCCCTCTTGAGAGGGGGAATTAAATTTTAAAAACAGTAATTTCCAGTATATCATCTATCTTTTTTATCCTCACGACTTTTACATGGGATCCTTTGTAATCAAAAATAGACTTTGTCTCAACAACTTTAAAATTTGTATCTTTAGGTAATTGTTCAATGACTTTATGTAAATCCTTCCCTATGAAATTATAAAAGTTTATCAAATTTCCATTATCTCCTTTTCTTTAGCTTCAACAATTTTGTCAATTTCTTTAATGTACTTATCTGTCAATTTTTGAATTTCTTCTTCTCTCTTTTTTTTCTCATCTTCAGAAATTTCACCATTTTTTTCCATCTTTTTTACAGCGTCATTAGCATCTCTTCTTATTTGCCTTACTGCCACTTTTGCTTCTTCGGCTTTTTTATGAACCACTTTTACCAATTCTTTTCTTCTTTCTTCAGTTAGTTCAGGGAAAACTAATCTTAAAATTTTTCCATCAGAAACTGGATTAATTCCCAAGTCTGATTTTTGAATTGCTTTCTCTATGTCATGAATTTTAGAAACATCCCAAGGTTGAATAACCAATACTCTAGGCTCTGGAACGGTAATAGTGGCTAATCTGTTGATGGGTGTCGGAGTACCATAATAATCTACGGTAATCCTATCGAGTAGCGCAGGATTTGCCCTTCCCGCTCTTATAGCAGCTAATTCGGTTTTTAAAATGCTTAAAGATTTTTGCATTTTTTCTTCACTGGGTTTTAAATAATCACTCATACCTACGCCTCCTTTACTATTGTACCAATATCTTTTCCTGTTACTACCTTTTTTATGTTTCCATAAGTAGTAAGGTCAAAAACTATAATAGGTATTTTGTTGTCCATGCATAAAGAAGTCGCTGTTGAATCCATAACTCCTAAACCTTTGTTTAAAACATCTAAATAAGACAATTCTTTAAATTTTATGGCATCTCTGTATTTGTTTGGGTCTTTGTCATAGACTCCATCCACTTTTTTGGCTAATAGTATGACCTCCGCATCTATTTCCGCTGCTCTTAATGAAGCAGCAGTATCAGTTGAAAAGAAGGGATTCCCTGTCCCAGCAGCAAATATAACAACGCGTCCTTTTTCTAGGTGTCTTATTGCTCTTCTGCGTATATAAGGTTCTGCAATTGCTCTCATCTCAATGGCAGTCTGAACTCTTGTAGGGACTCCCCGCTGTTCTAAAGCGTCTTGCAATGCTAGGGCGTTAATCACAGTTGCAAGCATTCCCATGTGGTCTGCAGTAGTTCTGTCCATCCCAATGCCTTCTCTCCCCCGCCATATGTTTCCACCGCCGACTACAAGGCCAATCTGCACCCCCATTTCCTTAACTTCTTTTATTTCGTCTGCTATTCGGTTTACAGTGTCAAAATCAATGCCAAATCCCTTTTCTCCTGCTAAAGCTTCTCCTGAGATTTTTAAAACTATGCGCTTATAAACGATTGATGACACAATAACACCCCACTCTTATAAGTTCTATAAAAATTTTGAAAATCCTTCTTGATTTTTTAAGTAATTTATAAAAAGGGGACACAACCGTGTCCCTATTGGTTGCCTATTTAATTTTATTACTCATTTGGAGAAGTTTCAATACCTTCTCCTCTTTCAAATCTGACAAATCTTCTTATAACAATATTTTCTCCTAATTTAGCTATAGTTTCATTTAGCAGGTCTTTAACTGTTTTTTCAGGATCTCTGATGTATTCTTGTTCTAATAAGCAATTTTCTTTGTAGAATTTTTCGATGCGACCCTCAACTATTCTATCTACGACATTTTGGGGTTTCCCTTCATTAAGAGCCTGTGACTTTAAAATTTCTTTTTCTTTTTCTAAGACAGCAGCTGGCACATCTTCACGGGAAATATATTTTGGATTTGCAGCAGCAATTTGCATGCAAATTTCCTTTACAAAACCCTTAAATTCTTCTGTATTTGCCACAAAATCTGTTTCGCAGTTTACTTCGACTAGAACACCTATTCTTCCTCCACCATGTATGTAAGCATCAACTAGACCTTCATTTGCAACTCTGCCTGCCTTTTTAGCAGCAGCAGCCAATCCTTTTTCTCTTAAAATATCTATAGCTTTTTCCATGTCTCCATTGGCTTCTATTAAAGCCTTTTTGCAATCCATCATGCCAGCACCAGTTCGTTCTCTCAATTCCTTAACGGCTTGTGCTGATATCATTATAATACCTCCTCTACAGTGATATAGAATAGTGGTAAGGAGATTCTCCCTTACCACTAAACTGATTTTTTATTCTTCAGAAGCAGCAAATTGTTCTCCTTGATTGCCTTCAATTACCGCATCTGCAATTTTAGAAGCGATAAGTTTGACAGCTCTTATAGCGTCATCATTTCCAGGAATAGGATAATCAATTAACTCAGGATCACAATTCGTATCTACAATAGCTACAATTGGTATCTCTAAGCTTCTGGCTTCTGCAACAGCGATAGCTTCCTTTTTAGGGTCAACTATAAATAAAGCCGAAGGCAAAGACTCCATATTTTCTATTCCACCTAAGAATTTCTGAAGTCTTTCTTTTTCTTTCCTAAGTTTTATTACCTCTTTTTTAGGAAGAACATCAAAAGTCCCGTCTTTTTCCATTTTTTCAAGCTCTTTTAACCTTTGGATTCTGCTTCTAATTGTCTTAAAATTAGTGAGAGTTCCTCCTAGCCATCTTTGATTTACATAAAACATGCCACATCTTTCTGCTTCTTCTTTGATAGAATCCTGAGCTTGTTTTTTGGTTCCAACAAAAAGAATGGTTCCACCTTCCATGGCGACCTTTTTAACAAATTCATATGCTTGCTCCAATTTTTCTACTGTTTGCTGTAAATCGATGATATAAATTCCATTTCTTTCTGTAAAAATATAAGGAGCCATTTTAGGGTTCCATCTTCTTGTTTGGTGACCGAAATGCACCCCTGCTTCTAACAACTGCTTCATTGAAATTATTGACATAAATACACCTCCTATGGTTATTCCTCCGCCTAAATCCTCTTGCAAAAAGACCTTCTCAGGCACCCTTTTTGCAATCATTAGGCGTGTGTTATTGACCGACATTGAATACTATATTATATATTTTGCTAAATGTCAATATATTATCACACTTTTATATCAAGATGTCCTGTATTTTTTTGATTTTTTCTCTTTTTATCCTTTTGTTCTTGCTCCTTCTTTTGATTGGATTTTTGCCGGTCTCTTATAGAAATTTTCTCGGATTCTCCCAGTTCATTAGGCTTGCTTTTTTTTATTTCGTTTTCTTTGTTAGTAGCTATTGATATTTGCTGCGAATAAGTAACAGGCCGTTGTATATCAATTTGTTTTAGATTTCCTACTTCTACTACTCTGGGAAGAATAGATTTCAAATCGATAGGAGTATTAGAAGACATAATAAATCATCCCCTTATTTTAGAGGGAAAAATTTTATATTTCCCTCATCTTTTACAAACATGGCATATTGGGTAGGTTCTTTCACAACAAAAATTGCATCATCAATAACCAACTTAGTTCCTGGAAAAATTGTATCAAAAACCTTTATTATACCTGTACTAGAGACTTTAATATCTTCTCTTAATGCATTCAATTCCTCCATTAAGTGATAATTAATAGATTCTAAGTCCTGCAAAGCCTTTTTCGCTTTTTCATAAGTTTCTTGTTTGTCAAAAGGCAATTCTTCAAATTTTTCAAGATACTTAAGAATTTTTTCTATTTTTTCTATAGCTTTATTATTTTGTTCTATTTCCAATGACAATTCTGCAATTCTTATCCTTTTTTGAGGCGATATACCCACCTGGAGTTCCGTATAAGTTCCCATTTTTGATCCAATACTAGCTGAGGAGATTTCTCTTGCCGCTATTATTTTGCTTCCAATAATTTGACTTTTATTTCCTAATAATTTTACACTTCCTCCTGCTTTTACTTCACTGTATATTATGGCTTCGCTGTACACATCTCCCCCAGCTTCTACACTACAATTTTGGATGTATTTTGCTGTAACATTTCCTTCAGCAACAATCTTTGCTTTTCCAGCTCCTTGAATTCCTTTATGAATATTTATGTTACCATGGGAAATTACAGTAGCACCTTCCACTACTCCAAAAATTTCTATATTTCCTTCGCTTTCAACTGAAAAACCAGACTTGACATTTCCAGTAATTTTAAGACTTGCTACAGTTTTTATATTTCCTGTAGAAATGTCAACTTCCTTTACTTCTATAAGATTGTGCACTTCTATCTTGTTATTTAAAAAGACAACATGTCCATCAATAGAGGCTACAAGCTTGTCATCTTGTATGTAAGTGTTCTTACCCATAGGAAGTCGCACATCTTTGCCTTTTATAGCTTCAACTTTTTGTCCAAATACATTGATGCCTGGTTCTCCCTCTGTGGGGGGTATTTTTTTTGCTATTATTTGTCCCTTTTTGATATTTTTAAATAAATCCAAGTTTTTAAAATCTACACTTCCATCTTCCAATATTTTGGGTGTAGTGTTTTTTTCAACCTCTATTTCAAAAACTATTTTGCCATTTTCTCCGTTTACAGTTTTTTTTCCCTCTGCAATTATCATTCCTCGTATGGATTGTGGATTTTTACAAAGATTTTCTAATATATCAGTTTTTATGCCATACACTATATTGTTCTTTTCTAATTCCTTTAATAAATTTTCTTTAGTAATTACAATACCATCGGGGTCTTCAATGAGACTAAGATAAGCTTCCTGTTTGTTCTTTGAAACTTCAATTAGCACTTTATACCTTTTTTCTTCCATCTTAAAGCCCCCATTAAAAGTATTCACCTAACATCTCCCTTATTCGTTTGATAGCTTTTGTATGAATCTGTGATATTCTGGATTCTGTCAAGTTTAAAATTTTACTTATATCTTTGTAATTTAAGTCTTCGTAATAATATAGGGTTATTATTAACCTTTCTTTTTCTGGTAATCTATCGATTGCGTTGGCTAACTTTCTTTTTAATTCTTTATATAAGAGTTCTTCTTCAGGATTTTTAAACTCTATATCAGAAATAGCGTGGACTTTAAAATTATTTTCAATAACTTCCTCCAAAGAGTTGATATTAGAAACATTCATGTAGCTTAAAGTTTTTAAAACATCTGTGCCATTTAAGCCACAAGCTTCAGTTATTTCTTCAACTGTAGGTTCTCTATTATATTTTTGCTGAAGCGTTTCTACAGTTTCTTCTATTTTTTTGTACTTCTTTTTGAGACTTCTAGGCATCCAATCCTTTTTCCTCAAATAGTCTATTATTTCTCCTCTTATTCTCAAAGTTGCGTAAGTTTCAAATTTTACTCCCTTAGTAGGTTGATATTTTTCAATTGCATCAATAAGGCCAATAACTCCTTGATTTATTAAGTCTTCATATTCAGATTGAATAATATCAGAAATAATTAGTTTTTTAACAATATGTTTTACTAAGGGCATATACTTGATTATTATCTCATTTCGCAAATTGGGATCTTTTTGTAGATTGTAAGCTTTCCATACATCCTCCTCTACCAGTGACATATAAAATTCCCCCAATTTTAAATATATTTAATTCCATAGCCTATAGTTTTAATTAAGAGTTTCCCATCTTCAGAATAAAATTCAATAGTTCTTCCATAATTTCCTCCTACATCTTCTGCAACGATTGGTATACCTATTTTTTCTAACACTTCCTTAGTCGCTGTCACATTTCTTTCTCCTATGTTCATAATGTCAGAATTTAATTTAGAAGAGAACATTTGAGAACCACCAGCAATTTTACTCACTAGCCTTTTGGAGTTAGCACCTAATTTTATCATTTCATCAATTAAAAATTGAATACCTGTGTCGGCAAATTTAAGTTTATTTGAATTATCAGATATTTTATTGCTGTAAGGTAGCATTATATGTACTAACCCGGATATTTTAGTAATTGGGTCATAAAGAACAATTCCTACACAGGACCCCAGCCCAATAGTAGTTAAAATTCCTGGGCTTTGTGTGACTTTTGCATCTGCCATTCCAACCCTATAGATCTTATTTTCCATTTACTTCAACTCCAAGTGCTTTTAATATTCGATCAAAAGAATTAATATTTGGTATCAAGAAAAAATCTCCTTTTATAAGCTTTTCACCTTCTATAAATTGAGTTTCAATAAATAAAATCTTATCGGAAATCTCTCCATATTGGATAGCTGGAACACTCAAAATTGCTCCTGCCATGTCTATACTTATTGCAGGTGGAGAGATTCTCATATTTAGGGAAGTAAGGGTAGACAATGATGCTACATAACTGCCTGCCATGATATTTCCTATTTCTTCTAATGCTGATTTTTCCAAATCAGTGAACTCGCCATTGGCTAGTATTCCCATCAAATTCCATATAAGAGAAGCAGCGCTACTTAGGTCGAGGGCAAAAAGAATGTTTCCCTTTACATCCCCATCTAAGTCAAAATAAATTCCTATAATTACAGTATCTGGAGAACCAAATATATCAGATACTTCTTTAAACTCTAGAATTTTAACTGTTGGGACTTGCATGTCCACCCTTTTCCCAAGCATTGTTGAAAGAGCTGTGATAGCGTTTCCTGCTCCGATATTTACAAGTTCTTTTAAAATGTCTAAGTATATTTCATTTAACCGATTAATGTCCATATTTCTCACACCTTTATATCCAATAATCTTTTCAAATCCAGCAGTAAAAATACTTTGTCTTTGATTTTTCCTACTTTACTCACATACCTTGAAAATTCTTCTGTATTTTCGTTGAAGGTTAAAGTATCGATATTTTCCTCTGCAATATCCACTACTTCATTTGCATTATCTACGATCATACCTACCAACATATCAAAAGCTTTTAAAACTATGATTCTTGTATTTTCATCATATTCTTTTTCCTCTAAACCTAATTTTTCTCTTAAAGAAATTACAGGAATTATTTCTCCCCTTAAGTTTATGACTCCTTTTACATGTTTATCACTTTGAGGGACTCTCGTTATAGGCATTATTTTTTCTATTGTCTGAACTTTTTCTATGTCTAAAGCGTATTCTTCCTCTCCAATTTTAGCGATAACATATAAACTCAAAATTCTCCCTCCTCTTAAAATAGATTATTAGTGTCTATAATCAAAGCTACTTGTCCATCTCCAAGTATAGTAGCTCCTGCAATAACTTTTACATTGGTAAGATATTTCCCCAAGGGCTTTATCACTATTTCCTGTTGTCCTATCAGTTCGTCTACAGTGCAAGAAGCCAATTTTTCTCCTTTTTTAATTATGACACACACTAAATTTCCATTGTTAGGTATTTTTTCTGTATCCAATAGCTGATTTAATCGGATTATAGGAATAACTTTGCCCCTGTAGAGGACTACTTCTTTTCCTTGAACATTGTGTATTTCCTCTTCTTTTTTGTGAACTATTTCGGAAATTGAATTGAGAGGAATTGCAAACTTCTCATTTCCTATTTTTACTAACAGAGCTTGTATAATTGCTAAAGTCAGAGGAAGCTTGATCAGAAATTTGGTACCTTTGTTGGTCTCTGAGAATATTTCAATCGAACCATTTAAGGATTCAATCTTATTCTTTACTACGTCTAATCCTACTCCTCTTCCCGAAACGTCTGTGACTTTGTCTGCAGTACTAAAACCTGGCTTAAACAATAGTTCAATTGCTTTTTCCTTAGAAAGTTCTTTTACCTGTTCAGCAGTATAAATTCCTTTTTCTAGGGCTTTTTCTTTAACTTTGTCAATGTCAATCCCTCTTCCATCATCGCTGATCTCTATTATCACATGGTTTCCTTCATGATAAGCTTTTAACTCTATTATTCCTTGTTCAGGCTTTCCTTTTTGCAATCTTTCCTGAGGCATTTCAATTCCATGATCAATAGAGTTTCTAAGGAGGTGGACTAAAGGATCGCCAATTTCGTCTATGACAGTTCTATCTACCTCTGTATCTTGTCCCTGCATGTGTAGAATAATTTTTTTGCCTAACTCGTGGGATAAATCTCTTACCATTCGGGGAAATCTGTTAAATACCCTTTCTACAGGTACCATTCTCACCTTCATGACAGCGTCATGCAAATTTGTGGTAATTCTTTCTAAATATTCAATAGTGCTTACAGTTTCTGAATTCTTATTGTCAGCCTCTAATCCTTCAAGGCGGGTTTTTATAATTATAAGTTCACTTACCAAGTTCATCAAATTGTCTAACCTGTCAATATCAACTCTTACACTTTTTGAAGTTTTGTTGCTTTGAGATTTCTTTATACTTTCTGACTCTTGACTTTTTAAAGAAGAAATGCCCTCTATGAATTTTTCTTCTTCCTCCCCTAAATCTACATTTATCAATTCTATTTCTACTTTATTGACTTCCGAAATAGATAACAATTTTTTTTCAATATATTCCTTATTTTCTTTTGTAATTAAATGTAATGTAAAACTGTTTCCAAATTTTTCCTCTTCAATGTCTTCCACGGGAGGATAGGAATTTATTATGTCTCCAAATTCCTCTAGACTATTAAAGATTATAAAAGCTCGAGCTGATTTCATTAGACAACTTTCATCTATGTACACAGTTATTTTATAAGCTTTGTAATTGTCCTTTACTGCCTCTTTTATTATATCTTTTTCATATACATTCAAAGAGAAAATATCATCAGTGGAATCTTTTACACTAGTAGAAGCTACTTCTTCTTTAACATTTTCTGAATTAAGAGCTGACAATAGAAATATTATTTCTTCAATAGAAATATCATCTTCTCCAGTTCGAGCTATCAATTCTAACATTTCACTTAGGGTATCAACGCATTTAAAAAGAATGTTCATCAATAAAGGAGAAATGGACATTTCTTCATTTTTTATTTCTTGTAACACATCCTCCATTTTGTGAGCTAATTTATTCATATTTTCAAATCCCATTGTAGCTGCCATTCCTTTTAAAGTATGAGCAGACCGGAAAATTTCATCAATTATTTGTTTGTTTTGAGGATCTTTTTCCAAAAGGAGTAAATTGCTATTTAAATTGTCAATATGCTCTTGAGATTCTTCAATAAATATATCGATGTATTGATTATTTTCCATAGAATTCCCTCACTTTCTTAATTATTTCTGCAGGTATCTTTTCCAAAGGAAGAACTTTATCCACATATCCCGTTTTTATAGCATTGTAAGGCATACCTTTTGCTAAAGAAGAGTCCACATCTTGGCATATAATAAAACTTCCTTTTTCTTTTAAATTTTTAAGTCCCTTAGACCCATCACTTCCCATACCCGTCAAAATGACGGCTATTATACAAGTATTTACATTTGCAGCACTGATGAAAGTAGCATCAATAGAAGGCCTATATATAGATTCGAAGTTTTCAGAAAGTCTAATTTTTAATTTTCCATTTTCTTCAATTAATATTAAATTCCTATTACCTGGTGTAATATAGACCATATTTGTCAAGACCTCTTCCCCATCCACTGCCTCTTTTATTTTGAGTTTACAAGTTTGATTTAGTCTTTCTGCCATCATTTTAGTGAACTTCTCAGTCATATGCTGTACTACAATTACAGAGACAGATAGGTCAGCTGGCAAATTTGACAATATATATTGAAGTGCCCGTGGCCCCCCCGTTGAAGACCCAATTATTACAAGACAATGTTTCTTCATAAATTATTCAATCCCTTTTTGCCTATTTTTTCTTTGTTCTTCAAAAATATAGCTTATGATTTTTTCTCTTGTTTTTTCGTCAATGTCTAAATAACATATACCTACTTCATATCCCTTTTCTAACAATTCTTCGTATCTCACAACTTTTCCATTTACAGTTATTTCTTCATCAAGGTTAAAAGTGCAATTTATAACAGTACCTACTTCTAATTTGTTGTCCACTCTACATTTCAATCCGCCACCGCTTATATCTTGAATAATGCCTTTATAAATCTTTTCTTCATTCCCCCCAATTGTATAAGTGAATGGAATTAACTTTTCTAATCTGAAATATTGTCTTCTTTGTAATCTTTCCACACCAGTTATAGGTACTATTTCAAGAAGAGGAAGTTTGCCAGAAAATCTATTTAAAACTTTAGCATGGAAAGCAAATAATCCCTGCTTTGTAAAATATATTACCTGAATTATTGAACCTATTCTCACAGGTACCAAATGTCCACTATATACTGGGGTATCAATTAATATAGTGCCCTTTTTAGAAATATCTTGAACTTGAGAAGAATACATATTTTTACCATTACTTAACCCCAACCTTAATTTTTGACCCGGTTGCAAATTTATTTGAGTCATTTAAATCCTCCTCTATTTATAAGTCTAGAAAAAATACCCCATAACCCATTGTTTTCTTTAGGAGGAGGTTGATTAGCTATCTGAGATGCAATATGCATTATCCTCCTTGCTGTTTTACTGTTTCCATATTTAAGAATAATGGGATTTTGTTCAATGATGCATTCCATCATTTTTTCATCTTCTTCTAAATAACCCAAATCGATTAAAAAAACCCCCAAGTAATTTTGAACTACTTTTTCAAACCTGTTATAAACTTTTTTGTAATCCTCAAAACTTTTTGCTTTATTTATCAACACATTGATTTTTTTGTTTTCTCCCATCAGCGAATACTTGATAAGAGTATAAGCATCCATAATAGAAGTAGGTTCAGGAGTAACAATAATCAAAACTTCATCAGCTGCTTTTAGAAAATTATGGACCACCTCATTAAGCCCTGCACCAGTATCTACAATAATAAAATCGGAATAATAGTCCAAAATTTTAATGTTGTTCAAAAAGAGACTTAGATC
The DNA here is from genome assembly GCA_012840485.1 of Clostridia bacterium. Lineage (GTDB taxonomy): Bacteria > Bacillota > Thermoanaerobacteria > Thermoanaerobacterales > Thermoanaerobacteraceae > Thermoanaerobacter. The sequence goes on along the minus strand of DULG01000019.1, from coordinate 88,784 downwards.
TACTCCTTCTTTTATTAGATTAAAATCTCCTCCTGAGGAAATATACTTTATACCCAAAGGTCCTTCGTTGATTACCTCTGTTATGGTCTTGTTGTTATACAAAACATCTAACAAAGTATATTTAGAAGTAACTCCCAATTCAATTTCTACATTAGAAAAGCCCAAATCGGCATCAATAATTGTGACATTGTAACCTAATTTTTTCAGGCTTAGGGAGAGGTTGACCGAAATACATGTTTTGCCAATCCCCCCTTTGCCGCCTGTAACAGTAATGACTCTGCTTTTTTTTATCTTTTTACCTTGAGAAACCAATCTTCTTAAGCTTTCAGCTTGGTCCATCATAGGCTAATTCCCCTTTACTATGCTAGAGACAATGATATCACTTTCTGCTAAAGTTATATCGTCAGGGACTATTTGCCCTATAGTAAAATAAGAAATTGGTCGCCCTGAATAATAAATCGCATTTAAAATAGAACTGTAATTATCGGTTTCATCCAGTTTTGTAAAAAGCAATTTATAATTCCCTACAAATTCGTATTTTCTTATCACTTCTTTTAGGTCTTCTGATTTGGTAGTAGCACTTAAGCATAGATAAATTTCATCACAGTTAGCATATTTTATAAAAGTTTTTAATTCATTTATGCGGGTTTCATCTTTATGACTCCTTCCTGCAGTGTCGATTAGCACAACATCATATTTTTCAAACTCTGGCTGGAGCCTATGAAGTTCAAAAATATTATTTACAATTTTTACAGGCGCCCCTAAAATTTCTCCATATGTCTTTAATTGTTCCACTGCTGCTATCCTAAAAATATCGGCAGTGAGGAGCATTACCTTTTTATTTTCATTTAATATAAGATTTGAGGCGATTTTTGCAATTGTAGTGGTCTTCCCTACCCCTGTAGGTCCTACAAACAGAATCTTTTTATTCTTCTCAGTATTCAATTTTTGAGGAGGACCTACAAAAGCTTCTATTCTCTGTTTTAAAATTTTAATTCCGTTGTTATCTAAATCATCAATTCCATCACTCAATAGCTGAGTAACTTCTTTTTCTATTCCATAATTTATCAATTTATAAACCACAGTTTTTTCTTGTTCTTGGGTATCATGTCCATTTTTATAAGTTGTCATATTTTTGATCAAATTTTTAAGTTCATTTATGTCCTTCTTTGTGACGGTTTCCTTTACTGTCATCGGGGGAAAATCCTCCACTGCTGCCACAACTTCCACTTTACTTTTTTTAAAAAGTCCCTTAAGCCCCTTTTCTTTAATTCGATTTTGATGAAGTATTACTGCATTGCTACCCATCTCCGCTTTTATCATTCTCAAAGCCTCTTGATAGTCATTGGCAATGTACTTTTTAACCTTCATTTAACCTCACCATCCCTATAGAAGTAACTTCTACATTGGGCAAAAGCTCATTATAAGAAAGCACGACAATGTCGGAAGAAATTTGCTCTACCAATTTTCTTAAATAAAATCTCGTAACTGGCCCTGTCAAAATTATAGGTTGCTCTCCTTTTATAGTAACTTTTTTAACTAATTCATGAAGGCTTTTTAAAATTTTTTGGGCAACAGAGGGCTCTAATGCTAAATAAGACCCATGTTCTGTCTGGGTTATATTAGAAGATATCAATTGCTCTACCGTTGGATCTAATGTTATTACTCCAATTTTCCCCTCAGGGGCGTATTTGTTGGAAATAGTCCGTGCTAAAGCCTGTCTTACGTATTCAGTCAACACATCTGTGTCCCTGATTATAGGTGCATAATCTGCCAATGTTTCTAATATAGTTACTAAGTCTCTTATAGACAGACCTTCTCTTAACAAATTAGAAAGCACTTTTTGTATTTCCCCAATTGTCAAAATCTTAGGAACTAATTCTTCTATTAAGGCAGGATTTGTAGTTTTGACATTGTCAATTAAACTTTGAACCTCTTGTCTTCCTAAAAGCTCATGGGCATGTTGCCTGATGATATGGGTAAGATGAGTGGCTATGACAGAGGGTACATCTACTACTGTGTAACCTCTTGCTTCTACCTTTGCTCTTTCAGTTTCATCTACCCATATGGCTGGAAGCCCAAAAGCTGGTTCTCTTTCGCAAATTCCAGAAATATCTTCTTCTATTTCTCCTGCAGTCATAGCCATGTATCTGTCCACATATACTTTTCCTTTTGCAATTTCATTCCCTTTAATTTTTATTACATATTCATCAGGCTTCAATTGAATATTATCTCTTAAACGGATCATTGGCACTACAATACCTAGTTCAAGAGCAATTTGCCTTCTTATCATTACAATTCTATCTAACAGTTCTCCACTTGCAAGAGGAATTAATTCATAACCAAACTCCAGCTCAATAGGGTCTACTTGCAATAGTTCATATACCTTCTTAGGATCTCTTATATTCTCTAACTCTTTTATGTTTTCTTCTTGTTCTTCTTCTTTTATTGTTACTTTTTGAGTTCCTGCAAATCCAAGATATGCAAACAATGAACCCATTAAGATAAGGGGGAGTTTAGGTAAAGAAGGTACCAATACCAGTGCAAAGAGTAACCCACCTGCCACTTTTAAAATTTGAGGTTGATTGAAAAGTTGTTTTATTAGATCTCCTCCTAAATTTGACTCAGAAGCTGAACGTGTGACAATCATTCCTGTAGCTGTTGAGATTAAAAGAGCAGGTATTTGATTTACCAGTCCTTCTCCCACTGTTAAAAGGGTATAAGTGTGCAAGGCTTTGTTTGCATCCATCCCTTTCATTGCCATTCCAATGATAAAACCTGCTACAATGTTTATTATTATTACAACTATTGAAACAATGGCATCTCCTTTAACAAACTTGCTAGCCCCATCCATAGCACCATAAAATCTTGCTTCCTGCTGTATTTCCTCTCTTCGCTCTCTAGCTTCTTTTTCTGTGATAAGGCCTGCGCTTAAATCAGCATCTATTGCCATCTGCTTTCCCGGCATTGCATCCAAAGTAAATCTGGCTGACACTTCTGATACCCTCTCTGCTCCTTTTGTGATGACGATAAATTGTACAATTGCAATTATCAAGAAAATAATGAAACCTACAACAGGATTTCCTCCTATTACAAAGCTTCCAAAAGCTTGTATCACGCCTCCCGCGTATGCATTTGTCAAAATAAGTCTAGTACTTGAAATGTTAAGAGCCAGTCTCAAAAGAGTAGTTATCAATAATACAGAGGGAAATATATAAAAATCTAATGCATCTTTCACATACATAGTAGTCAAAAGTATTATTATAGACAAAGTTATGTTAAATACTAACAAAAAGTCTATAATAACTGGTGGTACAGGGATTATTATAAGCAATACTATTCCCACTACCAAAAGAGCAACTGTAAGTTCAGAGGTTTTCAAATTATCCCTCCTATTCTCCCTTTAAACTGTAGACGTATGCCAGCACTTCAGCTACAGCTTGATAAAGTTCTGGCGGAATCATATCTCCTATTTCAGTTGACTTATACAAGGCTTGAGCCAATGGTTTGTTTTCAACTATAGGAATATTTAATTTCTGTGCCTCCTCCTTTATTCTAATAGCAATAATATCTTGACCTTTCGCTACTACAACAGGTGCGTTATTGACATTGCTATCGTACATCAAAGCTACAGCAAAGTGAGTAGGGTTTGTTATTACAACATCTGCTTTTTTTAAGTCCTCCATCATTCTTCTCATGGAAATTTGTCGCTGTTTTTTCCTTATCTCTGTTTTTATCTGAGGATTTCCTTCCGTTTCTTTAAACTCTTCCTTTATGTCTTCTTTGCTCATCTTGAGGCTTGTCTCATATTCTCTCCACTGAAAGAAGTAATCTAATACTCCAAGGACAACAAGCACAATACCGATTCTAATAGTAATTCCAAAAAGTATATTTAATGCGTATTTTAATATATCTTGAACTGACATATCAAGAAGCATTGGCACTCCTTTGTATTGTGAGACTAAAAAGGAGTACATTATGTAAAAAAGGACTACTACTTTAACAATAGATTTAGCTAATTCTACTAATGACCTTTTTGAAAAAATTCTTTTAAATCCTTCCACAGGACTCAATCTTTCTAATTTAAAAGTTAGAGCTTCAGTAGTAAAGACAAAACCCACCTGGAAATAGGTAGCAAAAAGAGATGCAACAAAAATTAATAAAATTATAGGTGCAGCAATTAAAAGGCCTTCCTGAAATATGTACTTGAGTAAACCGTGTATTCTTATAGGATTGAAGACATCATCATTAGCGCCTGAATATGTTAAAATCAAATATCTCATTAATGCCTTAAATTTTGCTAATGAGGGCATTGCCAATAAATTTATCATTAAAAAACCCGTGATAATTATCAAAGCTGAAGTTATTTCCCTACTTTGAAATACTTGTCCTTTTTTGCGGGCATCTTGACGCCTTTTAGGAGTAGCTGGTTCAGTTTTTTCTTCTGCAAAAAGTTGTAAATTTATCTTACTCAAAATTATCACCTTGTCATAAATTTCATCAATCTAAATATATCAGCGTTCATTCCATTGAACAAAAAGTCTATAATAGCAATGTACATTGGCAGCATGATAAGCAAAGTAAATATTCCGACTAGAATTTTTGCTGGCATGCCTACCATAAAGACATTAAGTTGAGGTATAGTGCGAGAAATTATTCCCAAAGTTAAATCTGTCATAACTGTTGTCAAAATTATGGGGACACTTATTCTAAAACCTAATACAAACATGTCAGAAACCATTTTAGTTAGAACTTGAGACATACTAGATAAATCAAAAGCAACTTTCCCAATAGGAATTATATCAACACTTTTAGCCAGCATTGTAAATAATATATAATGGCCATTCATAAGCATGAAGATAAGGATTGTCAAAATATATATGAAATTCCCCATTAAAGGAACTTGGGTTTCACTATGTATGTCTAAAATGTTTACTAGTCCAAAACCCAACTGATAATCAATTAGCTGACCTGCTAAATGTATAGCACTGAAGGATATCATTGAGGCTAATCCTATTACCAGTCCAACTGTAAACTCAGCTATTACTACTAGAAAATAATCAAAAATATTATTTATTTGTAAAGCTACTGGTTCCATAGTATCAAAGACGATTATTGCAGCAAAAAAACCTAATCCTACTTTAAAAACAGTAGGAACATTTTTTGTACCAAAAAAAGGGGTAAGTATAAAGATTCCCAGCATTCTCACGAAAATTAATATAAAGAGTTGAAAATTTTGAAGTAAATCTTCAATTATATTCATATTGCATCACTTTATAAAGTTATTGATATTTAAAAATAATCTTTGAGTGTAATTTACTAAAGTTGTGAGCATCCAAGGGCCAAATAAAATTAAACTAATGAGGACAGCTACAATCTTTGGTACAAAAGATAAAGTTTGTTCCTGTATTTGGGTAGTAGCCTGAAAAATGCTAATTAAAAGTCCTACTCCCAATGCTATACCCAATAGAGGTGCAGCGACTGTCAATGCGACAGTCAAAGCCCCTCTTCCAATGTCAATGACAACTGCTGGATTCATTTTTTTCATCTCCTATCTAAAACCTAAAATTAAAGATTTTACAACTAAGTTCCACCCATCTACTAAAATAAAGAGCAACACTTTAAAAGGCAGAGATATTAAAACAGGTGGCAACATAAACATCCCCATAGACATTAAGACACTGGCAACTACTATATCAATTATTAAAAAGGGAATGTAAATTATAAAGCCAATTTCAAAAGCGGTTTTTAATTCACTTATAATAAAAGAAGGAATAATCACCCTCATTGGTAGTTCTTCCGTATTATCAACATTAATTTTAGCTAAACTTATAAAAAGGTTTAAATCGTTTTGCCTTGTTTGCTTTAACATAAAATTTTTCAGCGGTTTTATAACATTTTGATAGGCTTGTTCTTGTGATATTTTTCCTTCAGCGTAAGGTTTAATAGCATTATTGTTGATATCTTCTCCTACTGGAGCCATTATAAACAAAGTAAGAAATAAGGCTAACCCAATTAATACTTGGTTAGGAGGCATTTGCTGAAGTCCCAACGCGTTTCTTAAAAAGGACAAAACTATCACTATTCTTGTAAAAGAAGTCATCATTATTAGGACAGATGGGGCTAACGTAAGTACTGTAAGCAAAAAAACTATTTGCAAACTTGTAGCTATATTTGAAGGCGATGTTACTGTAGATGCTAAATTTCCCACATTCATTTTTTATCACCATCTTTTTTAGATAGGTATCTATTTTTTAATTGCTTTAATTTTTCAATAGAAATATTTAAATTTGTTGAGAAATCTCTAGTTTCTGTTTGAATTTTTATACTTTCCCCTTCTATCTCTGAAATATAATTTATACTGCTATTAGTTACACCTATAAGAAAATACTTAGTTCCCACTTTTACAATATACAATCCCTTGTCTTTACCTAAAAGTATATAGTCAATTATATTTAAATTATTTGAACGAGTATACTTAATAGTGCTTTGCCCTATCAAGCGAGTAATATAAAAAGCCAATCCAATTACTAAAAGAAAAATAATCAAATACCCTATTAACTGGAATACATATTCTGAACTGTTAGACACTTTAAGCGCCTCACTTTAATATTTTTCTAATTGCTTCTACTACTCTGTCTGGTTGAAAAGGCTTGACAATGAAATCTTTGGCACCTGCTTGTATAGCTTCAATAACCATTGCCTGTTGTCCCATAGCAGAACACATTATTATTTTTGCATTAGGGTCTTTTGAACGTATTGCTTTTACAGCCTGTATTCCATCCATTTCTGGCATAGTAATATCCATTATTACTAAATCTGGATTTTCTTGAAAATATTTTTCTACTGCTACAGCGCCATTTTCTGCTTCTACTATGCTTCCTAAATTATTTTTTGAAATAATATCTTTAATCATCATCCTCATAAAAGCAGCATCATCAACTATCATAATTTTGCTCACAAATGATTCCTCCTTCATCTTATTCTATATTGCTAATTCTTTTACTTTGGTGTACTATATCTACAATTCTTACCCCAAAATTTTCATCTATTACTACCACTTCCCCCTTAGCAATGTATTTGCCATTTGCCAGAATATCTACTGGTTCTCCTGCCAATTTATCTAATTCTAAAATCGATCCCTCACTCAATTCCAAAATATCTTTTATAAGTTTCTTGGTTTTTCCCAATTCAACAGTAATAGTCAAAGGTACATCCAGGATTAAATCTAGATTCTCTTTTTCTTCCTTGTCTTTGGAAGTTGGTCCTTCATCAAAATTTTGAAAGACTACAGGACTCACATTTACTTTTTGCTTAACCTCCTTCATTTTTGTACTTTCTTTTCCAGCATCTTTTACGATGGGCTTTTCCTCCTTTTCTATTTCAGAATCAGATTTTTCTTCATGAAATTCTGCTGGTTTTTCTTTTTCTTCTTCTTTCCACAGTACTCCTCGAACTAATTCCTTAGCAAAGTCAAGAGGCAAAAGCTGCATAATTTCACTGTCAATTATCTCTCCTACTTCCATCTTAAAAGCTATTTTTACTACTTCTCCATGAGGAAATGCTAGGTCATCAGGTAACGAAGTAGCAAAGTCAACAATAAATGCTTTTGGAGGTGAAATATGGATTGTCTTATTTAGCAGAGTAGATAAAGAAGTAGCAGCAGAACCTATCATTTGATTCATTGCTTCTCCTATAGCACTCAAATGTAAATCTGTGATTTCCCCTTCTTCTACTTTGCCGTCTCCCCCCATCATGAGGTCAGTCATCTTAAGCACATCTTCTTTTTTAAGAATAAGAAGATTATGTCCTATTAATCCTTGGGTGTATTCTACTTCAACTCCTACGTAAGGTATATTGAATTCTTTTTGTAATTCTTCCCATGAAAGCACTGAAACTCTCGGAGTAGTAATTGTAACTTTATTTCTCAACAAAGTGTATAAAGTAGTAGCAGAAGTTCCAAAACTTATATTCCCGATTTCCCCTAATATGTCTTTTTCTTCCGCAGTTAAGCTTTTTTCATCTTTTTCTTCACTTTGCGTAGTTGTTTCTGTGAGGCCTTTTAACAATGCATTTATTTCTTCTTGAGATAAAAAGTCATTCACTTTCTTCATCTCCTTTATAAATAACTTCTGTTATCTTTACACTGTATTTCCTATTTTTTATGCCTGGTATGCCTCTAAATTTAACTTTTTTATCAATTATTACATCAACTGGTTCTTTAAAATTTTTGTCTAACATAATGATATCTCCTACTTCAAAATTCAAAAGATCTCTTATGCTTATAATAGCTGATCCAATCTCTACAGTGAGAGGTACATATGTCTTGCTGATCTTATTTTTTATTACATCAGAATTTATTTTTTCATCTTTTTTCATGCTAGAAAACCAAAATTTAGTTGTCAATTTAGGAATAATAGGCTCTAGGGTCAAATGGGGCATACAAAAATTCATCATTCCCTCTGTCTCATTGATTTTTATAGAGAGAGTACATAGGGCTACTGTTTCATTTGGAGAAATTATCTGTGCAAATTGCGAATTAGTTTCTACTCTCAATAAAGAGGGATTAATTTCTACTATATTACTCCATGGTTCTTTCAATAAAGGTAATATTTGCCTTACTATTTTTGTTAAAAGATTAATTTCAATTTCAGTATATTCCCTATCCAAAAGTTCCCCCTTCCCTCTTCCTCCTAAAATTCTATCGAGGATAGCATAAGTTGTATTGTTATTAAATTCCAGGAGGAAAGGTCCTTCCAGTGGAGAAGCATCAAGTATAGCGATAAAAACGGGATTATTTAATGAATTGCTAAACTCATAATAAGTTACTTGGTCAACTGAAATAACTGTTACATTTGCCATTGTCCTTAAATACCCAGATAAAAAAGTAGTTAAAGACCTCGCCAAATTTTCAAAAATCATTTGAAGAGTTCTCAGCTGCTCTTTTGAAAATTTATTAGGTCTTCTAAAGTCATAAGGGCGTATTTTTTTACTCTTTTTTTCCTCTACTTTTATTTCTTTAGCATCTAAACTACCAGAACTAAAGGCTTTTAATAGTTCATCAATTTCACTTTGGGATAATATCTCAGCCAAAAGGTCCCCTCCTCCCTATTGAACGATAAACTCATCAAAATACACATTTACAATTTTCCCTTCACCTAGTATTTTATTTATCTCATTTTTTATATCAGTTTTTAATCTCTGTTGTCCTTCTGGTCCTTCTATGTCCTGCTCCGTTTTTCCACGCAAAATCTGTATTATCAAATCTCTTATTTGAGGATTTCTCTCTTCTAGTACTTTTAAAGTGTTTTTATCTGCTACTTGTAATTCTACAGAAACTTTTACAAACTTGTTATTACCTCTTAAATTGGTTATAAATTCTCCACCAGGGGAATAATTATAATAGGTTATTTCGACAGGTTTATGAGGTGAAGCAAAAGTATTAAAATACATAAAGGCTGCCCCAAAAGAGATAACTACTGTGAGTATAACTATTAAAATAGTTTTATTATTCATTTTAACACCTCTTTATCCTTTTGATGTGAGTTAAAAATCCTCTGTTTGTAGTCAATCACCTTTTGTATGATTTCATCAGGTGTTTCCTTTACAACTATTTTTTTACCAGTAGTAAGACTTATAACAGTATCAGGAGTCTTTTCTATAAATTCTATTAATTCATCATTTAGGACAAATTCCTCATTATTAAGGCGAGTAACATAAATCATAATTTTCCTCCATTGTGTCTGCTGGGCATAAAACCCAGCAGACTATAATTATCTCTTCATATTGACAAGGTCTTGTAGGATTTCATCAGAAACAGTTATAACTTTAGCATTTGCTTGAAAACCTCTCTGTGTCACAATCATATCTGAAAATTCGTTAGCTAAATCCACATTTGACATTTCCAAAGTACCCGGATTGATTGAACCCCTTGTACCTGTGCCAGCTGCTCCTATCATTGGCTCCCCAGAGTTTACAGTATTTATAAACATTGAATTTCCAGTCTTCTCTAAGCCCATTGGATTTTGAAAATCAGCAATTGCAATTTGACCAATTATCTGTCTGCGACCGTTAGAATATATACCTGATACAACTCCATATTTATCTATATTAATACTTTCCAATGACCCTGCTTCATTTCCATTTTTGCTAAGTTCCCTCAAATCAGTCTCACTTGAGAACATAGTAATTTTTGAAAGGTCAAGTAAAACAGGACCAATAGTTGCATTTGTCATAGCAGTATTCATATTAAAAGTAATTGTACCGGTCGCAGTGGTATTAGGAGCAATCTTACCATCGGCACCAAAGATAAGGGTACCCGAACCAGTTACAGAGGAGATAGCAGGATCGTAAGAAGACACATTCCAGTTCCAGGTAGTGGCATCATTTCTTGTAAATGTAATTGTAGCTATATGACTTCCTCCTTGTGAATCGTATATTAATATGTTATAACTTATTGTATTTTTAATTGCTGTTGAGGCGTTCAGATTTCCCCCTATTTCTAATTGCGTAGTGGCTATCGGGTCTATACTTGACCAATTTTTAAGGCTTATTGGCACTAAATTCCCTGTGTCAGTGTTTACGTTTTTCCCATCAGTTGACATCCATCCCAATACTTTATATCCATCAGGAGTTATTAAATCTCCTTTTGAATCAAAACTAAAATTGCCTGCTCTCGTGTAGAGATAGCCTTCTCCTGTAGAAACAACAAAGAAGCCGTTTCCGTCAATTGAAAGGTCTGTAGGATTATCTGTCCTTTGAGCACCACCACGTGTGAATATGGTGTCAATTGATGCTATAGCAACTCCTAAGCCGATTTGTTGAGGATTAGTTCCACCGCCATTCCCTTGAGGGGCAGAAGCTCCCTTTATTGTTTGACTAAATATTTCCTTAAAGGTCATTCTACTTGCTTTGTACCCTACCGTATTGACATTCGCTATATTATTGCCAATTACATCCATTCTTGCTTGATGGACCCGCAATCCAGAAACTGCAGAATACATTGACCTTAACATTTTTTCTCCTCCTTTTATTTTTTGGCGCTGCTCGCTTTCTCTGTCATTCAAAAGCGATAAGCCTCCTTGTTAAGGTCCGGCTCAAATTATCACAGCACCGTCTATATTTGTAAAAACACTATCTTTTAGCATTTCGCTGTCCATTGCTGTTATCACCGTTTTGGTTTTTAAATTTACCACAAAGGCTTTGTTATTCATTATGATCAGAGAGTCTTTTATGCCTTTTCGATTAGCTCTATTGACTGCTTCCAATAATTTTTGGTACTCCGCTTGTGTAATTTTAACATTTCTCATTTCCATTCTCATAAGGGAATGCTTTGAAAATTTTATTTCATCAATTTTTTCATTTAAAACTTCTTTGAAAGTTGTAGAAGTTCCATTGCTAGTTGTTATTCTCTGAGCTAAGTAATTGACATTTAGGTTTTGAGGAATTTTTACTAACTCAGACATTTTATCACCTCATCCCAAAACAGCTGTCACAGCATCTAATGGTACATCTATACCGTTTACTTCTAAAAAGTATTCTCCATTTTGCTTATAAACAGCATCTACTTTTCCCATTACAGCCCGTGGGTTTCCATTATTGTCTGTAATAGTCGCATATATATTTTTATCGAGTAAATTTATGGCTTTTACTGCATTAAAGCTACTGTTCATATTTTGTATTTGTTCTAACGTGGAAAACTGCGCCAATTGCGCAATAAATTCTTTATCATCCATTGGATTTAAAGGATCTTGATTTTTTAACTGAGTGACTAAAAGTTTTAAAAAATCATCTTTCCCCAAGTGGTCTTTTGATGTTGTTACCTTGTTAGTGTAAGCAGTTGTAATATTGTAATTAGTATTTATATTCACAATATTCCCTCCTTTCTATGCTTTTACGTCAATATGGTTTTGTGAGATTAGATAATTTTGTGGTGACAGATTTGTCTCTTCTATTTGTGGAAGTTCATAAACTAAGTAATTAACATATCCTTCTTGCGTATTTTGCTGCCTTGAGGCATCATTATAACCTTGCTGACCATTGTATTGGGCAGTAAATTGCATGTTTTTGTCTACTGTCACATTAAAACTATCTATTTTGATTCCTTTTAAATCTAATTGACTATTTAAAATTGCTAAATTAGATTCAATCTGATGTTTTAACTTTTCGCTGTCTGTTATTATGGTAGCAACAATGTTACCATCTATAGATTTAAGGCTAATTTGAAGTTTTCCTAAAAATTCTGGTTTTAATTGTATGCTAATAGTGGAAGAAACCTCATTTTTTGAAAGAATTATACTATTTATTATTTGATCAAAAATTTGAATTTCAGGTTTTTGATGAAAATTAGAACTCTGCTGTAATAATTGATTATCAAAGATTTTTGAGTCATGTTTCAAAAAAGCAAAGTCATTTTGTTGAAGTGAGTGATTGGATTCAAAATCTCCTTCCTTCTTAATTGAAAAAAGTTCATTATTTGAATTTGCTGGTAAATTTGAGGATTTTGTACTATTATCTTTACCTTTTGTATCAAAAAGACGCTGTGAACTTAATTGAGTTAAATTCTCTTTTTCTTCTTTATCTTGTGCCCAAATATTTTTTTCTCCTTCAAAATTGGATGATTGTAATGATTTTTGTGCTTTTGCAATTTCCTTATCTGGATTTTTATCTTTATAGAGATGCAACATTTCTTCAAAATTGCCAGTTTTAATGGCATTAGCTATTGTGTCTGATTGCAATTCAATGCCAAAGTTTTTCTCCAAAAACTGGCTAATATTTTGGGAAATTTTGTCAATATCTAAATTTTCCCCTTGAAAAAAATTCTTCAGCAGTTGTCCCACTTCTTTTTGAAAAACTCCAACCAATTTTTGAGAACCAACTAACTGTTGTTCACTTTCTTTCATCTGTCCTGTTGCGTTTAAAGCACTTATTAGGTATTGCAGCCAATTAAAAACATCTTTAAACAGTACATCCTCTACATCAGTAAATTTTGTAATTTTACTTTTTCCGATGTTTTTAATTCCTACAATTTTGGAAGACAAAATTTCACCATTTTCTTTGAAAGTTAACTGTAATTGTTGGTTTAACATTTGTAAAAATTTGGGAGAATCATCTCCTTTGACTGATAAGTCTTTTTGTGAATTTGTAGATACTTTTACTCCATCTGGTTTTAAATTTACTATTGCAAATGGCGATAATTCAGTATCAAGTAGCATTTCATTCAATTACTCTCACCTCCTTTCTATGGGACCATATTTGCATTTTTAAGTAAAATATTTGTTATTTTAGCTGCTTTCTCTTCTTTTAAAGATTCTAAAATCCTTGATACACTTTCCCTATCCATGGCATTTAATATCTGTATCACTTCTTCATCTGACAAATTATTTAAAATCTGTGCTGCTTTTTGAGAATCCATATTCTGATAGTAAAAGGCTATATCTTTTAAGCTTTTCTTTTTGTTTTCTAACTGCTGTTTTAAAAGTTCATTTTCCATTTGGACCTTTTCTAATTCATTTTTTAAACTTTCAATAGAATTATCTTTCTCTTTTAATCTCTCATCTTTTTCTTTTAATTTCTCTTCATATTCCAAAATTATTTCTTCCTTTGTTTTTAACTCCTTTGTCAGTTGAGATATTATAGCATTTTTATCTTCTTTAGCAGGTTTGGAAGATATTAAGTCTTTTAAAATTGGAATATTATACATCTGCTTTGTCAAGTAATCCTTGCTTCCAAATAGGTTGAAAAAAATTACAGCGACTACTCCTCCTATGAGAATCACAGAAATCATTAAGATTATAAGCCCTTTTTTTATTTTTCTTTTGGGTTCAATTGCTTCATTTTGCATATGTATCCTCCTAATAGGATTTAGCAACTTTGAAACTTACCTGCTCGTCTATGAATTTGTTTTGTTCTATGGATAACAGGTATTGATACTCTGAAAATCTTTTTTCCTTGAGATTTTCCAACGCTTTTTTTTCTTTAGAAACTTTTAATAGATTTTCTCTCACTATTTCTGCTTCTTTTTCTAATTTACTGATTAGTGACTTTTTTTCTTCGATCATTTTTTGTATTTTTTTAACATATACCTCCAGTTCAGCAATTTTTGTCACAGTAGTTCCTTCTTCTATTTGTTCTTTTGCTTTTTCAAAAATTTCATTTAAGTGAAAGTTCAATCTGTGCAATGATTCTTTTTGATAATTTATTTCTGCCATAATTTTTGATAATCTTTCTTTTTCAATTTTTTCTGACTGTTCTTTTAAATTTAGCACTGGCTGTAAATTAAACTCAAATTTTTTCATATTTTATCACCTTTTAATAGATTCGTATAAAAGTTGTTTTGTAGTTTCAAAGTCGTAAGATTCATCTATTCTCTGCCTTAAAAAGCTGTTCATTTTGTCATTTAGTTCAATGGCTTCATCAATCTTTGGATTACTTCCAAAATTATAAGCTCCTATATTTATTAAATCTTCTGCTTCTACATAAGTAGCTAAAATGTCTTTAAATCTGGATATCAATTCTTTATGTTCGTCTGTTATAATGTCATTTATTACTCTACTGACACTTCCCAATACATCAATGGCGGGATAGTGATTTTTATTAGCCAATTTCCTCGATAAAACTATATGACCGTCTAATATACCTCTTACTGCATCAGCAATAGGTTCATTTAAATCATCCCCATCTACTAAAACGGCATAAAGAGCAGTGATAGAACCTTTTTTAGAGCAGCCAGACCTTTCTAGAAGCTTAGGCAAAACAGAAAATACGGAGGGAGTATATCCTCTTGAGACAGGAGCTTCTCCTATTGAAAGCCCTACTTCTCTTTGAGCCATAGCAAATCTAGTAACAGAATCCATCATCAAAAGAACATCTAAACCTTGGTCTCTAAAGTATTCAGCTATGGCTGTTGCAGTCATTGCACCTTTCACCCTTATAAGGGCTGGGGTGTCAGAAGTAGCTACTACTACTACTGATCTTTTCAATCCCTCTTCTCCCAAATCTTTTTCTAAAAATTCATTTACCTCTCTTCCCCTCTCTCCTATAAGAGCAATTACATTGAGGTCAGCTTTAGCATTTCTAGCCATCATACCTAACATTGTGCTTTTCCCTACACCACTTCCAGCAAAAATGCCAATTCTTTGGCCTTTACCGCAAGTAAGCAGTCCATCAATCGCTTTTATTCCAAGAGGCATTACCTCTTTAATTCGTTTTCTTTCTAAAGGATCAGGAGGCACATTATTAATAGGAATAGATTTCTCATATCTTAATGAACCTTTTCCATCAATAGGATTGCCTAGCCCATCTAAAACTCTCCCCAACAATTCTTTTCCCACATTGATTCTCAAGGTTTGCCCTGTAGCAATAACTTTGCTGCCTACTCCTATCCCCTCCATATTCCCTAATGGCATGAGATAAACTTTTTCTTCTTTAAACCCTACAACTTCTGCTAAAACTTGATTTCCATTTATAGTCTTGATATGGCATATTTCTCCTATATTAGAAAGAGGGCCTGTGCTTTCAATTGTCAAACCTATGACCTGTGAAACTTTGCCGTAATATTGAATCAATCTTTTCTCTTGAAGGTTTTTCTCGTATTTTTCCAAAACAATGCTATTCATTTAATACACCTACAAATAAATTTTTTAAAGCTTGAAGTTGAGTATAAACTCCAGAGTTTATAATTCCTGAATTTGTTTCAATTACGCAATCTCCTTTTTTCAAAGACAAATCTTTTAAAATAGCTACATCATCTAAAAATTCCACATCTTTTAGTATCTTATCTTTGTTTTTAATACAGTGTTCGTAATCTTCTTCACTGACACGTACTATAACTTTATCAAAAGCGTTGTAGTTTTCCATCCCTTTTTTGATGAGATTTAAAATCAGATCTTTATCTTCTTCTACATATTTGCCTATAATTTTCTCTACTGCCTGCAAAATTACATTTACCATATCACTTTCTGTTTCTTTATATAATCTTTCTTTTTCTCTAAGGATTTCTTTTTTTATGGCTTTAACCTCTTCAATTATAGCTTTAGCTTCCTCTTCTCCTTTTTTATACCCTTCTTCGTATCCTGTAGCATAACCTTCTTGATAGCCTTTTTCTCTATACTCTTCTTGTATCCTTCGTGCTTTTTTTTTTGCATCTATTAACATCTTTTCTACATCTTTTTGGGTTTTTAGAAGTATATCCTGTTGAACCACTCTCGCCCTTTCTATTATCCGTTTTGCTAAGTCAAAACCTTCTTTTTTTACATTTGCCATATTTTCTCTATCTTTTTGTATACTTTCTTTCTGTGAAAATACTTCTATTGGATTTTCAGTTTGTCTTTTCTTCGGAGGACTTTCAACAATTTTAAGAACTACAGGAGGGGAAATTTTAATTTCCTGTTTTTTATATATCTTATACAATAATTTCATCCCCTCCTCCTCTAGATATTACAATTTCTCCAGCATCTTCTAGCCTGCGTATAATATTGACAATCCTCTGTTGAGCTTCCTCCACGTCTTTTAGTCTTACAGGTCCCATGTATTGAATATCTTCTTTTATCATTTCCGCCAATCTCTTGGACATATTGTTGTAAATGACTCTTTGCACTTCTTCACTGGAACCTTTAAGGGCAAGTGCGATATCGTGATTGTCTACTTCCCTCAAAACGCGCTGTATAGACCTGGAATCTAAAGTGACGATATCTTCAAATACAAACATCCTCTTCTTTATTTCTTCTACTAATTCGATATTTATTGTTTCTAAAGTATCTAAAATATTTTTTTCCGTGCTTCTATCTACAGAATTCAATATATCCACTATTGTCTGAAGTCCTCCAGAGAAGGTGTAATCTTGGGTAACTAAAGAGGATAATTTTCTTTCTAAAATTCGCTCTACTTCTTTTACGATTTCCGGTGAGGTGCTTTCCATTGTAGCAATCCTCATGGCTACTTCTGCCTGCAAATTCTCTGGCAGAGATGACAAAATTGCCCCTGCTTGCTGAGGTTTTAAATAGGACAAAATCATCGCAATAGTTTGGGGATGTTCATTTTGTATGAAATTTAGAACTTGGGAAGGATCTGCTCTTCTTATAAAATCAAAAGGCCTTACTTTCAAAGAGGAAGTCAATTTATTTATTACTTCAAATGCTTCTTGAGCTCCTAACGCTTTTTCTAAGACTGTTTTTGCATATTCTATACCGCCTTCTATTATGTATTCTTGAGCTATGCACATGTTGTAAAATTCATCTATGACTTTTTGCTTTTCTTCAGGAGTTAGGTTTCGTATGCCAGCTATTTCTAAAGTCAGCTGCTCAATTTCCTCTTCTCTTAAATGTTTATATATCTGCGCTGATAAGTCCGGCCCTAGTGCAATCAAAAGCATTGCGCTTTTTTCTCTTCCCGTTACAGCTCCTTTCGCCATTGTAACACCACCTACTCTTCATTAAGCCAGGTTCTTATAAGTTGGACTACAATATCAGGCTTTTCCTTAATCAATTTTTCAATTTGCTTTTTCTTCTCATCTTTTTCAGACAGATCTATCTCTTTAATAGCTTCCATAGCTTCTGTCACAGGTTCTGCAGTAGCAAGAACTTCTTCCTGTGAAGTTACTAAAGGTGTCTCTTTCTTTTTCCTTCTTATTGCCATGATAAGAGATAATATCCCTCCTAAGGCCAAAGCCGCTAATATTCCCCACAAATATACTGGTATACCCTTTGAAGCTTCTGATGGTCTCTGTGCTGTTTTTTGTTCACCTTGATTAAACTGAATTCCTTGAACAGAGACCTTTACTAGAGAATCTCCTCCTGCAGCCTTTGTGACTAAATCAGCAATTTGCTGTTTCATAGAATCATTGAGATCTTGGTTTACAACAACTGCTACAGAAATGTTTTCAATTTTCCCTTGAGCTTCTATAAGGCTTGTCTTAATCTGGCTTATTTCATAGTTTATTGTTGTTTCTGTTTTATTATAATCAGAAGTACCTCCTGAAGAACTCTTATAGTTACTCCCTATGTTATTATCAACAACACCCGGGGTAATATTTTGTGTACCTGAAGCTTTTTCCCTCAATTCTTGTACACTTCTCACAATTCCTTTATTATCATCCTCTTTAAAGGGTATATACTCTATCGTGTCTTTGGTTTTTTTGTCAAAGTTTAAAATGACATTTGTCCTTACAACTACATTACCTGGTCCAAAAACCTGCTCCAAAAGAGTTTGAATGCTATTTTGTAAATCCTGTTGCACTTTTTTCTGTAATGTAAATTGGTTATTGGCATCTTCTGCAGTCGTGTCAGTTTCACCAGTTAATATTCGCCCATTGTTATCGATTATTGTCACATTCTCAGGTTTCAACCCTTCTACACTTTTAGATACAAAATCTATGATTCCTTTAATTTGTGAAGGAGATAATGTCGTCCACGGCTTTAGGGTTAACATCACTGCTGCTGTAGCCTGATTGGCAGTATTAGAAAGGACAAAAGTGTTTTGGTCAGGTACTACAATATTTACGATGGCATTTTGCACTCCTTCTATTGTCTTCAAAGAATTCTGTATTTCATTTTGGACAAAATATAGGTATTTTTGTCGTCTTTCTTGGTCTGTAGTAGCAAGGGAATTATTCATTGCATCTTGGAAGCTAAAACCCCCTTGAGGGATTCCTTCTGTTGCTAGTTTCATCCTAATTTCATCTTTATATTTCGCAGGAACTAAGATTGTTGTCCCATCATTGGATATTTTATAGGGAATTTTAAAGTCATTTTTTAATTTTTCTACAATTATTCCTGCGTCTTTCATACTCAGCTCTGAATATAAGGTTACATAATTTGGTCTATTAGATATGTAAACCAATAAAGAAATGCCCACAAAAACCAAGATTGCTATAATTCCCAGCTGTATCTTTTGTTTTTTATCAAATTTACTCCAAAAGTTTGCAAATTGATCTTTAAAATTGGTGATAAACTCTGGCATTAATTCACCTCATTTCAAAAAAGAACATTACAGGGGCATTCTCATTATCTCTTGGTAAGCCTCCAACAATTTATTTTTTATTTGAATTGTAAGCTGCAGTGCAATATCAGCTTTTGCAGCATCTATCATCACTTGATTTATATCGTCAATTTCACCAGTTACAAGTTTTTGGTCATTTTGAATTGCTGTAAGTTGTAAGTCATTTACCTTGTTTAAAGCCTCTTTTAAAAAATCACTAAAATTGTTTATTTTGCTGTTATTCCCTTGTGCTTCATTTATACCGCTTTCTAAATTTATAGGTTTTATCGGAGCTATTTGATTAATCATTTATCTTTATCTCTCCCCTCATTATTTGCCTATTTCTAAGGATTTTTGAAACATCGCCTTTGATGCATTGAAAGCCGTCACATTAGCTTCATAAGCTCGTGTAGCAGAGATCATGTCTACCATTTCAGAAACGATATTGACATTTGGATAATCCACGTATCCATTTTCATCTGCATCAGGATGACCTGGATCATATACCTTTCGCAAAGGAGTTTGATCATCTTCTAGTATTTGGACAACTTCGACTCCTTTGCCAGTATATTTCCCTTTAACTTTATCCAGAATGCTTTTAAAACTGTCGGGTTGAACTTCTTTTAAAGTGACCAACTTTCTTCTATAAGGGCCTCCTTGAATTGTCCTTGTAGTATTTGCATTGGCTATATTTTGAGATATTATGTCCATCCTAACTCTTTCTGCCGTCAAACCTGAAGCACTTATATCCATAGAACTAAACAAATTCATAATTGTTACCTCCCATCTTTTACAGCAGTTATGATAGAGTTAAGTTCTCCACTTACCCTTTGCACTAAAGCATAATAGTATAATTGATTTTTTGCGAGTTTTGACATTTCAACATCTATGTCCACGTTGTTTTCATCTAATCTCATGGAAGTAGTGTTTTCTTGAATAATTTGCGGCTGTACAGAATCTACAGGAGGTGGACCAATAGGAATGTGCTTTGGATTTGTTATGTAGCCCCTTAACTTCCTACTGTAAAGAGTTTCTTTGAGGATTTTTTCAAATTCGACATCAGACCTTTTAAAATGAGGAGTATTTACATTGGCAATGTTATTTGCAATTACATTATTTCTCACTGTGGCTGCGTATAGACCCTTTTGCAGCAAATCTACATTTTCTATTTGGCAGTTTAACATTATCATCGCCTCCCCTAATTTGACCACAATATACTTAATTCGACAAAAAAATCAAAAATCCTGCTAAATTAAACCAAAAAATAAACATTTAACATTGTTTTAGCACTGCCTTTTTTGTAAAATAATATCAATTTTTATCGAATAATATTATAACATGTCGTAATAGTTTACACCATAAGAAAAAAGTCCTATTTTTATGTAGGACTTTCAGACTGTTGACAAACCTTTTTGAATTATAATAAAGTCCCTCCTTTTATGCAAAACTTCCAATTAATTTAATGCATAAAAGAAAGGACCTGTTTTATAAAATTATTTTTTAATCCCTTTTCATTTTTTCTAATTCATCCAGTAATTTGTCATTTAATACTCTTATGTGAGTGCCTTTCATTCCCAGAGAACGGGACTCAATTATACCTGCACTTTCAAACTTTCTAAGGGCGTTCACAATTACAGACCTTGTAATGCCAACCTTGTCTGCTATTTTGCTCGCAACTAACAATCCTTCTTTTCCATTTAATTCTTCAAAAATACTTTTTATAGCTTCTAATTCCGAATATGAAAGGGTTCCCAGTGCCATTTGAACAACTGCCCTTTTTCTTGCTTCTTCTTCTATTTCTTCGTTTTCAGATCTTAAAATTTCAAGTCCCACTACTGTAGCACCGTATTCAGCCAATATTAAGTCATCATCAGTAAATTCGTTAGTAAGCCTTGATAGAACCAGAGTTCCTAGTCTATCTCCACCACCATTTATAGGAACAATAGTCAAAGTCAATTCCGATAAGCTTTTATCACCTTTAAAAAGATTTCTCTTGTCATTGGCTATAGTTTCAGTAACACTTAAAAGTTTTTCGTTATAGTCTTCAGGAATTATTTTGCTTTCAGAAAAAATATCTTCTCCATAATCCTTAAATATACTGCGACCTAAAACTTTTCCTCTTCTACTTAAAATATACACATTGGCTTCAATAACCTCTTTTAAAATGTTTGCCATCTCGTTAAAATCTACCGGTTGAACACCTGTCTTCTGTAAAATACGATTTACCTTTCTGGTTTTTTCTAACAGTCTACTCATCTTTTTATTCCTCCTATGTTTTTATTTTTTATGATTATAAAATATACTTGCTGACTTCATATTTATTGAGACTATCCTGCAATTGTTTTTTTACGTATTCTTTAGTTATAACTATTTCTTGCCCTTTTAATTCTGGAGCATTAAAAGACAATTCTTCAAATAATTTTTCCATAACAGTATGCAACCTTCTAGCCCCAATATCTTCTGATTGTTGATTTATAAGATATGCTATTTCTGCAATGGCTTCAATCGCTTCTTCAGTATACTTAACCTCTATTACTTCTGTTCTTAAAAGCTCTTGATATTGTTTTGTAAGGGCATTTTTAGGTTCTTTCAATATTTTAATAAAATCTTCTTTTGTGAGAGGTTTTAGATTGACTCTTACAGGAAATCTACCTTGCAATTCAGGGATTAGATCAGATACTTTTGCTACATTAAAAGCACCAGCCGCTATAAATAATATATGGTCTGTCTTAACAGGACCGTATTTTGTCATTACAGTACATCCCTCAATTATAGGAAGAATATCCCTTTGTACTCCTTCTCTTGACACATCAGGCCCTGCCGTATAGCCAGTGCTAGCAATTTTGTCAATTTCATCTATAAAGATTATGCCATCGTTTTCCGCTCTTTTGATAGCTTCTTCTATTACTTCGTCCATATCTATGAGATTTTGTGCTTCTTCAGATTCTAAAATTTTTTTCGCTTCCGCAACAGATACTTTTTTAATTTTTTTCTTTTTAGGTAAAATGTCTGAAAATATATCCTGTAAGCTTATGTTCATTTCTTCAGAACCTAGATTAGTGTACATCTCAAGCATAGGTGTTGAAGTATCTGTTACCTCTATTTCAACAATATAATTATCCAATTCGCCATTTCTCAATTTTTGCCTTATCTCTTTCCTTTTGTATTGGAGGTTTTCTTCTTCTGTTTCTTCACCTTTTTCCACAGAAGGATAATTAAACAACATCTCAAAGGGATTTTTAGCTTGTTTTTTCTTTCTCCCCATTATGTAATCAATTAACCTGTCTTCTGCATTTTTTTTGGCTTTCTCATTAACTTCTTTTAATTTTTCCTCTTTAACCATTCTCACAGCAGCCTCTACAAGGTCTCTGACCATGGAATCCACATCTCGTCCTACATATCCTACCTCAGTAAACTTTGTAGCCTCCACTTTTACAAAAGGAGCCTCTACTAACTTGGCAATTCTTCTAGCAATTTCTGTTTTTCCTACTCCTGTTGGGCCTACCATAATTATGTTCTTGGGGGTAACTTCCTCTTTAAAATCCTCAGGTAAGAGATTTCTCCTATATCTATTTCGTAAGGCTACTGCTACTGATTTTTTTGCTTCTTTTTGCCCTACAATATATTTATCTAATTCCTCTACAATTTCTTTGGGAGTATAATTTTTCATCCAAAGCACCCCCTATAAAGTTTCAACTGTTATGTTGTTATTAGTATAAACACAAATCTTAGAAGCTATTTCCAAAGCTTTTTTAGCTATCTCTTCTGTATCTAAATCAGTGTTATACCTCAACGCTAAGGCTGCAGCCATAGCATAATTTCCTCCAGATCCTATTCCAATTACATCTTCATCGGGCTCAATAACTTCACCAGTGCCAGAAATAAGCAAGGTATCTTTCTTGTCGACTGCGATTAAAAGAGCCTCTAGTTTTCTTAAAATTTTGTCTTTTCTCCATTCTTGAGCCAGTTCTACTGCTGCTCTTTTTAAGTTGCCTCCATACTGTTCTAATTTTTCTTCAAATTTTTGTGAAAGAGTCAAAGCGTCAGCTACTGAACCTGCAAATCCTACTATTACTTCTCCATTGTACAACCTTCTAATTTTTTTCGCTCCATGCTTTAAAATTGTATTTTCGCCAAAGGTAATCTGTCCATCACCAGCTACTGATACTTTATCGCCTTTTCTCACCGCAATTATGGTAGTCCCCTTAAACATAGTTACACCCCTTTTAAACAGTTATATATTAACACATTTTTCACAATGCATCAAGAATTAATTCAAAATTTTTATTAAATTCATTTAACTTCTTTTTGATAGTAACATTCCAAATTTGAACACTTTAATATACGACCATTTTTTGTATTCTTTTCTACTAATAAACTGCCACAAATTGGACATTTCTCATTGACAGGTTTATCCCATAATATAAAATCGCAATTAGGAACATTTTCACATGCATAATAAGTTCTTCCTTTTTTACTTTTTTTCTTTACAATTTCGCCGCCGCATTTAGGGCATTTAACCCCAACTTTTTCGTATAGAGGCTTCGTATTTTTACATTCAGGAAAACCAGAACAAGCAAGAAACTTTCCATACCTGCCTTTTTTCACTACCATATTTCTTCCACAAACCTCACATTTAATATCTGTTGCTTCTACTTCCTCTTCTATTTCAATTTCCTCCATTTGTTCTTCTGCGATTTTTAAAGTTTTGTAAAAGTCTTCATAAAATTCTCTAACAACTTCATACCACTTAAGTTGTCCCTCTTCAATCTTATCTAATTGTTCTTCCATCTCCGCAGTAAATTTCACATCTACAATTTTAGAAAAGAATTCTTTCAAAGCATCTGTTACAATAAAGCCTAATTCTGTAGGTTTTAAATTCTTTTTATCTTTTACTACATATCCTCTTTCTAACAAAGTGGAAATAGTAGGTGCATAAGTGCTGGGACGACCTATCCCTTTTTCTTCCAGCTCCCTAATTAAAGAAGCTTCTGTATACCTAGGAGGAGGTTGTGTAAAATGTTGCGCTGGCTTTAGCTGTTCTAGCAATAATTTTGTCCCTTCTTGAAGGACAGGTACAGTTTTTTCCTCCTCATCTTGGACATCTGTTTCTTCTACGTACACTGTCATGAATCCTAAAAATTTAAGACTGGAACCAGATGCTTTAAAAACATATCCATTGTTTACTATATCCATAGAAACTGTGTCATAGGCTGCTGGTACCATTTGACTTGCAATGAATCTGCTCCAAATTAATTTGTACAATTTGTATTGGTCTTGTGTTAAAGAATCTTTTATACTTTCTGGGTCTCTATAAATAGAAGTTGGTCTTATAGCCTCATGAGCATCCTGTACATTGGATTTTTTATAAGCATAATTTGCTTCAGGATTAGCATATTCTTTCCCAAACTTTTCGACTATGTATTTATAAGCTTCAGCTTTAGCTTCATTTGCTACTCTTGTAGAATCAGTTCTTATGTAAGTAATAAGACCTACACTGCCTTCTCCTTTGATTTCAACTCCTTCATACAATTGTTGTGCAATTAACATAGTCTTTTTTGCAGTAAAACCCAACTTTCTTGAGGCTTCTTGTTGCAAAGTGCTAGTAATAAAAGGAGGAGAAGGATTTCTCTTTTTAACACCCGTTTTTACTTTGTTTACAATATACTCTTCAGATAAGGCTGCTAATATTTTATCTACATCCTCTTTTGTTTTTAACTCAACCTTATCTTCCTCTGTTCCGTAAAATTTCGCTTCAAATTTAACAGGATTTTTTTCTTCATATAAAGTTACTGTAATGCTCCAATATTCTTCCGGCACAAAAGCCTTTATTTCTCTTTCTCTATCACAGACAAGCCTTGCTGCTACTGATTGAACTCTTCCTGCACTCAATCCCCTCTTTATTTTTTTCCACAAAAGAGGGCTTATTTTATACCCTACTAATCTATCTAGAATCCTTCTAGCTTGTTGTGCATCTACTAATTTCAAATCTATAGATCGCGGATTTTTAATCGCAGTTTGAATTGCATTTTTTGTAATCTCGTGAAATTCTATGCGACAAGGATCTTCAATATTCAAATTTAACAATTGGGCAATATGCCATGAAATGGCTTCTCCTTCCCTATCAGGGTCAGTAGCTAAAAAAATTTTCTCGGCATCTTTTGCTTCTTTTTTTAAATTCTCTATAATAGCCCCTTTTCCACGAATAGTTATGTACTTAGGAGCAAAATTATTTTCAATGTCAATGCCTAACTGACTTTTAGGCAAATCCCTCACATGTCCCATGGAAGCTGCTACTTTAAAATTCTTGCCCAAAAATTTAGAGATGGTCTTAGCTTTAGCTGGAGATTCTACAATAACTAGAGATTTTGCCATTTTGACACCTCCAAAACAATTTATAATTATATCAAAGTTTTTGACAATTATCAAAATATTTTTTTCTCATATTTATTGCCAGGAAGCTTTTCAATCATACCTTTTAACATTAAAGAAGATAAAATTGCATTAACTTTTTGGATTTTCATTTGCATATAGATTATTATTTCATCTATATCTCTCGGAGCTTCACAGATAAAATTGTACACCTTCCTTTCTTCCTCTGTAAGAGAGTATATGAGATTTTCCTCAATCTTTTGCTGCACATCCTCTCTTAAATTAAACTCTTCTAAAATATCATCAACCTCAGTTACAATTTTAGCCCCTTGTTTTATTAGTTCATTTGTCCCTTTACTATAAGCACTGGTTATATTGCCAGGAACCGCAAAAACCTCTCTTCCTTGTTCTAAAGCGTATTGTGCCGTAATCAAAGAACCACTCTTTAGTCCGGCTTCTACTACTACCACTCCAATAGATAATCCGCTTATAATTCTGTTTCTCAAAGGAAAATTTTGAGGCAATGGAGGAAAATCTAAAGGAAACTCTGAAACCAACAATCCCTCCTCACTAATCTGATCCATCAAGTTTTTATTTTCTCTTGGATAAACTACATTTATGCCATTTCCCAAAACTGCAATAGATTTCCCTTTGCCTTTTAATGCACCTACATGTGAAAAGCTATCAATTCCTCTTGCCATGCCACTTGCTACTGTTATACCTCTTTCTGAAAGGTCGTATGACAATTTCTGTGCCATCTGCTTCCCGTAAAAGGTAGCTTTTCTTGAACCAACCATAGCAATGCACAAATTATCTTTTAAATTAATATTCCCTTTTAAATACAAAACAGGAGGAGGATCATAAATATTTTTTAATTCTTTTGGATATTCCTCTTCTTCTAATGTATATACACTTATTTTTAAATTTTGCAATCTTTCTACATAGTCAAAAGGATTTAATTTCTGAGCTTCTATTATATTTTGCACTAGCTTTCTCTTTCCTATCGCTTTGAAAATATCTATTTCTTTAGCTTTATAAACATTTTCTGCACTTTTAAAAAATTCTATTAACTTTACATAGGTTTTATACCCTACTCCTTCCACAGTGCTTAACCATACTTTAAAAACTTTTGCTTTCTCCATCTCCATTCTCCTTTAACATCCTTTTCCTTAATTATCTTTATTATAATACATAACTTATGATAAAATAAAGAAAAAAGAAGGGGGATAATAGTGGCAAACTTATATAACCTAAAGCAACTCAAAAACTATTTATATCAAAATCCCTTTTGTGATTTTCAGTCCCTTAGCTTGAATGAAGCAGCTAAAAAATGGTTTGAAGGAGAAATTGAAAGGATTAATAACTTAAAATACTATGAAAATCAATTGTATCAAAAAAATTTAAATTTCATTGCTGGAGTAGACGAAGCAGGAAGAGGACCCTTAGTAGGGCCAATTGTTGCTGCTTGTGTGATATTGCCAAAAGAAGTTTTTATCCCGGAAATAAACGATTCCAAAAAATTATCTGAAGAAAAAAGAGAAATATTAGCAGAAGTAATTAAAAAAGTGGCCATATCTTATGGTATTGGTATAGTTGATTGTGAAGAAATTGATAAAATAAACATACTAAATGCTACCTACAAAGCCATGCAGATTGCTATTTCAAAAATACAACAAAAAATTGATTACCTTTTAGTAGATGCTATTACCATTCCTCAAATAGAGATAAATCAAAAAGCGATAGTAAAAGGAGATTCAAAAAGTATCTCTATAGCTGCTGCCTCTATACTGGCAAAAGTTGAAAGAGATAAAATAATGAAAGAATATCACAAAATCTATCCTCAGTATAATTTTGAAAAAAACAAAGGTTATGGTACAAAAGAACATATTGAAGCTTTAAAAAAATACGGTCCCTGTCCTATCCACAGAAAGACTTTTATTGAAAAAATTCTGAAAGGATGAAAAACATTGAACAAAAAAACAATAGGCAGCTTAGGAGAAAAAATAGCTGCCCAATATCTTTTAAAATCGGGTTACAAAATTGTAGAGAAAAATTTTAAATGTAAAATTGGGGAAGTAGATATAATAGCTCTATTCAAAAAAGAAATAGTTTTTATAGAGGTAAAGACAAGAACCTCTACCTCTTTTGGAACTGGAAGTGAAGCTGTAAATTTTTATAAACAACAAAGAATTTTGAAAATTTCCCAATTGTATTTGGCTTCAACAGAAAAATTTCGAAATTTTCAGCCTCGTTTTGACGTGATTGAGGTTTATTTAAATCCTGATACATTGGCCTTTGAAAAACTAAGTCATTTTCCCAACGCCTTTTTAATCTTTTAATATCAATCCCATCTTTTCTTTTACTTCTTTCAAAGTTTTTTCTGCAACAGCTTGAGCTCTTTCCGCCCCTTCTTTTAAAACCTGTAAAACATAGTCTCTACTGAGGTCTTTATAATTTTTTTGTATAACTGTCAATTTATCTATTACAATCTCTGCTAATTCCTTCTTTAAAGACCCATAACCCTGTCCGTTAAATTTATTTATAACTTCTTCTATTTCCATGCCTGTAAACAAACTATAAATAGTCAAAAGGTTGCTGACTCCTGGCTTATTATCCCAATCCAATCTTATTTCGCTCTCAGAATCAGTTACTGCTTTCATTATCTTTTTCTTAATTACAGAAGGCTCATCCAAAAGATTGATTCTGTTATTTGGATCACTGTCACTTTTACTCATCTTTTTAGTAGGGTCAGTAAGACTCATTATTCTCGCACCAAGTTTTAAAATCATAGGCTCAGGAACTACAAAAGTTTCACCAAATCTGTTGTTAAAACGCTGCGCAATGTCTCTTGTCAGTTCCAAATGCTGCTTTTGGTCTTCTCCTACAGGAACATAATGGGTATTGTATAAAAGTATATCTGCTGCCATCAAGTCCGGATATGTAAAAAGTCCAACTGAAACAGATTCCTTTCCTTTGCTTTTATCCTTAAATTGTGTCATCCTGCTCAATTCACCAAAATAGGTTATACATTGTAGCAACCATGCCAATTCTGCATGGGCAGGAACGTGAGACTGAATAAAAATAGTAACTTTTTTAGGATCTAAACCTATTGCAAGGTAAAGTGCTGCCAATTCAATAGTTTTTTCCTTTAAAACTTTAGGGTCTTGAGGAACTGTTAAAGCATGTAAATCAACGGCACAAAAAAAGCATTCATAATCATCTTGTAGCGCAACAAATTGCCTCATTGCTCCCAAATAATTACCTATGTGAGTGTCTCCCGTTGGTTGTACTCCTGAAAAAACTCTTTTCAAGCTATCAACTCCTTTTCAATTGAGTATTTTATGTCGTTTAGAAAAAATTATAAGAGAAAATTTCAAAATTTGCAATGAAATTTAAAATAATTCCCTCATAAATCCTTTTCCATGGACTTCAGCTACATCTAATATGGAGATAAAAGCATTTTCATCTATCTGGTGCACAATAAGCTTAAGCTGTGGAAGCTGTGTTAAAGACACAATAGAGTATAAAACCTTTTTACTCTCCTTAGTATAAGCTCCTTCTCCATGTAACAAAGTAACCCCCCTTTTTAATGTGGTCATTATCTCTTTACTCACTTCTTCTACTTTGTCAGTAACTATAAGTACCATTTTTTGTCTATTAAATCCTTTTAGAGTTTTATCTACCATGTAAGAAGTGATATACATTGATACAAGTGTGTAAAGAGCACTCGTCAAACCAAAAAATATCGCGCCAATAGCTACAATAAAAAAGTTAACAGCAAAAGAAATGCGCCCAATTTCAAAATTATCATATTTCTTTTTTACAATTACAGAAATTATATCCAATCCTCCAGTTGACCCGTGATTGCTAAAAACTATTCCCATTCCCAAACCATTTAATACTCCACCGTATAAACTCAAAAGCAATGGATCATTTATATGTAATATATTTTTTATTGAATAAGTAAGTACCAAAAACAAAGAAAGTGAAGCAGTACCTATAATAGTAAAAATTGTAAACCTTAAATTTACCTTTTTATAGCTTAAAATCAAAAGTGGAATATTTAGCAGAAATATAGTATATCCTGCAGGGAATCTAGTAAAGTACTGTATGATAAGCGCAATACCAGAAACCCCACCGCTTAAAAGTTTAGCATGGACAATAAACATGTTGATACCAATAGCAGAGATTAAAGTTCCTACAAGGATAAAGAAAATATTTTTTATAGTTTCTCTATTAAAAAAACTTGTTACCTCCACATCTAACACCTTCTTACCCATACTTAAAACTTATTTACTTTACATAATATTTTTATCGTAATTTTTACTTGAGCCAATATTTGCTATCAACAATTCTATACTGTAATGCTTCTGCTACATGCTCAAACTTAATATTTTCTGCACCTTCTAAATCAGCAATTGTACGAGCAACTTTTAAAATTTTATTATATCCTCTTGCACTTAAATAAAGTTTTTCAAAAGCCTCATTCAAAAATCTTTTGGTATTTTCATCAAGTTTACAATATTTCTTTAACATATTTCCTTTTAATTGAGAATTAAAGTATATACCAATACCTTTATACCTTTTAAGTTGCATTTCTCGTGCTTTTATGACTCGTTTGCGAATTTCCTTGGAACTTTCCGATGGCGTTTCTTCTTCAAAATATTTATCTTTTTTAAGTGGTTTTACTTCCACATGTAAATCAATTCTATCTAATAAAGGTCCTGAAATTTTATTCTGGTATCTTCTTATTTCATTTATACTGCAATGGCATTCGTGAGTATCATCTCCATAATAACCACAAGGACAAGGATTCATAGCTAAAATTAAAATAAATTTGCTTGGATATGTAAAACTGCCATTTACACGGGTAATTGTAACTACTTCATCTTCTAACGGCTGCCTTAAAACTTCTATTGCATCCTTTTTAAATTCAGGAATCTCATCTAAAAATAACACTCCATAGTGGGCAAGGGATACTTCCCCAGGCCTAGGATATTTTCCTCCCCCAACTAAAGCAACTGTAGAGATAGTATGATGAGGAGCTCTAAAAGGTCGAGTAGTGATAAGAGGTGTACCTTTTGGAAGCAATCCTGCTATACTGTATATCTTGGTAACTTCTAAAGCCTCTTCAAAACTTAACTGAGGAAGAAT
Source organism: Clostridia bacterium (assembly GCA_012840485.1). Taxonomy (GTDB): domain Bacteria; phylum Bacillota; class Thermoanaerobacteria; order Thermoanaerobacterales; family Thermoanaerobacteraceae; genus Thermoanaerobacter. The sequence goes on along the minus strand of DULG01000019.1, from coordinate 58,283 downwards.
AGTAGGAAAACGCCTTGCCAACATAGTTTTACCCGCTCCAGGTGGACCTATCATTAGCACATTGTGGCCACCTGCAGCCGCAATTTCAAGTACCCTTTTCGCATTTTCTTGTCCCTTTACTTCAGAAAAATCTACATCATATTTTTCATTATCAAAAAAGCTGTTAATATCTAAAGTAAAGGATTCGATCTCTTTATCTCCATTTAAAAAGTCAACTACTTCTTTTAAATTTTTCATAGGGTATACTTTTATTCCATTGGCAACTGCGGCCTCATGGGCATTTTCATAAGGGACAACAATCGAAGAAATGCCCTTTTCTTTTGCCCCCATTACCATTGGCAGTATACCATTTACCCCTCTTAAACTTCCATCCAAAGAAAGTTCTCCTACAAAAGCTATGTCTTCCTTTTCCTCTTTTATTTTTTCTATACATTTTAAAAGTCCTATAGCTAAAGGTAAATCAAAAGCAGTACCTTCTTTTTTAGTGTCAGCTGGTGCTAAATTTACAGTGATTTTTTTGAGAGGAAATTCAAAGCCGCTGTTTTTGATAGCAGCTCTAACTCTGTCTCTCGCTTCCTTAACTTCTGTATCCCCTAACCCCACAATATCAAAAGAAGGAATTCCAGTAGATAAATCTATTTCTACCTCTACCACGTAGGCATTTATCCCTAAAACTGCCATACTTTTTACTTTAGAAAGCATAAAAATCCCCCTTATGGTCTTTCAAGAGAAATTCTTCCCAATTTACCACTTCGAAAATCTTCTAATAAAATATGAGAAGTTTTTAAAGTATCTACTTCTCCTCCTGCAACTAAACAACCTCTTTTTTTTCCTATTTCTTTTAAAAGTTCAAAATCTTCATCTATTATTTTACCAATTTTATAGCGAGACAGCAAATAATTGGGATAATAGTTTTTTAAAATTGATATTAAATTCAGTGCTATTTCTTCTATATCTAATATTTCATCTTTTATAGCTCCCGTAATTGCTAGCATAATTCCTACTTTTTTATCCTCAAATTTTGGCCATAGTATGCCTGGAGTATCTAAAAGGTCAAAATAAGGGGTTTTTATCCAGTGCAAAGCCCTCGTAACTCCTGGTTTATCGCCAGTTTTTGCCCTCTTACCACCAATTAACTTATTGATAAAAGTGGATTTTCCGACATTTGGAATGCCTACAATCATTCCTCTAAGCCTTGGTATCATACCTTTTTGTTTTTTCTTATCTAAAATGTCTTGGCAAACTTTATTAGTAGCTTCCTTTATCTCTTGAAATCCAAATCCCATAATTGAATTAACTTTTACCGCTTCTATTCCCTCTTTTCTAAAATATTCTATCCATAAATCTGTGATTACATCATCTGCTAAATCTGCTTTATTTAAAAGTATAAGTCTTTTCCTATTTTTTATAATATCATCAATATCTGGATTTCTACTACTTTTAGGTATTCTTGCATCTACTAATTCATATACCACATCTACTAGCTTTAAATTATAAGAGATTTCCTTCTTAGATTTAGCCATATGACCGGGATACCACTGTATCATATCTAATTCCCCCATATATTCAAAAAAGGGGTTTGTAACCCCTTTTTACATCAATTCCTTTATCTTTGTAGCAGCTTTTCCTACTCTCTTTCTCAAATAATACAATTTTGCTCTCCTTACTTTACCTTTTCTTATAACTTCTATCTTTTCAATTCTTGGGGAGTGAAGTGGAAAAGTCCTTTCAACTCCAACACCATAAGATACACGTCTTACAGTAAAAGTCTCCTTTAGGCCTGAACCACTCTTTTTGATTACTATACCCTCAAAGGGCTGAATTCTTTCTCTATCTCCTTCAATAACCTTATAATGTACTCTTATAGTATCTCCTACATTAAAAGGAGTTAAGTCTTTTCTCATCTGCTGGTTTTCAACTGCTTTTATTAAATCCATCGTTTTTCCCTCCTTCCACCTTCTAAATGTCAACCCCTTTTTCCCTTAAAAATTTTTTATCCTCTTCAGTCAAAGAAGCTTTTTTTAGTAAATCAGGCCGCTTCAAAAGGGTTATCTCTAAAGCCTTTTGTCTTCTCCACTTTGCAATCTCAGCATGATTGCCACTTAGTAAAACCTCTGGCACTTTCATGCCCTTAAACACTTCTGGTCTTGTATATTGTGGGTATTCTAATAAGTTATTAGAAAAGGATTCTTCAATAGCACTTTGGGGATGGGAAAGGACTCCCTCGATAAGCCTTGCTACGGCATCAATAATAACCATTGCCGCTATTTCTCCGCCTGTCAATATAAAATCTCCTATGGAAATCTCTTTATCAATGACAGAATAGACTCTTTCGTCTATTCCTTCATAGTGGCCGCACAAAAGGGCTATTCTTTCCAGTTTTGACATCTTAACTGCCATTTCCTGATTAAAAATTTTACCTTTTGGGCCAAGGTAATATACAGGAATATCGCCTTGACTTTTTACAAACTCAATTGCGTCGAAGAGAGGCTGTGGCATCATCACCATCCCTGGCCCGCCTCCATAAGGATAATCATCCACTCTTTTGTGTTTATCCTTTGAAAAATCTCTTATATTTATCAAATTGACTTTTATTTTTCCCTTTTCAATGGCTCTTTTTAATATACTATAGGATAAAACACATTCAAACATCTCAGGAAATAGGGTTAAAACATCAAAAATCATCATAGCCCCTCCAGAAGGTGGACCACCATTACCTTATTGTCGACATCAACCTTTTTTACAACATCCTTTATAGCAGGAATTAGCATGTCCCTTTCTTCTGTTTTTATTACATATACATCATTTGCACCTGTTTGTAATACTTCCACTAATGTGCCTAAAAAAACTCCATCCTCTTTGTAAACCTTCATCCCTATTATATCAGAGATGAAGTATTCACCTTCTTCTAACTTTAAGGCATTTTGGGCGTCAACTTTTAAAAAGGTCCCTTTTAACTTTTCTGCCTCGTCTCTAGTATCAATTCCTTCTAATTTTACACAAACTCCTCTGGATATAATTTTCACATATTCAATGTCATATTTACGGGGCCCTTGTTCTTCATCAAAAATCCATACATATTCAAGGTCATAAAACCTTTCAGGGACATTAGTAAGAGGATATACTTTAACCTCGCCTTTAATGCCGTGGGCAGAAGTAACCTTACCTACATCATAATAATCAGCCATACCACCACCTAGATTATTTCAACAATCACACGTTTTTTTTCTTTTAAAGCAGCGGCTTTAACTAACGTACGAATTGCTTGCGCAATTCTTCCCTGTTTACCAATCACTTTTCCCATGTCTTCGGGAGCAACTTTAAGCTCTATTATGACAGATTGTTGGCCTTCAATTTCTTTAACCTCTACAGCGTCAGGATTGTCAACTAAGGCTTTAGCTATAGTTTTAACCAATTCTCCCATTATTACACCTCCTCACAAAAAGAGGGTTAATTAGAAAGAGTATTTCCAAGTATGCCCTCTTTTTTGAACAGTGACTTCACAGTATCTGAAGGTTGGGCACCAACATTAAGCCACTTTTTAGCCTTTTCGACATCTATTTTTATCTCTGCAGGCTGGGCTATAGGGTTGTAATATCCTATTTCATCAATAAATCTCCCATCTCTTGGTGACCTTGAATCTGCTACTACTATTCGGTAAAAAGGTCTTTTTTTAGCCCCAAACCTTTTTAATCTTATTCTGACTGCCACTTTCTCACCTCCTTCAAAAGTTGCCCACCTTCCACATCATCTGAAAAAAGGTAGCCTCATTTTACCCTTCTTAATGTCCTTGTCAATATCGCCAAATTTCCTCATCATCTTTTTTGTTTCTTCAAACTGTTTTAATAGGCTATTTACCTGCTGAATGGTGGTACCGCTGCCTCTAGCTATTCTTTTTTTTCTACTGCCATTTATAATAGAAGGGTTTTGCCTTTCTTCTTTGGTCATAGATTGGATAATGGCTTCTATCCTTTTTAAATCTTTTTCTGAAATGTCCACATTTTTAATCAGATTTTTGTTCATTCCAGGAATCATTCCTAAAAGCTGGTCTAAAGGTCCTATATTTTTAAGGCTTTGCAGCTGCTCCAAAAAATCTTCCAACGTAAACTGTTTTGTCAAAAGCTTTTGGCTCATCTCTAGTGCTTTTTTCTCATCAATCGCCGCTTGAGCCTTTTCAATTAAAGTCAAAACATCCCCCATTCCTAAAATGCGAGAAGCCATTCTATCAGGATAAAAAGGCTCTAAATCTGTTAATTTTTCACCTGTACCAATGTATTTTATGGGCTTTTGTGTGACAGCTTTGATCGAAAGTGCTGCTCCACCTCTTGTATCTCCGTCCAATTTTGTCAGTATGACTCCTGTTATATCCAACTTTTCATTGAAAGAAGAAGCTACATTTACAGCATCCTGTCCTGTCATGGCATCTACTACTAACAAAATCTCATCTGGTTGTACTGCTTTTTTTACATTTATAAGTTCTTCCATTAATTCTTCATCTATGTGAAGTCTACCTGCAGTATCTATTATAATTACATCAGAATTATGGGACTTTGCGTAGTCAATAGATGCTTTTGCAATGTCAATAGGATTTACTTTATCCCCCATTGTAAAAACTGGTACATTCGCATTAGCACCTACCACCTGTAACTGTTTAATTGCAGCTGGTCTGACAACATCACAAGCTACTAATAAAGGATTTTTCCCTTGTTTTTTTAAAGAAATTGCTAATTTACCACAAGCTGTTGTTTTTCCAGAACCTTGAAGTCCAACCATCATTACGACTGCAGGAATTTTGCTGCCTATATTTAAACGGCTTTGGGTTGAACCCATGAGGCTAATGAGTTCCTCATGGACTATTTTTATAACCTGCTGTCCAGGGGTTAGACTCTCCATAACCTCTTGCCCTAAAGCCTTCTCTGTGACAGAGTTTATAAAATCTTTCACCACTTTAAAGTTGACATCTGCTTCCAAGAGGGCAACTTTTACTTCCCTCATGGCCTCCTTTATATCTTTTTCTGTGAGTTTTCCTTTCCCTCTTAACTTTCTAAAGATTCCCTGCAGCCTTTCAGAAAGGCTTTCAAAAGCCATTAAAATTTACCCCCTACAGATTTAGCTCATCTATTTCATGAGCTATCTCCTCAATAATTTTTAGAATTTGTGGATCTTTTTCTTTCTCTCTTATCATTTTAATGCAGTTTTTTACCTTTTCCAGCTTTTTGACCATTTCCTGGTGTTTTTTCACCAATCCGAGTTTTTCCTCAAAAAACTCTAGTGAACTTTCTGCCCGTTTTAAAGTATCATAAACTCCTTGTCTTGAAATATCTAAAAGTTCCGAGATTTCTCCCAGTGAATAATCATTTAAGTAGTACATCTCAAAAATTTCTTTTTGCTTGTCTGTAAGCAAAGCACCATAAAAATCATACAAAAGAGTCATAAATAAAAAATCATCATCCACAAAAATCCCACCCGTTAAGGTCCTAACCTTTACATTAAGATTTTATATGAAGCCTCTCTTTTTGTCAACTCTGTTTTTTCATTTTTTTGCAATTTAATTCATTGAAAAATAGCAGAAACAAAAGATTTTGCATCAAAAGCTTGCAAATCCTCAATTCCTTCCCCGATTCCTATATATCTTATAGGCAAATTTAATTCTGAGTTTATACCTACAACAATGCCACCCTTTGCAGTTCCATCTAATTTAGTAAGTACAATACCTGTTATATCAGAGACTTCTTTAAATATTTTTGCCTGTTGAAGAGCATTTTGACCAGTTGTAGCATCTAAAACTAAAAAGGTTTCAACTTTCGCCTCAGGATATTCCCTATCTATAACTTTTCGAATTTTCCTCAATTCTTCCATCAAATTCTTTTTATTGTGTAGCCTACCTGCTGTATCACAGATAAGTATGTCTACACCCCTTGCTTTTGATGCCTGAATTCCGTCAAAAATAACTGAGGCAGGGTCTGACCCTTCTTGATGTTTTATAATTGGGCAATTAACTCTCTCTGCCCATATTTCCAGTTGGTCAATGGCTGCAGCTCTAAAAGTATCGCCTGCTGCTAACATAACCTTTTTACCTTCTTTTTTATACAAATACGCTAACTTGCCGATGGTAGTAGTTTTTCCTACCCCGTTTACACCCACCACCAGTATCACCATTGGAGAAGTCAAAGCAAAAGGTTCTAAGTCTTTTTGCAAGATTTCATAAATTTCTTCCGCTAAAAGGTCCTTTATTTGAGATGCTTCATAAATCTTTCTTTCTCTTGCCTTTTGGCGTATCCCTTCTATAATTTTAGAGGTGGTGTTGACACCTACGTCAGCTAAAATCAACACTTCTTCTAATTCTTCCAATAAGTCATCATCAATTTTTTTACCTATTGTCAAAATACCGTCTATTTTGGAAGTCAGGCTTTCTCTCGTTTTTGAAAGCCCTTCTTTAATCTTTTGAAAAAAACCTTTTTTTTCTTCGGTTGCCTCAGATTCTTTTTTTGACCTATCAAAAAAACTAAGCATGTTTTACCAAGCCTCCTGTTTTGTCGTCAAAATTTAATTTGAGAGACAGCAGTTTAGAAACTCCTTTTTCTTCCATCGTTACTCCGTATATAGTATTTGCTATTAACATTGTACCCTTTCTGTGGGTTACAACTATAAACTGTGTCTCTTTTGATAATTCTTTTAAAAACCCTGCAAATCTTTCTACATTTGCATCGTCTAATGCCGCATCTATCTCATCTAATACGCAAAAAGGAGTAGGTCGCATAAGTAACATAGCAAACAAAAGTGAAATAGCGACTAATGCCTTTTCTCCCCCTGATAAAAGAGATAACGTTTGTAATTTCTTTCCTGGTGGTTGTACCTTAATTTCTATACCCGTTTCCAAAAGATTATCTTCATCAGTCAGTATTAAATCTGCATTTCCACCGCCAAAAAGTCGTCTAAAAGTTTCCTTAAATTGTATTTGCAAAATTTCAAAACCGTCCTTAAATTTCACTTTGATTATCTTGTTTGCCTCTTCAATGACAGAAACTAAAGTTTCTTTCGCTTTTATAATATCTTCCATTTGAGACTTTAAAAAGTCATACCTTTCCTTTACCTCTTTATATTCTTCAATAGCGTCTATATTTACATTACCTAATTCTTTTATTGCCTTTCCTAAATGCTCAGACCTTTGTCTTAATTTAGAAATTTCACCCTCTTCAGCTTCTTTAAAAGCTCTATCCAAGCTTAATTCATACTCTTCCCAAAGCCTATTTTTTATATTGTCAATTTCTATCCGATATCTTTGCATTTCCATTTCTAATTTATGAAATTCTTCTTTTGCCTTATTAAAATCCTGCTCAAAAATTAAAAATTTTTCTTTCTGCTTTTGCAAATCCTCTTCTTTTTGATAAATATCATCTTCTATAGCAGCAATATCCTTCTGAATATTTTCTACCTCTTTTTGTAACTTATATATTTCGTTTTTCAACTTTTCCTTGTCTGCCATCAAACTTACCTTTAAGTCTTCTATTTCTTTTATATTGCTTTCCTTATCTTTTATATTGTCTTTTTCTCTCTCCAATTCCTGTCGCTTATTATTCAAATTATGAAGTTCATTTTGAAGTTTTTCTTCAAGCTTAGCCATTTCAATTTTTAATGTAGTAATTTCCCTATCTAAAGTCGATAAATCTTCCTCTTGTTTAGTATTTTTCTCTTTAAAACTATTGATTAAGGTCTCTAGTTGTTTTTTTTCTTTCCCTAAAATTTCTAACTCTTCTAAAAAGTGGTTGATTTCCTGCTGATAATTTATAACATTTCCCTTCAATCCCTCAATTTCTAAACTATAATTTTCTACTTGATTTTGCAGATTTTTTGTTTCCTTTTCTAGGGAATTTTTTATTTGACTATTAGAAGTTATATTATAGTTAATATCAGAAATTTCTTTTTCTAACAGTTGTATCAGTTTTTGATGGTCAATTCTATCCTTTACTTTTTGCTCAATTTCTTGGCCCAATATTTTTTCCTTCTTTTTTAAATTATCAAGCTCTTCTCTGAGTTCTGCTATTTCTTCCTTTCTCTTGAAAATACTTTGAAATTTAGGTTTTAAACTGCCGCCAGTTATTGATCCACCTGGATTTATTACTTCACCTTCCAGAGTTACAATTTTATGGGCTTGATTATATTTTTTAGATATTCTTATCGCATTTTCAATTGTATCTATTACAAGAACACGGCCCAACAAAAAATTAAAAATTTCTTCCAAATTATTGTCATACTTTATTAGCTTGGAAGCAACTCCAATAACGCCTTCTTCAGTTAAGACATTGATCTCTTGTTGAGAAAAGCCCCTTCCGCGAATTAAATCAAGAGGGAGAAAAGTAGCCCTTCCTAAATTTTTTTGTTTTAATATCTCAATTAATTCAGCCACGCTCTCAGAAGATTTTACAACTATATTCTGTATACTTGATCCTAGGGCTACTTCAATCGCTGTACTATAAGCATTTTCAACCTGTAAAAGTTCCCCTATTACTCCTATTATACTCTCCTTAAAGGAAGGAATATTTTCAGAAAGTTTCAATAAGTTTCGCACAGTTCCACTATAACCTTCATAATTTTTATCCATCTCTTCTAAAACAGAAAGTCGCGACTTTTTTCTTTCAATTTCTTCTTTAATAGTTTTTAAAGTACTTTCCTTTAAGATCAATTCATTGTCAATTTTTTGTAAATGTTGCTGTTTGATGAGTTTTTGCTGATTTTTTTCTTCTAAATCTTTTTGTAGAATTTTTATTAATTCGATAGTTTTAGTTTTGTCTTTATTTAAGATTTCAATTTGATTTTGAATTTCGTCAAGGTACTCTTTTAAATTTTGTTGCCTGCTTACCGCCTCTTCTTTTAAAGAACTATTTAAAGACAATTTCCCTTTTACATCTGCAATTTTATTTAAAATTTCAATGATATCTTCTTTGGCTTTTTCAACTTCTTCTGTTTCCTGCCTTTTCTTTTTCTGCAATTCAAAATATTTTTCCTGATAGCCCTTTAACGTTTCCTCCAATTTCCTTTTTCTAGCATATAAAAAAGCTATATCAGACTCTATTCTTTTAAGTTCTTCTTTTAAGATTTCTTTACGACTTTCAGCTTTTTTTAACTCCTCATTATAAAGATCTGAGGTCTCTTCCAAATTTTTAAGTTTTTCTATCATCAATTCCCTTTTTCCTGTAACAATCTCTATCTCTCTTAACCTATTGTGATATTCTTCCTTTTTACCATCCAATTGCTGTCTTACTTCACGAATTTCTCTTTCTTTATATAACAAATTTTCCTCTTGATTAGTTTTATGCATTTTTTTTACATCTAATTGGCTTCTTAAGGTATCATATTTCTCATTTAAAACATCATACTGCGCCATAGATTTCTTTGCCAATTGGGCATATAAGCTCACATCCGCTTTTCTCTTTTCCTGTTTAAATTTTAAAAATTCTTCTGCCCTGATTTTTTGGGCCTCTAAAATAGTAAGTTGCTTCTCTAGCTCTGATATTATATCATTTAAGCGAATCAAATTATCATTAGCTGCTGCTAGTTTTTTTTCTGCTTCTTCTTTTTTATATCTGTACTTTGAAATTCCTATTGCTTCCTCAAAAATTCGCCTTCTATCCTCTGGCTTTGCAGATAAAATTTCTTCTATTCTGCCTTGCCCTATTATCGAATATCCTTCTTTCCCAACTCCCGTATCCAAAAAAAGTTCATATATATCTTTAAGCCTGCAAGGAGTTTTGTTTATAAAAAATTCACTTTCTCCTGACCTAAAAATCTTCCTCGTAATAACTACTTCTGTATACTCAAAAGGAAGATATCCATCAGAATTATCAAGGGTAAGATTTATTTCGCAAAACCCTAAAGGTTTCCGTGTTTCACTGCCTGCGAAAATGACGTCTTCCAATTTCGATCCTCTTAAACTTTTGATACTTTGTTCACCCAATACTAATCTGATTGCGTCAGAGATGTTGCTTTTACCACTTCCATTGGGACCAACAATTGCTGTAACACCTTTTTCAAAATTCAAAGTCACCTTATCTGCAAAAGACTTAAAACCTTGAATTTCGAGCTTTTTAAGGTACATATCACCACTCCTTATGCACCTTCCATTTTACCACATCTACTTTCAAATTTCATCCCTACTTTTGCGAATGTCTTCAACTATCTCTTCAATTTCAGCCTTGTATTCAGAAGGTGCCAGTATCTCTCCCCACCCCTTTACCATTTGGAACAATCCATCGTAAGCAGTATCATGGTAACTTCGTATAAAATGTGGTATCCCTTTTTCCCGCAAAATTCCTTCAACTAGTTCTGCCTCTATTTCATTTTCCAACACCAATATTTTTACCAGGTTCTCCATATTCTCACCACTTTATAAAATAAAAATAAAACCTGCTAAAAAGCAGGTTTAGATCATCTTGGCTCTACAATAAATTTTATAGCTGTTCTCATTTCGCCGTCTATCTCAATCTCTGAAAAGGCAGGAATCGCAATTAAGTCTATGCCATTTGGCGCCACAAACCCCCTTGCTATTGCAATAGCCTTAACCGCTTGATTTACTGCACCTGCCCCAACCGCCTGAATTTCTGCTGATGATTTTTCTCTTAAGACGGCTGCCAATGCACCTGCTACAGACTTAGGTTTAGATTTAGCTGATACTTTTAGAACCTCCACTGTAAAATAACCTCCTTCATACATTATTGTGAAAATGAATATATTTGATTTATATTTATATATTCGATAAAAAACCATTATTTCCTTCTTTTTCGTGAAATTTTTTTAAAAATTATTTTTTATAAATTCAGTTACAGAAAAGCGAATAATTTTTTTATCACTGCAAATAACAATTTTGTCACCAAATAATTTATCTGAAGTTTTAAATTTTACCTCTACTTCATACATTTCCTCTAAAAAATTTTTATTGACTTTCTTTTGCCCTACTACTGTCGAAAGATAATTTTTATTACAGAATATTGTAATTTTTTTGTCTCTAAGTTTTTCTCTTTCCATAATATTCTTTAAAACATCCAAAATGACATTTGATTCTACTAATTGTCCTATTGCAGGGTGGAAAGGACCAGCTACTACATCTTTGCCGTAATTAATATTTTCTGTCGTCTGAAGTCCAATTCGAATAACCTCAATATCATTTTTAATAAAAATTATATACATTTTCTTTGAAGTTTCAACTGCCTCTTGCAAAGTTAATGGCCTATACCTTCCTTCTTTATACATCCTTTCAAGATAAGTGTTTTTAATCACTAAAGTAGGATATATTCTCACAAAATCAGGTTTTAATTCAACAATTTTATAGGCAGTATTTAAAGATTTTTCTAAATTATCTCCTGGCAACCCTATCATCAACTGAAGGCCTAATTTAAAATGGTACTGTCTAATTAGATTGACAGCTTTTACAACATCTTCACTAGCATGGCCTCTTCTGCTTTTTAACAGCACATCATCCTCCATTGACTGTACCCCAAGCTCTATCACTGAAACTCTGTATCTCTTTAAATTTTCTAAAATCTTTGAATCTATATAATCAGGGCGTGTAGACAAACGAATAGCATCTATTTTGCCCTTGTCTAAATATTCCTTAGCAATTCCCAAGTAAAGTTTTTGCTTATCCAGCGGTATTCCTGTAAAACTGCCGCCAAAAAAAGAAACCTGTATTTCTGCATTTTTAGGAAAAGTCTTTAAATGGGTTTCTATTGTTTCTCTCACATATTCTTCTGTTATTTCTTTCTGTTGCCCTGTTATTAAATTTTGATTACAAAAAACGCACTTAAAAGGACATCCTAAATGAGGTATAAAAATTGGTATTATATACATCCTCTTTTTCATTTTAATATCCCCAATTTAACCAATGCTTCCATCGCTGCGGCTTGCTCCGCTTCCTTTTTGCTTTTGCCATATCCTTTTCCTAATATTACATCTCCAATTTTCACTTGTGTTACAAAAGTTTTATTATGGTCAGGACCTATTTCCTCTATTAACTCATAAGTAATTTTTCCTATTTCCATACTTTGAACAACTTCTTGAAGCTTTGTTTTGTAATCTCTATAGATTATCCCTTGCAATACTTCCTCAATGATTTCTTTAAACAATTCTAAAATTACATTTCGAACAATCTCTAATCCTCCATCCAGATATACAGCAGCCAATAATGCTTCCATAGCATCTGCGAGGATTGAATCCCTCTCTCTTCCCCCCGTCAACTCTTCCCCTTTGCCAATGCGCAAAAAAACTCCTAATCCTATCTCTCTCGCACATCTAGCAAGGGAGGGCTCACAAACTATTTCAGACCTGTACTTAGAGAGGGATCCCTCTTCTAAATCCCTTTTATTTTTGTACAAATATTCGCTTATTATAAGGCTTAAAACAGAGTCACCTAAAAACTCTAACCTTTCATTGCTAATTTTGTTATTTTTACCTTCGTGAGCCCATGAACTGTGAGTTAAAGCCTCTATAAGCAAATTTTTGTCTTTAAAAGTATAATTTATCCTTTGTTCCAATTCAGACAAGTTTTCCCTCTTCACTTTCATACCTCTTTTAAAATTTTTTAAAAAGTAATGTCCCATTATGTCCTCCAAAGCCAAAGGAATTAGAAATAGCATAATTTACTTCTTTTTCTATAGCCTTGTTAGGTACATAATTTAAATCGCACTCTGGGTCAGGAGTCTCATAATTAATAGTAGGAGGTATAATTCCATTTTTCAAAGTCAAAACAGTAGCTACAGCTTCAACAGCTCCTGCTGCTCCTAATAAATGTCCTAGCATAGATTTAATAGAACTTACATAAAGTTTATAGGCATGGTCTTTGAAGACTTTTTTTATAGCCATTGTCTCAAATTTGTCATTATATTCCGTAGAAGTTCCATGTGCATTGATATAATCTATCATCTCAAAACTTACTTTACCATCTTTTAAAGCTGTTTCCATAGCCATTGCAGCCCCTTCTCCTTCTGGCGCAGGAGCAGTTACGTGGTAAGCATCATCTGTAGCACCATAACCTATTATCTCTGCATAAATTTTTGCTCCTCTTTTTTGTGCGTGTTCCAAAGATTCTAAAATTAAGCTTGCAGAACCTTCACCCATTACAAAGCCATCTCTATTTAGGTCAAAAGGTCTAGAGGCTTTTTTAGGGTCCTCATTTGTAGACATAGCCTTCATTGCACAAAAGCCCGCTAAAGACATGGGAGTAATAGCTGCTTCTGTACCACCTGCAACTATTAAATCTGCATCTCCCCGCTGTATAATTTTAAATGCCTCTCCTATAGCATTAGTACTGGAAGCACAAGCGTTTACTATAGTTTCATTTATCCCTTTTAATCCAAAAGTTATTGCTATTTGTCCTGCTGCCATATTTGCTATCATCATGGGTATAAAGAAAGGGCTTACTTTTCCAGGTCCTTTTTCATACATAACTTTTACTTGATTTTCAAAAGTTTCAATTCCTCCTATACCTGTGCCGTAAATAACCCCAAATCTATTCAAATCGACCTTGTCAAGTTCTATTACTGCATCTTCTAATGCCAATTTTGCACTGGCAACAGCAAACTGGATGAACCTATCCATTCTTCTTGCTTCTTTTTTGTCTATGTACAAGGTCGGGTCAAAATTTTTTACTTCAGCTGCTACCTTGGTAGGAAATTCAGATACGTCAAATTTGCTGATTATATCAATTCCAGACTCGCCATTTATTAAAGCATTCCAAAATTTTTCTACAGTACTGCCCAAAGGTGTAATGACTCCTACTCCCGTTACAACCACTCTGTTCATCAGTTAAAACCCCCAAAATAGAGTAAAATTTTATATTGTATAAAGTCCCGCAGTGCGGGACCCCAATTATTCAAGATTGCTTAAATATTCCACTACATCACCTACTGTTTTAATCTTTTCAGCATCTTCATCAGGAATTTCAATATCAAATTCTTCTTCTAGAGCCATGATAAGCTCTACTATGTCTAAAGAGTCTGCTCCCAAATCATCTATAAAAGATGACTCCATCGTTATTTCCTCTGGATCAATGCCGAGTTGTTCGGCTATTATGTCCCTTACTTTTTCAAAAATCATACTTTCTTCACCTCCTCTCAAAAATTATACATTATGATAATATTACATAACCATTCCTCCGTCAACATTTATTACTTGCCCGGTAATGTAATCTGAAGCGGGACTCGCCAAAAATGCAACTAATTCAGCTACATCCTCCGGTTTTCCAGCTCTTTTCAAAGGAATGCTCTTTAACATATTTTCTTTTATTTCATCTTTTAACACACTTGTCATATCCGTTTCAATGAAGCCGGGAGCTACAGCATTTACTGTTATTCCCCGACTTGCCAACTCTTTTGCAACAGATTTAGTAAGTCCTATCACTCCTGCTTTAGAAGCAGCATAGTTAGCTTGACCTGCATTTCCCATTATTCCCACAACTGATGTAATATTTATTATTTTCCCTTTTCTCTTTTTTATCATATACTTTGATGCAAATTTTATTACATTAAATGTACCTTTTAAATTTACATCTATTACTTGGTCCCACTCGCTTTCATCCATCTTCAAAATTAAATTGTCCTTTGTAATTCCCGCATTATTTACTACAACATCTATACTACCAAATTCTTCTACAATTTTATCTATCGCTTTTTCAACCTCATCGTATTTAGAGACGTCACATTTGACAGCCATTGCCTCTACTCCATACTCTTTTGCTTCTTTTACAACCTCTTCAGCACTTTTATCACTTTTTGAATAGTTGACGACAATATTAAATCCATCTTTTGCCAAACGTAAAGCAATAGCACGTCCTATTCCTCTTGACCCACCTGTTATAAAAGCAGTTTTTCTTTCAGTTTCCATACTTATACCCCCAAAGCAAAGAGAGTCTTTAAAAGGGACTCCTCATCTTCAAAATTATAAGCATTTTTGGTTTTGTCAATCTTTTTAACAAAACCTGTAAGAGTCTTCCCTGGGCCTATCTCAACAAAAGTATCTACACCATCTTCAATCATTCTTTTTACAGATTGTTCCCACAATACAGGATGACTAACTTGCTTTATGAGCAGGTCCTTCACTTGGTCTTTAGACGCATAATCAGCTGTTAGATTTGATACTACTGGAATTTTTAAATCTTTTATTTCTATTTTTTCTAAGTCCCTCTCTAGGAGTTCTCCTGCTTTTTTTAACATGCTGCAGTGGAAAGGTGCACTTACTGCCAATACTACTGCTCTTTTTGCACCTTTTTCTTTGGCTAGCTCGACAGCTTTTTCCACAGCTTTTACTTCTCCAGATATAACTAATTGTCCAGGGCAGTTGTAATTAGCAGGTTCTACTATTCCAACTTGTGATACAGTACGGCAAATCTCTTCTACTACTTCATTTTCAAGTCCCAGTATTGCTGCCATAGTACCCACTCCTTGGGGTACTACTTCCTGCATATACTTTCCTCTGTTTTTCACTAAACGAACCGCATCTTCAAAATCTAAAGCTTCAGCCAATACTAAAGAGGAATACTCACCTAAGCTCAATCCTGCAGTAACCTCAGCATTTATTCCTCTCTTTTGCAAAACCTTTGTTAAAGCAACAGAAACCGTTAAAATGGCCGGCTGGGTATTTTCTGTTTTCATAAGTTCTTCTTCTGGTCCCTCAAAACAAAGTTCAGATATGCTAAACCCTAAAGCTTCATCTGCTCTTTCAAAAATTTCTCTTGCCTCTTGGTATTTTTGGTATATTCCTTTGCCCATTCCAGCATATTGGGCACCTTGCCCGGGGTAAATAAAAGCTACTTTCATTTTTTCACCTCATTTTATTCAAATTGTCAATTACTTCCTCCGCTTGTTTCATTATGTCCTCTATTATCTCTTTTACAGGTTTAATATCATTTATAAGTCCTGCAATTTGACCTGCCATCACAGAACCATATTCTACATTACCGTCTGCTACCGCTGCTCTTAATTTTCCTTCCCCTAATTTTTCTAATTCTTCCTTAGGAGCACCCATTTGCTCTAATTTTTCAAATTCTCTTGTCAGTTTGTTTTTTAATGACCTGACTGGATGACCTGTGCTTCTTCCTGTAACAACGGCATCTCTGTCTTTTGCCTTTAAAATATATTCTTTGTAACGAGGATGAGCAGTACATTCAGTAGAGCATACAAACCGAGTTCCCATTTGAATACCTGAAGCTCCTAAGCAAAATGCAGCTGCAAAACCACGTCCATCAGCAATTCCTCCTGCAGCAATGACAGGAATTTTAACAGCATCTACTACTTGAGGTACTAATGCCAAAGTCGTTAGTTCTCCAATATGACCTCCTGACTCTGTTCCCTCTGCAATTACAGCATCTACTCCAATGTCCTCCATTCTTTTAGCTAGGGCTACTGAAGGAACGACAGGAATAACTTTAATATCCCGCTCTTTAAGTCTAGGTATGTACTTGCCTGGATTTCCTGCTCCAGTGGTTATGACATCTACTTTTTCTTCTAAAATAACCTCCATAACTTCATCAACAAAAGGAGACAAAAGCATCACATTGACACCAAAAGGTTTATCAGTAAGTTCTCTTGCCTTCCGTATCTGTTCCCTTACAAAACTAGCTGGTGCATTACCCGCTCCTATTATTCCTAAACCTCCTGCATTTGACACGGCAGCAGCTAGTTCTGCAGTTGCGACCCATGCCATGCCACCCTGAAATATTGGATATTTTATATTAAGCATTTCTACTATTTTCGTTTTAAACATATTTTTCACTCCTTACTTGCTCCATCTTATAACACTTGATGCCCAAGTCAAACCTGCACCAAAAGCGACAGTTAGTATGACATCGCCTTTTTTTATCAGTCCTTTTCTATAGGCTTCATCTAAGGCTATAGCAACAGAGGCAGCAGAGGTATTACCGTATTTATCAAGATTTATATAAACTTTATCATTGCTAAGTTTTAACCTCTTCCTCGCCGCTTCAATTATTCTTGTGTTTGCTTGGTGAGGTATGAGCATATCTATGTCTTCCGGTTTTAGGCCACATCTATTTAAAGCCTCAATAGTCGCACTATCCATTACTTTTACTGCAAACTTAAATACTTCTTGTCCCTCCATAAAAATAGTATGTAAATTCTTTTTTACAGTCTCTTCACTAGCGGGCATTCTTGAACCACCTGCTGGCATGTACAAGTATTTTCCTCCAGTTCCATCAGTCCCCAAGTAAGTACTTAATATTCCATATCCACTTTCTACTCTTCCTATAACAGCTGCTCCTGCTCCATCTCCAAAGAGAACGCAAGTGTTCCTGTCTTTCCAATTAGTAATTTTAGACAAAGTTTCTGCTCCAATAATCAATATTTTGTTATACATACCAGTCTCCACAAATTGTTGAGCAATAGCAAGTCCATATATAAAGCCAGAACATCCAACAGAAATGTCAAAAGCAGCTGCATTGACTGCACCTAAATTGGCTTGAACTATACAAGCAGTAGATGGGAAATTCATATCTGGAGTGACAGTTGCAACAATAATCATGTCAATTTCTTCCGCTGTCAATTTAGCATCTTCCAAAGCCTTTTTTGCAGCCTCAATAGCTAAATCAGAAGTAGCCTGTGAAGAATCCGCAATTCGCCTTTCTTTAATTCCTGTCCTCGTGGTAATCCACTCATCAGAAGTATCCACCATTTTTTCTAAATCAAAATTAGTTAAAATCTTTTCTGGAGCATAACTACCTGTTCCTAAAACTCCTGCAGCAATTTTTTCACACACTTAACTCATCTCCCATTGACTCAATTTCTTCTTTTATGTGATTTAAGACATCATTATCTACAAAATTTTTAGCTTGTTTTATCGCATTAAAAATAGCTTTTGCTTTTGAGTTGCCATGAGCTTTTATGACTGGTTTTCTAATTCCTAAAAGAGGAGCTCCTCCGTATTCAGTGTAATCCATTTTTTTAGTTATTCTTTTTAATCCACCCATTATCAAAAGAGCACCCAGTTTAGTAAAAATATTTCGTGTCAACTCTTCCTTTACAAGTTGAGAAATCACAGAAGCAATTCCTTCCATAGACTTTAGTATCGCATTTCCCACAAATCCATCACAAACTACAACTTCACAAACTCCATAGGGTATATCTCTTCCTTCTACATTTCCAATAAAATTTAAATTAGATTTTTTTAGTTTTTCAAAAGCTCTTTTTACTACGTCATTTCCTTTTTCCTCTTCGGCCCCTACATTAAAAAGTCCTACTCTTGGTCTTTCAATTCCAAACATTTTTTGTGCATAAACATGACCCATGGCAGCAAATTGCACTAAATTTTCTTCATCACAATTAGTATTAGAACCAGCATCTAATAATACGGTAGCTCCATTTAATGTAGGAAGTATTGGCGCCAAAGCTGGCCTCTCAATTCCTTTTATACGCCCCAAAGTAAGTAATGACCCTGCCATCAAAGCCCCTGTATTTCCTGCTGATAAAAAAGCTTCCACCTCCTCATTCTTAAGAAGTTCTAAACCCACTACCATTGAGGAATTCTTTTTCTTTCTAATGGCTGTTACAGGTGCTTCATCATTCTCAATGACTTCTGAGGTATAAACAAGTTTGAGCCTATCACTTTTTCCTTTTAGATTTTGCAAAACTTCTTCTTTGCCAATGAGGACAATTTCTATATCCTGAAAATATTTTAATGCCTCTAAACTACCCTTAATTATCTCTTCTGGAGCATGATCTCCCCCCATAGCATCAATTGCTAACCTCAACAGTGTCACTCCTTTTTTTCAGAAAATCCTCATCAAGAGCTACTAAAATGAATTTGCCTCTGAATACTTCTTTATCTTTGACCTTTATTTTTACCCATACAAAATATTTATTTCCTCTTTGTCTTATCACTTCGCCTTTAGCCACAAGTCTATCTCCGACTTTAACAGGGTATTTATACTTGATGTTTGCCACTCCAATTAAGGCAGCAGAGGCATCAATCAAAGACAATGCTAAAGATTCAGCTTGAGAATAAATATATTGTCCTTTTACAATTTTTGTTTTTACAAAAACCATGTCCTCTGTAGGCTCAAAAATAGATATACCCCTTTTACCCAATTCTAAATCTATCAATTCTCCAACTACTTCAGTGCCTATAATGGTTCTTACCTTTTGATAATTTTCTTCAGCAACGCTTTTTATACGCTCTCTAACTTCAGGGATTCCTAGTTCCATCCTGTCTAGCCTTATAGTTTGCACGCTTACTCCAAACATTTCTGCTAACTCATCATCAGTGTAAAAGGGGTTATTGTTTATCTTTTCTCTTAAAAGTTTTTGTCTTTCCGCCTTATTCATTCGCATAACCATATTACCAGCTCCAGATATTAGTTGTTTTTATGACCTACCCAAAATTATAAATTATTTTTTTTGTAAAATCAACTAAAAAAAGTAGTAATAGGCCTTTTCCTATTACTACTTTTTTGTCTTACTCTTCTACTTTTATTACTTCTCTGTCTTTGTAATAGCCGCAGTTTGGACATACTCTATGAGGTAGTTTTGGCTCGTGGCATCTTGGACATAAAACGTAAATTGGTGCAGCTATTTTATAACTATTATTCCTCCTAGTATCCCTTCTAGCCTTTGATGTCCTTCTCTTTGGAACTGGCATCTTAACACCTCCCACATCTATTGCAGTAATTTAGAAAGGACGGTAAGCCGCGGATCAATATCTTCCCGCTTGCAGCTGCAGGTTTGATGGTTTAAATTAGTACCACAAACGGGGCACAAACCTTTGCAATCTTGTTTGCATAAAAATTTCATTGGCAAAGAAAGTATCACAAAATGAACAACAAAAGTAGTTAAATCAAAGTTTTCATAAAAACTATCATCTACTTCTTCGTCTACTGACTCCTCTACATATTCCCTTAATTTGAGATCTAAATTATAAATAAACTCATCCAGACATCTATCACAGACAGCATTTATACTACCTGTAATATCAAGTTCTGCCAAAAGCCCTTCTTTTTGAGCAGTAATGGTACCTTTCACATGTAGAGGAGTAACAATTTTGTACTCTTCCCCTTTAAATTCAATACTTTTTATCTCCTCCACATAGTCTATATTTATGCTGCGGCCAAGCTGTCCTTTGATTTTTAATAGATCGACTTTCATTTTTATTCACACACCTTAAAATAATTGACATCACCTATTATACTAACCCCTCTATTAATTGTCAAGATTAACTACTTTAAACCCTTTACCAATTTTTCAGTATCCTTTGCAATCATATATTCTTCGTTTGTAGGTATTACCATAACCTTGACTTTTGAATCTTCTGTAGATATAATCGCTTCTTTACCTCTTACTTTATTCTTTTCCTTGTCCAAGCTAAAGCCTAAAAATTCTAAATCCTCTAAAATAAACTCTCTCATTTCAGGTCCATTTTCTCCTACTCCTGCAGTAAATACAATAGCGTCAACTCCTCCCATTGCCGCAGCATAAGATCCAATTGTCTTTTTCACTCTATAGGCAAAAACTTTTAAAGCCAACATAGCTCTTTTGTGCCCTTCTTTAAAAGCTGCGTTCTCTAGGTCCCTAAAGTCATTGCTAATTCCAGAAATGCCGTATACGCCGGATTTTTTATTGAGTATATCTATGACTTCCTCTGCAGTTAATCCTTCTTTTTCCATTAAAAAAGTTATGATAGTAGGGTCAACATTTCCAGACCTTGTACCCATGGCTAATCCTTCTAATGGAGTGAAACCCATACTCGTATCTATTGATTTTCCTCCTTTGACTGCAGTAATACTAGAACCATTTCCTAAATGGCAAGTGATAATTTTTAAGTCTTCAATAGGCTTATTCAATATTTCAGCTGCCCTCATCGACACATACTTATGAGAAGTGCCATGGAAACCATATCTTCTTATCTTATATTTTTCATAGTATTCATAAGGAATAGGATAAATATACGCATAATCTGGCATTGTCTGGTGAAAAGCCGTATCAAAAACTGCTGCCATTGGCACTCCAGGCATAATCTGCTGACAAGCTTTAATTCCCTCAATATTAGCAGGATTGTGCAAAGGTGCAAGGTCGATACAGGCTTCCAACTTTTTTATGACTTCATCGTCAATCAATACAGAATCTGTAAAATACTCTCCTCCATGGACAACTCGGTGCCCTACTGCATCAATTTCTTTCATATCTTTTAATACTCCAATTTCTTTGTCAACCAAAGCTTCCAAAACGATTTGTATAGCTTCTTTGTGATTTTTCATGTCTTTTTGTATTTTTACTTTATCTTTTCCTTCTACTTGATGGGTTAAAAGGGAATCATTTATTCCTATCCTCTCAGCCAAACCTTTCGCTAAAACTTTGTTGCTTTCCATATCCAATAATTGATATTTTAATGATGAACTGCCACAGTTCATAACTAAGATCCTCATATTACAGCCTCCTCATCAGTTATTATTCATATCCCTTGAGCTTGTACAGAAGTTATTGCTATAACATTAACAATATCATCTACACTACAACCTCTTGACAAATCATTTACAGGCTTTGCAAGACCTTGAGAAATCGGACCAATTGCATTAGCTTTAGCAAGTCTTTGCACTAGCTTATATCCAATGTTTCCCGCTTGCAAATCTGGGAAAATAAGCACATTTGCATTCCCTGCCACAGGACTTCCTGGAGCCTTTAACTCTCCTACTTCTTTGACAATTGCAGCATCTAACTGAAGTTCACCATCAATTAGCAAATCAGGTGCCAACTCTTTTGCAATTTTTGTAGCCTTTTTCACCTTATCTACTAATTCATGGTTTGCACTTCCTTTTGTAGAAAATGAAAGCATTGCTATCTTGGGTTCAATACCTCCAAGGACCTTAGCCGTATGAGCAGAAGCAATAGCAATTGCCGCTAATTCTTCTTCATTAGGATTAGGGTTTATCGCACAATCAGCAAAAATAAATACCCCATTACTTCCATAAGTACAATTAGGCACTTCCATAATAAAAGCACTGGATACTACTCTCACATTAGGAGCAGTCTTTATAATTTGAAAAGCCGGTCTGAAAACATCAGCAGTAGCGTGAATCGCCCCAGATACCATACCATCAACATCGTCTAATTTGACCATCATGCACCCATAGTACATAGGGTCTTTTATAATTTGATATGCCTGTTCTTCTGTAACTCCTTTGTTTTTTCTCAAATTATAATACTCTTCAGCATATTTTTGTAAAAGAGGCGACTTTTCAGGGTCTATAATTTCTGCTTTCGAGATATCCAATCCTTTTGCTTTTTCTTTTATCTCTTCTTCCTTCCCTAATAAAACCACATCAGCAATACCTTCTTTAATAACCCTTTCGGCAGCTTTTAAAGTCCGCGCCTCACTTCCCTCAGGAAATACAATTCTTTTTTTATTAGCTTTAGCTTTTTGTATGATACTATCCATTACTGCCATTTAAAATCTCCCTTCCTTTTTTAATTTTATCACTATAATATTGTATACACGATCTCTCTTTTACATTTTATCATATTTTATGTAAAATAATAAGTATATCTTAAAAAATTTTTTGAAAGGGTACGAAATAATATGAAAGTTTTGGGAGTTATTGTCGAATACAATCCTCTTCATAATGGACATTTATACCATTTACAAGAATCTAAAAAATTAACTGGTCGCGACTACACAGTAGCAGTAATGAGTGGAAACTTTGTACAAAGAGGAGAACCAGCTATTGTTGATAAATGGAAACGAACTGAGATGGCGTTAAGAGCAGGTATAGATTTAGTCATTGAGTTACCAGTAGTCTACGCCACTTCTACAGCTGAAAATTTTGCCTATGGAGCAGTGAAATTATTGGATTCTTTAAAAATAGTAGATTGCATTTCCTTTGGAAGTGAAAAAGGCGATTTAAACGAACTCACAAAAATTACCGAAATACTTCTAGAAGAGCCAATTTATTACAAAAAAGTATTAAAAGAATTTTTAAAAAGCGGCATAACTTTTGCAAAAGCTAGAGAATTAGCATTACAAAAAGTTATAAATAATAATGAAATACCTGATATCCTACAAACTTCCAATAATATATTGGCAATAGAATACCTTAAATCTTTGAAGAAAATAGGCAGTTCTATTATACCTTTCACAATAAGGAGAAAAGGGTCTTTATACACATCAGTAGAATTAAAAGGAGAATTTGCCAGCGCCTCTTCTATAAGAAAGCATATTTTTGAAAAAGGATTAGAAGGCTTAGAAAAATATATACCGGACTTTACAAAAGAAATTTTTCAAAGTTCTTTTGAAAAAAAACAAGGTCCCATATCTTTAGAGGAATTTTCTAATATTTTAATTTATCTGTTGAGAAATCATATTCCTCTCAATCACATATTTGACGTCTCAGAAGGTTTAGAAAATAAACTTTACAAAGCTTCTTATAAAACTAATAATGTTGAAGAACTTATAAAACTTGTAAAATCAAAGCGATACACAGAAAGCAGAATAAGACATATACTTATTCACCTTTTACTTAACATAGATAAGCAAATTTTTAAAGAATTTGATGGACCCAATTACATACGTGTTTTAGGTTTTAATAAAAAGGGAAAAGAAATGCTAAAAGAAATAAAGAAAAAATCCCCTTTGCCCATAATTACAAAAGTATCTCAATACAAGGCAAGACTTTCTAATACTAAAATGTTTGAAAAAGATTTATTTGCTACAGATATCTATACTTTGGCTTATAAAAACTCCTCTATCGCCGGTTTGGATTTTATACATCCCTTAATAAAACTTTAAAGTCCCCACCATTCATTTTTAATATACCTGCTAAATAATAATATAGTAATGATATATAAACAAGGTGGGGATAAATCTTGAAAGACGCCCTTTTAAATTTTTTGATTGCTTTTTTAATTCTAATGGTGCTGTCTTTAATACTTTTCCCAAGAGAAGCCCTGGAAGCTGCTAAAAGCGGTATAAACCTTTGGCTTTTTACTATTACACCTTCACTACTTCCTTTCTTCATAGGTTCAGAGCTTCTTTTGCAATTAGGGGTAGTGCATTTCTTGGGAACTTTTTTAGACCCCATAATGAGACCTATATTTAATGTGCCTGGAAGTGGATCTTTTGCCATGGCGATAGGGTACACTTCCGGGTATCCTGTAGGGGCTCAAGTTATATCGAGACTTTGGGAAGAAAATTTGTGTACCACAGAAGAAGCAGAAAGACTTATGTCCTTTTGCAACAATTCAGGGCCCCTTTTTATGTTGGGAGCTGTTGCAATTGGCATGTTTGGCAGTCCAAAAGCCGGCTATATAATTATGGCTTCTAATTATTTAGCGGCTATAACCACTGGACTTTTATTCCGTTTTTATAAAAGAAAAGCATATACAAAGCAAGAATCAACCAAAAACCTTTTTTCTTCTGCTCTTTTCAAAATGTCTCAAGTTAGATCTAAAAATGACAAAAGTATAAGCACTATTCTTTCAGAAGCTGTTACAAAATCAATAAATACCATTCTCTTAATAGGAGGATATGTTGTATTTTTTTCAGTAGTTATAGAGTTTTTAAAGTTGTATAAGATATTAGACTTATTCTCTCAACTTCTCTTCCCTTTATTTTCCACATTGGGCTTTGATAAAAGCACACTACCACCATTTTTAAGTGGCTTTTTAGAGATAACAGTAGGTTCTAACTTAATGAGCCAATTGTCAGTCCCGATGAGCCAAAAAATAATACTCACCAGCGCGTTAATCGCATGGGGAGGTATATCAATACACGGGCAGGTATTAGGAGTTATATCAAGGACAAAAATTAAATATATCCTTTATTTCATTGCAAAAACAATGCAATTTTTCCTCGCTGCCTTGTACTCCTATTGGTTGCTTCAAATAATAAAAATTGAAGAAAAAAATGCTATTCATCCTGTTTTTAGTCTTTACACTTATACAAATTCATTAAATATATTCGAATTTTCTACAGTATTATTTCTCCTAATAACTCTAATTTTACTGTTTTTCGCCATAGCAGTAAAACAATAGTAAATTATATCAGCTAATTATTCCCTTTTAACTCTTCTCTATTCTTTCGAATAGTGTCTAATATTTCAGATACCTGCCTTTCAATTTTAGCAAGCAACTCATCAGCATATTCTCTACTACCTAATCTTATTTCCTTTGCATTAGCTTGGGCAGTGGAAAGTATCTCTGCTGCCGCCTTTTCCGCTTTTTTAACTATCTCACTTTCACTCACCATTTCCTTAATTTTTTGCTCGGCTTCTTTTACTATCATTTCTGCTTCCTGTTGAGCTTCTAAGAGAATTCTTTGCCTTTCCTGTTTTATCCACTCTGCCCTCTTAAACTCATCTGGCAATTTTATGCGAATTTGTCGTATTAAATCCAAAATTTCTTCCTTATTAACCAAAATTTTATTAGAAAGAGGGATAGATGAGCTGTTTTCTATGATGTCTTCTAATTCTTCTAAAAGCCCTAAAACCTCTAAACTTTCAAAACTTGACAAAAATAAAACCCCCTTTAAATTATCTTGAGAATTTTTCAGTTAATTTTTGAGCTACAATATCCGGCACAAATTCAGAAAGACAGCCACCAAACTGAGCAATTTCTTTTACTACACTAGAACTTAGGTATCCATACTTAGCATTAGTCATCAAAAAAATTGTCTCAAGAGAAGGATTTAATTTTTTATTGATCAGTGCCATTTGAAACTCATATTCAAAATCAGATACCATTCTCAAACCTTTTATTATAGCATTAGCATTGACTTTTTTAGCATAATCCACCAACAAACCATCAAAATAATCAATCTCTACATTAGAAATATCATAAGTTACCGCTTTTAAAAGCTCTACCCTTTCTTCCACTGAAAATAAAGGCTTTTTCGACGGATTTAAAAGCACAGCTACAATAAGCCTATCAAACAAATTTGCTCCTCTTTTTATAATATCAATGTGTCCATAGGTAACTGGATCAAAACTCCCTGGATAAATTGCAGTTTTCATATTTCCTCCTTATAAAATGATAATATTGTCTCCCCATATTTATTTTCTCTTATCTTTACTAAATTTTCATACCTTTCTCTTACTTTATCATTTTTATGGTGTTCTGCTATGATAATACCGTCTTCCTTTAAAACTTTAGCCTCTCCAAGCTTTATAAGAGTTTTTTCGGCAAGGTTTTGATAATAAGGGGGATCTAAAAATATTATATCAAACTTTGTGTTATTTTTGTCTAATATTTCAATAACTTTCAACACATCTCGATGGAGTATTTTAGCAAAAGGTATTAAATTTAATTCAGTTACATTATCCCTTATGCATTTTATACTTTTTAAACTTTTATCTACAAAATAACAAAACTGGGCCCCTCTGCTTAATGCCTCGATACCTATATTTCCTGTACCCGCAAATAAATCCAAAAAAATACTTCCTTCTATTTTATTCATCAATATATTAAACAGTGATTCCTTAACTCTATCAGCAGTTGGCCGCACTTCACTACCATCTAAAGATTTTACCTTTCTTCCCTTTAGTTTACCTCCTATTACTCTCAAAGCCATTACCCCCAATTCCAAAATAATTTTAGCATATTTTAAAAAATATCACAAAAAATATGTATAAAATTTTTTCAAAATGGCAAATAATATTTATGGGAACAGAAATTTCCCCAAAATTCTTCCTTCAATTTCTCCTCTCCCAGTCCAGGTAGGCAACTACCTGGATTAAAATTTTAAAAGGGCAATCACAAGGACTGCCCTTTTTATCAAAGCTTATAATTTATCTCCAAGTTCCTTTGCTGGCCATCTGGCTTTCTGCCATTTGTATCATCTTTCTTACCATATGACCACCTACAGCACCGCAATCTCTTGATGTGAGGTTGCCCCAGTAACCATCAGCTGGAGGAGTTATTCCTAATTCATTTGCTATCTCATACTTCCATTGGCTCATAACCTGCTTTGCCTCTCTTACCACAAGAGGATTTTTGGTTTCTGATCCTACAGCCACTTTTATCACCTCCTAAAACATGTTCCATTATTAATTTAACCCGCTATTTAAGTTATATACCTGTAAACTATTGCTATATATGCCTTTAAGATATAAAAAAGGATATCCCAAAGGATATCCTTTTTTATATAAATAAATTATTTATTTCCAAGTTCCTTTGCTAGCCATCTGGCTTTCTGCCATTTGTATCATCTTCCTTACCATATGGCCACCTACAGCACCGCAATCTTTTGATGTGAGGTTGCCCCAGTAACCATCAGCTGGAGGAGTTATTCCCAATTCTCTTGCTATCTCATACTTCCATTGGCTCATAACCTGCTTTGCCTCTTTTACTACAAGAGGATTCTTTGTTTCTGATCCTGCTGCCATTTCAATCACCTCCATTAGTGTTTGTATTATTAATTTAACCAAAATGCTTTTTTATAAACTATAAATTTGTTTTCAAAAATGTATAAAAGTGATTGAAATAGCAAATAATAAAAATTTATTTTTCCTCAAAAAACACTCCTGCCGCATCAGGCCCTGCATGGGTACCTATTCCGCAACCAGCTCTTGACCTTAAAAACTTAGTTATTCCTAACTCACTTCTTAAAGCGGCTTCTATTTCATTTAAAAATTCTTCTTTATCTGTATGAATTAATCCCACTTCTCTATCTGTAAAATCTACTCCTGTATTTTTCATATAATCAATCATCCAGCGAATAACCTTTTTTTGACCTCTAACCTTATCTACTATTTTTAATTCCCCGTCATCATTCATTAAAATAGGCTTTATATTTAAAATATTTCCTATAAAAGCCTGTGATTTAGGTAGACGTCCTCCTCTGTACAGATAGTCTAAAGAATCAAAAGCCATTATATACCTAATTTTAGGAATTAAATCATACACCTTTTCAACAATTTCCTCCTTAGAGGCCCCTGCAACTGCCATTTTAGCAGCTTGAAGAACTAACATACCATTTCCTAAAGAATAATGTCTTGAATCGATAACCTCAATTCTTTTTGGGTCCACCATATCTCTTGCAATCACAGCCGATTGATAAGTACCACTTAATTTTGAAGATAAAATTATGGCAATTACGTAATCATAACTTTTTAACAAATCTTTAAAAACTTCCATAAAATCTACTGGTGAAGCTTGAGTAGTTGTAGGCATTTTCCCCTCTTTTAAAAGCCCATAGAATTCTTCTTTTGTTATATCTACCCCATCTTTATAACTTGCACCATCAATATTGATAGTTAGAGGAACGACAAATATTCCGTAAGTCTTTATTAAATCCTCAGGTATGTCAGACAAGCTATCTGTGATAATCGCTACCTTTTCCATACTACTATTCTCCTTCTTTAATTTAGTATTATTCCTTCTAATTTTTGATAAAATTGATTAAGTAAAATACTTCTTAGCTTTGGATAGTTTTCAAGTTTAGGGTCTTTTCCCAGTAACTCTTCTACATCCTGTTGAACTGTCTTTAAAATATCTATGTCTTCAAAAATGTTAGCAATTTTAAATTCAGGAAGACCATGCTGTCTTAATCCTAAAAATTCACCTGGTCCTCTTATTTCTAAATCTTTTTCTGCAATTTTAAATCCATCAGAAGTTTGAGTTAAAACTCCCAGTCTTTTTTTAGCTATGTCAGAATTAGAATAACTAATCAAAATACAATAAGACTGAAATTCTGACCTGCCAACTCTACCTCTAAGTTGATGAAGCTGTGCAAGTCCAAACCTTTCTGCATTTTCTACAATCATCACTGTTGCATTAGGTACATTTACTCCCACCTCTATTACTGTAGTAGAAACTAAAATATCGATTTTGCCATTTACAAACTCTTCCATAACCTTCTCTTTATCGCTGTCAGTCATTTTACCGTGTAAAAGTCCTACTTTAGCTTCCTTAAAAGCATCTTCATAAATTTCTCTATATACTATTTCGGCAGACATCGCATTTATTTTATCCGATCCTTCAATTAGGGGACAAACTACATAAACTTGCCTTCCCTTTTTTACTTCCTTCATTGCAAACTCGTAGGCTTTTTTTCTCACAGAAGAAGAAATAACGTAGGTTTTGACTTTTTTTCTTCCGGGAGGTAATTGGTCAATTATTGATATATCTAAATCTCCATAAAGAATGAGAGCCAATGTACGAGGAATTGGTGTAGCTGTCATAACCAAAACATCGGGATTTTCACCTTTTTGTGTCAAAAGTGCCCTTTGTCTCACACCAAATCGGTGTTGCTCATCAGTTATACAAAGTCCCAAATTGTTAAAAATAACATTATCCTCTATTAGTGCATGTGTCCCTACTACAATATCATAATCTCCATTTTTAATTTTTTCTAGTACTTCTTTTTTATTAGAAGGTGAAATGCTGCCAGATAAAAGTCCAATTTTTATATCGGTATTTTTAAAAATTTCTTTTAACGTATAATAATGCTGTTTTGCCAATATCTCCGTTGGAGCCATCATTGCCACTTGATAGCCATTCTTGACAGCAATGTACATGCTGCAAGCTGCAACAACTGTTTTACCAGAGCCCACATCTCCCTGCACTAAGCGATTCATCACTTTATGGGAATTCATATCTGCAATTATTTCTTTTAAAACTTTTATCTGCGCCGAAGTCAATTTAAAGGGTAATCCCATGAGAAAAGGCTTTAACTCTACTCTTTCAAATTTTATCCCCTTTTTCCCTTTAACAGACCTTTTCATTAAAAATAAGGCCATTTGCAGCAAAAAAAGTTCTTGATATTTAAATCTGTATTTTGCTTTTTCTAAATATGCCTCATTTTGGGGGAAATTTATATTAATTAGTGCATTTTTTATGTCCATTAATCCCTTTTCAAATAGAAATTCCTCATTAAAAAACTCTTCTACTTCCTGTACATAATCATGAAGCGCATTAAACATTATCTTCCTGATAGCATTTTGCGTCAACCCTTCTGTAAGCCCATAAATAGGAACTATCCTTCCAGTGTTTAATTTAAAATCTTCACTTTTTTCTAAAACAGGATTTTCTACTATTAACTGCCCATATTTAAATTGCAATTTGCCGTTTATTATATATTCTTCACCAATTTTAAAATTATTCTTTATATAGGGTTGATTATACCAAACTAATTCTACTGCACCTGTTCCATCTTTTACAGGCACTTTAGTTATGATAACTTTTGAAGTCTTTATTTCTCGGGGACTACCTGCAATATAACCTCTAAAAGTTTGTTTTTCCCCAACTTTTAGGTCCTCAATCTTTAAAATATCGCTTCTATTCTCATAATCTTTGGGAAAATAGAATAATAAGTCCTCTACTGTGTTTATTCCCAATTTTTTAAGAAGTTTTGCCCTTTTAGGTCCAACTCCTTTTACGTACTGAATATCCAGATTTAAAGGCATTTCATTTCACCTTTACTCTATTGATATAACATAATAGTAAAGCGGCTGACCTCCAAAATAAATTTCCACATCTGCCTCTACGGAAAGAGAATTTTTCAATTCCTCCGCTTTTTCTTTTGTAACTTCCTCCCCATAATATATGCTAACTAATGAAGGATCCTCATCTAAAGCTTTATAAATCAATTCTTGTGCTACTTTATTATAATCTTTTCCTACTGATTCCAGACTGTCATTTATAAAACCTAATACATCTCCTTTTTTGATTCCAAAACCGTTTATTTGCGTGTCTCTTATTGAATAAGTAACTTCAATTGTCTTTATATTACTTAATATTTCTTTTATTCTAGCTACATTTTCCTCTAAACTTTTTTCAGTATCAATATTTACGATGGCAGTTATAGCTTCATTAAAATTATTTGTTGGAACTATTTCTACTTTCTTATTTGATAAGGCTTTTGCTTGTTCGCAAGCCATTATTATATTTTTATTATTAGGAAAAACTAAAATATTTTCCGCATTTATCTTTTTTATACCATCTAAAATGTCATTTGTACTAGGATTCATTGTTTGCCCACCATTTATAATAACATCACAACCCAGCTCTGAAAAAAGATTTTTAATTCCTTCTCCATTAGCTACAACTAAAACTCCGTATTTTTTCTCAGGCTTTCGCTCTTCACTTACCAAACTTTCATGTTGTATTTTCATATTGTCAATTTTTACTTTTATAAGTTCACCTATTTTAAGTCCTTCTTCTAATACTAATCCGGGATTGTTGGTATGCACATGGACTTTTAAAATGTCATCATCTGAAACTAACACCAAACTATCTCCAAATCTTCCAAATTTCTCTTTTAAAATAGCTTCTGCATAAGTCTTTTTTGTTTTGACTAATATTTCTGTACAATATAAAAATCTTAAATCCTCCACAACTTGCTTATTTGTTACTATCCCTTCTAAAACTTCTGTCGGCTCAATTTTGTTTCCTTTATACCCTTCAAACATCCCTTTTAATACATACACAAATCCCATTCCACCAGAATCAACTACTCCAGCCTCTTTTAAAACTGGTAAGAGATTGGGGGTGTTTTCTAAGGACTTTTCTGCAGCTTCAATAATCTTCGGGAAGAATTCTTCAAAATTTTCAACTTGTTTACATATTTTTTCAGCCTCTTCTGCAGTTTCCCTACATACTGTGAGAATAGTACCTTCTACAGGTCTCATAACTGCTTTATAAGCTACCTCTACACCAGCTTTCAAGCCTTCTGCAAAATCACAAGGAGTTATCTTTTTTGTATCTCCAAGTCGTTTAGAAAAGCCTCTAAAAATCTGGGACAAAATAACTCCAGAATTGCCTTTTGCCCCCATCAAGGTGCCTTTAGAAATAGCATCTAAAACGTCTTTTATCGTATCTTGTGATTTTTCTAACTCTTTAGCAGCGTATTGCATTGTATACGCCATATTAGAGCCAGTGTCACCATCCGGAACAGGAAAAACATTAAGTTTATCAACTTCTCCTTTATTGTTAAAAAGATAATTAGAGCTTGCAATCATCATGTTCTTTAAAGTTTTTCCATCTAAGTACTTCAACATAACTTCCTCCTCAATTATCAACTTTAATTCCCTGAACATTTATTATTACATTTTCCACTTTTACTCCTACAAATTTCTCTACAGCATATTTCACTTTTTCAATAGCATTCGCTGAAACAGTTTTTATATTTACACCGTATAGGACAACTATATAAACTTCCAGTGCTACACCATCTTCTGTAGCTAAAACTTTGACTCCTCTCCCTGAATTTTCTGTTTTAAATATTTCTATTAATCCATTTGCTCCTCTCCTCCCCAAGCCTACTATCCCATAACACTCCGCTACCGCTCTACTGGTTATAGCAGCAATTGCATCATTTGAGATATTTATTACTCCATATTTGTTTTTTATTTGAATCATTAATATCCCTCCAAATCAATCTTAATTTATATTTTACCTGAATATTTCAATAACATCAACTAGCCTGCAATGTCACCGGAGAAGCTTAAACAAAATGTCTGCTATATTACTCACCTATTAAAATTTTACACCTGCTTTATTGTAAAGGTATTTACATTTACAAAAGATGATGATAAAATAATATCGTTGTGTTAATTTCTCTATTGTGTAGGTAATTATTTTTTGATAAAATATTATTGTCTTTCAAAGGAGGTGCAACTATGCTTAAGTGCGATATTTGTGGAAAAGGGCCTTTAGCAGGCTATCAATATAGCCACTCCCACAGAAAATCTATAAGAAAGTGGAAACCTAACATAAAAAAAGTAAGAGCTATAGTAGATGGTACTCCTGTTAGACTCCATGTATGTACAAAATGCTTAAAAGCAGGAAAAGTGCAAAGAGCATTATAAAGAAAGACGTGCATTTTTGCACGCTTTTTTATTTTTTCACTTAAAATATATGTTTACATAATAACCGGCTATTACAAGAAAAATTCCTAAAAAAATCATCCACAACCAGGCAGGAATATACATAACAAATATCAATACACCCAAAGCCATCAATATATATCCCAGCGAATAATTCAATTGCCTATTTAATCGCTTCAGCTTATAAAAAAATTTATCCATAAAAACACCCCTTCCCTCTTTAGTTACTATATACTATTCATTGGAAGGGGATTTTGAAACTATTCTCTTGGCTTTATCACTAATAAAAGTCCTTCTTCTATTTCTATAGTGGCTTTATCTTCTGTAAAAACATTGCTTATACCATAAGGCATCTCTAAATCCATACTTTGACCTGAAAGACCATAAAACAAACCTTTAGTGTATATTCCCTTTACTTCCTTTGAATAAGGCAGTAAAGATAAAAGTTCTCCTTTTTTACCCTCAACCTCTATAAATTTATTTATCAAATATATTTCATTCTTTTCATTTACAATTTTACCCTTAATGTTGCGATTTAGTAGATAGAGTAAAAGTGAAAGATTTGCATAAGAATGGTCAAATCTTTCTCCAATCACCCCTATAAAAGTAACGTCTGTTGCCCCAAATTCTATAGCTTTTAACATTGCCAGTTGCGTATCTGTTTCATCCTTCATAGGAGGAAACTTTTCTATTCTTACCCCTTCATTCTCATAAAACTCTAAAATTTCTTCTTTTATTGAATCAAAATCTCCTACTATAAGGTCTGGTTTTATCTTCATTTGGTAAGCATGATTCGCTCCAGCATCTGCACATATTACCATATCAACATCTTGTAATAAATTTTTATAAAAATT
Source organism: Clostridia bacterium (assembly GCA_012840485.1). Classification (GTDB taxonomy): domain Bacteria; phylum Bacillota; class Thermoanaerobacteria; order Thermoanaerobacterales; family Thermoanaerobacteraceae; genus Thermoanaerobacter. Next base: position 24,620 of record DULG01000019.1, on the reverse strand, counting down.
ATAATCCTTTATATTTCCATTAGAAATAATTAAAACCTTCATCTTTTTACTGCCTCTCTAAGCTCTTTTATAGTTTGCGACGGATCTGTTGATTCAAAAATTGCAGAACCTGCTACAATTATGTCACACCCTGCCTCAACAACCTGCTTTACATTATGAACATTAATTCCACCGTCTACTTCAATTTCAAAAGTTAAATTTAAATTTTCTCTTATACTGCTTAATTCTTCAATCTTTTTAAGCATTGAATCTATAAACTTTTGTCCTCCAAAACCGGGGTTTACTGTCATAATCAACACCATATCAATATCTTGCAATATATATTTTAAAGTATCTAGGGAGGTAGTCGGATTCAAAGCAACTCCAGCTTTTATATCATAACTTTTTATCTTTTGTATTGTCCTATGTAGATGTATACAAGCTTCCTGATGGACAGTTACAATGTTAGCTCCAGCCTTCACAAAATCTTTTATATATAAGTCTGGATTTTCAATCATCAAGTGCACATCAAAAGGAAGAGAAGTATACTTTCTTAGAGATTTTACAACTACAGGCCCAATGCTGATATTTGGCACAAAATGCCCATCCATAACATCAATATGCAAAAGGTCAGCATTTTTTTCTATTTTTCTTATACCCTCTAATAAATTTGCAAAATTTGCAGATAATATTGAAGGAGCTATTTTCAATTTTTAGTACCTCCTCTTCTCCTTTTCTTTAACTTCTCTCAAAAGCGTTAAATAACTTATATATCTTTCCCTGTTTATCAATCCTTCGTTTACAGCCTCTATCACGCCGCAATCAGGTTCATTTACATGAAGGCATGAAGAAAACTTGCATCCCCTTTGAAGCTCTAAAAATTCTTTAAAATAATATCGTAAGTCTTCCTTAGCAATATCCAACGTCAAAGCAGTAAAACCTGGTGTATCTAAAACATATCCTCCAAAATCAAGAGATAAAAGTTCTACACTCCTCGTAGTATGCCTACCTCTTAAAAGCTTTTTACTAACTTCTCCTGTCTTTAATTTTATATTTGACTGAATAGAATTAATCAAAGAAGACTTTCCAACTCCTGAAGGGCCTGCAAAAAATGATACTTTATCTTTTAAATAAAATTTCAATTCTTCAATTCCTTCTTTTGTTAATACAGAAGTAGCTACCACCTTATAACCTATTTTTTTGTAAATCTCTATTAATTTATTAACTTTTTCTCTACTTTCTAAATCGATCTTATTTATACAAATTACAGGTTCAATATCATTGCTTTCTGCCAATACAATTATCTTATCTAATAAAACACGATTAATTTCAGGCTTTGCAATAGCAAAAACTATTATAGCTTGATCTACATTAGCAACAGGTGGCCTTATGAGTTCATTTTTTCTTGGCAAAATATTTAAAATATAACCTTCTTTTTTGCTCACCAATTGAATTTTTACAATGTCACCTACCAATGGAGTAATATTATCTTTTCTAAATTTTCCACGAGCACGACATTCTACAATGCCGTGCTCTGTATCTACATAGTAAAAACCAGCTATTCCTCGTACAATTATTCCTTCAATTTCTCTCAATTAAAATTTCGCCTCCGCTGTACTATATATTTGTCCATCTATATCTACCTCAATAGTAGCTTTACCTTTATATGCCGTAACAGGCACTATAATTGGGCTATCATTGTAAGTATGTTCACCAGAATATACTAGATTCTTTTGCCCATTTTGTATTACATATACAGCCACTTTCATAGTACCCGGTTTGTCAGGCAATTTAATAGTAAAATTTTCTGTTTTTTGCTGTAAAGAATTTTGAGACAATTTGCTTACAATCAAATCTATAGGACTTCCCTTTTGCACTTCAGTATTTGCTGGAACACTCTGTTCTAACACAGTATTTTCTGGCATATCACTTGTCTCTTTGTAAATGACTTTCCCCAATGTTAAACCGGCATTTTCTAAAGCAGTTTTTGCTTCCTCTAAAGGCATATTGACAACATTAGGCATTACTGCAGGCTGTGGTCCTTTGCTAACATACAAATCGATCACTGTATTGTATTCCACCTGTACTCCCTGTCTTGGATTTTGGTCAAAAACATATCCTTTTTGATATTGGTCATTGTATTGTTCTATGATGTTTGCCTTAACTCCCGCATTTTCTAAAATACTCTTAGCTTCTGAATAATCCTTTCCGATGACATTAGGAACTATCACAACTTGCCTACCTTTACTTATTACAACATAAACTGTACTTCCAGATTTTACTATGTTCCCTTGTGGAGGATCCTGTGATAAAATGGTATTTTCCGGTTTGTCAGTATACTTCTCATCACTTATTTCCATTTTTAAGTTACGATCCGACAAAATTTTACTAGCCTGACTCAAAGAAAGGCCTACAACATTTGGAACTACCACGTCACTTACTTTAAAATAGAGATTGAGAACATACATTGTCCCATAAGATAAAGAAGCTAAAAGCAACAAAATCAATAAAACTACTCCAATTTTCTTTAAAAGATCTTTTCTCCTTTTTACCTTTTCTTTATTTTGTGCAGCTTTTTTTATTAGTCCTTCTACATCTTTCGAAGGAATGACTTTTGTCTTTGTATTTTCTTCCTCAATGAAACTCAGGTCTTTAGGATTTTGCAAAAAAGTATTTAAATCCTTTAAAAAATCAGCTGCAGTCTGATATCTCAAATTTACATCTTTTTGAGTAGCTTTTAAAACTATTTTATCTAATTCCTTAGGGACTTTGGGATTTAATTTTGATGGTGGAATTATATTCTCTTGAATATGTTTTAAAGCAATAGAAATAGGACTGTCTCCCTCAAAAGGAACTTTCCCTGTTAGCATTTCATAAAGAACTATTCCTAAAGAATAAATATCTGTTCTTGCATCTACTATTCCGCCTTTTGCCTGTTCAGGAGAAAAATAATAAACTGTTCCTACCACATCTCCTGTATAAGTAATAGTAGATCCATTTGCAGCTCTTGCAATTCCAAAGTCAGTAACTTTAACTACGTCGTCGTCAGTAACTAAGATGTTTTGGGGTTTTATATCCCTGTGAATTATTCGATTTTTATGAGCATGGTCTAGTGCTTTGCACACTTGTCTTGCTATTTCTACTGCTCTATTGACTTCTAGCTGTCCACCATTTTCACTTATAAGTTTTTTCAGAGTACGTCCCTTTACGTATTCCATTACAATATAGTATATATCTCCTTCTTGCCCCACATCGTATATGCTGACTATATTAGGGTGAGAAAGACTTGCAGCTGCCTGAGATTCTCTTCTAAATTTTTTCACAAAATCTTCATCTGCCGCAAATTCAGGTCTTAAAATCTTTATTGCTACTATCCTGTTAAGGAGATGACACTTAGCCTTGTAAACTTTAGCCATTCCGCCTTCGCCAATTTTCTCAAGTATCTCATAGCGATTCCCCAATATGCGTCCAATCATAATGCCACCTCCTTAACAGCGACTATCGTTATATTATCGTACCCACCGTTGGCCTTTGCAAGATTTACTAAATTAGCACAGGAAGCATTTATGTCTCCATTGTTTGTAAATTCCTCTAAAATTTGTTGATCTGTCACCAAATTAGTCAACCCATCTGTACACAAAAACAAAATATCCTGTGGGAGAACGATCCCATGAAATGTATCCACTTCTACTTCTTCGTCAATTCCCAAAGCGCGCGTTATTATATTCTTTTGTGGATGCACTCTTGCCTCTTCATGAGTTATCTTTCCTATTTTAACCAGTTCCTCTACAAAGGAATGGTCCGCTGTAATTTGTTTTATTTGATTATCTCTTATTAAATAGGCCCTACTATCTCCAATATGTCCTACAAAAAAATGATTTTTTTCAAAAAAGAGTAAAGTGAGAGTGGTACCCATTCCTGTCAATTCGCATTCTAAACAGGCTTGAGAGTATACTACTTTATTAGCATATTTTATTGAATCTTCTATGAAACTTTCTATAGAAGGTATTTCTTTATTTTGCAGTTTAAAGTAGTTCTTCTTAAAATAACTGACAACAGCTTCTACTGCAGACTTGCTTGCGACTTCACCTCCATTGTGTCCTCCCATTCCATCCGCCACGATAAACAAAGGAAAATCTTTTTCTTTCGAGGCATAGTAATAATCTTCATTTTTTTCTCTTACATTGCCAATATCCGTTAAGGCAGCTACAACCATACAATCCCTACCTCTCTTTCAAGTACTTTCTTCTCAGCTGCCCACAGGCAGCCTCAATATCACTTCCCAATTCCCTTCTCACCGTACAAGTGATACCTGCATCCTCAATAATTCTTTTAAACATCATCACTTTTTCATTCTTTGCCTTTTTAAAGCCTATTTCTTTTACATAATTAATAGGTATTAAGTTGACATGGCATAACATACCCTTTAACAGTTCTACCAGTTGGTAGGCATGTTCTTTTTTGTCGTTTACTCCGTCAATCAAAGAATACTCAAAAGTTATTCTGCGCCTTGTTTTTTCTATATAATACTCACAAGCCTTCATCAATTCTTCTAATGGATAAGCCCTATTTATTGGCATCAATTCACTTCTCAATTCATTATTAGGTGCATGTAATGAAATAGATAAATTGACTTGTAACTTCTCATCAGCAAATTTATAAATTTTAGGCACTATTCCCACTGTTGAAATAGTAATGTGTCTACTGCCTATTCCCAATCCATACGGATTATTCAATATTTTTATAAACTTCATTACTTCGTCGTAGTTGTCAAAAGGCTCTCCACTTCCCATCAAAACTATGTTAGAAATTTTCCCGTAGTCGCTGTCTATTGCCATCACCTGGTTTACCATTTCTGAAGCCTTCAAATCTCTCACTTTGCCGCCAACAGCAGAAGCACAGAATTTACACTTCATATTACACCCAACCTGAGTAGAAACACAGGCTGTATTTCCAAATCTATACCTGATGGCTACTCCCTCTATGATATTATTATCTTCCAGCAAAAATAAATATTTTATAGTATCGTCTATCTGCGATACCCTTCTCTCCGCAATTTTTAATTGTGAAATATATGCAATTTCTTTTAATTTTGCCCTTAAATTTTTAGAAATGTCGGTCATCTTCTCAAAATCTGTAACCTTCTTATCATATATCCATTTGTAAATTTGTCTAGCTCTAAATTTACTTTCTCCCATATTTATAAAAAAATTTTCCATTTCTTCTAAGGTCATATCTTTTAAATTGTACAACTTAAATTACCTCCACTACCTTATTCTTTTTAGCTTAGCTATGAAAAAACCGTCAATTTTGTGTTCTAAAGGAGTTGTTTGAACATATCCACAAGATGATGTTTCAATGGGCAAACCTTTAGGAATTTCATTAGTTATATCTACTAATTCAAAATTTTGATTCACTTTTAAAAACTCCATTATTACCTCTTGATTTTCCTCTTTTCCAACTGTACAAGTACTATACACTAAAAATCCACCTTTTTTTACATACTTTGAGCTGGATTGTAATATTTTATATTGAGTTTCAATTAACTTTTCAATTTTTTCTTTTGTATATTGTTTTAACTTGATATCCGGCTTCTTTCTTATTATGCCAATACCTGTACATGGCACATCAGCCAACACCTTATTAGCCTTTTCCACATATTTCTTATTTACAAAAGTAGCATCAAAGACTTCAGTTTTTACGTTTGTAATTCCCAATCTTTTGCAATTTTCTCTAATCATCTCTAATCTATGAGGATGCAAATCAAAAGCGATAACTTCACCACTATTTTTTATCAATTGTCCTATATGAGTTGTTTTACCCCCTGGAGCAGCACATACATCCAATACTGTTTCTCCTTGTTGCGGATTTAAAATTTTAGATACAAGCATAGAAGCTTCATCTTGAATATATACAAAACCTTCTTTATATAATCGATGATTTTCTGGATTCCTTATATCTATATACAAAGCTTCTTCTACATAATGGCCTTTCTTATAAGCTATTCCTTCAGAAGCCAGCAATTTTTCCAAATCTTCAACAGTAATCTTTAGCGTATTTACACGATAGCAAATACCAGGTCTTTCATTTAAACTTTTTAAAATACTTTCTGCCTTTTTTTTGTCATAATTATTTAATAACCTTTCCACAATCCAATCAGGATAGGAATAGGTTATTTTTAAATATTTCATAAAATCTTTTTCTTTATCAGGAAAGACTACCCATTCTCTTTCCCTTTGATAGTTTCTTAAAATTGCATTTATAAAGTTAGCCCTCTTTATACCTAATACTTTTTTGGCTGCATCTACCGTCTCATTTATAGCTGCATAAGAGGGAACTTTATCCATGTATAAAAGCTGATATAATCCCATCTCAAGAAAAATAATAGCTTTTAAATCAGAAGTCTTTTTTATAAAAAAAGAAAGTATAAAATCCAAAGTGTACTTTCTCTCAATTACACCAAATACCATCTCTTTAATAAAGCCGACGTCCATTTCTTTTAATTCTTGATATTTTAAATGATTGTTAAAGGAAATATTCACATATGCATTTTTCTCAAACACATCCTGAAGTATTTTATATACTATTTCTCTTGTTTTCATTTGTTACTTTTTTCTCCTTTTATTCTCTACTATTTCTTATAATAATCAATCTCAAAAGCTGCATAATAGAAACTAATGCTGCAGCCACATAAGTCAATGCAGCAGCCTTTAAAACTCTACGGGCAGGTTCTACATCCTCCCTTGTAAAAAGCCCATTTGACTGAAGTAGAGCTATTGCCCTATTGCTAGCATCTATTTCTACAGGCAAAGTAATGACTTGAAAAAGTACAGCCGCACTAAAGAGAATTATACCTAAATTGATAAGGTGTAGTCCTGAAGCCCCCATAAAAAATCCCAATATAACTAAAGGCCATGCGAGATTTGCTCCCAAATTGGCAACCGGTACAAGGCTATTTCTAAGCGTCAACGGTATATACCCTTTTGCATGTTGAACTGCGTGCCCTGCTTCATGAGCAGCTACTCCTATTGCCGCTATAGAGTCGCTTCCATAAACAGAGTCAGAAAGCCTCAAAACCTTCACCCTTGGGTCATAGTGGTCTGTCAAATCGCCCGGAATTCGTTCAATTCTGACATCGTAAAGGCCCATGCTGTCCAACATCCTTCTTGCCACTTCTTCAGCAGTGTATCCATATCTATTTCTAACACGAGCATATCTGCTAAAAGTACTTTGCACTTGAGCCTGTGCATACATGGCAAACAGCAAAGCCGGTATTAAAAGTATTATAGTCGTATCCCAAAACATAGCCTTTAACCTCCATCCAATAATTTTTTTATCATATCTTCAATCTTCGAAACATCCACTCTTGTATTAAAGCAAGGACCGTTCGGCCTCTCATTTATTATACCATATACAGGGATTTGCTTTACATCTTGCATGCCACTAGTAAGATCTCTTTCACAGGCAATTGCTATTATTACTTTCGGCTTTGTATCTTTCACTACTTTTCTTGCAAGAGTGCCTCCTGTAACAACTGCCACATTTATTCCATATTTTTCTTTAAAGTTTACTAAATCATTAATTTGACACTTCCCACACCTTCTGCAATTAACTATATCATAGGTCACTTTAAATTTGCAACCACTGTATTGTATGCAGTGGGGCGCTAATATCAATACGTCTTTTGGTTGATATTTTTCTAAATTTTTATTAAACAAAAAATTCTTTATTTCAATGTAAGACTGATCTACTTTTTCAATTTTAAAGTCTAAAACTCTTGCCATACATACTACCAATGGATAAAAGAGGTCTATAAAATTTGCTATGAAGGAACTCAAAATTTTATTGCTTTTTTTGCTGAATACCAGATAAAATGTAGCTCCAATGACAGACACAATCAATAGCATCAAAACCAGGATAAATGCTACTAATGTAAAGAACAAATATTTATAAAGTTCCACTCTGCCTTCTTTTATCACGTATAGAATTCCTAATAGAACCAAGGTAAAGACAAGAAAACTAATTAACAATATCCCCAAAAAAACTCTTTTTTTCCCCTTCAAAAGTAATTCTCCTCTTTAAAATTTATTTAAAGATTGTTCCCTCAGGTATATTGTGACCTATTAAATATTCCCTAATACCCATTTTTTTAGACCCTTCTTGCTGAATCTCCAATACCTTTATAGCATCTTTTCCACATTTTATAATTAAATCTCCTTTTGACTTTAAAACAGTTCCATTTTCTTCTTTCCCATCATATCCCACTATTTCTGCTTTCCAAATCTTTATCGTTTTATCTCCATAAAAGGTATAACAGCCAGGCCACGGTCTTAAACCTCTTATCAAATTTCTTATTTCATAAGCTGACTTACTCCAATATATATGCCCCATCTCCTTAGTAATGATTGTAGCGTAAGTAGCTTCCTCTTCATTTTGCTTTACAGGTATTAGCGTTCCTTCCTCCAGCTTATGTAAAGTCTCTATCAAAACTTCTGCACCTAAGTTAGCCAACTTATCATGAAGTGTCTCTGCATCATCCTCATCTAAAATGGGAATAGATTTTTTGATAAGCATGTCTCCTGTATCCAAACCTTTATCCATAAGCATTGTAGTAATGCCCGTTTCTTTCTCACCATTGATTATAGCCCAGTTAATAGGAGCAGCTCCTCTGTATTTTGGCAAAAGGGAAGCGTGGAGATTTATACAGCCATATTTAGGCAACGTCAGAACTTCCTCAGGCAAAATTTTCCCATAAGCCACCACAACAATAGCGTCTGGATTTAAATCTTTCAATCTGTCTAAAAACTCATGATTATTTTTTATCTTCTCTGGCTGCAAAATTTCTACTCCTTTTTGAAGTGCCACTTCTTTTACAGGTGAAAAGCCTATCTTCATTCCCCGACCTTTTTGTTTGTCAGGCTGCGTGACAACTGCTAAAACTTCATAACCTTCTTCAAAAAGTTTTTTCAAAGAGGGGACAGCAAAGTCCGGCGTCCCCATAAAAACAACCTTCAACAAATCATACCTCCTTAACTTCCTTCATCTCTTCTTTGTCTAAAAATCTTATCACCTTATCAATAAACAAAACTCCGTTTAAATGGTCTATTTCATGACATAACGCTCTTGCCAACAAATCTTCTCCTTCAATTTCCCTCTCTTTTCCTTCTCTATCTAGATACTTTACTTTTACCTTCTGAGGTCTTTTCACTTCTCCAAACACTCCAGGTATGCTAAGACATCCTTCAGGTCCTATTTGTTCTCCTTCTCCATATACAATCTCAGGGTTTATAAACTCTAAAAGTCCTTCCCCCACATCTATGACGATTAACCGTCTTAAAACTCCTATTTGATTTGCTGCTAATCCAACTCCCTCATTTAAATACATGGTTTGCGCCATGTCTTCTAAAATAGTGATGATGTGAGAATTTATTTCTGTAACAGGTTTTGCCTTTTTTCTTAAAACCTCATCTCCAATTTTTCTGATATACCTTATTGCCAAAATAGATACCTCCTTAAATTCACATGATATTCAAAGGGTCAATATCCAGAGAAATCCTTATATCCTTTGGATATTTCATATTTTGAACTTTTTCTGCTATTTCTTCTAAAGTACTTCTATCTTCACCCTTTATGATGACCTGCCATCTATATCGATTGTTTATCTTACTTAGAGGGGCTGGAGCAGGTCCTAATATTTTATTATAACTCTTATTTTGAAGTTTGTTAATAATTTTTTGACACGCAAGGTAAGTGTTTGCAGCAGCGTTCTTTACTTTTTCTTCATTTTCTCCTGATATCACTATATTCATCAAATGGGAAAAAGGAGGATATCTAAAAATTTCTCTGTATTTTATCTCTTCATTGTAAAACTTCACATAATCCTGATCTTTCGCAGTAATGATACTGTAGTGGTCCTCTTCATAAGTCTGTATAACAACTCTTCCAGGTTTTTCACCTCTTCCTGCCCTGCCGGCTACCTGTGTAAGCAACTGAAAAGTCCTTTCACTGGACCTAAAGTCAGGTAAATTTAAAGTGATGTCTGCTAGGATTACCCCCACTAAAGTTACATTCGGAATATCAAATCCCTTTGATATCATCTGAGTTCCAATTAAAATATCCGCTTTCCCACTTTTAAACTCATAAAAAATTTTCTCATGAGATCCTTTTTTTCTTGTAGTATCTACATCCATCCTTAAAACTCTTGCGTTAGGAAAAAATTTTTTTATGTCATTTTCTACTCTCTCAGTTCCAATTCCCATATACCTTATTCTTTTGCTCCCACACTTAGGGCAAGTTTCTTTCATCGGCTCTTCATATCCACAGTAATGGCAAACCAATTTTTTGTTTTCAAAATGGTAAGTCAGTGAAATGTCACAGTTAGGACATTTGGGAACATAACCACAATCTCTGCAGGAGACAAAAGAAGAGTAGCCTCTTCTGTTTAAAAAGAGAATTGTTTGTTCTTTCTTTTTGAGATTTTCCTGTATATATGAAAACAGCTTGCGACTAAATATTGAATTATTTCCTTTAGCCAATTCTTCACTCATATTTACAACTTCTATCCGAGGCATAGAAACACTAATCCTTTTTGTAAGCCTTAGAAGCTTGTACTCTCCTTTGTTAGCCTTATAATAAGTCTCTAATGAAGGAGTAGCACTTGCCATCACTAAGACTGCCTTTTCTATTTCACACCGCTTCTCTGCTACCTCTTTAGCGTTATACTTAGGTCTTAAATCTGACTGTTTGTACGTAGTTTCATGTTCTTCATCAATAATAATAAGACCCAAATTTTCAAAAGGTGCAAATACCGCATTTCTCACGCCAACTACTACATCAACTAGTTCATTTTTCACTTTTCTCCACTCATCAAACCTCTCACCTGGAGAAAGTCCGCTGTGGATTACAGCCACTCTACTGCCAAATCGGCTTACAAACCTTTCAATAGTCTGAGGAGTCAAAGAAATTTCTGGCACTAAAACTATAGCGCTTTTGCCCATCTTTATCGCTTCTTCAATCAACTGAAGGTAAACTTCAGTCTTTCCACTTCCTGTAACACCAAAGAGCAAGTATTTGTCAGACCTATTCATCAAAAGAGACCTTTTAACTTCATCAACTGCCTTTTTTTGCTCCTCTGTCAGCACTAAGGGCTTGCTTCTCTCTATGTCCTTTATACCAAATCTAAGCACTTCCTCTTCATAAACTTCTATATACCCTTTTTTCTCAAGAGTTTTGATGACTCCATAGTCTATATTTAGTACTTTTACAAGTTCTGAAAGTCTTATAGGGCTCCTCTTTTTCAAATAGTTCAAAATTTCGTACTGCTTAGGAGCCTTTTTAAAAGACTCCTCAGATATTTCATCAAGCTTTATCGTTACTACTTTGACTTTTTTCTCTCCCTGCTTTATTCCCACAGGCATTATTGTCTGAAAAGCTTCAGAAAAATAGCATTTATAGTAATCTCTCATCCATTTAGCCAGTTCAATCATCTTTTCATTAAAAACAGAATAACTGTCCAACCCTTTGTAAATGCTTTTTATTCTTTCAATTGAATAGGAAGCCTTATCAGTAATGCTTACTACATATCCTTCTACAAATCTATTCCTAAAAGGAACTAAAACCCTCATGCCAACCTTTAAATCCATTCCTTCAGGAATACGATAAGTGTAAACCCTATCTGTGTTAGAAGATTTAACATCTACTATGACCTCGGCAAACATGGCAACCTCCGCCCATTAAAATTTAAAATAAAAAAAGCCAAAAGGCCTTACAACAATTTAGCTATTTCATCTAATATGACATGGGCAGCTTCTCTTTTTGTCATCAATGGATACTCTTTTACATTTAGGCTTTTATCTATGATTTTTATTATATTTGTATCCACTTCAAAACCTGCTCCTTCTTGAGATACATCATTTGCGACTATTAAATCCATATTTTTTTCTTTTAATTTTTTCTGAGCATACTCTATCAAATTGGTAGTTTCAGCGGCAAAACCTATTGAAATTTTATTCCCTTTCTTCTGACCCACCTCATACATTATATCCAGATTTTTAATCAATTCAATAGTTAACATATCCTCATCTTTTTTTATCTTTTCTTTTTTCATTTCTTTAGGCCTGTAGTCAGAAACAGCTGCAGCACCTATTATAATGTCTATTTCTGCAAGGTGCATCATCACCGCATTGTACATGTCTGATGCTGTCTCTACAGGAATAAAAGTCACATCTTTAGGCACTTCAATATGAGTAGGACCAGAGACCAGAATAACCTGTGCCCCTCTTTCTACAAAAGCCTTTGCAATCTCATAACCCATTTTCCCAGAAGAACGATTGGTAATGTACCTTACAGGGTCAAGAGGCTCTCTTGTAGGTCCTGCTGTTATTAACACTTTTTTCCCTTCAAAGTCTCTCTTTTTTTCCTTATACAATAAGTCCAGAATAGCTTTTTCAATATCTTCTACATCAGCAAGCTTACCTGCTCCGTAAGTCCCACATGCAAGCCTTCCGGCAGCTGGCTCCACAAATATAAAGCCGTACCCTTTCAAAGTTTTGATATTTTTTTGCGTAATAGGATTAGTATACATATTTGTATTCATAGCTGGTGCAATTAGGACCGGATTTTTTGTGGCAAGCAAAGTAGTTGTCAGCATGTCATCCGCAATCCCATTGGCAATCTTGGCAATAATATTAGCTGTTGCAGGAACTATTGCAAAGACATCCGCTTTTTCTGCTAGAGAAATGTGCTCAATCTCCCAGTATTTTCTATCTGTAAACATGTCAATGGTAACCTTGTTATGAGTTAATGCCTCAAAAGTCAAAGGGTTTATAAAATTTGTAGCTTCTTTAGTCATTATAACATCCACATTTATATCATTTTTTACAAGTCTTGACGTGAGGTCAGCAGCTTTATAAGCCGCTATCCCTCCTGTAACTCCCAATACTACGTTTTTCTTATTTGTATTCATCACAACACCTTCTATTTTATTCCATATTTTTGCGGCCTTTCATAGGTGATAAGCCCTCTGTTTACTTCTTCAGTAGCAATTGTAACAGGTTTATCAGAACCAATGTCCACTAATTTAGCATCACCTGCCACCAGCTGCCTTGCCCTTTTTGCAACCAGAGCGCACAAAGTATATTTGCTATCTACTTTTTCCATTAAATCCACAATTGATGGATATAAAATCATGTCAACCCCTCCTTAATTTCCAAGTACAAATCTTTATTCCTATCAACTCTACATTTCTCTGCAATAATTATAGCACGAATTTTTTCTACTGCTTCATTTACATCATCATTTATAACCACGTAGTTGTATTTAGAAACGTAATTCAATTCCTCATAAGCACTTTTAAATCTTTTTATTATTTCTTCCTCTGTTTCTGTACCCCTTTTTTTTATTCTATTTTTTAACTCTTCCATAGAAGGAGGTAGTATAAATACAAATACCCCTTCTGGAAACCTTTCCTTTATCTTTAAAGCTCCTTGAATGTCTATTTCTAAAACAACATCATTTCCCTCTTCTAAATTTTTTAGCACAAAATCTTTTGGAGTTCCATAATAATGGTCGTATACCTTTGCCCACTCTAAAAAGTCATCCTCTTCTATCATCTTAATAAATTCTTCTTCTGACTTAAAAAAGTAGTTCTTACCTTCCATTTCTCCACTTCTAGGCTGACGAGTGGTGGCAGAAATGCTTAATTTTAAATTTTTCTCCTTTTCCATCAAAGCTTTACATATAGTACCTTTTCCTGCACCGGAGGGTCCAGAAAGAACAATAAGCAATCCCTGCTTCTTTTTCGACAAATCCAATTCCCCCTACTCTTCATCCTCTTTCTCTTCTTCTTCTTCAAACTCTTCCTCCAATATTCCCTTAGAATTAAGTCTATTCGCAACAGTTTCTGGTTGAACAGCTGAAAGAATGATATGATCGCTGTCAGTTATTATTACTGCTCTTGTCCTTCTGCCATATGTAGCATCAATTAGCATGCCTCTGTTTTTTGCTTCCTGAATTATTCTTTTTATAGGTGCGGATTCTGGACTGACTATTGCCACCAACCTATTAGCCGATATTATGTTGCCAAACCCAATATTTATTAACTTAATCGACATACTTTTTCCTCCCTACTCAATATTTTGAACTTGTTCTTTTATTTTTTCAATTTCATTTTTTAGATCAATTACTTTATTAGAAATTCTGTAATCTATCGACTTTGATGCAATTGTATTTGCTTCTCTATTCATTTCCTGCAGTATAAAATCTAATTTTTTGCCTATAGAACCTTCTTCTTTAAGAGAATCTCTAAATTGATTGATATGGCTTTTAAGCCTTGTTATCTCTTCAGTAATACACGACTTATCAACGATTAATGCTATTTCCATCGCCATCCTCACCGGGTCTACATCTACCCCCAATTCTTTTATTCGCTGTTCTAGCCTTTTTCTATAATCTTCCACCATTACAAAACTTAAATCTTCTATTTCCTTTACCATCTCTGAAATTTTTTCTAACCTGCTTAATACATCATCGTATAATTTTATACCTTCTTTATGCCTCATGTCAATTAGTTTATCTATCGCTTCTCCTAGTGGAACTTTTAACAATTCCCAAATCTCATCTAAGTTGAGTTCCTCATTTTTTACTCTTATGACTTCTGGCAAATACACTAAATCACTGACTTGTATGAATCCTTCTAATTCAAATTTTGTTTTCACATCTGAAAAAACTCTCAGATACTCATGTAAAAGAAATTCGTCTATCTCTATAAGATTTATACTTTTTTCATAGGTTTCAAACCCTATGTTTAACTCTATCCTCCCCCTTTCAAGCCGCCGTGAAACAAATTCTCTCACTCTTTCCTCAAGTCCGCTTAAAAGCTTATTCATTCTGCAATTTATGTCTAAAAACCTATGATTTAAAGATTTAATTTCTACAGTTATTGCATAACCTTCTTCCCGAATTTCACTTCGTCCATAGCCTGTCATGCTTTTTATCATCATATCACCTTTTTCTTATTATAGTCAAATTCTCTTTTCCTTAAACTAAATATCTATCTCTCCTATGAAAACTTCCTCTACACCTCCAGACAAATAAATACTATTGTCCTCCCTCCATTCTACCAAAAGTGCACCAGCTTTAAAGTGAACGTTAACCTTTCTACCTGTCTTGCCTAAAACTGCTGAAGCTACTGCAGATGCACAGGCACCACTTCCACAAGCAAGAGTAAGCCCCACACCTCTTTCCCAAGTCCTTACAGAAATATTTTCTTTATCTTCTACTTTTACAAAATCTACATTTGTGCTTTGAGGGAAAAGGGAAGATTTTTCAATTTTAGGACCTAATTCTTTAGTCATATTTTCATCTAAGGATTCTACAAAAACAATAGTATGAGGCACTCCTACCCTTAAAGAAGTTAATTTATAAACTTTCCCATCTATTTTTACTGGCTCATCTATAAATTTTTGCTTGTCACTTTTTACAGGTATTTTGCTAGCTTCAAAAATGGGATTGCCCATATAAACCTTTACACTTTTTACTTTCCCATTTTTTATAGAAATTTCTGGCATAATTATTCCTGCCAAAGTCTCCACTGCCATCTTTTCTTTAGGGACTATCCCTCTTTCATATACATATTTTGCAAAACACCTAGAGCCATTGCCGCACATTTCTGCTTCGCTACCATCTGCATTAAAAATCCTCATCCTAATATCCGCGATTCCTGAAGGCTCAACAACCAAAAGCCCATCAGCCCCTATTCCAAAATGCCTGTTACAAAGTTTAACTGCCAATCCACTGTAATCCACATTTTCTAATGCCTCAATCACTATAAAATCGTTTCCCAAGCCGTGCATTTTTGTAAATCTCACTCAATACCACTCCATTTCTAATCTTCAAGGATATTATAACATAAAAAACGCTAATTTGGTTAGATATTTTGAGAAAAATTGAGGAAAATAATCATAAAACAATCATAAGGCCGATAGCAGCCAAAATTCCCATAATTCCGCCGAAATAGAAAGGTGCAGATACTCCTAAAACATCCCAAAGTATTCCTGCTAAAAAAGAAGCAGGCAATAGTCCAATCCCTGTAAAAGTAGCGTGTAATCCTATAACCGTTCCTTTCAAATGAGCTGGAGAAATTTCTGCAACTAAAGCTTTTTCAATTCCTTCTGTTAAAGCAATATATAGACCATATACTGAGAACAATATCCACATGGCAGATTTAAAACCAAAGATTGCAAATCCTAAATAGACTATTCCATAAAATAAGTAACCTATAATGAGGAGTTTCTTCCTTCCTATTTTATCAGATAACCTTCCCATTGGATACGAAAATACCATATAGACAATATTATACAATAGATACAAAAGTATAACATCAGAATCACTAAAGCCTACATTTTTAGCTCTCAAAAGCAAAAACTGATTAGAGGAATTTCCTAATGCAAAAATCAAAATCACTATCAAAAACATTTGAAGGCGTCTATCAAGACTTTTCCATGAAAATGAAAGCTTTTTTGAAAGGTCATGTTTTCTCTGGCTTTCCCTTGCAAAAAGCAAAACAAAAACTCCTAAAAAGGCGGGTATCAAAGAATACAAGAAAACCAGCCTATAGTCTCCCTTATAAGAGGTTATAAAGTAATAAGCTAAAACAATTCCAATAGTGGCCCCTAAGGTATCTAAGGCCCTGTGGAGTCCATATGCTTTTCCAATGTTATCTTTGTCTACTGTTTCAGCAATCAAGGCATCTCTTGGAGCAGTCCTAATTCCCTTCCCAAACCTGTCAGCAGTTCTACCTAAAAAAACCCATCCCCACGAAGAAGCAATATACAAAAATACCTTTCCTATAGTAGAAAATGAATATCCTGCAATAGCCAAAGGCTTTCTTTTCCCTACCTTATCAGATATATAGCCAGAAAATACTTTAAGTATGCTGGCAATACTTTCAGCTACTCCTTCAATAAGCCCTACTATAGCAGGACTTGCCCCTAGTTTAGAAGTCAGAAAAAGAGGGATTAAAGGATATACCATTTCAGTAGATATATCTGTAAGAAGGCTCGTCAGTCCCAAAATTATTACATTTAACAATTAAAATACCTCCCATCACTCTTTGTTATTTTCATAAACCAAGGAAGTAAACCCTTCAAAATCCTGGCTTGCTTTTTTTAGCAACTCTTCTACTTCTTTTTTTGCCTCACATTCAAACACATCTCTTTGGACTACTTTTTCAAACCACTTGTATAATTTATTAAGTTCGTCCTCATTTTCTTCTAATTCTGCAAAAGTAAAATTTTTTCTCCCTATTTCTTTTTCAATTTCTTTAAAAAATTCCTCGCACTGTTCTTTTATTTCACTGTATTCTTCCCATCTTTGATTATTGAACTGTGCTATTATATCTTTTTCTGTCTCTTCTTCAAGGGCTACTACCTCAAAAGCTTTAAAATCCCCCCCAAAGCTATTGATTTCCTCTTTTAACCTTTCTACTTCTTTTAAAAATTTCTCCATATATGGCACAATGCATACAGACTGTTGCAAATACAAAGCCCCAATTTTCTTTATCCTCCTCCATATAGTAACTCTAGCCGTTGAAGAATCGCTGGGAACCTTATATACAAAAAGAAGCCATTTCAATTTTACACCTCCTCCAATTCCTATTTTTGCATCTTAGTTAATTGTAACAAATGTTACAATTAAAATCAATACAATCTCCTTTTATGCATGTCATAAATTTAGAGATAGCTAAGTTTTACACATATAGTATGTGTAAATTTTGGGAAGAAGCAAATGGTAATATATCTGACATTATGCATATATAATTTTTATTGTTTAATCCTTTAATTCCATGGTAT
Organism: Clostridia bacterium; assembly: GCA_012840485.1. Taxonomy (GTDB): domain Bacteria; phylum Bacillota; class Thermoanaerobacteria; order Thermoanaerobacterales; family Thermoanaerobacteraceae; genus Thermoanaerobacter. The sequence continues at coordinate 6,792 of DULG01000019.1, read as the reverse complement.
ACTTTTTATGTACAATAAAATTTGGAGGTTATACCAATGGCATTAGATGGAATAACTTTACACGCAATAGTAAAAGAATTAAAAGAAGAAATTACTGGTGGCAGAATTGACAAAATATATCAGCCTGAAAAAGAAGAATTAATCTTTATAATACGAAACAAAGGTAAAAACTATAAACTTCTTTTATCAGCTAACGCAAACTATCCAAGAATGTATTTAACAGAAGAAAATAAAGAAAATCCTGCTGAGCCTCCAATGTTTTGCATGCTTTCAAGAAAACACCTTCAAAGCGGCAAGATAATGGATATAAAACAGCTGGAATTTGACAGAATAGTAAAAATCGATATAGAAACAAAAGACGAATTAGAAAATCAAACAATTAAAACTCTAATTATTGAAATAATGGGAAGACACAGCAATATCATATTAATTGACAAAGCTACTCAAACGATAATAGATAGCATAAAAAGAGTATATTCCGATATGAGTAAAGTAAGAGAAGTACTACCTGGGAGGCAATATGTCTACCCACCACTGCAGGAAAAGTTAAATATAAATAATCTCTCGCTACCTTCTTTTAAAGAAGCTGTTAATAAGTACAAGTCAAAAAAAATTGAAAAAGCCTTAATAGATATTCTACAAGGATTTAGCCCCACTTTAGCAAGAGAAGTTGCTTTTAGGTGTAATGTATCTGACAAATTTGTAGAATCAATAGAAGATGAGCATATTGAAAATCTATATCAAAACATAAAAAAAATATATGAAGATGTTTTAAGCTTAAATTTAAAACCTTGCATTGCTTTTCAGGAAAATGAAGTAATTGACTTTTCTTGTATTGATTTGACTCAATATATTACAAAAACCTTTTTCCCTACAGTAAACCAAGCTGCTTGTAAATTTTTCAGTGAAAAAGCAAATATAGTAAATTTGCAAGCAAGGTCCTCGGATTTAAGAAAAATCATCAACAACAATTTAGAAAAACTTTATAACAAATTAGATAAACTTCAACAAGAATTAAGCGAAGCAAAAAATGCTGACACTTTTAGACTTTACGGCGAACTTATAACAGCAAATATGCACCTTCTAAAAAAAGGAATGGAAAGCTTCAAAACTATAAACTATTACACTGGCGAAGAAATTGAAATACCCATTGACAAAAAATATTCCCCTTCAGAAAATGCCCAAAGATACTTTAAAAAATACAGCAAGTTAAAAAATGCCAATAAAATAATAGAAAAACAAATATCCGATACTCTTGAGGAAATAACTTATTTAGAAGGTCAACTAGTGAATTTGGAAAATTGTACATTACCATCAGAAATAGAGGAAGTAAAAAATGAACTGTCTGAACAAGGGTATATACATAAGCAGCAAAAGAAAAAAATATCACGGCAAACTCTTTCTCAACCATTACATGTAGTATCTTCAGACGGTTTCGACATATATATAGGGAAAAATAACACTCAAAACGATTATCTAACGTTAAAATTCGCAAATCCTAACGATATCTGGCTTCACACAAAAGACATACCAGGGTCCCATGTGATAATCAGAACAAATAACAAGCCTGTACCTGAAAGCACTTTAATAGAAGCTGCAAAATTAGCTGCCAAGTATAGCAAAGCAAAACATTCCTCAAATGCACCTGTTGACTATACTCTAAGAAAATACGTAAAAAAGCCCTCTGGTGCAAAGCCGGGCTTTGTAATATACACAAATCAAAAAACTCTTTATGTTAATCCTGAATAAGGTGCAATACCTGCACCTTATATTTATTTTAGAGGTACACCAAAAAGAGGTATATATTTTCTTATGTTACCATAAACAGCACTCTCATATAAAAATATTTCATCAACTAAAATATCATTTTTCTCTTCCTTAGCAAAAAGATTATTTATTTCTTCAATTCCAATTTTTAAACGTATATCTCTTGCAATAGTAATGTGAGAAGTAAATTTTCTTTCATCTTTTGCAAATCCTATTTTATATAATTCTTTATCTATATTGTGATGCAATTTATTTAGAAATTCACTTTCTTCTGTTCCTATCCACAAAACTCTCATCTCCTTATCACCTTTAAAAAATCCTACTTCTGAAAGTCGTATGTAAAAAGGACTAATGCCCTTTACTGCTACTTTTACTGCCTCTTCTATTTTAGAGATGACCTCTACTTCTATTTCCCCTAAGAATTTTAATGTGATGTGGAAATTATCTTTATAAGTCCATCTCCCTTTTACAGTATAATTTTTTAATGTTTCCTGAAATCTCACTATCTGCTCTATAGCTTTTTCGCCTATATCAATTCCAATAAAAGCTCTCATAATTATCCTCCTTGTTCACTTATTATTGTTATTATTTCCCTGGTAATAATTGTTTCTATTAATAAACTCTTCTTTTAAAATTCCCATTACATATTCATTTATGTACTTACCATGCTTATATGTTACCTCTCTCAATAACCCTTCTTTTTTAAAACCACATTGTTCATAACTCTTTATTGCCCTTTCATTAAAATCATAGACCCTTAACTCTACTCGATGTAAATTTAATTCATTAAAAATAAAATCCAGTAGTAAATTTAAAGCTTCCGTCCCATAGCCTTTATTTCTGTGTTTTTCTTCCCCAATCATTATCGCAATCTCACAGTTTCTATTTTTCCAGTCCACATTATTATACGAAACATTCCCTATATATTCACCTGTGCTCCTAAGTATTATAGCAAATTCTCCATTTTCTTTTGGATCTTTTTTTGTTTTCCACCTTTCTGCAACAGTTTCTACTGTAACAGGATATGGTATACCCGGCATCGTTAAATTTCTACTATCATCACTATTCCGAAACTCTACAAATTTTTCAAAATATTTGCTCTCAAATGGAACAAGTTCAATTCTATTACTTTTTAACATGACCAAAACCCTCCAAAGGAATTTTTAATTTATTATAGCACAAAAATCAGAAGAAAAGTGATCCTTTTTAAAAAGTTCAGTATGCTTTTCACTAAGTTTATTTAACATTTCATAGGCTTGCTTAACTGGTGCTAGTATATTATTGTAGACACTCTTGGATTAATTATCGCGATAACAATGACATTTTCGCTGGCTATTGACAAATTGCTTTTTTACCTATTGACAAAAGTTCTTTACGATGTTATTATCTAATTAAATTGCTAAAGTGAACAATAAAATAAAACTCTTATCGAGAGCAGGTGGAGGGACTGGCCCGATGAAACCCGGCAACCGGTGGCCAAAAGTTATAAACATAGGCTACACGGTGCTAATTCCTGCAGAACGTTTAGTTCTGGCAGATAAGAGGATTTAAAGGCCTCTTCGTACTGTCAGAAGGGGATTTTTTATTTTGGGAAAGGAGGTTTTTCTTTGATCTACATTAGAAACCTTACAAAAATTTATCATTCAGCTTCAGGAAATGTTAGGGCTTTGGAAGATGTCAACCTCAGCATAGAAAAAGGTGATATTTTTGGAATTATAGGTCTGAGCGGTGCTGGAAAGAGTACTCTCCTGCGCTGCATAAATATGCTCGAAAAGCCAACTTCCGGTTCAATTGAGATAGATGGTGTTGAAATGACTCGGCTTTCTCCCTCTGAATTAAAAGAAATGCGAAAAAAAATAGGCATGATATTCCAGCATTTTAATCTGTTATCATCCAGAACTGTCAGAGGCAATGTGGCTTTTCCTTTGGAGATTGCCGGGCTGGACAAAAGGACAATCGATAAAAAAGTAGAAAATCTTTTAGAGCTCGTGGGGCTTTCCGACAAGGCCGACAACTATCCTTCTCAGCTTTCAGGCGGTCAAAAACAGCGGGTAGGCATAGCACGAGCCCTGGCTAATGATCCGAAAGTTCTTCTTTGTGACGAACCTACTTCAGCGCTGGATCCAGAAACAACTCTTTCTATTTTAAATCTTTTAAAAGATATAAATAGGGAGCTGGGAATCACCATAGTTCTCATAACTCATGAAATGAATGTCATTAAACAAATTTGCAATAAAGTAGCAGTTATTGAAAAAAGTCGTGTGGTAGAACAGGGACCTCTTATTGAAGTATTTAAAAAACCTCAAACAGAAACCGCACGAAATTTTTTAAAATCTGTAACTTTATCAGAAATACCTAAGGAATTAAAAGATAGGATTGAAAACTTGTCCCACGAACACTTGGAAGGCAAAATTATTAAAATTGCCTTTTTCGGCGAAATTACAACAGAACCTGTCATATCAAGCATTATAAGAAAATTTGATGTTGACACCAATATTCTCTATGGAAACATTGACCACATCCAGGGTATGCCCTACGGTACTCTTATAGTTGAGCTAAGAGGCAAAAACGGTGAAACAGACGCTGCTTTAAAATATCTAAAAGATTTGGGACTCGACGTGGAGGTGATTGAAAATGTCTGAAACTATAAACTTATTGCTGGTCGGAACGTGGCAAACTATATACATGGTAGTGGTATCAACGCTCATAGCAACAATTTTTGGTGTACCACTTGGTGTGCTGTTAATGGTAACTGACAAAGATCAGATACTGCATAACGAACCTTTAAACAAAATACTAGGTACTATTGTAAATATTTTCCGTTCTGTACCCTTTGTAATACTTTTAATTGTACTTATACCTTTCACCCGGTTGCTTGTAGGAAAAGCTATAGGAACCACTGCTGCTATTGTTCCACTTTCTGTAGCAGCTATCCCTTTTATGGGAAGGCTTACCGAAACAGCATTGAGAGAGGTAGACCGCGGTGTCATTGAAGCAGCCCAGTCTATGGGAGCCTCGCCTTTTCAAATTATAACTAAGGTGTTAATCCCTGAGGCTCTACCTTCCATAGCAGCAGGGGTTACTATAACTACTATAAATTTAGTAGGATATTCTGCAATGGCAGGTGTTATAGGAGGTGGTGGGCTAGGAGATTTAGCAGTAAGATATGGATATCAGCGATTTATGCTCGACATTATGCTTTATACCGTAGCAATTTTGGTAGCTATGGTGCAGTTGATACAATTTGCAGGAGATGTATTAGTGAAACATTTGTCAAAAAACAGATAAATTATTTCTAAAAGGAGGCAACAGAAATGAAAAAATTTTTAACTATAATCTTAATAACTATTTTTATAACTCTCTCTATTTCAGGATGTGGAACAAAGCAAACATCTACTTCTCAAACACCAAATTCATCACAAATAACTATAAAAGTAGGAGCTACTCCTGTTCCCCACGCTCAAATTTTGAATGTGGTAAAACCTATGCTTGCAAAAGAGGGAATCAATTTGGAAATTGTTGAATTTACAGATTATGTACAGCCTAATCTAAAGCTTGCCGAAAAAGAATTAGATGCTAATTACTTCCAGCACATTCCTTACCTTGAAGATTTTTCAAAAGAACATAATCTTAATCTAACATACATTGCTAAAGTTCATATTGAACCCATGGGAATATACTCACAAAAAATTAAAAATCTCAATGACCTAAAAGAAGGTGCTACTATTGCAATACCAAATGATGCTACTAATGGAGGAAGAGCCTTATTGCTATTGCAGTCAGCTGGAATAATAAAATTAAAACCAGATGCAGGCATTAAAGCAACAGTAAATGACATTGTCGAAAATCCTAAAAAAATTAAGATTTCTGAATTGGAAGCAGCTACTTTACCAAGAGTATTATCGGATGTAGATGCAGCAGTAATAAATACTAATTATGCCTTGGAGGCTGGCCTTGTGCCAACTAAAGATGCTCTATTTATCGAATCAGCAAATTCTCCCTATGTCAATGTACTCGTTATTCGCAAAGGCGACGAATCAAGGCCTGAGCTTAAGAAATTAGCTGAAGCTTTAAATTCTCCAGAAGTAAAAAAATTCATTGAAGATAATTACAAAGGCGCAGTAGTACCTGCTTTTTAAACAGGAGGAGATGTTATTGTCTCAATTTTATAAAACTATCGGAGTTATAGCTGGTACTCCGACAGATACACAAATGGGAGTCAATTTTGTGAAAAAAAATGGGTTTGAAGCATTAGGGGTTTCTACGGCTTCAAACCCAGATGAACAAAACATCCTTCAATTTTTAAAACCCGATGTTCTCACACAAAAAGTAATCTCTGTAATAGAGAACTTTAGAGAACAAAACATAAAGAAAATAATGATTTACTGTAATTCTCTTTCAGCTTCAATAGATTTTGAAATTATAAAGCAAAAATATCCAGATATACATATTGTAACACCTCTTCAAGTATACCATATGATAGCTTTAGAATACAACCGTCTGATAATCTGGACTGCTAACAGTCAATCCTTAGAGGCAATAGAAAAGATATTTTATAAAAATAACCCGTTAGTTCAAATTATCGGAATAACTATGCTTCCTATAATAAGATCAATTGAAAATTTTGAAAATCCAGAAGTTATCATTGAGAACTTTAACCTTATCAATTTAGTACCTAAAAATTTTTATCCAGACGGCCTAGTATTAGGTTGTACTCACTTACCTTATTTAAAAGAAGCACTTGCGGAAAAATTAAATATACCTATTATCGATCCCGCAGAAAAAATGTTATTTGAACTCCTTTATTTAAACTAATCGCAATTACTAAATTTTACTACATAAAAAAATCAGAAAAGAGGTAGTCTATTTTAAAAACAGACTACCTCTCTTTAAATATGTATAAAATTTTACCGGCAGCGACCTACTCTCCCGCGAAAGCAGTACCATCGGCGCAGGAGGGCTTAACTTCCGTGTTCGGAATGGGAACGGGTGTTTCCCCTCCGCTATCGCCACCGAAAATCTTAG
>DULG01000090.1 GCA_012840485.1 Clostridia bacterium | reverse complement strand
TTATGGTATCTGCAATTTCACTTGTCAACCTCTCTTGAAGCTGTGGTCTTTTTGCTAAAATGTCTACTATACGGGCTAATTTTGAAAGGCCTAAAATTTTACCCTTTCTAGGCAAATAGGCCACATGAGCAACCCCTATAAATGGCAAAAGATGATGTTCACACATAGAATACAAAGGTATGTCTTTTACAAGTATTATTTCTTGATGTTCATCCTCCTGAAAAATCTTTATAACGTCTTTTACATCCGTATGAAGTCCGGCAAAAATTTCCTCATACATCCTTGCAACCCTATCAGGAGTCTCAAGGAGCCCCTCCCTATCTGGGTCTTCACCTATAGCTTCAAGTATCTCTCTTACCGCTTTTTTAATCTTTTCTTTATCTATCATATGTGATACCCCTTTATTTAAAAAGTCGACAATTTTATTATATTATTTTTCTCTCTAAAAAGCCACTACTTAATAAAAAGCTAAAAAGCAGTCTTGCGACTGCTTTTCTAATCATTTTTAGGCTTCATCGTCGGGAATAATATTACATCTCTTATAGAATAAGCATCTGTCATAAACATAACAAGCCTGTCTACCCCTATACCTAGTCCTCCAGTTGGAGGCATACCAACCTCAAGAGCATTTATAAAGTCCTCATCCATCATGTGGGCTTCTTCATCCCCTGCTTCTCTTTGTTTTAACTGTTCTAAAAATCTTTCTTTTTGGTCTATAGGGTCATTTAATTCGGAAAAAGCATTAGCTACTTCTCTTCCGTAAATAAAAGCCTCAAAGCGGGAAGTAAATGCTGGATTCTCATGCTTTCTCTTAGCTAAAGGAGAAATCTCTACAGGATAATCCATAACAAAAGTTGGTTGTATCAAATGCTGTTCTACTAGCTCATCAAAAACAAGCGCTATTACTTCTCCCTTTTTCATCCCTTCTTTTGTCTCAAGGTTTAATTTCTTCGCTATCTCTATTGCCTCCTCATCTGTCTTCACTTCATTAAAGTCTACCCCTACATATTCTTTTATCGCATCTACCATAGTAATTCTCTTCCAAGGAGGTGTCAAATCTATTTCTGTTCCTTGATAAACTATTTTCGTAGTACCGTTAACCTTTTGGGCCACATAGGCGAATAACTGTTCTGTAATTTCCATCATACCGTAATAATCAGTATAGGCTTCATAAAGTTCTAAAAGAGTAAATTCCGGATTGTGCCTTATATCCATTCCTTCATTTCTAAAAACCCTACCCATTTCATATACTTTTTCTAATCCCCCGACAATTAATCTCTTTAAGTGAAGCTCTAAAGCAATCCTCAAGTACATATCAATGTCCAAAGCGTTGTGATGAGTAATAAAAGGCCTTGCTGCCGCTCCACCCGCTATTGTGTGAAGAATGGGAGTCTCTACCTCTAAAAACCCTTTCTTGTCAAGAAATTCTCTTATTGCCTTTATTATTTTTGTTCTTTTTAAAAATACCTCTTTTACTTCAGGATTTATTATTAAATCTACATATCTTTGTCTATAACGCAAATCAGGGTCTTTTAAACCATGCCATTTCTCTGGAAGTATTTGAAGAGATTTAGACAAAAGCTTTAAATCTGTCACTCTAATAGTTATTTCTCCTGTTTTAGATTTAAACACTTCTCCTGTAACACCTATTATATCCCCAATGTCGAGTATTTTAAAAATTTCATAATTTTTTTCTCCTACTGCATCATACTTGACATAAATCTGTATTCTACCGTTCCTATCTTGAATATCGGCAAAAGAAGCTTTGCCATGGGCTCTCTTGGACATAATTCGCCCTGCTAAAGTAACTACTTTACCTTCAAAATTTTCGTAATCGTTTTTAATATCAGAGGACAAATTAGTTCTTTCAAATTTGTCAATACCGTAAGGTTCTACTCCCATACTTCTTAAGAGATTTAATTTTTCTCTTCTTATTCGCAAAAGCTCATTAAGTTCTTCAGTGTTGTCCCAGATGTTATCATTTGAATTAGACATATTATACCTCCATCATCCTTTTATTTGTGTATTTCCAATATTTTTAACTTGATAATTCCAGCAGGTACTTCAACAGAAACAACATCTCCTATTTTTTTGCCTAATAAAGCTTTCCCTATAGGAGATTCATCGGAAATTTTATTATTCATTGGATCAACTTCTGCTGAACCTACAATTGTGTACTCTACTTCCTCATTATAGGATTCGTCATATACTCTGACAGTACAGCCAATACTTACTTGGTCAAGTTTTATATCCTCTTCATCAATCACCTTTGCGTTTTTAAGCATCGCTTCTAAAGTGGCAATCCTACCTTCTATAAATGCTTGTTCATTTTTTGCTTCGTCGTATTCTGAATTTTCGCTTAGATCTCCAAATGCTCTTGCTTGTTTTATCTTTTCTGCAACTTCAGCTCTTTTGACAGTTTTTAAATATTCTAATTCTTCTTCTAATTTTTTGAGTCCTTCATAAGTTAAAATTACAGGCTTGCTCATAGACGATTCTCCTTTTTTTAAATATTAAAAATTGTATATTATTCATATGTAACCGACGTAAAATTTATGTTAATATTATTAATACACAAGCACTGCTTTTGCAGTGCTTGTGTATTTTTCATGTGGATTATTATAAACCAGTTAGCAAATAAAGTCAAGTCCAAATTATGCAAATTTCCACTCTTCTGATCTTTTTTTAGCATTTTTCCTCACAGATTCTATCTTTTCCATAGTAACTTCTCTCTCAAAGCTTCTAAACCCCGCTAATTTAAACCCGTGCTTTTTGGCAAGTTTTGCAATTTCATCTACTCGCTCAACAGTCAAATCTCTGCCTAAAGAATAATTTTCAATTCGCCCTTCCATAGCGAGAATCATTGTCTCTGCCATACAAGCGTAACTTGTTTTGGGAGGAAAACCAAAGTTAAAGTGAAAGTCTACATCGCCAGGCACCTCTACTACTCCACCTTCTATAACTAAAACATCATCTCTTTTATCTGCAACTTCCTTTGACACATCTCTTGGCCTTGCCACATCACATACAACTGCTCCCGGTTTTAGATATTCAGGTTTTATTAATGTGTCTACTGCACTTGTAACGGTTATTATAATATCCGCATCTTCTAATGCTTCTTTTACATCTGAAGTGACATGAGCAGACATACCTGTTTTTGTTAAAAGATAGTCTCTAAAATTCTGCAATTTTTCTTTATTTCGCGCTACAAGTGTCATATATTTCGCATCTCTTGATAAGATTTCAGCACAGACTTTACCTATTGATCCTGTTGCTCCTATCACAACCACGTGAGAGTTTCTTACATCTTTGCCCATCATCTCAGCTGCTTTTATTGCTCCTTCTATCGCTGTAGCGACTGTATAGCTGTTACCTGTAGTTACAGCAATGTTTGAGTTTTTAGCAATTGTTATTCCTGCATCTCCCACAACAGAAGTCATCGCACCCAATCCGACAACTTCTGCACCTAAATCTTCTGCAATTTTTACTGCTTTTATTATTTTATTTAATACATAATCTTCTGGTAACTTCAGCATTTGCTCAGAGGTTAAAGGAACTGCCACAAACCAACCCTCTGTTTCAGCATATTCGCTTTTAACTCCAGTTATCTCTGATATTTTCATTGGTGGAAGAAGCCTTGTAAAACCTTCCACAACTCTTTTGGGAAGCTTCTCCATTATTTTAAACTTGCGGCTTACATCTTCATATTCTATAGGATGGATTATAAAGCCAAATTTATGCATATGTATTACCTCCTATTTTTGCAAATATTCTACTCTAGGCTCAAAACCTATTTTATCTAAAAGTTCCTCATAGTCCTTTGGGGACATCTCTTCTTGCTTTTTACCCGCTATTGCCACAAGGACTCCTTCCATCACATTTGTTCCAAAAGACCTACCATTTATATTTGGGGTGGTAGTAATTAGCATTTTCACCCCTTTCTCTTTCATCATCTCTACATCTTCCTGTGTAACTGTGTTAGTCACAATGACTTTTCCCTCAAGCCTTTCAGGCATGTATTTTTTGATAAATAGAAAATCTCCTGCTATTATATCTGCTTCTTTATAAAATTTTTCATATTTCTTACTGTCTATTTTTAGTTGCCTTTCCCCAGTAGGGTAAATCATTTCAAAGGGAAGACGCGCTACAATCGGAACAATAATCAAAGAAAGAAAATATACAACCCTTAAGGAATGCAAGGGTATAGGGATATTCAAAGCAAACATCAAATCCCCTATGATGAGCCGTGCCCCCTCTTCATAAAAAGCCTCAGCCATTCCAAACCTGTCCATAACACTTGTCATGAGCACCTTTTTCCCTCTTAAATCAACTATGCCTCTTTGTTGTATGTATTTTATTACCCTTCTTTCAAGTGTATTCTTAAGTCCCGATCCATCCACAATTGGCGTTATCTTTGCGGCATTTTTTAAAGGCAATGCATCTTTTATAACATACTTTTTAGTACCTGCCGAAAGGTATAGGTCTATTCCTCCCATTCCAAAAGCATCAACTTTTCCATCCATCTCTTTAATAAATTCTATGGCTTTTTTCAAGTCCCCATCAGTCCCTATTCTTTCTATTATAAATTCTTCTCCTAAAATCTCTACCTCTGCTGTTTTATTTCTTGTGGAAGAACCTATGCTTATACTTATAACCCTCTTCATATTTTCACCCTTTCAATGAGTTTAATATATCCTTTACTACTGCAGGGTCAACATATACATCTTCCGTCAAAGGAGAATGTCCAATATTTATAGTTATGATATCTCTGTCAAATATAGCTTCCACCAGTTGACTCCTTTTATCTGAACCCAAAAATATTATCAAATCGTGGGATTGAATTTTAGCAATCAGGTCTATTACCATATTAAAAAGCTCCACACCACTCATATTTTCAGCCAAACTCAACCTCTCTTTTTCAGACAAAAGAAGCGTAAAATTAACTCCCCACTCTCTTAAAAGCCCTTCCAATTCTTCTTTATTTTTTATGGGAAAACCCACTACTGCAATATTCCCGCCTTTTCTAACTTCCCCTAAACTTTCTAACCTTGAGATAAAACTTCTGTCAACTTTAAAGCGAGAAGCAACCTCCTGCTGAGAAAAGCCATTCTGTCTCATTTCAATCATTTTATCAATAATATTGTGTAACTTTTCCAAATTTATAGTCTTGTCGCCAACTTTTACAAATTTCATTTCAAAACCCCCAATGTGCACATTTTGTGCTCACGCTAATTACAATTTTAATACTTTTTTAAAAAAATTTCAATACTAAAAAGAAAAATAATCCAGAAACTTTTCTGGATTATTGGCCCCAAAACTTTTCAATAGGTTTTAATAAATGATTAATTATTCTATTAGTGGAAGTAATTTGAACATTTAAAAGGTAGAGAAGATTAAATACATATCCTGCAATTAAAAAGGCAAAAAACACAACAACCTCCTTGACCTTTTTTTCTCTTACAAGTCTTGGCACATCAATAAAAGAAAAAAGGACAAATAAAAGAGTAAGCACAATCACTTTAAAAATCATTTATCTCACCTCGGATATATAGGCTTAGAAGACAGTCCTGACCTTCTTATAACTGATTTTACTGTTACGTTAAATTTCACATCAGGATAAATTTTATCCCAATCTTTTTCAATTTTATTCCATAATGCAGGATTTCTTTTGTACAAAATGTCTACAAATCCTACTACATCAGCGTTGTACTTCTTTTGAAGTATAAAAAGGGCATGTTCTATGGCAGTTTTTATTTTTTTGCTTACCATGGTTTGCAATTTCTCCAGGTTTTCTGGCTCAGTTAATTCATATTTTGTTTCTTGCTCGTTTAAATAAGCTTCTACATTTACTTTTATGTCGAAAGAAATATCACCATCTCTTATTTTAGGAAAAATTTGTGTGCGCGCTTTAGTAACTACAAGAGAGATATGGGCCTTTTCTCCTTTTAGACCTTTATCTAAAGTCAAGGTACTTCTTTTTAATTTATTCATAAGTGTAGCAACTGCTTTTGTATCTTGTTCTTCTAAAAAGCCAATTAATTTGTCATTGTCAAACACTGCAGAGCCAGACAGTCTAATCCCTGTGGCTTTTCCATCTTTTTTTACAATCACAAGTCTTCCCGTAATAGGCGCTTTTTTAGGAATTTCCAATGTTTCAATAAATTCATTTAAATCAGAAACATAAGAAGAAGCCGTATTTGCCTGATTTGATATAAGCCCCATAACTTCTTTATAAGGATACCTTTCTAATGTGTTTTCGCTTTTTAAATTAAAAAGTTCCTCTAAACTTCCTCCTGTTACAACTAATATATAGGCAGTTCTCCTAAACTCAGGATTTCTCGTCATAAAGTCTAAAGTTTGATATATCCCTGAGCGCGCAAATTTTTCATCTAAAAATATTATTTCGTTATATTGCATAAAAAGGCTTCTTGGCAGTTCATCATTTAAATTAGCAAAAGCTTTCGCAAAATCTACACCACTGGCCTGGAAAACAGCATAAGGTTTACCAGCTGCACTTCCTCCTCCAGTCCCACCGGTACCACCTCCACCTGTTGTAAGAAGGCCCGGTTTTAAAATTTCTACAATGATATGTATCATGTCGTCTTTGCCTCTTTCAATACCTAATCCCTGGACAAATGCCAATTGATTTATTTCTCTCTTGTCCCAGCAACCCGTCAGTAAAATGGTAATTGTCAAAATTAATATTATAAATCTTTTCATGTTATCCTCTTGTATCCTCCTGCCTTACAATATTTTTTCTCTGTATAGTTCGAGGTCTTAATATCTTTGCCCACCATGGTATCCTTATAAGCACATCAGACAACTCTTGAGTCTTACTTGGTGCCATAGGTGCAAGATATGGTACTCCAAAAGATTCTAGTGATGCCATATGAGCTAGTATCATCATAACCACCATTATTATCCCAAAAAACCCTAAAGTCCCAGCCGCAATCATTATGATAAATCTTAAAAGCCTAAAAGTTATGGCTATATTAAAAGCCGGAATTGCAAAGGAAGCTATTCCCGTCAATGCCACCACAATAACCATTGCAGGCGATACAAGTCCTGCTTGCACAGCTGCTTGTCCTATTACAAGACCTCCAACAATGCTCACAGCCTGACCTACTTGCATAGGAAGCCTAATTCCTGCTTCTCTAAGTATTTCAAAAGTAACTTCCATGAATAAAGCCTCTAAAAGGGCAGGAAAAGGTACCCCCTCCCTCTGTGCAGCTACAGAAATAGCCAGTTGTGTAGGTATCATTTCTTGATGAAAAGTAGTCTCTGCAATGTATATTGAAGGAAATAACAAAGCCGTCAGCATAGCTATAATCCTCAAAACTCTAAGAGCTGAAGATAAAAAATATCTCTCATAATAATCTTCCCCTGCTTGAAAAAATTGTGCAAAAATTGCAGGAACTGTAAGCGCAAAAGGTGAACCATCTACCAATATTGCTACTTTCCCTTCTAAAATTTCTGCACTTACTCTATCCGGCTTTTCAGAATGAGCTATTTGGGGAAAAGGAGAAAAAGGATTATCTTCGATAAATTCTTCTAAATAGCCACTGTCAATCACTCCATCAATTTGAACTTTTTTTAATCTTTTTTTCACTTCTTGAACTACTTTATCCTCTGCAATACTCTTTATATAAGCAATAGAAACATCAGTTTTAGAATATTTACCTATTTTCATATTTTCAATTACAAAATCAGGGTGTTTTATTCTCCTTCTAAGCATAGAAGTATTTATCCTCAAGGTCTCTACAAATGCCTCTTTAGGACCTCTCACATAAGACTCTGTAGTAGATTCAGCAACATTTCTCCCTTCCCACCCTTTTGTTGAAAGAATTATAGCTTTTTCTATCCCATCAATTAATAGAACAGTTTCACCGCAAAGTAAATCATTTATTACATCTCCAATTTTATCCTTAACATCCACCTCAGAAATTGTCAAAAAATAATCTTTTATATAATTAAAAAATTGGTCACTTGTATAAACTGTTTTATTTAATTTTCTTGTCTCTATCATTACTGGTTCTAAAATATTGCGTGTAATTAAAGATTTATCTGCCATTCCATCTACATATATTAAATATGCTTTAACCTTTTTATCTCCTATGTTAATTTTTCTAAAAACTATGTCACTATTCTCTTCTAAAAGCACTTGAAAAATATATATATTTTCTTCTAAATCTTGTACTAAAGTCATATATTGATAATTTTGTCTTATATATTGAAAATCAGGCAATTTATGAGACATTTTATGCCACCTCCAAAGATTATTATTTCAACTTTTTTAGAATATTATGTTTTTTTGGGGCAAATAATAAAAAAAAAATACATTTGGGAGTAGGCTATGTTTAAGAAAATGGAACAATATGAGAGGACTACAGAAAAGAAAATTTCTATAAAGCAGATGATATTTTTATTAGTAACAATTGTGATATCAACAGCAGATGTATTTTTGCCTTCTTTTGTAGCATTGGCCGCAAAACAAGATTCGTGGATTTCAGTCTTAATATCTTTTGTAACCTCCAGTATTCTCTTTGTCTTTTATTATAAACTAGCAATGCTCTTTAAAGAGGAAATACTTTTTTCTTATGTGGACAAGATAGTTGGAAAATTTATAGGCAAAATAATAGCTTTCCTTTATTTATTGTTTATTTTACACGGTATCTCTTTAGTAATGAGAGAATTAATAGAGATCATGGTCAATGCTTTTATGCCTCACACCCCCCCAATAGTTTTCTATGTAGTCTTGATGATATCAGTAATGTACACCGTCTCAAAAGGTTTTTTAACAATTGTCAAACTAAATGAGTTTTTATTTCCTTTTGGTATGCTCCTATTGGCATTTGTAATCACTTTGGACCTTCCAAAAGTTGATATGACAAATTTTCTCCCAATACTTGAAGACGGCATAAAGCCGCCAATAATAGGTTCAATCCTCATTACTTCCTTCATGCTTGAAACGGTAATAATACTTCTTATATTCCCTCATATCTCAGAAAAAGAAAAGGCTTTAAAAGGAGGGATATTAAGCCTTGGAATATTAGCTCTTAGCATGATGTTGGGAGTTTTAGCAATAGGAATATTTGGAGCAAAAACTGCAGCGAATTTTCAATTTACAGCTTTAGAAATGGTGAGAAATATAAGAATTAGCGATTACATACAGCGATTTGATTCATTAGTAATGGCAATGTGGTTAATGGGAATTTATCTTAAAATTGTAATATTTACTTATCTCTTCGCAAAAGGATTGGCTGACACGATAAAATCCCCAGATTACCGCTTTATTCTGCTACCACTTGCTACTTTGTTAATCCCACTTTCCGAAAATGTGTCTGAAAGTTTAGATGGATTATACACTTATTTTCAAAGATGTTTTCCCTTTGAGGTCTTTTGGTTTGAAGTGTTTTTCCCTATACTTCTTTATATAATCGCAAAAATCAGAAAAATAAAATGAGAGGAATTAGTCTACATTCCTCTCATATATTATTCTTAACCCTTCTAAAGTCAGCATATCATTTACTGTATTAATAGTTTTTGACTCCTCTGCAATCATTTTTGCAAAACCGCCTGTTGCTACTACATATGCATTTGGTGCAAATTCTTCTTTCATTCTACTTACTATATAATCCACCATTCCAACATGTCCATATATGATGCCTGATTGCATGCTGGCCACTGTATTTTTACAAATCACAGTAGGCGGTTTTGTAAGTTCAATTTTAGGAAGTTTAGCGGTTCTTTGAAAAAGTGCATCTGCTGATATTGCTAAACCTGGAGCAATTATTCCACCCAAGTATTCGCAATTTTTAGATATCGCGCAAAAAGTAGTAGCTGTACCAAAATCTATTACTATCACAGGGCCTCCATATATTTCATAAGCAGCAACAGCATTTACAATCCTATCCGCTCCTACTTCTTTTGGATTATCGTACTTTATATTTATCCCTGTCTTTATCCCAGGACCCACGATTAAAGGCTTAGTATTGCAGTATTTTATAGTCATTGATTCAAGTGTGTGCATAAGAGGAGGTACAACAGAAGAAATTATAACTGCATCTACATCTTTAAGCTTTAAACCATTGTATTCAAAAAGCTGATTTATCAACATCCCATATTCGTCAGAAGTTTTATCCCTGTCTGTAGATATTCTAAAAGAATGCAAGAGTTTTTTACCCTTAAAAATTCCCATGACAATATTTGTATTTCCTACGTCAAAAGCTAAAAGCAAATCCATCACCTTCTTATTTAAAATTAAGCAGGCAAAAGCCTGCTTTATCACTTATTGTACACTTTTTTTAGAGATTTTACTACAGCAGTTGTCAATATGGCAGCTACCACAATCTCAGCAATTCCATTCCTTAAAGCTACAAGCCCTGCTACTTGCCAAGGCAAATACTTAAACAAAACAGCAAGACTCAAGACTCCTATTGTGTTAGTGAGTGTACCTGCTGCCGCAGCAATACCTGCATTTTTAGTCCACTTATAAGCATAATATGCCACTACTCCTATAAAAATCCTAGGTAATATAGCAATTATAGGGTTAGCAAAAAGAGGTGTATTTTGCCTTATAAAGCTGGTAAGGCCAAAAATCAAGCCTATAAAAGCTCCTACAATAGGGCCTTCTAATACACCACCTATAATTGCCGGGATGTGCATTGTCGTAGCATTTGCAATCCCTAAAGGAATATAGCCTAAGATGGTAGTGGATAACACAATCGATATTGCAGACAGCATACCTGCTACAGTGATTTGCCTCAAAGAGATCTTTGTTAAGCTGCCTTCTTTTTTGTCTCTCAATGCTTTAATTTGCACATCACACACCTCCGTTCCGGTTCCTTTTCAGGATACCGTTCCGAACACATGACAATATTAAATTTTTGGAAAATGTCAGGTTCGAAGACGATACCCGCAATTTCATTCTACCAAAAAAAGTCTTACATATCAATAACTTTTTAGTTCATAGTCACTAAAATATCTCCTGTATTTACAGAAGAACCTTTAGAAACATGTATGCTGGCTATAACTCCCTCTTCAGGTGCCATTATTTCATTTTCCATCTTCATTGCCTCTAAAATAACCACCACATCTCCTCTTTTTACCCTGTCTCCTTCTTTTACTCTTACATCAAGAATTGTACCTGGCATAGGTGCAGAAATAACTTTAGAGCCTTTAGTTGCCGGAGAAGGAGCTTCAGCTTTTGAAACTGGCTCTAGAGTCGTCTGAGTTTGAGTTACTTTAGGCTGTGAAACAGTTGCCATTTGTGTTATGTTAGAAACTTCATCCTTCTCTTTTATCTCCTCTACTTCAACTTCATATACTTTGCCATTTACTGTCACTTTAAATTTCTTCACAGAAATTCCTCCTTCAGTTACAATCTTGTTCTCATTTGCTCCTGCCGCCCCACTCTAGCCCAGACTGGAGCAGTCTCTGGAAATCTTACTATAGACTTTACATAAAAAGTACTTGTATCAGCTTGTAAATGCAATGCTATTGCAGCAGTAATTGCGGCAATAAGCTCTGTATCTTCTTCTTTTCCCTCATTTACTTCCTTATCAATACTTTTTACTTCTTCTTTTTCCTCCTCATCAAAGACTTTTTTTAAAAACTTCCAAAAAACTTCCATAAAAGCACCACCTTATAGAGGTATATTGCCATGTTTTTTAGGAGGCCGACTTTCTCTCTTGCTAGATAGCATGTCAAAAGCCAATATAAGCCGTGGCCTTGTCTCAGAAGGAATAATTACATCATCTACATAGCCACGAGCTGCAGCTTTATACGGATTTGCAAAGTTGTCTCTATATTCCTTTATTTTTTGCTCTCTTACTTCTGCAGGATTTTCTGCTTCACTGATTTCATTTTTAAATACAATGTTTGCTGCCCCTTCTGGACCCATAACCGCAATCTCTGCAGTAGGCCATGCAAACACTATGTCAGCCCCTAAGTCTTTGCTGCACATAGCAAGATAAGCCCCACCGTAAGCCTTCCTTACAATCAAAGTAACCTTAGGAACAGTTGCCTCAGAATAAGCGTAAAGCATTTTTGCCCCATGTCTTATTATCCCACCATATTCTTGATTTGTCCCTGGCAAAAATCCAGGCACATCTACTATGCTAAGTATAGGTATATTAAAAGCGTCACAAAAGCGAATAAACCTGGCCGCTTTGTCAGAAGCATTTATGTCAAGTACTCCTGCTAATACTCTTGGCTGATTTGCAACAATTCCTATTGTCTTTCCATTAAGTCTTGCAAAAGCTGTGATGATATTTTCTGCGTACATCTCCTGTGACTCTAAAAATTCTCCATTGTCGACTATTTCTCTTATTAATTCTTTCATGTCATAAGGCTTATTAGGATTGTTTGGAATTATCTCCATAAGTCTTTGAGAAACTCTATTGGGATTATCCCCTGTCTCGTATTGTGGAGGATCTTCTAAGTTGTTAGAAGGTAAATAACTTAACAAATTCCTCACCATCTTTAGAACTTCCTCATCATTTGGCCCTCTAAAATGTGCAACACCGCTTACTCTATTGTGAGTTATTGAACCGCCTAATTCTTCAGGAGTAACTTCTTCCCCTGTAACTGCTTTTATAACTTGAGGGCCTGTTATAAACATCTGGCTGGTTTTATCCACCATAAAAATAAAATCTGTCAATGCCGGTGAATAGACGGCCCCTCCCGCACTTGGACCCATTATCACTGAAATTTGAGGTATAACGCCGGAGGCTA
>DULG01000089.1 GCA_012840485.1 Clostridia bacterium | reverse complement strand
ATCCCCCTCCTGTTTTCCACTTAATCGCTTTAAATTATATGAATTTAAAATTAAATTTTTTAAATTTTGTTGCTTTAATAATAACATTATTTAAATTTCTAGTAAAATTTATTAAAATGTTAAAAACACCCTTTATCATTAATTAAATCAATTTACCTCTCAAATACTTTAGATTTCAAACTTTTGCTCTTTTTTTCTATATAAATTAAAAACCCGGAGGAAGCAAAATAAACTTACTTCCTCCGGGTTTACTCAAAAAGCCATTTTTTCTGTTCCCAAGTGCCTTTACCTATTACCATAAAGACAACGGAAATGGTTCTTTATTCATTCTCTACATATTCTAAAATATCTCCTGGCTGGCATTCTAAAACTCTACAAATAGCATCTAAAGTTGAAAAACGAATCGCTTTAGCTTTACCCGTCTTTAAAATTGATAAATTCGCCATTGTTATGCCAACTTTTTCTGAAAGTTCTGATAAACTCATCTTCCTTTTAGCCAAGATAACATCTAAATTTACTCTAATCACGCTCTAACCCCCTATATTGTTAGGTCATGTTCATTTTTTATTTCTATAACTTTTATTAAAAGAGCTTTAATAACTCCCGATGCTGATGCTATAATAAAAGACATAAAAATTATACCTATACCTATAAGTGCTATGCCAGGATGGCCAGCATTGTTAAATATAAGGTACAGTATGCCAATTATATACATTAAAATTATCCCTATTGATGAATAAAAAATATATGTAAGGGATCTGTTTGTGTACTCTGTAAATGCTTTATCTTTTTCAATGAGCTTTAAAATTACATATCCGTTATAGACTCCTATATAAAAAGGAATACAAGTTAAATAAATACCTAAAAGAAGTGAATATTTCAAATAAGCATATTCTGGATTTTCTTTAGCTAATGTATTTGCTACATTTGGAAGCCAAAAAATAGATAGCGCTAATATTACAAGACCTATAAACACTAAAGAAATTTTTAATGAGTTTAACATCCATTTTTTCATGACAACACCTCAATTTCAATTATTTTACCTGTATTCTAACACATTTTTTATTGAAAATCAATATATTTTTATCGATAAACAATTAAAATGTTTCAAACACTTTCTTTATTAATTTTTAATTCTGACTGATTTTATTAGATTGAACTTAATATTTGAGTAATAAAAAAACAGACAAAGGGGACGGTTCCCTTTGTCTGTTATTCAATTTTCTTTACACTAGCTAAAATATGCCATATTTCATTTTTGTTTTTATTATAAAATTGTTTGTCGACTTGAGCATGAGCTTCCAAGCGCCAGCCAGACTCAAATCTTGGTGGGTTATCTTTGTCATAATAAAGAACTACTGTTTTTACTTTGTTTTCAACTATTTCAGAGTACACTTCCCCTCTTTTTACATTTCCAACCATAAGTTGACTTTTTTGGAAACCCTGTTTTTCCCACTCATTCCCTTGGCCATTTTCTACAGGTACGCCCCCTACAATTCCAACTATTGTTATCTTATTTTCTTTATCCCCCTCTTTATATAATTCTACTCCCCAATCTGGAGAAGCTTCCTTTTCTGAAGTTGCTTCCCATGTGGGTAATTTTTCTACAACCCATCCCTTTGGATATTTAAAACTAAATGAGCCTTTAGTATCTCCAGCTTTTTTCATGTAATCGTACTCTAGATAGTTATCGTAATTATATGAATAATTTTCAGGAATTGTACCTATTTTCTCTGAACAAGCCGCAAAAAGAAAGAAAATCAATAAGGATAATGAAATAAAATATAACCATTTCTTCATTTTTCTCCCTCCTAGATTATTTCTTTTTTCATTTATTCTAACTCGAAAAAAACTACACGGTAAAATCGGGTCATCCGTGTATGTCAGTGTATTTTCTGTACATTTGTACTTTGCAAAAAATTCTTCTAAAATGAAGTTTGCCACAGGCAATTTTAAATATTTAAATTCTTCCACTTCAATGACCTTATAATTTTCTTTTTACTACTGGCAAATATTTTTGAATTGTTTTTACATCTTTTATATAATAAAAATAATATAGATAAACACTAATTAATATAAATATCTCCAATAAAGAGGTTATTATGATCAGCAGAGTTATAGCTTTTTCAACTTTCTCACCTTCCAAATCTCTTTCAATTTTATCCTAACATTCTTATCTTTCCCAGTAAAATAGCAAAAACGTCTATAAACTCTCCTAATATTTCATTTTGGTGAACTTATCCATACTTTCCTCCATTTCTCTCATTCTTTCATATATCGCCAGCGAAAAATTTTAATTTTGTAACTGTAAGTTACAATTTCAGCTACAACCCAAATGTAAAAGCCATTTATACTTATATTGACGTCTTCTTACACCAAACATTCCACCTTTTTAGAAATTCTATTTAAATCTATCACTTCATCCGCTATATTTAAAAATTTCATATTGATCAACTCTCTTGCATTTTTTAGAAATTGCTTTTTTCTTTTTCTAAAGATTTAATCAATTCGACTGTCTTTTGCTTCAATATTTCTGCTCTTACTTCTGGATAGCCAGCATTTGTATCTGGAACGTCTAATTCTATGTCTGGTTTCACACCTTCTATAAAAAATGAACTCCCCTCTTGGTTTAAAATTGTGCCGGCTTCAAATCTCACAATCAATCCACTGTTAGGAAGCCTCATATATGAGGTAAGTGAACCGTCTCCTAAAGTGTTTCTTCCTACCAATGTAGCAAAACCTGTTTCTTTACAAAACTTGGCAAATTCTGTGGCTGCCGAAAAAGTTCCTCTGTCTATTATTAGAAATATCTTCCCTTTGAAATTTACATATTCATTTGATTTGAAAAACTTTTCTATATACTTTTCCTCTTGTTTAAATAGGTTTTTTTTAAATTCATAGATTGTAAAATCTTTTTTCATCTCTTCTGAAAGTTTATCGTATATAGGACTCTCTCTGAATTTATCTTCGTCATAAAATATTACACATCTCCCGAAATTTTTTTGCGTATAATTCCCCTTTCGCGATAAATAAAAATATGTATTTTTATCCTCATTTTCTAAATATTCCAATTTTAAATATTCCAAACCTCTTTCTCCTATCAGTGGAGCTACTATAGCATCCATCCAGTATTCTGAAGAACCTCCTACATTTCCACTAATGTCTATAATTAAATAAGGATAATCTTTGATAGTTTTTAAAAAATCGTATACTTCTTTTTTCTCTTCCTGATAATTTTTACTCTGATTATCTTTATCTATAAGAAAAGAATTAACTCTTAAATAGGCTATTTTATCTCTTTCTAAAATTTCTGTTTTTATATTTTTCTGCCCCCTCCTCATTTGAACAAAAAGGCTCTCGTTATACTTGGGATTTACACTTCTCAGCAATTCGCTCCATTTTTCATAATTTTTCTTGGAATCTTTGAATATTTTTATAAAAGCCTCAAAGTCAACAAAATTTTTCATCGTTCCATCTTCAATTAATTTTAAAATGTAATTAAAATAGCTAGGACTTGCTACATAAAGGTGTCCATCATGCAGTCTCCTCAAAATTTCATTTAATTTATTATAAAACTCAATATTATTCCTTGTATTTTTTATCTCTTCTATAAACTCTTCCTTATGTGCCAGCCAGTCATAGCCGTACATTTTCTTAACTTCATAAAAATGTGCGTAATTGTCTTTTAAAATGTCGTACATATATTCAAAGTCTTCTATTTTTTCTTTTTCTGTTAACTCTTTTAATTCCTTTGGTGCAAATAAAGTATTTGAGGTGTATATACCGGTAAAAAATCCTGTTGAAAATATTACAATCAGTAAAAATATCAAAGTAATCATGGAAATTGACAGTTTCTTACTCAACAATATCACACCTTTTTCCCTTATTTAATACCCTTTTCTTCACTTTCTAATGATTTAATTACTTGCAGTATTTTTTGTTTTATCTCCTCATCTTTTTCAAATGGGTTTTTAGGAATCATTTTTATTTCTATATCTGGTATAGTCCCTGTTTCAAAATATGAAGTACCATCCTAATTTATAATCATTTCCCCCTCAAATCTTACAATTAACCCGCTGTTAGGAAGACGCATAATATCTGGCATACACCATCCCCCGTCTCCTGTAGTTCTCTCACCTATTAAGGTAGCAAAACCTGTTTTTTTACAAAATTTCGCAAAGTCATTTGCCGTCGAATAAGTAGCTCTACCAATCAACAAAAATATCTTTCCATTAAAACCAACAGGCTCTATATCTTTAAGATATTTTTCAAAATCTTTTATCGTATTCTTCATAGTCAAATAATATCTAAAACTCTCTTTTACTTCCATCGGGAGCAAGTTATACATAGGAAGTTTATCTATTGTATTATTTCTTAAATCCGGTACAAAATTTTCAAGGATTTCAACAACATAGTCACCGCCTCTTACAAGAGAAATTTCTTCTATCGATAAGTTTTCTACTCCTTTTAAATTATCTCTTAAGGGACCCACTATAGCTTCTAACCAATATTGCCCATCACCTCCTTTATTATCGCTAATATCTATAATCAAATACGGATAATCCTTTATACTTCTCAAAAAATCGTATATTTTTTTTCTTTCTTTTTTGTATTCTTCTCCTTCTTTGTGATAATCAATTAAAAAAGAGTAGATTTTCAAATAAGCAACTTTTCCAGGCTCTATAACCTCTGCTACAACGTTTTCTCTTTTCCTTGTTCGCAAAAAATAATCTTCCACTCTGCCTTCCTGATATGCATTCTTGAAGATTTTCTCCCACATTTTATAAGAACTTTCCGATTTTTTCAGTATATCTTTATAGGGTTTATAATTCATCGATTGTGATAAATACTTATAAGTGCCCGGGTCTAAAACACGCGTATGTCCATCGTGCAATTTTGATAGAATCTCATTTAATGCATTATAGAACTCTAGATTATTTTTCGTCTTCTTTATCTTTTCTTTAAATTGCTCTTTATATGCTAGCCAGTCATAGCCATACATCTTTTTCACTTCATAAAAATGCGCATAATTGTCTTTTAAAATGTTATACATGTATTCAAAGTCTTCTATTTTTTGCTTTTCTGTTAATTCCTTTGGCCGACATAAATTAAATTGTGTATTCAAAAAGGTATGGGTACTGAATAATGTAATTACTAAAAAAAATACAAAAGTAATTATTAAAATAGGTAACCTTTTCCTCAAGAATATATCCATCCTTTCATCTGTAATTCTTAAAGGATAGCGATGCATCTAGAACTTTTAAGTTCAGATGCATCGCTATTAACATAATAATTTATTTTCTTACTTCATAGTAGGGTTCCATTTTTACAGGACGGCATACCTGTCCCCAACAATATGGACCCCAGCACACGCAAGGACCCGGTCCTTCTGGTAATTTTATTATATCACAAGGTGTTATAGGAAAAACGTCATTAGGTATCTCATTGCCAGTTTTTTTATTATAACCTTGTATTAAATATTCCATCTCCTCTTACCCTCCTCTCTTTTTATTTTTATATGGAATGTGCGCACATTCCAAACTAAAAGATTTATAAATAATTATAAAATTTGGATAATTTAAACCTTTTCTTGTTTTTTCTCTAATAGCTCTTTTGCTATATCCTTCAAATATTCTTCTAAAACATATTTATAATCTCCGCATCTTTCTGTCATTCTTTCTATTCTTCTCCTTGGACATCCTCCCATACAAATTGGCAGTAGCTTGCAATCAATACACATCTCGTCTATCGTAGGGTCATAAAGAAGATATTCCATATATTTATCAACATTCAAAGAAACTAAGGACGTGTCGTCCAATATATTCCCTACTCTATACTCTTCCATCCCTATATCAGACCAGCACTTGTATATGTATCCTTCCGGGTCTTGAATTATAAGCTACTATTTTCTCCGGCTCTTCAGGAAAGTCAAAGAAAAAGTTATATCTAGACGGTTTCATTTTCTTTCTCCCCTTAAAGAATTTTTATCCTGAGCTCATCTCAAAAACTTTTCTACATAAAAGTTTTAAGATGTGCTTTCAGCCTGCCTGAAATGTATTTTTGCTTTGCATTTTTTTACTTATCTACAACCAGAGAATGCCAATCTATTATATCCTTTTCTCCCATTGGTCCTACATACCCATCATTCCCTAAAGCGCTAAAACACCATGAACATAGTAAAAGAGTAACTATGGAAAAGATAACTAACAACTTTTTCTTCATACCTCCCCTTGCCTCCCTTTACTTTTCCTTCTCTTACCTATATAATATATGGTAAGTTAAACAATTTCAACCCGAATTGATTCTGAGTGGTGTGCAAAAAAATGGATGGATTCTGCTATGACTTAGAAGCTTTTGGTAATAAATTGAAAGAAATTCACAAACAAAGAGCATCGTCTCCAGTGTTCACAAGCAATTAAGAAAAAATATCAAGCCTTAACAGAAACATCGTTATTTCTATTTTCTATGAGCTGTTCCTTAATAATATCACGGTAAGTAGGGCATGAGGCAAGCAATTCTTCATGAGTTCCAATAGCAGCAATTTTCCCTTTATCAAGCACATAAATTTCTCTGCACTGAAGAACTGTTGATAACCTATGGGAAATCACAATTAAATTTGGAATGATAGCTTTTATATTCTTAAATATCACATTCTCTGTTTCGGCATCCACACCTGATAAAGCTTCGTCTAGTATTAATAAAGTTGGTTTTCTCAAAATAGCTCGTGCCAAAGCCAAACGCTGTCTCTCTCCAGTAGATAATGCCTTCCCACCTTCTCCGACCTTCGTATTGAGAAATTCTCTGCCAAAATTAAGTCCGCAAAGTTTTAGAGCATACTCCATCTCCTCTTCTGAAAAGTTCTCCCCCATTGAAAGGTTCTCCCTTACTGTCATCCCAAAGATAAAATCTGTATTGCTAACAAGTAAAATATGTTTGCGCAAGGACTTCTTTGAATAGGCAGTAATTGGAACATCGTTTATTAAACATCTCTCACTATCAAAATATCCGCTTAAAAAGCGCACTAAAGTACTTTTACCCGAACCACTACAACCAACAATCGCAATATTTACGTTATTTGTAAAATCAAGTTTTAGGTTGATATTATCTAATACCTCTTTATCCCCATACTTAACTGTTAATCCATTAAGAGATATGCTTTTTAGCTCTCTCAATGTCCTTGTTCCATCCGGAGCAGTGTAAGTAGTCTCAATAATCGTTAAAACTCTATTAAAAGGTGGAATAACTTGACTAAAAGCACCTAAATTTTTTGAAAAATTGCTAAGAGGTTCAAATAAATTCTCAGAATATAGATAAAAAGCGATCATAGTACCTATATCTGTTCTACCTATAGAAACTAAAACTGCGCCCACTCCGAAAATCACGAGCGGAAATATGGCGCTCAAATAAGAATAGCTTGCAGTATAGGCCTTCATATTGAAGATAACTTTTCTGATATTTTTTAACCATTCTTTAATATCAAACAAAAATTTCTTAATGAGAAAATTTTCCTGTTTATAGAAAATAGCAATGGGCAATCCTTCTATTTTTTCTTTCAAGCTTTCCAATACATTTGCATAAGAAATCCTCTCTTCCTGAGACGATTCGATAATTCCTTTTGAGTATTTTTTAAATACAAAAAAGTAAAAAGGAATAAAGATTACTGAAATTATACCAAGGATAGGATTAAGATATATCAATACGGCTATCACAACTAAAAATCTTAAAAGATTAAGAAGGGTTGACGGGAAAAAACCTGAAACAACGATACCTGCCATCTCTCCATCAGAAAGTATCTTTGAAATATACTCTCCGCCCTTTTCTGAAATAAGTCTTTCTATAGGAAGCTTTTGCAGACTTTCATATGTCTTTTGAAAAAAATCAGCTGTTGCTTCTTTTTGGAGATATTCGAATCTATACTCTGCTATAAAATTTAAAATTACTACAGTGGTTCTTATTACAAAGAGCGCCAACAAAAGTGAAATTAACTTTGACAAAAAAAATTTTGACTGCATTAAGTTAATTATCTCTCGATTAATAAAAGGTACCAAGGCTCCCAGTAAAGATATTGCAGTCCAAAGGATGAGTATACAAAACTGTGCCTTCCAATATGGTCTGGAGTAGTGAAGGATTTTCCTAATATATTCTCTATGCATTTTTTCTACCCCCAAAGTAATGCGAAATATTTTCTAGGATTTTTTGCCAATTTCCTTTCTTGCTCATTATATATATCTTTTTTAAAACTTCATCCCAAAATAGACTTTCAAAATTAATAAATTCACCAAAGCGCTTTTTTATGAGTAACGGATCTGACTCCAAAGAAATCAACGCTGCAGGACATAAATCTTGAAAATCAGAAAACCACACTTTCAGAGGAAAATTTAAATCTCTGAATTTTTCTAATAGCCATTCCTCTATTTCTTCATACTTGTTATAAAAACAGTTTTTCTCTAAGTTTAATATATTATCAGTTAGCTTTAGGTGCAAATTTGTAAGAAGATGACAGCTGTATACTGACCCATCTGGAAAAACTGTAAGGTGTGCTTTAAAACCGCATGGGTAAAAATCAGAATGAACTTTATTTACAACCTCCCCAATAGCTCTTGTAATAGCTAAATCAAACACTGGTTCTGAACTAGAAAGACGGTCAAAAACGTAGGTTATATAATCCTTACATATGTTGTAAAATTTAGGGTTGCTAACAAGATTATCTACATCAATTTTCCCCGATAGTAATGGAAACTGTTCTTCTTTTTTAATAGCTATAATAGAAGCAATAGAACTTAAGAAGTTTACAATATCTATTAAGGTGTACCCTGCATTAAACGCATAGTATGTATACGTAGCTTGTATCGACAACCTTACACCTCTATTCTTCAATATTTCAACATTCTCCATTACGTGTTTAAACGTTTTAGCCCCATTTGTAAATCTTCTATTGTGGTCATGGACATCTTCTGGTCCATCAATACTTACGGTGACCGAAAAGTTATGTTTAAGGAAAAAATCCAACTTTTTATGGTCAAGAAGCGTTCCGTTTGTTGATACAGCAAATCGTGGCATTATACCATTTTTTATAAATTCTTCTACTATAACTTTAATAGTTTCAAAGGCCAATAAAGGTTCCCAACCAAAAAAGGAAACTGTTGTTATAGAATCCCCTAATAATTGGGATAGTTTTTGGACGGCAATTTGAGCTGTCTCTTTTTTCATTATTTCTTTTGGAAAACTTTTGAAATCACCACCAGAAGCATAACAATAAGAGCATGCCATATTTCACACTAAAACACCATGAAGACAGTAAAAGAGTAACTATAGAAAAAATAACTAACAACTTTTTCTTCATACCTCCCCTTGCCTCCCTTTACTTTTCCTTCTCTTACCTATATAATATATGGTAAGTTAAACAATTTCAACCCGAATTGATTCTGGGTGGTGTGTAAAAAAATGGATGGATTCTATTATGACTTAGAGGCTTTTGGCAATGAATTGAAAGATATTCGTAAATCTTTAAGGCTTACTCAAAAAGATGTAGCAGATCAAACTCTTGTAAGCACAGATACTCTAAGGAGAATTGAAAATGGAAAGGTTATGCCTAAACAGGAAACTCTTGATTTGATGTCTGTCATCTTTAAAAGAGACTTAAATGAGCTCTTGCTTAAGTACAGACTTAAAGATTACTCTTCTTTTTATAAAATAAAAACTTCTATTGAAGATAAGCTTGAAGGTGGAGAATTTGAAGATTTGAAAAAGGATGTTGAAGAACTTAAAAAAATAATTGATGAAGGGAAAATGAGTCTTTATTACATTCGATTATTGAAGCAACTTCTCTTGTTAGTGGAGTCTGTTATTGAAAAAACTGTAAATAATGATTATGAAAAGGCTTTAGAAAAATTGATTAAAGCCATGAAAGTCACTATACCAGATTTTTCTCTTTCTAACTATACTCGCTTTGTGTACAGCAGTATGGAAGTTAGAATTTTAATAAATATAGCTCTTATAGTAAGAGAAAAAGAATCATACGAAAAATGTATAGAAATGCTCCTTTTCTGCTTAAAAGCACTGGAGACAGAAAATGTGGAAGAAAGGGTTAGAGTTTATTATAATCTCTCCTATGCGTATCACCTGGCTTCCATATATGATAAGACGCTTTACTACGCAGAAGAAGGTATTAAAACTTGTACAGAAAACAAGACTTTAAATGGCTTAGCACTTTTATACTTCAGAAAGGGAATTGCCGAATTTAAGCTTAATAGAGAAAACTACATGGACTCTCTTTTAAAGGCTGGAAATCTTTTAGAAATATGTGGGCATGAAAAATTGAAGCAAATGATTATTGAAAATTGTAAGAAATTCTATAATATAGACTTAACAACATCATAGGAATTTCAACAAAAACAATAAAATTAAGCCTTACTTCTTTTTGTTGTTTTTTGAAATTTCTTTCTGTCATCAGGATATCTTTGAAAATTCTTTAACCACCCCCTTTTCTTCTATATGCTAAATATTCTTTGGTCATGTGAAATAATTATTGATGCTTTGCCTTCAAAACTTACTCTTATTGTACAGCTTCTTTTTCCAATACCATTGCCTTTTTAAAGGGTATGCTAGCAGGTTACTTCGGACATTAATGATTATAGGTATTATATCGGCATTGTTTATATTTATGATGTGTAATTCCAAGCTATTCATTTATACCTTATATTATTTATACAGTGATATATTCAGCCTATACACCAATTTTTATGCCATATTTTAATAAATTAATACCATCTTCAGAGCGTGCTACGATTATATCAATATACAGTCTGTTTATTAGTGTTTCGACAATTCTATGCACTTATTTATTTGGAATCTT
>DULG01000018.1 GCA_012840485.1 Clostridia bacterium | reverse complement strand
TCGAACCCCCAGCCTTTTGATCCGTAGTCAAACGCTCTATCCAATTGAGCTACGGGCGCAAAAGGAATTAAAACTATAATATATGATAGCATATTTTCTGTTCAATTGCAATGAGTTGTTATTTAATACTTTTATTTAATTGAGATAATATTTGTTTCAATTCCTCCATATATTTACCAAAGTCAGCCCAGTTTTCTTTTTTGACTGCTTCCATAGCATTTTGATATGCTTCATGAGCTTTTCCTATAAGCTGCTTTTGTGTTTCACTTGCTGTATTTGAAGGTATATTTTGTTGTGGTATTTGCTGAATATTTAGATTAAACAGCTTGTTTAAAGCATTTTTTAAAGTGTCTTCCATTACAATTTGATCTTTATAGGCTACAATCACTCTTTTTACTTCTGGCAGTGCGTTTTGATTTTGTGACTGTATATACAAAGGCTCTACATAAAGCATAGAATCGTCAATTGGTATTGTAAGTAAATTTCCGCGGCTTACTGAGGACCCTTGTTGATTCCACAGGCTTAATTCTTTAGAAATATTTGGATCTTGGTCAATCATATTTTCTACCTGTAGAGGCCCATACACGATTGTGTTTTTAGGAAATTTATATACAACAAGTTTGCCATAGTTTTCTCTGTCCATTCTTGCTGCCATCCATGCTACCATATTGGCTTTTGTAGCCGGTGTATAGGGTATCATCAATATGAATTCTTCTTTATTTTCTCCTGGAAGCTTCATTATCATGTATTGAGATTCTAAATATTCAATTTTATCGTCAAACTTTTCTTTTGCAATATCCCAGGCGTCTTCTTTATTATAAAATACTTGTGGGTCTGTCATGTGGTAGGTTTTATATACTTCTGACTGAATATCAAATAAAAATTGAGGATATCTAATATGTTGTTTTAATCCTTGGGGCATTTCTTTTATGTCTTTAAATAAAGTAGGGAAAATTTTGCTATATACTTTTATTAAAGGGTCATTATTATCTGAAATGTAATATTTTACATCGCCATTATAAGCATCTACTACTACTTTCACGGAATTTCTTATATAATTGATTCCCATATTCCCATAAGGCTGAGAATATGGATAATTGGCAGAATAAGTGTAAGCGTCTATTATCCAATATAATTTGCCATTATCTATTACAAGGTAAGGGTCATCGTCATAAAGGAGGAAAGGAGCAATTTTAGAGACCCTCTCTATAATATTGCGATATATTAATATTTTGCTGTCCTTTGTAATGTCAGTGGACAACAAAATTCTCGCATCTTTCGTATATATGCTGAAAAGTATTCTATTTATGAATGTCATAGGTATACCTGTAGTTCCTTCATAATTTGTCTGAACGTTTTTGTCTCCAGAAGGATAATCAAATTCTCCCGTTTTTGTATTTACAATAGCATAATCGTTAGTAAGTTCTCCAAAGTAAATCTGAGGTCTATCAATTCTTATATCAGTATTAGTAGAAGGAGGTATATCTTTTATTATCATATCCGGCTGACCTGTTGGTGTAACGTCATTGACTAAAGACATAACGACTCCATAACCATGGGTGTATTTTAAATGCAAATTTATCCAAGTCTTTGCTTGAGGTGGAAGGCTTTCATAGTCTATCTCTCTGGCTGCTATAAAAACTTGTCTATATTTTCCGTTTATTATATATCTATCTATGTCAATATCATTAAATTTATAGTAAAGTCTTAAGGCTTGAAGCTGGTTGTAAGCTTGCTTTACTGGGCGATAATCGTTAATCATTATATTGTCAATTGTTCCTTTATTTTGCTCTAAATCCTCCCATGTCAGTTCTTTTTTCATGTCATATTTTTTTTCTGTGACTTGATCTAGGCCAAAAGCCTTTCTTGTATACTCTATGTTATGACTTATGTATGGGCTTTCTTTATTTAGTTCATTAGGAGAAACTATTAAATTTTGTACTATTGTCTCAGAAATGAACATCATAAGCATTATAACAGGGATTAGGGAAATAGACGCAAAAGCGTATTTTATATTTTTTGTGTAAAAAGCTACATAAATTAAAATTCCAGCTGCGATTGAGGCAAAAATTAAGATTTTATAAAATAATAAAGAAACATGAATATCCGTATAAGTTGCGCCGAAAACTCTTCCTTTTGCAGAGTACAAAATTTGAAAAGTGTCGAAATAATAGCCTATCGCTAATAAAAGGAAAAATACAATACCTAAAATTGTGAGTTCCTTAAAAGCTTTTGTTAAAATTTCTTTATTGTATATTGCTCTAAATAGATTACCATCTTTGTCAGAAATTTCATAAAATCTAGTTTTATCTGATAAATACATCAAAGTATACGCAATTATAACAAACGCTACAATAATTAGGATCAAGGTTATTGATAATCTATAAATATGATATAATAAAGGCAATTTAAAAATATAAAAGCTCATATCTTTATGAAAAATAGGGTCAGTTTCTTTAAAAGGAATGGAGTTTATAAAAAATAAATATTCTTTCCACCAATTAGCAGCTATGCCAAAAGCCATAAAAAAAGCTATTAAGGCAGACGTGATTAAACTTACTTTTTTATACGTTTTAGTATTTTTCTTTACGATTATATCTTGTGCGAAGTTAGAATAGTCTTTGATAATTTTGTCAACGTAATAATACAAAAACAAGAAAACAATTATAAACACTAAAAATCCTATTATCACCTGCATAAGGAAATTTTTTAAATAGACATCAAGGTAATGAAGGTTTGAAAACCACTCCAAATCTATAATAAAGTTTATAAATCCCATCACAATTCCCAGTACTATAAGAACTAAAAGAATAGTATAAAGTAAAAATATATTAGATTTTTTCAAACTTTTGCACCCCTTTTTATTGGTTTCCTTTTATATTATAGCACATATCCCTTTCCTTGAAAGCTTAAAAAATTTAATAAATATTTAATAATTTGTAACATTGTATTAATTGACTTTTGCAAAAAGGGATGATATATAATGGTTATGACTATGTATGGTAAGATGTAGTAGCATTACTTCCATGGGAGGAAAAATTATGAAAAAAATATTTAAAATATTTTTACTTATATTGTTAGGAATTTCTTTATCTATCGGAATAGGAGTATATATGTTTTATCGAAGTATTCATGTTCCGACCTCCAATGAAAAAAATGATGTTACAAATATCTCTACTACGGAAAAAGAAAACAAAGATGAAAATAAAAAAGTACAAATAAGAAATATACTTATTGTAGGCAGTGATGAAAATAATTTATCGGATACTCTTTTTGTGGCAAATTATGACCCTAATAATAAACGAATAAATATATTGTCAATTCCAAGAGATACTTATTATCCAAGGCCTGGCTTTAATTCACCTGATGAGAAAAAAATAAATGCTACTTTTTCTGAAGAAGGAATAAAAGGTTCAAAAAAAGCCGTTGAAAATCTATTAGGTATTAAAATAGACAATTACATAATATTAGATTATGAAGGGTTTAAAAAAATAATAGATACGATTGGCGGGGTAGAGATCGATGTGCCTTTTAACATGAAGTACGATGACAATCGCGCTAGTCCGCCTCTACACATTGACTTGAAAAAGGGAAGACAGGTACTAAATGGAGAAAAAGCGATACAATTTGTGAGATATAGACATGGGTACATTGACGGAGACTTAGGAAGAATAAAAGCCCAGCATCAGTTTCTTGAAGCTGTATTTAAAAAGATGTCACAACCCGCTATATTACCAAAGCTACCTTCTTTGGCAATTACTGTAAGTAAATATTTAAGAACAGATTTAACTGCTTCTGAAATAACTGAGTACGCTTATCAATTTATAAAAGACAAGCCCACGGCCATTAATACCTTGACTCTTCCGGGAGAAGGAGGATATGAGGGAGAAGTAAGTTATTTCTTTGTAGATAATTCTAAAGTTTTAGATGTCGTAAAAGAATTTTTAGGAGAAAGTGCTTCCTTTAATTTTGACCCTCAAAATGAGCATATAAAAGTAGAAGTTTTAAATGGTGCTGGAATTCCTGGACTTGCAACAAGATATGCTGAGCTTTTGAAAAAACAAGGTTTTGATGTTGTAAAGATAGGAAATGTTGCTGGGGTAAATTTTTCTTCTTCTCATGTATATGCTAGAACAGAAGAAGAAAAAGCTAAAAAAGTTGCTGAAACGCTTTCAATACCTTCTGTAGAAAAGGATATTTCTTCTGATGCAAAGGTGGATGTGACGGTAATATTAGGTAAAGATAAACAATGAAGTAGACAAATCCTACTTCATTGTTTTTTTGTAAAAACATATCCTCCTATTAAGGCAGTAAGAGGACCAACAGTAATCAACCCAAAACTTCCAACTAAAGTATGGAGTATTTCGGCAGCTATATAATTTAAGTTTAAAGTGTTAATTGTAAAGTGTTAAATGAGTATAAAATGATGATGGCATTTATGTAAAAATTGATTATTTAATGGTATAATTAGAAAAGAGCTATTTAATTTTATCTACCTCAAAGTTTTTCTTGGAGTGATAAAAATGTTCAGAGGGTTTTTACCAACTGGTTATGAAATTATTATAATCGGAGATTCTATTTCAAAAGGCGTGATATATGACGAAGAAAAAGATAGATATGTTGTCTCAAAGGTGAATTATGTGAATTTATTAACGGAGAATATAAAAGGGACAATAAAGAATTTTGCTAAGTTTGGAAACACACTTTTGAGAGGGATA
This sequence comes from Clostridia bacterium, assembly GCA_012840485.1. GTDB lineage: Bacteria > Bacillota > Thermoanaerobacteria > Thermoanaerobacterales > Thermoanaerobacteraceae > Thermoanaerobacter. The sequence goes on along the minus strand of DULG01000018.1, from coordinate 10,369 downwards.
GACTCTTTAAACAAATATTTGTCAAAAGAAAGGGCAGATATAATAGTAATAGAGTTTGGAGGAAATGATTGTGATTTTAATTGGGAAGAGGTTGCAAAAGAACCCTGTAAAAGTCATGAACCAAAGACGGATTTTTATGTATTTAAAGAAAAACTTCGGGGACTGGTAATATCTTTAGAAAAGAAAAATATAATTCCTGTATTGATGACATTACCACCTTTAGATGCCGATAGATATTTCAAATGGATAAGTAAAAACAGTGAAGAGATAGGGAAAAATATTTTAAAATGGCTGGGGAGTGTTACCAAAATATATTGGTGGCAAGAAAAATACAATTCAGCGATATTGAGCATAGCTATAGAGACTAAAACGAGGCTTATCGATATAAGAAGTGCTTTTTTAGAACATCCTGATTTTAGACAGTTCCTTTGTAAAGATGGCATTCATCCCAATGAGGAAGGTCACAAGATAATAGCAAGTAAAATACACAAATACCTTCAAGAAAATTATGATTATTTATTAAAATAAAAGGAGGAAGGGAAAATGGAATTTATGAACGTCAAGCTTCCAGAGGAAATTGTAAGGGAGGAGTATTTAGGAAATTTTAAGAGGGCAGAAAGGATTATTGATCAGTGGCTTAAAAAGAAACTTCCCGATGACCTTAAGATGAGGTTGACTTTTGAAAAAGAAAGAATCCAAATACTTTTAAAAAATTATCCTTTTACTGAAAAGGAAGCTATGGACAAAGCAAAAAATCTCATAGAGGATTTTAAAGAAGAGGAATTTTATAAACTTTTTGAAGAGGGCTATATAGACTACATTGTGGTTGAAGGAGAAAAGAGATATGAAAAAAGATTTGTGCAAAATATAGGGTATGCACTTCCGGAGTATAAAAAAAGACTAAAGGCAGATAAAAATGCAGAAGAATCACAAAAACTGTTAGAAAACAGATTGCAGCAGCTTTTAAATGGAGCCAAACCGAAAGAGCATAAAATTCGAGCCAAAATTTCTGTAAAAATTGAGGGAGAAGTTGAAGAAGACAAAATAAAAGTATGGCTTCCATTTCCCAAAGAAGAGTTTCAGCAAAGAGATGCAAGGGTCATTGCTACAAGTCATAAGGAATATTTCTTAGCACCTTCTGATGTCCCTCAGAGAACAGTTTATTTTGAGGGTCCAAAAGAAGGGGAGTATTTTGTAGAATTTGAGTACATAATTAAAGAATGGATAAATTCTATTGATCCTGCGAAAGTGGGCAAATTAGATCAAGAAGAGTTTTTAAAAGAAGAACCTCCTCATATAGTTTTTACTCCGTATTTAAAAAGGCTGGCACGAGAAATAGTAGGAGAAGAAGAAAACCCCTATTTAAAAGCGAAAAAGATATACGACTGGATAACTTTAAATGTCAATTATTCTTATGTACATCCCTATGCCCTATATGAAAATATTCCTGAGTTTATTGCGTCTAATTTAAAGGGAGATTGTGGTTTCCAGGCACTGTTGTTTATAACTCTTTGCAGAATTGTGGGGGTTCCTGCTAGATGGCAATCAGGTTGGAACATAAATCCTTATAGAGTATCCCCTCATGACTGGGCATTGCTATTTGTGCCTTCTTATGGGTGGATTCCTGTTGATCCTTCCTTTGGCGAACATTATAAAAAGAATGAGGAATTAAGGAAGTTTTATTTCGGCAATTTGGATGCTTTTAGGATGATAGCGAACACTGATTTTATGAAGGATTTTGTGCCGACAAAGGTATATTGGAGAAGCGACCCTTGTGATAATCAGGTTGGGGAAATTGAAACAGAAAATAGAAATATTTATGATTTCCAATATGAAATAAAGATTGTGGAATTTAAAGAAATATAAGCCAAAATTTCCATAGCGTAAAATTATCTTAGGATTTTTAGTTAATAAAAAAGACAAGAGACAACCTCTGTGATAAAATAGAATTTTGGAAAAAACAAAATCACAGAAAGGGATGTCTCTTGTGAAAAATATTAGTTTTGATGATACTATACTATAATATGTATTGGATTTCAGTAGGGATATGATAAAAATTTTTAAAAAGCTATTAGAAGAAGGGATGGATATTACAGAGATTATTTCAGCAGTCAAGGAGAAGAATTAGGAGCAAAAGTAGTTGTATTAATTTTAGAAGAATTAGAAGAGATAATAAAAGGTAGGTATTTTTATCCATAATATCCAATCTCTTTTCCTGAGCGGGGATTGGCGTGGGTTCCTGCTTCTTGGGGCAGGGGCTATGACTGTCCTAAATACCGCCAGTTGGGGCTGGGACAGTCTGAAAGGCGGACTATAAATACCCCAGCCGTGAACTGGTGCAGTTTTGCACAGTTTAGATGACCAGGTATATATATGGTAACAGCATTGGTTGTAATTTTAGTACTTATTCTGTTATTGCCATTTGTGGTAAAACAAGTAGAACACAATCTGGAATATTTTTTATTTACAATGGGAATTATATCTGTAATTGTGTCAAAACAATTTAGTGCAGAATTGTTTTTCCATATTTTCAAAAATCCACTCATTTACTATATAACTTTGGCAGTTTTGATTGCAGGGTTAATTTTTACATTATTAAAAGAAAAATTGAAAATAGGTGTTGAAAAAGTTGCAGATAAAATATCTTTGAGGCTCTTTGCATTTATTATAATCGTGGTACTTGGGTTCATGTCAAGCATTATTACAGCAATAATTGCCTCTTTGGTTTTGGTTGAAGTCGTAAACTACTTGCCTCTTACTAGAAAAAACAAAATAAATTTGATTGTCATTGCTTGTTTCTCCATAGGCCTTGGTGCTGCTTTAACACCTGTAGGGGAGCCACTGGCTACTATTGTTGTATCCAAGTTACATGCCGACTTTTTTTATCTTGCACGATTAATAGGTATTGATATAATAATTGCAATTTTAGCTCTTGGATTAATAGGAACATTTTTTGCAAAAAGAGAAAGTGGGATAGGTGAGCCTACAGAAGATGTTGAGGCAGATGAGAATATAAGAGAAGTATTCATTAGAGCTTTTAAAGTATTCGTCTTTATTTTTGCATTAGAGCTACTTGGGACAGGTTTTAAGCCTGTAATTGATTTATATATTGTTAAAATGAAAAGTGAACTTTTATACTGGGTGAATACAATTTCTGCAATTGTTGATAATGCTACGCTAGCAGCAGCAGAAATTTCTCCATCAATGACGCCGGAACAGATAAGAGCTATTTTAATGGGAATGCTTATTAGTGGAGGGATGTTAATTCCAGGTAATATTCCAAACATCATTTCTGCAGGTAAATTAAAAATAAAAAGTACAGAATGGGCACGAATTGCTGTTCCTCTAGGGGCAATACTTTTGATAGTATATTATATTGTGCTGTTTGTGATCTAAATAAGTCAAGGATGAGCATACTTGACACTTAAATAATTCTCTGATAAAATACCTTTGTGCAGAGTGCAAATAAAAAGCCACAGGTTTATTTTGTGGTCATGAATATTTACGGTGGATTGTATGATTAATAAATTCATGGAAGCTGCTATTTTAGAGGCGAAGAAAAGTTACCAACTTGGAGAAGTACCTGTTGGAGCTGTCATTGTAAAAGATGGACAAATAATTGGAAAGGGCTTTAATCAAAAAGAATCATCAAATGATGCAACAGCTCATGCAGAAATATTAGCGATAAAGGAAGCTTGTAAAACTCTTGGCAGTTGGAGACTTGATGACTGTAGCATGTATGTGACTTTAGAGCCTTGCCCTATGTGCGTTGGAGCTATTTTAGAATCCCGCATAAAGAGGGTATATATAGGAGCAGAAAGTGAAAGAACGGGTGCTGCAGGTACAGTGGTCAATATTTTGAATAATAAAGATCTAGGAAGTAAAACAGAAGTGTATTTTGGAATAATGGAAGAAGAGTGCAAGGCTCTTTTAAAAGATCTCTTTGAAAACTTAAGGGGATAAGTGCGGAGAGATGGCTGAGTGGTCGAAAGCGCTCGCCTCGAAAGCGAGTGGGCGAATTTTTCGCCTCGTGAGTTCGAATCTCACTCTCTCCGCCATGAAAATTGAATAAAACGGTGGAGTAATTATATGGTTGAAGTCCAGTAAAACGTGGAGAGATGACCGAGTGGACGAAGGTGCACGACTGGAAATCGTGTGTACCCTTTAAAAGGGGTACCGAGGGTTCGAATCCCTCTCTCTCCGCCATGAAAAAGGTAATTCTTGGCCGTACTAGATGGGGAGGTAGCGGTGCCCTGTAACCTGCAACCCGCTATAGCAGGGTCGAATTCCCAGGCTAAGGCCTGACCATTGTAAGGTCTGGCATAAGTAAGTGGCGTTGATACTTGAGTCCTGCGCAACGGAAATTTGTGAACCCCGTCAGGTCCGGAAGGAAGCAGCGGTAAGCAAACACTTCCGTGTGCCGCAGGGGTGCTTGAGTGGAGCTAACTGCTTATGTAACGCTTATGGTGGCAGGTCGAAGCTGGGTGTACGGCCTTTTATTTTTGTCTTTCTACTGGAAAAAATTTCATTTCGCTTTTTTGCGCTTTTTTCTTAAAGCAAATGAGTTTTTAGCCGAAATAAATATAGGGAATCTATTGATACAAAAGAAGAAAGATGGAGGATAATATGTTTAGTAATGGTTATAATAAGAAAATATTTTTCGTTCTATTTGGAACCTCTGTAATTATTTACTCATTATCATTAGTTCACTTTTTATCAGGGTTTGAAAATAAAGTCTTTATAGGGGGTATGATTTTATTAATTTCATTGGGATTATCAAGTTTACTATCTAAAAAATTATCGCAGCCAATTGAAAAATTAAACAAAGGAGTTAAGAAAATTGCTCAAGGGGATTTTGAATATCGATTGAATATTGGAGATTCAAATGAATTTAAAGAGTTATCAGAAAATTTCAATTTTATGGCGGAGAAATTATCTCAAACTTACACTAAGCTAAGGGAACAGACAGAAAGTTTAATGCGCCAAAATGAAGAATTACAAGAATTTAATGCCGAATTAGAGGCTTCCTATGAGCAATTAGAAGCTTTGACTCATGAATTAGAAAATTCTGAAAAGAAATATCGACTATTAGTAGAAAATATAAGGGATATTTTGTGGACGATAGATGAAAACTTTATTGTTGAATTTGTTAATTTACGAGTTATAAGATATTTGAGTTATACACCTCAAGAGTTAATAGGGAAAAGTATCTTTGATATTGTGGATGAGGATAGTAGAGAAACTTTGAGAAATATGATGGAGGGTAAAATTAATTTTTCAGAAATTAATTTTAAGAGTAAAGAAGGTCTATTAGTTATTACAGAAACTCATGTGAAAAGGTTAAAGGTCGATGATAAAGTAGTTGGAATGCAAGGAATTTCGAGAGATGTTACAGAAATGTATTATGTAAAAAAACAAATAGCTGAGAAAAACACTGAGATACTGGCAATTAGTGATGTGGGTAAATTGCTTACATCGGGGAATGACATAAAAGAGGTATTGAATAACATAGTAGAAAAAGTTGCTGAATTGTTAAATTCACCTTTGTGCACTATAAGAGAATATAATCCGTATTTTCATAAGTTTGTTTTACTTGTAAAAGGGGGAGAATTAAAAGATTATCCTGTTTCTGAAGAAATTAAATTATCAGAAGAGGATACAAATGAATTAGTGAATCAGAAAGAAATAAAAATAAAAGATGTAGAAGAGTTTCCTCATAGTGAAAAAATAACACCTATTTTTGCGGCTAAAGATATTTATTCAGTTGTGATGGTACCTTTAATCTTTAAAAATCAAACCCACGGGATTTTAACAGTTTGGACTTCCACAAATACACTCAAAAATATGAGTTTATTGAGGTCTATTGCTAGCGCGGTGTCTGTAGCAATGGAAAATTCCAAGCTTTACGATGAGATTAAAAAAGTTTATATAAAAACTATAGAAGCTTTAGCTTATGCTATGGAGGCAAAAGATATATATACAAAAGGGCATTCTATGAGAGTATCTCAATATACTGCTTTGATAGTAGAATATATGGGCTTTTCAAAAGAGAAAGTAGAGCAATTAAGAATTGCAGGAATATTGCATGACATAGGAAAAATAGGAATATCTGATTCTATACTTTTAAAATCAGGAAAACTCACAGAGGAGGAGTATAATGCAATTAAAACACATCCGGAAATAGCGAAAAAAATTTTAATGCCTATAGATTTGCCAAATGAAATATTAGAAGCTATTGCTAAACATCACGAACGATATGATGGGAAGGGTTATCCTTATGGTTTAAAAGGGGAGGAAATTCCTATAGAAGCAGCAATTTTAGGAGTTGCTGATGCATTTGACGCCATGACTTCAGACAGAGCTTACAAAAAAGAGATGACAATTGAAGAAGCAGTAAATGAAATTTTGCGATTTAAAGGGACACAATTTCATCCAGAGGTAGTAGATGCTTTTATATCCATTTATATGAATGAAAGACACAAATTGGAGCAAATAAAAAATCAAGTTTTTGAAAATGTTTCTTAAAATATAGTAGAAGTCTCTTCTTTATGCCTGTCAAAGAGATGATAAAAGGGGGGCAATATAGGAAGGATGCTATTATAGGGCAAAAGAAGAGACTTTTTATTTTGAGCAATTAAAAAATAAAAGTGTAGCAATATATCTTTTTTTTTGTTACAATTTAATATAACGAGGTGTTATGTTATGTACCAAGCTTTGTATAGAAAATACAGGCCCAAAAGTTTTAATGAGGTTGTAGGGCAGGACCATATTGTAAGGACTTTAAAAAACCAAATAAAGTTAAAAAAGATAGGACATGCATATCTTCTCACAGGTACAAGAGGTACAGGTAAAACCAGTGTAGCTAAAATTTTTGCAAAGGCGGTTAATTGTTTAGATAACCAAGATGGAGAACCTTGCAACTCCTGTGAAGTTTGTCAGGCGATAAATAGCGGCACTACTATGGATATTTTAGAAATTGACGCAGCTTCTAATAATAGTGTAAATGATGTAAGAGAATTGAGAGAATCTGTGATTTACTCTCCCTCTTTGACCAAGTACAAAGTATATATAATTGATGAGGTGCATATGCTTTCTACAGGGGCTTTTAATGCTCTTTTAAAGACGTTAGAAGAGCCACCTCCTCACGTGATTTTTATTCTTGCTACTACAGAGCCAGAAAAATTGCCTGACACTATTTTATCCCGATGTCAAAGGTTTGACTTTAAAAAAATACCTACAAAGCAAATAACTCAAAACCTCAAAAAAATTTGTACCGACAGTGGCATACAAATTGAGGAAAATGGTCTTAAAACTATTGCTCTTTATGGCAATGGTTCCATGAGAGATGCCATCAGTCTTTTAGAGCAGTGTGCTTCTTATAAAGAAGGCCTTATAACCTACCCGGATGTATGTGAAATGTTAGGTGTAGCAAATGAGGAAATGCTTTTTTCGCTTCTAGATTATATTAATGCCAAAGATGTGGTTAGTTCTTTGAAACAGCTAGATAGAATTTTGTCTTACGGAATAGACATTGGGAATTTTTTAAAGTCTTTAACTTATACTTTGAGGGATATGGTGATTTACAAGATAGGAGGAGAGGAGTTAAAAGAAATTTTATATGGGGATGTAGGGACAATAAAAGAGAAGTCACAAAAGTTTGGCGTTGCTTTTTTGACTAATGCTTTAGAAAAGTTTACAAATCTGCAAAGAGAAATCAGGTATGCTATATCTCCTCTGACTTTGTTAGAGTTGACTATTTTAAGGCTTATAAAACCGGAGATTTCTTATGATATGATGAGTTTAATGGCTAGAGTAGAGCAGATAGAAGAAAGATTAGAAAAGGGGCAGTTTGTCTTAAAAGAAGAGAACAAAAAAACAGAGGATAACAATACAAAGGTTTTAACTGAAGAGAAAAAAAATAATATAGAGAAAAATTTATTACAAGAGGAGTTAGATTTAGAAAAAGTATGGTCTGAAGTGAAAGAGATGATAAAGAGAGAAAGGATAGTTTTATATACCTTCATAGAAAAGGGGATTCCTTATTTTGAAAATGGGGCAATTGTGATAGAATATCCTGAGGATCATGCTTTATTAAAGGAGGAATTGAGCAAAGGGGAGAATAAAAGCTTTATTGAAGAAATGATAACAAAGGTTGTTGGGAAGGCAATACCTCTGAAATTTGAGTTAAAGAAAAATGAAGAAGAGCTTCTTATAAGGCAAGTAAAAGATTTTTTTGGCGATGACATAGATATAGAAGTAATATGACTCTCACAAATGATTTATTAGAGCATATAAATATGTTAGAAAATAAAGTTTAGGAGGTTAATATAATGGCAAAAGGTGGATTTCCGGGTGGATTTAACATAAACAACATGATTAAACAAGCCCAACAAATGCAAGAAGAAATAAAGAAAATGCAAGAAGACCTGATGCAGAAAACTGTAGAAGCTGCTTCTGGTGGTGGAATGGTAAAAGCAGTTGCAAATGGCAGGAAGGAACTTGTGAGTATTGAAATAAACCCTGATGTTGTGGATAAAGATGACGTAGAAACCTTAGAAGACCTTGTTTTGGCAGCGGTTAATCAGGCTTTGAGAAATGCAGAGGAAATGATCGCTTCTGAGATGGCAAAGATAACAGGAGGTTTAAACATTCCGGGACTGTTTTGAGGTGAAAAAATGAGCTATTATTCTATTTCAGTAGCAAAACTTATAGAAGAACTCTCTAAATTGCCTGGTATAGGTCCTAAAACAGCCCAAAGGCTTGCTTTTTTCATAATAAACATGCCTTTGGAAGAGGTAAAAAACCTGTCTCAGGCTATTATTGATGCGAAAGAGAAATTGAGGTATTGTAAGATTTGTTATAACATAACTGACAAAGAAGTGTGTGATATATGTAGTGATGAACAAAGAGATCATTCTACCATATGCGTTGTTTCTCATCCCATGGATGTAGTAGCAATGGAAAAAATAAAGGAATATAAAGGTGTATACCATGTGCTTCACGGAGTTATTTCTCCTATAGAAGGGGTAGGGCCTGAAGATATAAGGATTAAAGAGCTTTTAGAGAGAGTAAAAAATGGAAATGTAAAAGAAGTGATACTCGCCACAAACCCTGACATAGAAGGAGAAGCAACAGCAATGTATATTGCTAAACTATTGAAGCTTTCAGGAATAAAAGTCACAAGGATTGCTCATGGTGTGCCAGTAGGTGGTGACCTTGAGTATACAGATGTTGTTACTCTTTCAAGGGCTTTAGAAGGTAGAAGGGAATTGTGATATAAGCCCTTACTAGGATTGATGACTAGTAAGGGCTTATATTTTATTGTCTAAAATCTAAAATATTTAAAACATTATGTCCAAATTTGTCTAGAAAGTTTACGATAGTTAGTGTATAATATATATTAACTGAAAATAAATATCAGTTAGGAGGAATAAAATGTGAATTTAAGCTATAATAACCTTTTATCTGCTTTATCTTTGGCTCTTGACGTGCAAGAATACAAAAACATGGGACATGCTAGAAGAGTAGCTTATATTTCTTTAAGGATTTCGGAAATGTTAAATTTAAGTGAAGAGGAAACAAAAAAAATCTACTATTCTGCATTTTTACACGACATAGGGAAAGGAGACATATACGAAGACTTTAACACAGATGAATGGTGGAAACACAGTGAAAGAGGAAGTAAAATTGTTGTAAGATTACCCTTTGGAGATAATCTCTCGAATATTATAAGATATCATCATGAAAATTACGATGGAAGTGGGCATTTTAAGCTAAATGGAGATTCTATTCCGCTAGGTGCTCAAATTGTTTTCATATCCGACCAATTTGATATAAGGTATACTTCATTGGTGGGGAAAGAAAGGGAGTATAATATTCGCGAAAATATCAAAAAATGTATAAAAAGTGGTACTGGTAAGATGTTTAATCCTTTGGTTGCAAAAGCATTGATGGAGCTTACAAAGCAGGAGAAATTTTGGCTTGATTATAGGTTTTTTGACATAAAAAATATATTACAAAAAATTGAACCCAAAGATACCATACCAATTAATATTGAAGAATTAGAAGATATAGCAGAAGCTTTTGCAGACATCATAGATAATAGAAGCCGTTTTACATATAATCATTCTAAAGGTATTTCAAAGTTGGCTTATGAGATGGCTAAGGTGATAGGATATGATGAGAAAACTTCTCGGGAAATGAGAATTGCTGGACTTCTTCATGACATTGGAAAGCTAGCTGTACCTAATTCTATTCTTGACAAACCGGACAAGCTTACTGAAGAGGAGTTTATGGTTATAAAATCTCATACCTATTATACTAAAGAAATACTCAAAGAAATAGGAGGAATAGATGATATAGCAGAATG
>DULG01000017.1 GCA_012840485.1 Clostridia bacterium | reverse complement strand
TAAAAATGGGTAAAATTAATTTTCAAAAAGAAATTTGGGAAGGATGGACGGTGAAAGATTTTATTAAAGAATTAGAACCGCAATTAGACGCAATTCAATCAGGTACAAGCTGGCATCCACCTATAACCACCAAAAAAGAATTAAAAGAGTTGTGCAAACAAAATCAACCTTACTACAAAAAGGCAATACCGGAAGTTGTGCAATATTTTTCACAAAAATATAACCTCAAATAAACAGAAAAGGGGATTTTTATGAAAGAAAAAGAGAAAAAGGAAACCGTCAAACCTGTACAAAAACAGGAGATTTACTGTCCTGACTGTGGAGCAAAACTAATTCCCGCAGAAGGATGCCTTTACTGTCCGTTCTGTGGATGGAGTAAATGCAAGAAAAAAAAAAATAAAAAGGAGAGGAAATACATGAAAAACAGCGAAACAGTAGAAATATACACTGACGGGGCTTGCAGTGGTAATCCCGGCCCTGGTGGCTGGGCAGCAGTTTTATTGTACAAAGGAATAAAAAAAAGAAATATCAGGATTTGAAGAAAACACCACAAACAACAGGATTGAATTAAAAGCAGCTATTGAAGCTTTAAAAGCTCTTAAAAGTCCCTGCAAAGTTAATTTATACAGTGACAGCAGTTATTTAATCAATGCTTTTAAAGAAGGCTGGATTAAAAAATGGCAGAAGAACAACTGGATTAAATCTGATAAAACCCCGGTAGAAAATCAGGACTTATGGAAAGAACTGCTGGAAGTTTCTAAACCACATCAAATAAACTGGATTAAGATTAAAGGTCATTCTAATAATGAGTACAACAACCTGTGCGATAAAATTGCAACTAATGAGATTAAGAAATTGTGTGCCACGTTCAGCTATAACTTTATCCTGACAAGATAAAGGAAAAGCTGACATGCCAATTGTAGCATGATAACTGACTCACCGAATTCTGGAGGTGAAACTCCTCCAGCCGTGCAGAGCTGACGTCAATGAAGGCATGTCAAAGCCTGAGACGGCACGAGTGCTAATACTCCTGCGTGCATTGATATACTGCCATATATCAATGTGTGAAGCCAGGTGAAGACGTACCCTGAAAGTCCTAAACCACCATGTGGCATGGACGAGTATAGGGGCGGGCACCCAGTCCCATGGAGACGCGAGAAAGGCACGTCCGAAGCTCCGTTAAATCTCGCCGCCGAAAGGTGGAAACAATGGGAATTAGGTATGGTACTAGTTTCTTACCATTCCTGCATGAGCCTGAAATAACTCATGATAGCCGATGAACAACTGCAGCCCAAACACCGGTGTGAATTCCCCGGAGTAAAGTGCCCTCCTAAAGGACGAACAAGGATAGGTGAGTCGGAACGTGGGAGAGCCTGTATATGGAGCGTGGCAGGGCGACGAAGTATACAGGAAGTCGGAGGTGTCATAGTAGCAATGATGTGCTGTAACATAAACAGCACAGAGCAAAGGACACCAGACGATTAGTTCTGCAATCAATTCCCAATCCGCCTTGGTAAGTCCCTGAAATATGGGTAACGAACCATAAGACGCGGAGGTGATGTCTTATGTATATAAACGGCAAGGTGGAAAACGAGGCACAGCTCAAAGAAAAGCTAGATTTTATATACGCAAAAAGCAAAGAAGGCAGAACTTTTCATGGACTATGGGAATTAGCATTCAACCCGATAACCATCGTTACAGCAATACACAACATTAAAAGCAACAAAGGTGCTAAAACTTCAGGAATAGATGAACAAGATATCAATTATTATTTACAATTACCTTATGAAGAATTAATAGATCTGGTTATTAAAACAGCCAAAAATTATCATCCTAAACCAGTTAAAAGAGTCTATATCCCAAAATCAAATGGTAAAATGAGACCGCTAGGGATTCCTACAATACTTGACAGGATCATTCAGGAATGTATAAGAATAGTAATCGAGCCAATAGTAGAGGCAAGATTCTTCCCGCATAGTTATGGATTCCGACCATACAGAGCAACTAAACATGCAATAAAACAAATAATACATTATATAAACGTGTCCAAAAATGATATACCAAAATTTGTTATCGAAGGAGATATAAAAGGCTGTTTTGATAACATAAACCATCGAATATTGCTGAAGAAATGTTATAAAATTGGCATACATGACAAAAGAATTCTGGCATTAATCAAACAAATGCTTAAAGCAGGATATATTGAGAATGACTTGTACCATCTAACTGAATTAGGAACCCCTCAAGGAGGAATAATATCGCCAATATTAGCTAACATTTACCTCAACAGTTTTGATTGGATAATTGGAAAAATGTACCAACAGCCGGAACAAAAATGTAAAGAACTAAAATATGATAGAAACAGGCTCAAGAGAAACGGAATACAACCTAAATATTTAATAAGATATGCAGATGACTGGATAATAATGACTACATCAGAAAAAGAAGCCCAAAGATTACTGAAATCTCTTGAGAAATATTTCAAGCATAAACTCAAGCTTGAGCTATCTAAAGACAAGACAATAATCACGGATATAACGCAAAAACCCATCAAATTTCTAGGATTCCTAATAAAAGCTGACTATAAAAGGAAAACTCCCAATGACCCCAAGCCAAGCAAAATGATCGGCAAATCATATCCAAATCCTGAACGAGTCAAGAAACAAATTAAGGAAATTAACAAAGAAATACGTAGATTAAAGGAAATCTCCAAAGATATTGACAAAGCAATACAAATTGAAAAGATTAATACAATGATAATTGGAATAACAGAATACTGGAAAACAAGTATTTGTTCAAGCACATACAATTACATTGATAATAAAATTAACAAAATTGCCCTTAAAGTATTTCAAGAGTTATACCCGGAAACATATCAGGAACACTATGTAGAATTATCCAAGCTCACAAACCGTCCACAAAGGCATGCAAAATATCAAACTAAGACCTTTGCAATCAAAGTCAATGACATGTATATTGGAATAACCAAAGCCTTCATCACAGGTAGTCATTGGGAGAAATATCCATTCAATCAACAAATGACCCCATATACAGAACAAGGCAGACAGCTATATCTAAAACAATACAATTACAAAAAGAAACTGCCATTAGACAGACCACCTTTATACGGCATAGACACTCTAATACATGCCAAGAATCGTAAACTATACAACTTTGAATATTTCATGAACAGAGAATATGCCTATAATCGCGACAAAGGCAGATGCAGGATATGTGGTACCCCCCTTGAGGTAGGAAACAGAGAATGCCATCACTTAAACCCTAATTTACCTCTAGAACAAATCAATAAAGTACCCAACTTAGCGTGGTTATGCACTGAATGCCATAAAGTAGTCCATGGAAGAGATATTCCTAGTCATTATAACAAAAGACAAGTAAAGAAAATAATAAAATACAGGGAATTATTGCAGACAGGCAATAACGGCGACGTTAAAGCCTGACCCAAAACAGGGAACTAATCGTTGGAAAGCCGTATGAGGCGAAAGTCTCACGTACGGTTTGGAGTGGGGGAAAAGGCAGAGATAACATCAAAGCCTTACCTATCACTACTAAAACTTTAAAATAAAAAGGGACAGCGAAATGCTGTCCTTAAAAAATTAAAAGGAGGAATCTTTTATGGAAAAAGTAAAACTGGAAAATATTTTGAGAAAACTTAATAACAACCTTGATCCCTATCAAAAACTTATTGAATTTTATGAACTCCTTGGCTGGGACAAACAGAAAAATATAGATCCCACAAAGGTAAGACTCAACAGAGAAGATCTCGCAACACTATTAAAAAATGAAATGGAAAGCGCCAAAAAGTTTGGACTTACACGTTTGGAAGTAGGTTTTTTGTGGCTGAATAAAGGTCCAGGAGGAGATGACAGCGTAGAAAGAGGTACACTAATACTTAAAGACGGCTGGCAGGTATAAAAACAAAAAATAAAAAGACAGAAAGGGAGAAATAGAAATGAAAGGGAGGGAATATACAGTCTTATTGTGGGGCAAATATATAAAAGTTTTTTTTACAGACCATGCACTAAAGAGGTTGGAACACAGAACATCTCTTATGCCGGAGGACATCATACAATCCATAAAAGCTGCCGAATCAAAAATAAAAAAACTGAGGGGAAAACAGCACAGATTTGTAATATTCGATCATGTACTAAAAACAGCCTTCATGGCCGTATTCGACAATCCAAACAGCATAGGTATAATAACAGTTTACAAAAACACAAACCCGTGGATTGAAGGCGGACCAGACATAATCATGAGGACAAAAAAGGAGCTGCGGAGATACGTCTCCGTATAGCTCCTTTTTAAATTTATCAAAAGGAGGAAGTGAAAATGGAACAGATAGTTTATTTTTCAGGGAAAGTAAAAGAATTAAACAAATTTTTAAAAATGCTTTATACAATACACGGGAAAATAGTTGCAGTTGACATTGACAATACCCTTATCAATGTCAACAAGGAATTAAAGAAAACAGGATACAACATAAATTTATATCCCAATCCCGAACTAACAGAAGATTTTTGGGTTTCTGAAGAAGGGATAAACATTCTTTTCAATGCAGGCCTTATTCCTACTACAACAAAATTTATAGCAACTTTCATTACACTTGGTGCAGAAGTAGTTTTTGTAACGAGCAGAAACTTAAAATTAAAAGCCCTTACAGAAGAGTGGGTAAGGAAATATTTTCCTGGTTTTGAGGTATATTTTACAAAAGAAAAACATCTTCTTGATGCTGATATATACTGTGAAGACGATCCTCAACAAATACAAAAACTTATTTCTTTAAATAAAACTGTAATCATTCCAGAGTGGCCTTACACAAAAGATTTTCGTGTCTATAAAAATGCTATACTTTACAGTTTTTAAAGGAGGGGATTTAAAAATGTCCAATTACGATTATGACAAAAGGCTTTCTATACTAAACGTCGCAAAAAAACTCGGAATAAATATTCTAAAAAGAGCTTCAAGTGAAGAATACATTGCAAGATGCCCGTTCTGCGGAGATTCAAAAAATCCAACGCACGGGCATTTGTATTTAAATATTGAAAAAGATGCATATCACTGTGTACGCTGTGGAAAAAAAGGATATGCAATCGGTCTGTACGCCAAAATGCGAGACATCGACAGAAAAGAGGCGTACAAAGAGCTTATGGAAAAAGAGGCTGATGAAAATATCATTTTAACCCCTCCTGTAAAAAAAGTTAAACAAAACACTGTAGCACCAATCGGAATAAGAGATAGAACCTACAGGGCTTTTCTAAACAAACTTATTTTAAACCCTGAGCACCTGCGAAACCTCATCAAAAGAGGGTTATCATGGGAGGAAACAGCAAAAAATCTCTATAAGTCCCTGCCGGAAGAACCCCAGCAGCGCTGGGGAATATGTAGGGAGTTAATAAAGGAAGGGTATAACCTAAAAGGTATTCCGGGTTTTTACCAAAGAGAAAAGGACGGAGAAAAGTACTGGGATTTTGTAGATTACAAAGGCTTTTTAATCCCTGTAAAAGACGTACAGGGACGGATACAGGGCTTTCAAATAAGACTGGACGAAGAAGAGTTCGGAAAATATGTCTGGTTCTCGTCCAGAAACAAATTAAACGGCACACCTGCCCATGCATGGCAGGGAGTCCATGGAGAGCCTTCTAAAGTTGTTATTATCACTGAAGGCCCCCTAAAGGCGGATGTAGCACATTATCTATCACGTTTTACGTTTGTGTCTGTACCTGGAGTTACAGCAATAAAAGGAATAGAAGTTGTACTAAAGGAATTAGAGGCAGAAAAGGTTTATATTGCTTTTGATATGGACGTACTAACAAACCCGGCAGTACAGAAGGCAAAAGAAAAGTTGGAAAGAAAACTCGTTGAAGCAGGTTTTGAAGTTCGCACAAAGACATGGGACAGCAGATACAAAGGGATAGATGACTACCTCCTAGCGCAGAGAAAGCAAAAACAAAAGCAAGTTGTGTGAGAGAGGCTTTTGGCCTCTCTTTTTTTAAATTTTGAAGAAGGGGAGTTTAAAATTGGATAAGATTTTAAAACTAATAGAGCTTTGGGGAAGTGAAGGCTGGATAGAGTTTTCTCCTCATTCATTAGAACGAATAAATGATAGAAGCATAGTTAGAGAATTAATTCCAGATACTATTAAAAGTGCTGAAGAAGAGCTTGGAGACGGTAAAGTTAATCAAGATTTTGTTATTATAAATACTTTTGCAAATATAACCATAGCAGGGACATTTGAAAAACCAGATAAAATTGTTATTAAAACAGTGGTTAATAAAGGAGAAAATTTTATTCCAAAAGAAAATGACATAGTTATAAAACTATCTTGACAAAAACTATAAAAATGTTATACTAAAAATGAGAAATTAAATAGAAGGGTATACACTGGGTCAAGAGAGTGTATACCCTTTTTATATTTAAATGCACTCTCTTGACAAAATCTAAAACAAGGAGAGTGTTTTTTATGATATTAATACTTAGTCCAGATGTGAAGGAATTTTTAAAAGACAGCATTTTAACTGAACAAGATCTAATAGATAAAATGAATGAATTATTTGTTGAATATCCAAAAGTTTATACATTTATAAGCACTCAGATTATTAAAGACGATAAAATTTTTTACGTAGATTATGCAACAGACATTAACAATAAAGATATAGACTGCGTTTATGTAAGAGAAAAAACAGACGATAATAGCACCATTAGAGAATTATTACAAGAAAGAAATAAAAAGACAGTAAACATAAAATAACAACAACTCTTCCCCTTTGAGATTAAAGGAAAGAATAAAAATGAAACTTGTATTAGATCCCACCGTAAAAAATTTTCTAAAAAACAATAATATCCTTACTGAAGAAGATTCAATAAACAAAATGTACGAAGAATTTCCAACATACCCACAAAAGTATACTATCGTCTTTACTGCAATTACAAAAAATAACAAGAATCTTTCCGTAGTATATGCAACTAACGAGAACAAAAAAGATATAGACTGCCTAACTGTATCCTAAGTAGACGAAAACACTATGACTATGAAAGAATATGCCGAAAAAATAAAAAGAGAAAAGTGTCAATGTTGAAGTAAAAATTAAAAAGTGCAGCAACTACTTGTAATAGTATAATAGTATGAAAGGTTGCTGTACTTTTCTTTTAATTTTTAATTTTTTGTAGTAAAATATTAAATAAGGAATATAAAATGGTGGTGAGTATAATGACCTTAAAAGAACAGGCTTATAAGATAATAGACGAAATTCCAGAAGAAAAAATGGCAAAAGTTTTAACTATACTCAAAAATTTAAAAGAAATAATAGATGAAGAATTAGATGAATTTGATATTCAACTTATAGAAGAAGCTAAACAAATTATTGCCATCGAAAAAGAATTTATACCCTTTGAGGAGGTGCTGGGGGAGGCTGGAATTAATGAAGAAGAATTATAAAATACAATTTAGTAAAAAAGCTGCGAAATTCTTCCAAGACCAGCCACCACAGCAGCAAAAAAGACTTGCGCAGGCAATTAGCAAATTACCTGAAGGCGATATACGACTTCTTAAAGGATATGATAACCTTTATAGATTAAGAGTGGGAGACTACAGGATTATTTTTACGATCGAAGAGAATGAACTATTAATTCGTATTCTAATTATAGGCAACCGTGGAGATGTATATAAAAAATTATAATAGTCTATAAGCAAAAGAAGAAAGGGCATGTATGGTCTGAAAGAGTAAGTACCCTTATTTGTTTTTTTAGAAGAGTGGGGGAGCGCGAGGGGCAGTAATCCCCCTCAATTTATTGAGGGGATACACGGACCCATCGCCCTGTTATTTACATCATTTCCCCCATGTGATATTATAATGGTATGAAGAAAGAAACGTGGAAATCAACCGGAACAATAGATGAAAACGCTATGACAATGAAAGAATATGCCCTAAAGCGTAAAAAAGAGGCAAAGATAAACTTTTGCGTTTAATAACTGATACCCATGTTGAAGAAAAGATGAAAGAGTATCAAATAACAAGAAAAGATATAGAGGAGAGAATGTATGAAATCTTTTCATACATTCCAAAATCTTATGATTTTGTCGATACTACGATTGATAAAAACGACAAAACTTACCGAATCCAATTCAGAGTATGTGAAATTAATGAAGACTTTATAAAAATAGAATGCTTAGAACTATCTAATTATTTATAGAAAATAAAAAACTCAACTGCTAAAGAAATTGCAGAAAAAATAAAAAATGGAAATTGTAAGAGCAGACAGCAGGAAATAATAGATAAACGAAGTGCAGCAATCTTTCCTGTTATAAAGGAGTTGTTGCACTTTTATTTTTATGTCAAAATAATTTTAAAAGAGTATTTTTGTGTGAAAGTAAAAAGGGGAAAATTTAAAGTTCATGTGCTAATGAATAAAAAATTGTTCTAAATTAACAAAAAATTTCCATGATTAAAATAGTTATTGTTTCTTACTTTCTATTACAGCCTCGCTGCAAAAACATCTCTCTTATTTTGTTTTTAATAACCTATATGGGTTGATAACGTAATCTTCCGGATCCATTCTGAATCTTGCAACTGTGTTTTTAATGAACTATATGGGTTGATAACTTTCCTACTTGTTCTATATGTCCACCTATTTTTTAATACGTTTTTTAATGAACTATGTGGGTGAACATTTTCTTCATTTTGCCTATACAAACTTTTTTAGAGAACTTTTAATGAACACTGTATGGGTAAACAAGTATCAATAGCAAACTAAAACTAACCCATTTTCAACGGTTTTAAATTGCCCATTTGCCTTTAATCCAAAGACGTCTAGCTCTGCAAACTTTGGGTATAAATCCTAAGATTGCAACAAGATTTTCAAATATTGGATTTCATAGAAGCTTTTTGTTTTTACCGGTACCTCAGATTATAGTTTTCATTCTGTCAGTAAGTACAATATCAGTTACTCCACCAAAATATTCAAAACCATGAATAAGGCAGCGATTGAAAGTGTGAGCATCGCAGCGATTTGTAAATTCCACATATATTGCTCTTGAATAACCAAGTACCATGACAAAGAGATAGAGTTTCCTTACTTCCCCTGTTTCCTGATCAATGTAAGTGTATTCACCCCAATCAACCTGGGCCTGTTCACCAGGCCTTGTCTAATAACGGCATACAGCCTGAATATGCTTTGAAGGTCTAAACTGCCTTACATAGTCTCTTAAAATGGTCTTACCTCCACTGTAACCCTCTTCTTTTATTCTTTCGTAAATAACTTCACAGTTAAATATGCCCATGTTAATGTACTCATGAATAATATCTTTGTAAGGGTCAAGTTTTGAACCTCTTTTGGGGTGAGGTTTTCTTTCGGGGATTCCATCTGCTCTGAGATACTTTCTTATCGTATTCTAGAATGACCTGTCTCTCGTGCGATTGCACGAATACTCTTGCCTTTAGCTTTGAGTTCGTGTATCATGATAATAGACCCACTCCCAAGCATTTCTATTTCCCTCCGATCCTCTGGGGTTTAATTCAGATCAGAGGGATATTTCGACAGGGGTGGGTCATCCTTATCGTTACCCCTGGGTCAATTATAGACCGTTAGTGACATCTTACACGGACCTGTACCTCATTTTGGATTATGAATGTTCATTTTTTCAGTATAATTATATATTTCTATGGATTGTGCTAAACTGCCTTCTTAAATTATTATATAAGCAAATAAATAAAAGGAGGTTTTGAGATGAAAAGGTTTATTATCTTTTTGATGGTGGTTAGTTTGATTTTTTCAATAACAGGATGTTCATCAGGTACGAATAATAAAAATGTTCAAGAGGCAAGTAGCGACCAGGAAAAAAATGGCAGTACAAGTAAAGAAGTTGTGGTATATTCACCGCATCCACTTGAGCTGATAAATCCGATAGTCTCAAAGTTTGAGTCAGAAACAGGTATTAATGTCAATGTGATAGCGGCCGGTACAGGTGAGCTCCTAAAAAGAGTGGAAGCAGAAGCTGACAATCCACAGGGTGATGTACTATGGGGAGGGTCATTACTTACTGTACAACCATATCAAAAGTATTTCGAAAAATATATATCTGTTAATGAACCACTTGTGGAGGATCAATTTAAAAATGTAGAAGGAACAATGACAAGATTTAGTAATATTCCAAGTGTTATCATGGTCAATACCAATTTAATTGGGGATATTCCAATGACAGGTTTTGAGGATCTTTTACATCCTGCTTTGAAAGGGAAAATAGCTTTTGCTGATCCGTCAGCATCATCTTCTTCATTTGAAATGTTGGTCAATATGCTTTATGCAATGGGGAATGGTGATCCAGAGAAAGGCTGGGACTTTGTTAAGAAGCTCATTAAGAATTTAGATGGCAAGCTATTATCGGGCTCCTCAGCTGTATACAAGGGAGTGGCTGATGGTGAGTATACCGTAGGACTCACATTTGAGGAGGCTGCAGCTAATTATAAAAGGGACGGAGCACCAGTAGATATTGTATATATGAAAGAAGGTGTTATGTTTAATCCTGATTGTGTCATGATAATAAAGGGAGCGAAAAATATTGAAAATGCGAAGAAATTTGTAGATTTTGTTACCAGCCCAGAGGTACAAAAGATGTTGGCAAAGGATTTAAACAGACGGCCTGTATTGAAAGATATACCCTTGGAAAACGGTCTCATAGAAATAAGTCAGATTAAAAAAGTTGTTACAGCAGATAGAAACTGGGTTCTTGAAAATAAAAATGCTATATTGGCTAAATTCAAAGATATGTTTACTTCAAATTAAATATTTGATTTATCTAGCCATGCAGCGCTAGTATATGCCGCTGCATGGCTATAAAGGAGGAGACAAAATGAGTGTTAGCATAAATATTGATAATGTTGAAAAAAAATATGGGTCAAATACTGTAATTCATAATCTTACCTTAAATATATATGAGGGAGAACTTTTTACCCTGCTCGGGCCATCTGGCTGTGGAAAGACAACTCTTTTACGAATGATAGCGGGATTTACTTCCATAGATGAAGGGACCATAAGATTTGACGATAAAGTAATAAATGATATTCCTGCTAATAAACGAAATATAGGAATGGTATTTCAAAATTATGCAGTTTTTCCTCATATGACAGTCAAAGAGAATGTGGAGTATGGATTAAAAGTGAGAAAATTAACTAGGAATGAGATAGATAAAAGAGTTAATGAGATATTAACACTAGTAAAAATGGAACAATTTAGAGACAGATATCCAGTAATGTTATCAGGTGGGCAACAACAGAGGGTTGCACTTGCACGTGCTATTGTAATTCGCCCAGATGTACTTCTTATGGATGAGCCACTATCAAATCTAGATGCAAAGCTGAGAATAGAGATGAGAAGTGCAATAAGAGATATACAAAAAGAGGTTGGCATAACAACTTTGTATGTAACCCATGATCAAGAAGAAGCTCTTGCTATATCAGATCGCATTGCTGTTATTAAAGATGGTACAGTACAACAGGTAGATAAGCCATACGATATATATAGGCGCCCCGCAAATATTTTTGTGGCTACTTTTATGGGCCATTCTAATCTGCTTAATGCTAAAATTCAACAGTATGGTTTCAAAAAAATGCTCGAATTTGGTAATACAGGGTATAAAATAGAGTTAAAGAACTTATTAGATAATGTAAGGGAAGGGCAAAAAGTTATTGTTGGAGTAAGGCCAGAAGAATTTATACCTGCTGATAGTGGTTTACCTGCAAAGATAAAAAAACGTGTTTTCCTTGGAAGATATATAGAATATGAATTTTTGCTTCCAGAAGAGATTATTGTACAAAATCAACCACCCTTAAAATTTTCGCAGGATGTTGGTAAAACAAACCTCATCTTCAATGAGGGAGATATTATTTATCTTAAGGTTAATGAAGAAAAAATTAATGTATTTACAGAAGATGGTAAAATTAACCTTGTAAAGGATGTGATGCCTATATGAAATTGCTCAAGCCTTCGAGATGGGATTTCTGGACATATGTAACAATAGGCATCATTATAATATTTATGGTGATACTTGTTTATCCAACATTTTCTTTGTTTGTGAGTGCTTTTAAAGATCCTTCCAGAGATTTACTTTCATTTTCTAATTTTGTAAAATTCTTTACTAAAAAGTACTACTATGAGGGGCTTATTCATAGCTTTCTTGTTGGTATAAGTGTGACTATACTATCCGTACTTATAGGGGCAGCTATTGGATATTATATGACCATCTTTAGGATAAAAGGAAAACGATATTTAGATATTTTGATAATAATATCAATGTTTTTGCCTCCATTTATTGGG
The DNA here is from genome assembly GCA_012840485.1 of Clostridia bacterium. Classification (GTDB taxonomy): domain Bacteria; phylum Bacillota; class Thermoanaerobacteria; order Thermoanaerobacterales; family Thermoanaerobacteraceae; genus Thermoanaerobacter. The sequence goes on along the minus strand of DULG01000017.1, from coordinate 9,299 downwards.
GCTTATTCCTGGGTTTTACTTTTAGGAAGAAACGGAATTATTACAAACTTCCTTAGAAATACAATGAATATAGAACCACCTACAATTTATGGATTTGCTGGGATGCTAATTGTATTTACATTAAAGCTATTTCCCTTTATATATCTATATGTATCTGGAGCACTGAAACGTATAGATGTTTCTTTGATTGAGGCGGCAGAAAGCTTGGGAAGTAGAGCATTGCGTATAGTGTTTGATATAATAATGCCTTTGATACTACCTACTATATTAGCGGGATCACTTCTTGTGTTTATGAATTCAATTAGTGATTTTGGAACACCTATGCTTATAGGTGAAGGATACAGAGTTATGCCTGTTCTAATATACTCGGAGTTTGTGGGCGAAGTGGGAGGATCAGCAAATTTTGCGGCAGCTATGGCACTTATAATGGTGCTAATTGTGGCTATACTGTTTGTAATACAAAAATATATTGCAAATAAAAAATCGTATGTGACGAATTCACTACATCCTATACAGCCTAAGCCTATGAGAGGAATTAAGAGCTTTATAATTCATTCATTTATTTATATTGTTGTGGCAATGTCAATAATTCCGCAATTGACAGTGATTTATACTTCTTTTTTGAACACAAAAGGTCAGGTTTTTCAAAGAGGATTTTCACTCAAAAGTTATATAACTATTTTTGATAAGCTCGGCTTGGTTATTAAAAACACATATACTTTTGGAATAATAGCAACAGGGATAATTATTATATTAAGTATGTTTATTGCATATCTTTCAGTTAGAAAAAGAAATATACTGACAGGATTAGTAGATACAATAGCAATGTTCCCGTATATTTTGCCTGGTTCTGTGTTAGGTATAGCTCTTCTCTTAGCTTTCAATCATGAACCGTTGAAATTAAGTGGAACAGGTGCTATAATTATCGCATCACTTATAATAAGACGTCTTCCATATACTTTAAGATCTAGTTCGGCAATACTATATCAAATAAACCCAAATTTTGAAGAAGCTTCAATAAGCTTGGGTTATTCTCAAGCGAAGACATTTTTCAAAATCACAGCAAAATTAATGTTGCCAGGTGTGATATCTGGAGCGATACTAAGTTGGATTACAGCTATTACTGAGCTTAGTTCCTCGGTGATACTTTATACAGGCTATACTGAAACTATGTCTGTTGCTATATACACAGAGGTAATACGAGCAAGTTATGGGACAGCGGCTGCACTATCTACAATATTGACAATAACTATAATTATATCCGTGCTTATATTCTTTAAAATTTCTGGTGGCAAAGAAATTAATATATAAAAGGAAGTTGATGCATAAAAACAAAAAAATATGTAAGTTATATGATATAATGTGTTTTATCATAGGAAGGAGCCATAAATAAGAGAATGATTTATCGTAAACGGGATATGAGGAGGAATAGTTTTAAAGAGGAAATAAGGAGAACCTTTTTTATATATGCTTTTATTCCTATAATTATTTTAACCCTAGTAATATATGTTTCATTCTATTTTATATGGTTCCATATCATTGAAGTTAAGAATCTTTCTTACAATAGAGATATTTCTGCAAAGCTAAATGAGGCTATTTCTTATTATAACAAAATGGCAATGGAAATGTCCCAGGATGATAAAATAAAGCAAATGGTTTATAATAAAAAACCGACAAATGAGTGCTATTATAAGATGTATGAAATTGCAAATAAAATGAATCCACGATGTCATTTTTTAGTGTTAGATAGTAATTTAAAAGTGGTTATGACCAATTTCTATTCGCCACCACCATATCTTATACAAAGAATTGGCTCTTTCAAAAATATGATAAATGATTTGAATAATGTTAAATCAAATAAAGCTTTGATAATAACTGATCATTCAATACTTCCTCAAAATGGTTTGGGCGTTGTAATGATAGGAAAGGGAATAGAGTCTTATAATAAAATTAATGGTTATATTTTATTTGATATTTCCGGAACGGAGATAGAAAAAATTTTAGGGAATAGAGAGTCAAGGGATGTAATAATAACAGATAAATATAATCATATTGCTTTTACTACCAACAAGAATTTCGTTGATTCTATTGGAAAGCTCAGAACAGAGTTTGTAGGAAAGCAGGGGCTTATCAAGAGTGGAAATGGAAGTTATTATATTATAAGGAATGATATTTTAGATGGTTTGCTGTCTATATATACAATCACCGCTGTTGATTTTATAGATACTGCATTTTTTGTGACAGCTTTCTTTTTAATTCTTGTTTTTATAGCAATGGCTATTTCTATGTCTTTTGTTGCTAAATATATTGCAAGTAAAAAGACAGCAGTTATCGATAGGATTACTGCAGCCATACAGGATGTTCAAAATGGCAATCTTGATAGGGGACTATATATAAATACTAATGATGAGTTCAAAATCATAGGTGATTCATTCAACCACATGCTGCAACGCATTAAAGAATTAATTGAATTAAACGTAGAAGAAGCAAAACAGAGTGCAATCTTTGAATTAAAACAGCTGGAGTCGCAGTTTAACTCTCATTTCCTATATAATACCTTAGAAACCTTGAAATATATTGTTAAATTTGACCCAGAATCTGCATCAAAGATTATAATCAAACTTTCTAATCTACTTCGGTACAGTATGAACAGCTCATTGTCACAGGTCACATTGCTGGAGGACATAGCCTACACAGAGAACTATTTATATATTCAAAAGGTTCGCTTTGGCAAACGATTTAGTTATTTTGTAGAGATAGAGGAGAGATGTAGAGAATGTATTGTTCCCAAATTAATTATTCAGCCGCTCATTGAAAATGCAGTCCAATATAATATGGAGAAATGTGATCATCTGTCTGTATATATAAATGCAAAATGTTTGATAGATAAGCTTGTCATAACCGTACGTGATAATGGTAAAGGTATTAATCAAGAGAAACTCTATGCTATAACAACAATGCTCAAAAAGGGCAAAAATGGCACTGAGAATATTGGGTTATATAATATCCAAAGAAGGATAAAGCTTATATATGGCGGAAAATATGGGTTGAAGATAAAAAGTCAAGAAAATAAAGGAACAATTGTAAAAATATTCCTTCCTTTTAAAAAAGAAGGTGATATTGGTGTTTAAGATATTAATAGCAGAGGATGAAGATATTATTAGGAAAGGGCTTATCTGTACCATTGACTGGCTTTCAATAGGGTGTACTGTAGTGGCTGAAGCATCTAACGGTCTGGAGGGACTTGAGATGATTGAAAAATATAAACCAGACATAGTAATTGCAGATATTAGAATGCCGAAGATAGATGGCCTAGAGATGATACAACTTGCTCTTCGACGGCATAACTTTGAGAGTATAATTTTGACAGGTTATTCTGAATTTGAATATGCTAAAAGAGCTATCAACTTAAGAGTGTTCGACTATATATTGAAACCTGTTGATGAAGAAATATTATTAGAAACTATTGAGAAACTAAAAAAAAGTATTGAAGAAAAAAGAATTTATAACAGTATTATGCAGAAAATAAAATTAAAAAATGAGTCTGACTTAATCGATTCGATTTTCTACACAAAAGAAAATATAAATTATTATGTCAAGCAAACTTTGCACTATATAAAAGAAAGATATAATCAAAAGATCAATATCAAATCAATTGCTGATGAATTAGGTGTAAGTCCAAGCTATTTAAGCAGAAAGCTTAAAGAGGTAACTTCTCAAACATTTCTTGAGATACTTAACAAATATAGGGTATATAAAGCTGCAGAACTATTAAAAACGGGTAAATATAAGGTATATGAAGTTGCTTATATTGTTGGTTTTAGTGATTATAAACAGTTTTATGAGGTGTTTAAAAAATATACGAAAATTGCACCTACGAATTTTCTCAAGGAGGGTATTCTGAAAATCAAGTCAGTAAAATGACAATAACTGTACTGTTTAAAATGTAAGAAATTCTTAGAGCATGTTATATAATATTAAAATGGACTTTAAAAAGAGATAGTAAAGGGAGCATTTTAAAACTAGCTTAAATGAAGGCTTTTAAATTAGGTTCGAGCTTAATAAGAAATAAACGAAGTAATGGATTTTTAATTTTTTTGGGGTTATTGTTAAAAAATAAGATATTATTAGGTATCACTCGGAATTTGTAAAATATATCCAATTTTAAAAAACAATAATTTTATAGTTCTTGTAATGGTTCCTTATATAAATTTACTTAAAATAATTATTAAATTACACAGTCTTCTTTTCAAAAAAGTGATAATAAATAAACTTAGTTTAAGGTTTCCTTTCGTATGAGAATACCTAATTCGCCTTAAATACCACATATTGACTACAAATATTCCAATTCCAAGCCGAGCTAAAATATCCAGAAAATTAGGAGGTAAATGAAGTAAATGAAATATAAATTAATAATTACAGATGTTGATGGTACTTTAGTCGATGATAAACAGAAAATATTACCTATTAATTATGAAACTATACTGCAATTTCAAAATCAAGGAGGTATAATAACTTTAGCTACAGGGAGATCTGAAATTTCTGCCAATAACTTTTTAGTCAAATTAAATATAAATGCTCCTGCTATTTTGTATAATGGTGCAGCTATTTATGATACATGTACTAAAACTTTTATTTGGGAAAAATTTTTGAAGGTGGAAGTAGTTAGATTAGTAATGGAAACAATTAAAAATTACCATAAGATTAGTCCTATCTTGTATCCGATTAATAGCAAACAACCGATAACTAGAGAAATTGATGATGCTATTTTAGATTATATGAAAAAGGATAATGTTAAATGTATTACTATAGATTACGAAAATATTATTCATATACCTATAAGAAAAATATTATTAATTGGTACTTCAGATCTATTACTATCTTTTCTTGAAAATCTTAAAATTAAAACAGGGGAAAGTTATTCTGTAAATTGCGTAAAGTCACAAGAAAACTATTTAGAGTTTTTACCGGAAGGTGTTTCAAAAGGGAAAGCATTGAATATTTTGGTCAAACGCTTAGGTATTACATTGGATGAAGTAATTGCTATAGGTGATAATCTAAATGATTTAGAAATGATAGAAATGGCAGGTATAGGAGCGGCTGTAGCAAATGCTCACCCAAAGCTAAAAGAAAAGGCAAAGTATGTTTCTTCTTTAACAAATGAAGAAGGGGCTGTAGCAGAAATAATTAAAAAGTTTTGCCTCGTCTCATAAGGAATTTTTGAATAACGACAGTAATATGCTATGAGTAAAGGGGTAAATTAGTGGTAGATGAGGGAGTGCTAATAGGATTTGGAACGTTTAAATATATTTTCTATAAATTTTTATAAAAAACTTCAATTTATATTTGTTGTTAAATTTTTTCTTTTTTACCTGATGTTATGGTTATACTGTTATTTTCATAACGTTAAATTAGCGGGTAATTCTTAAATGAAAAATGATCTTTTGTCAATAGTGATAGTAAATATTTTTCTGAATATCCACCTTTTAAAAATGGCTCTTTATCAATAGTTGGGGTGGGTATTTTTTCTGAATGACCACCTATAAATCTTATCACGTAATATGGTAATATTTGTAATTACTAGTTACAATAAGAGATATAGCTAGAAGTAGGGGTGGGTATTTATCTATGCCCCTTTTATCAAAGCTCTATAATATCCTTGAATATCCTTCATCATTAAAAATAGTATTAGATCAAGTATTGCAATATAATATCCTTTTCCTGAATCGATGAAAATTTTTATAGCCATATGCTATTCTCTTTAGCACCTTAATTTTATTGTTATAACCTTCTGTTACAGAATTAGTATAAGGTATATCAAAGGCATTTGTTATTTCTTCAAGCCAACGGTTAAATACTTGCACACATCTTTTAAATTCATCAATTTTGCTTTCTTTAGCTAACTGTATCCATCTTTTTAATTCTATTTTTGCTTCCTTTGAATTTTTGCATTTTAATACTTTATCATTAAATTCTTCTTTTAAAAGGTATGCTATTCTTAAGTCGTCACTGTCCCAGAACATTACTTCCAATTCTTCTTTTTGTTCTGTTGTTAAAGTATCATATTTTGCAAGAAGAAGCTTACGGCTTCTTTTGAAATATTTTCTTTTATTGTCTGGCAGTTCTTTTTGTATTCTTTTTCTTACATTTTCTATCGCCCAATATATGTACCTTGTAAAATGAAATTTGTCTATTGCTATTTTAGCTCCTTTGAAATATGTTTTTACTGTATCTGAAAAAGGCCTCCACATGTCTATAATAACCCACTTACTTTATTCCTGTCTTTAAATCTTTTGAAATATTCACTTAGATTCTCTTGTTTTCTGTCTTTTAAAATATCTAATATTTTTCTTTCTTTTGGGTCTACAATAATGCAATGATATTTCCTGCCTCCAGAGTTCCCTTTGAATTTGTCTATACTGATAATTTCCGGTAATGTTTTATAATCAGGTTCTACTCCTATTGTGTCTAAAAGTCTCATCACAGTCGTAATTGATACCCCTGTAACTTCAGATATATCTTTCATGCTTTGTTGTTTTTTTAGTTGTTGTAGTATGTAAATAGATAATCTGTTGGTCATTCTAGGTGTCATTTCTCAAATTAATTCAGCCCAAAACCGATAAAATTTTTCAGATTAAATAATCTTATGATAAAATTAATGCTAAAGGAATTTGATAAATTTTTTTCAGATTCCTTTAGCATTAATTTTAATTGGAGAGGTTACTTATGCAAATAGTTTTCCATGTTGATAACATTGAAGAATATTTACATAAAGGTAAAGATTACAATTTCCCTACCCCGCCAGATAGATGTCCTTATCCCGATTGCAAGTGTAGAGTAAAACTAAAAAAGCACGGGTTTTATTATCGTTACTATTTAGACGGACTTAACTGTGTAAAAATAGCCATAAGAAGATATATATGCCCTGTGTGCAAAAGGACTCTTTCCTACCTTCCTGATTTCTGTATTCCTCATTTTCAGTATTCTTTCAATATGATTGTAAAGTCTTTAAAAGAGACACTTCTCAGAGAAAAAACTCTCAGTTCTTTCATAAGTGACTTAAAAAGAAACTTCCCTACCATACTATTTTCAAGACAGCATATATATTTTTACACCAAAAGGATAATGAATAATTTAAGTTTTATCATATACGGATTAAGGCAAATAAACCCTTACATAAAGTTATCTGAGACTGACTCACAAAGAGAGAGGGCCAGAGAGATTTTGGACATAATAAGCATTGTACCACTCTTCTCCCAACGGTTTTATGCTCATTGCCAAAAATCATTTCTGGCCTCTCTCACATAATTTTAGCATTAAACCTGAAAAATTTAAATAAAAATTTTGATTTTTTCTTAGCAACATAACTTTTTCCTTTAATGTCCCCCAGGTATGAGCTAAAATTACGATTAAGAAATCAAAAAAGTGAAGGGGGAACGTATAAATGCTTGATGAAAAAGCGAGAGAAGCTATAGCATTAAAGAGATTTTCACTGATAAGTCCGGTGCTAAACGGACAGGTAAAAAATCAGAAAGAATATTTTGATGCTCTTTCCGATAAACCTATTGAGATACCTTATCTTGGAATGAGAAGATATACTCCCAAGACACTTAGAGGGTGGCTATATCAGTATTTAAGAGGCGGTATAGAAGCGTTAAAGCCGGGTTATCGAAGCGACAGAGGCAAATACAGAAAGATAGACTTTGAACTTTCAGAGAGAATAAAGCAAAAGAAGCTTGAACATCCTGAAATGCCCAACAAACTTCTTTATGAGACATTGATAGGAGAAGGAATAATATCACCGGATAAAGTATCCCTTTCGACATTCTATAGGTTTTTGAAAAACATTCCTGTAAAATCTTTAGATAAAGAAAAAGAGGGTAAAACAAAGAGGTTTTCCCATGAATACATCAATGAACTGTGGCAGACTGATGTCATGTATGGGCCATATATTAAAGAAGGTAAAACAAAGAGACAAACGTACCTTATTGCATATATAGATGATGCTTCCAGGCTGTGTACCTATGCTCGCTTTTACTATACCCAGAATTTTTTAGCTTTAAGAGACTCATTTAAAGAAGCAGTGCTAAGAAGGGGAATACCCAAAATGCTCTACACTGACAATGGAAAGATATATAGAAGCAGTCAATTTGAATATATATGTGCCTCACTAGGTACATCTCTTATTCATGCTGAGCCCTTTTCACCTCATTCAAAAGGGAAAATAGAAAGATTCTTTCATACGGTGAGAATGAGATTTTTAAGCACAATAGATCCTACATCCATAAAGAGTATAGATGAGCTTAATATGATGTTTTTTAAATGGCTGGAGAATGATTACAACCGAAAAGAACACAGCAGTATTGGCATGAGTCCTTTAGATTTTTTCATGTCTCAAATATCAAGGGTAAATATGTGTGGTGACATAGATATGTTGAATGAATGTTTTCTCATAAGAGTAAATCGCAAAGTAAACAAAGATGCTACACTTAAAGTGGAAAATATACTTTATGAAACAGAAGAAAAGTTTAAAGGTATGCGCTTAGAAGTCAGATATGACCCGCAGTGGCTTAAGGATAATACACCCCTTCTACTTTTTCATGAAGGCAAAAAAGTGGGGGAAGCGTATAAGGTAAATTTTCATGAGAATGCTAAAATTCCTGTAGAATATATCGAAGACAGAAATGTTGTAAGCGAAAATGAAGATACTGTGGATTTTGCTGCAAAACCTAATCCCCCAGTAATATCCTTTAATGATATCATTGATTAAAAAAAGAGGTGTTTACAATGTTTACCCAATATTTTGGAATGAAATTTAATCCATTTTCTAAAGAGATAAGTGTAAACGACCTTTACATAAGTGAAGACATTGCTGAATTAAATGCCAGGCTAAAATATTTACAAGAAACAAGGGGTATAGGACTTGTCGTTGGGGAGGCCGGTTCAGGCAAATCTACCGCATTAAGAAAATATGCTGAAAGCCTCAACCGTTCTACATTTAAACCATGTTACTTTGCCCTTTCTACACTCACAGTGAGAGAATTCTATCAAGCATTGGCTATGATTTTAGGCGAAACACCCTCATACAAAAAAGTAACGCTCTTTTACCAGATACAAAGAGCGATAACAGAACTTTACTATAGCCAGAAGATAACTCCTGTCATAATATTAGATGAAATACAACTGGTTTCTAATGATGTTCTTGAAGATTTGAGAATAATATTTAACTTTAATATGGATTCTCAAAACCCGTATATATTGATACTTTCAGGACAACCACACATAAGAAACAAACTAGC
>DULG01000016.1 GCA_012840485.1 Clostridia bacterium | reverse complement strand
CTAAGATTTTCGGTGGCGATAGCGGAGGGGAAACACCCGTTCCCATTCCGAACACGGAAGTTAAGCCCTCCTGCGCCGATGGTACTGCTTTCGCGGGAGAGTAGGTCGCTGCCGGTAAAATTTTATAAAGCCCCCTTTATATATAAACTCCTTTATAGGAGTTTATTTTTTTATATATACTTCCCAGACGCCAGTTAACACTTCCTCTATTTTTAAAGTGCAACCTATTTTAGAAAAGTATGTTTCTATATTGTCCAAACTACAGCGATGGTCTACAACTACTTTTAACATATCTCCTTCTTTCATTTCTTCATATTTTTTTCTAGTTTTTAAAAGAGGCAAAGGACAGATTTCCCCCATACACATGATTTCGTGAACCATTTGCATCACCTTTAACAGAAAAAATTTTTACCGCTGTTTTTTATAAAGTCGATGAAATCGGACTTGGATTTTTTGTAAATCTTTTTATTGTATATGATTGAATAAGTGTAATTAAATTCTATGTCTTCAACCTCAACTATAGACAAGGTCTTAGTATACAATTCTTTCTTTATAGCTATATAAGGTAAAATAGATAGACCGTGTCCTGCTGCTACAGAGGACTTTATCGATTCAATAGAGGGAGATTCCATTTCAATTTTTAGCTTTTTGATGTCAATTTCATTGGCTAAAAGCGTTTCTTCAATTACTTTTCTTAGAGCGCACTTTTTGTGTATTATAAAAAAATTATAACGTAATAATTTGTTTTTTAACAAGCTTTTTTTTTCCCAATTGCCACTTGCAACAAAATGCATTTTGAATTCTCCCAGAGGAATACAGGAAATATTTTCATCTACATAACAGCCTTCTATAAACCCAATATCTATTCCTCCTTCTTTGATGTTATAGATCACTTCTGGTGTGAAATTGTGTTCTACGTGAACTGTCACATTCTTATACCTTCTTTTAAATTCGTGAAGAGTGCAAGGGAGAGCATATTGGCCAATAGTGGGGCAAGAGGAAATTGTAAGCCTATTTATACAGTCGTTTTCGCAGCACTCTAAGTCTTTAATCATATTGTCACATAGATTTAATATCCTCTCTGCATACTGATACACCAATTCCCCAGCTGGGGTAGGAATGACTCCTCTGTTACTGCGCTTTAAAAGAGTAGCTTTTAAGTCTTTTTCTAACGCTTTTATTTGTTGACTTATGGCCGGTTGAGAGAGATACAATTCTTTTGCTGCTGAGGAAATGCTCTTATAGTATACAGTTTTATAAAATGCTCTCAAATTTTCGATATTCACAATGATCCCCCCCTGTTTGTTAAAAAGCTATCGCAATACAACGTTTCGTTTCGTTAAGTTTTATTATACTACAAAGTTTGTTATAAGTAAAACTAATATCACATAAGAATTTCAAATAATATAAAGGGAAAATTTTATAGTATAATGAAACTGAAATGTTAAAATGATAACAAAGTGAGGAGGTATGTAAAATGGGAAATGATGTTAAACCCACCTATACTTTAGATGAAAGAGGTGAAGTGTGTCCAGTTCCAGATGTTGACACGAGAAGGAAGCTTAAAGAAATGAAATCAGGGGAAATTCTTGAAGTGCTTATTGACTATGCACTTTCCAAAGAGAGAATTCCAGCTGGGGTTAAAGAAGTAGGAGGGGAAGTCATCTCTATTGAGGAAATTGGACCCAGTGAGTGGAGAATTCTCATTAAAAAGCTTTGATAAGATGAGGGGGAGATTTTATGGATCCGAGGTTACAGGGGCTTTTAGTTGGGATTCTTTTTGGAATTGTTCTGCAAAGAGGTAGGATTTGTTTTAACTCTGCTATTAGGGATGTCAAAATGACAAAGGATAATTATCTCATGAAAATGGCTCTGGTTGCAATACTTGTAGAGACAATTGGCTTTCATCTGGCGGCGCAACTGGGCTGGATTAAATTAAATCCTCTTCCTTTAGTTCCCCTTGCTCAAATTATTGGTGGATTTTTGTTTGGAATGGGAATGGTTCTAGCAGGTGGTTGTGCCAGCGGTATTACCTATAGAATAGGTGAAGGATATATAACAGCATTTGTTGCAGCAGTGTTTTTTGGAGTTACAGCTTCAGCTGTAAGAGGAGGTCCTTTGTCATTTGTAAATAGTTGGATGGGAAAGCCTATCACTACCACTGATAACCCTGGTGGACTTTACGCTGCAAAAGATGGAGCTGTAAATTTAACTATTGCAAATATGCTCAATATTAATCCTTGGATTGTGGCAATCATTTTTGCAATAATACTTTTTATCGTAGTTATAGCTTGGAAAACAACAGAGAGAAAAGTCTCAGGGCTTGATTGGATTACAGGAGGCATTGCCTTAGGTCTTGTGGGAATCATAGCATATGTTTCACAAAAGACTTATGCCCTTGGTATTACTGGTGGTTGGGTCAACCTTTTTAGAACTACAACTGCAAATCTTGATTTAACAAAGCCAATTCCTTATAATTGGATCGGGATGGAAATAGTAGGGATAATAGTTGGTGCATATATAGCAAGTCTTTTTGCAAAAGAATTTAGATTAAGAGTTCCAAAGGACCCAAAAACCTTTGTGCAAGTTGCAATAGGCGGCATTTTAATGGGATTTGGTGCAGGAAGTGCAGGAGGATGCAATATAGGACATATTCTTTCTGGACTTCCACATCTAGCGATAAGCTCAATTATTTTTACAGTGTTTGCAGTACTCGGGAACTGGTTTATGGTGTGGTATCTTTTTGAAAGAAGATAAATTGTGGGAGGGCTTTGCCCTTCCCACGAAATTTTAAGAGGAGGGAATAAATATGCATATAGCAATACAGGTAAATGTGCCCCCTTATACAAATGAGGACATGGATACAGCAATCCATTTAGCAGAAGTTTTTGTGAAAAGAGGGCATAAGGTGTCAATATTTTTGTTTGCTGATTCTGTTCTTGCAACAAATAAACTGGTAAAGCCCATGAAAATTGATAGGAATATTCCGTTAAAACTTCAAGAACTTTCAGCTAAAGGGGTAGAGGTTCACATTTGCGGCCTTTGTGCTCAATATAGGGGAATTACAGAAGATATGAAAATTGAAGGCGCAGATTTTTCCGGTGTACCGGAGATGGCAGCACTTATTTACAATTCCGATAGGTACATCAATTTACTGCCATAGGAGGTGTAAAGAATGAAAAAAGTTTTATTTGCAGTGTACAATTCGCCTGTTGGGAGCATCTGGATAAATGAGGCTCTCAGAAGTGCTTTTGGTATGTACGGAGAAGATCTTGAACCGGTTGTACTTTTTGTAAACGAAGCAGTTCTTGCAGTTCGTAAACAATGCAAACCAGAAATAATTGGATGTTTACCGCTATCTATTACATTTAAATATTTGGAGAAATACAATACTCAAGTATATGCAATAAAAGAAGACCTTGAAAAATATAGCATAAAAGAAAATGAAATTGAACCTCATTGGAATTTAAAGACGATAATAAAAGAAGAACTTCCAGAGTTTGTACATTCTTTCGATAAGGTAGTATTCTTTTAGGAGGGAAAAGATATGGCGTTGATAATTGTTAAGAAAAGTCCGGCTAATAAACTTTCAGAATTTTTGTTGAAACTTGCACTGCCTCAGGATAAAGTTATTTTCATACAGGATGGGGTTATTTTTGCAATTGGAAAAAATCTAAAGGGCCTTGTAAAAGAAGGTGTTGAGCTCTTCGCGCTTAAGGAAGATTTTATTGCAAGAGGATTTGAAGAGAGTGAAAGCCAAATTCCTTTGGTAGATTATGAGGGGTGGGCTGATCTTATAGAAAGGGATGAGAAAATAATTTCTTAGAGATATGATTTGGCTATCACACTGGAGGTGTGTCAAATGAATGGAGAGATAAAAGTAGCTGAATTCTCAGATGCCAAGGAGTATGATTTAGCTGTCATAGGGGCAGGTCCTGGAGGATATGTTGCTGCTATTAAAGCTGCTAAAAAAGGTGCAAAAGTAGCTTTATTTGAAAAAGATAAATTAGGTGGTACCTGTTTAAATAGAGGCTGTATACCAACAAAAGCTTATGCAAGAATTGCCGAAGTGTATGACATTTTAAACAGAGCTTTTGAATTTGGATTTGATATAAAAATAAACTCTTTTGATTACACTCAAGTTGTAAAGAGAAAAGATGATATTGTAGGGGAGCTTGTTGAAGGCATTAATGCTTTGCTTAAAGCTAATGGAGTAGATGTTTTTAATGCTGAAGCAAAGGTTGACAAAGAAAAGAATGTACTATTTGGAGAAAACAAAATCAAAGCGAAAAACATTATTATTGCAACTGGGTCATCACCTGCTGAACTTCCCATTGAAGGCATTAATTCTAAAAATGTCATGAATAGCGATACTATTCTTGAAATGACCTCTTTGCCACAAAGTTTATGCATTATAGGTGGCGGAGTAATAGGCATGGAATTTGCCTTTATAATGAATCAATTTGGAGTAAAAGTGTCAGTTATTGAAATGATGCCTAATATTCTTCCTACACTTGATAAAAAGATAAGCTCATCTATTAAATTCG
>DULG01000088.1 GCA_012840485.1 Clostridia bacterium | reverse complement strand
TTTCAATTGTTTGTTGAATGATGATTAATTTTTGTAATTCCCTCTTTGTCATATTAATTTCTTCCCTTCTCATACTGACATTATCGCAGAATACTTTTAATATGACAATATCACAGAATAATAACAGGTAGATACAATGCTGGTTGAATTTTAGATAAATTTATGTTATAATTATTAAGAACACGTGTTATTAGTTTGAGTATAAGAAGGAGTAATGCTTATGAATAGCAAGGACATTGCAAAGATTGCAGGTGTTTCACGTAGTACAGTTTCAAGAGTCGTGAATAATTATCCTAATGTTCCGCCTGAGACCAAAGAAAAAGTCTTAAAAGTTATCAAGGAATATAATTATGTTCCTCATGCTTCAGCAAGGATGCTCAGAGGTAAAAGATCAGAAACAATAGGGATTGTAATTGTAGATTTAAAGAGAGATATTCACAAAATTTATGATAATGTTTACTTCGGACCACTTACAACGGCTGTGATTGATTTTGCAAACCAATTAGGCTATAAAGTACTGGTTATAACTGTTTATAAAGTTAAAGATTACAAAAAAGTAAGAGAGGTATTTTATAATAAGACCATAGATGGTGCGATTTTTATTGGTGTAAAAAATGATGATCCAGATATAAAAGATTTAATAGAGGCAGGATTTAAGATAGCAGTAATTGACCAAGAAATTAGAGATGATGAGGAAGATTCTTTCAATAAAAGTATAATAGTTAACATGGATAATGTTAATGGGGCTTATGAAGCCACTAAATATTTAATTGGCTTAGGACACACAGAAATTGCTCATATAACAGGTGATATAGAAAAGCTCTCTGGTTTTGCAAGATTAGAAGGATACAAGAAAGCATTGAAAGAAGCGGGAATTCCATTTAAAAATAATTTAATTGTAAAAGGTGATTTTGTTGAAGAAAGTGGTTATAAAGCTGCATACAAATTATTTAAAAAAGCAAAGCCTACAGCGATTTTTGCTTCAAACGACCAGATGGCTATAGGAGCTATGCAGGCTTTAGAAGAGATGGGATATAAAGTGCCTGAAGATGTTTCTATAATCGGATTTGATGATATTACAATATCTCGGTATTTAAAACCTGCTTTGACGACCATGAGTGCATCTTTATTGCAAATGGCAGAATTGGCTGTAGTCAATCTTATAAAATCCATTGAAGAAGAATTGGGTATTACAGCTAAATTTGTAGTGCCTGTAAAACTTGTAGAAAGAGAATCTTGCAAAAGACTTAATATATCTAAGGAAAAAGAGGATACAGAATATGCAATTTCAATGAGGCGTTAAAAAGCATTGATTTTTCAGCATTTTTCTTTTAGCTTTTATAAACACGTGTTAAATTAATATAATGAAATTTAATGATTGATACTAAAGGCTAAAAGCCTTTTAGTTTATAAATGTATGAAAGGGGTGAGAAAAAAGTAGAAAATTCATGAAAACATTTTTATTAAAAAATAATTTAAAAAGGGGGATTTTAAAGTGAAAAGGCTTTTAAGTCTATTATTAGTTTTAATGCTAGTGATGGGTGCACTGGCAGGCTGTGGTCAAAGCAGTAAGCAAGAGGCAAATAATAATACACCTCAACAAAATAATACACCACAACCATCGGAGGAAAAAGTATATCAAAGAAATGAGACATTATATTATGAGGTGCTATGTGGGGGCCACCTAGCAACTGGAACCCATTAGTACCTGGTAATGTAGTAGCAGGAGTAGTAGGATTGATTTATGAAACACTTTTTAATTACGACCCTGTGAAAAATGATTTAATACCTTGGTTAGCAGAAAAAGGTGAATGGACATCTGATAAATCATATAAAGTTACTTTGAGAGATGGTCTTTCATGGCAGGATGGAAAACCTTTAACATCTGATGATGTAAGATTTACTTTTGAAATAGCTAAAGAAAACAGCGACATTAATTATAGCCCGATATGGAGATGGTTAGAGTCTATAGAAACTCCGGATGCTAAAACAATAGTATTTAATTTTTCTACTCCTCACTATCATGAATGGACTTTTGATTTATATCAAATACCCATTATTCCAAAACATATATGGGAAGGAAAGTCAAAAGATAAATTGTTAAAAGATCCTAATGAGAAAGCAATAGGTTCAGGTCCCTATTTGTTTGATACCTATAGTAATGATCGTATGGTATATAAGAGAAATGACAATTGGTGGGGTATAAAAGCATTAGGATTGACGCCTGCACCTAAGAGAGTAGTTTCTTTAGCAGTACCAAGTAACAATGTTGCATTAGGTATGTTAATGAAAGGAGAACTAGATTTTAGTAATTTCTTCTTACCTGGTATACCGTCTTTAAAATCTAATTATGGAATTACGACTTTCTACGATAATCCACCATATATGATTCCAGATTCAACTGTATTCTTGTTTATCAATACTACTAAAGCACCGCTAAATAATGTAGAATTAAGACGTGCTATGGCATATGCGATTAATCCTAAAGTAATAGTAGATAAAGCATACGAGAATCAGGTAATGGCTGCAAACCCATTGGGATTTTTGCCTATTAAAGCATGGGAAGAATATTATGATAACAATGTGGTTTCACAATATGGATTTAGTTATGACCCTCAGAAAGCGAAATCAATTTTGGATGCAGCAGGATTTAAATTGGGTAGTGATGGTATAAGAACAGCACCTGACGGGAAAAAGTTTAAGTTAGAAATTAGCGTTCCATATGGCTGGACAGATTGGATGGAATCAGCTAAGATTATTGCAGATCAATTAAAAGCTGTAGGACTTGATGTAGAAGCCAAATTCCCTGATTTCAACAAATATTATGAAGATTTGACAAAAGGTAATTTTGATTTAATGATTAATAGTTTTGGTAGCCAGACATCAATAAGTCCATGGACACTATATAACTGGTTGTTCGCAGAAATAAAAGATACACAGTATAATGGCAATTTTGGACGTTTTGATGCTCCTGGATTACGAGATTTAGTAGACAAATTTAATGAAACTAAGATGGGAAGCCCAGAAGCCAAACAAGTTGCTTCACAGTTAGAAGAAATTTTCTTAAAAAATATGCCTGCTATACCTATTTGGTATAATGGTTTGTGGTTCCAGGCATCTAATGCAGTATGGGAGAATTGGCCTACAGAACATGACCCATATGCTTACCCATGTGGTTGGGGTGGCAGATGGCAAACTGGTGGAACAATGACATTAATGAAAATAAAACCGAAAGCTTCGCAGTAATAAATGGGGGTATATAAATGTTAAAATATTTGATAAAGAAATTATACATTTACATTTTAACTTTCTTTTTTGCAGTTACAATTGATTGGTTAATCCCCAGGTTTATGCCTGGGGACCCCATTGGAGTATTAGTTTCACGTTTTACAGGATTGCCAGAATCCGCAAAGGTAATGTACAGTTATTTAACTAAAGCATTTGGACTTCAATTACCTTTGTGGAAACAATATATTAACTTTTGGATAGCTATATTTAAAGGAGATTTGGGAATAAGTATCTACTTATATCCAAAACCTGTTTTGTCAATTATTGCGCAATCTGTACCATATACTTTAATTGTATTATTACCGGCAATTTTATTAAGTTGGACAGTAGGAAACTATATAGGAGCAATTTCGGCGAGACATAAAAGTTTAGATTCTAGCATGTTACCTATTTTTTATATTATAACTTCCATTCCCTATATGTGGTTAGGAATTCTTTTAGCATGGGCATTAGGTATTGTATTTGGAATTTTTCCTATAGCTGGGGCCTACAGTTTTAGTATGAGACCTAATTGGTCATGGCAGTTTGTAGTAGATTTTTTAAAACACTGGATATTACCTTTCCTATCTCTCTTTATAGTGCAAATTGGTGGTTGGGCGATAGGTATGAGAAATTTAATAATATACGAACTTGAGGCTAATTATTCAAGATATTTAGAAGTTTTAGGAGCATCAGAAGGGCTTATTAGGCGATATGCCTTTAAAAATGCTATACTTCCACAGATTACAGGTTTAGCCTTACAATTAGGTACAATCGTAGCAGGGTCTATAGCAACAGAAGTGGTATTTGCCTATCCGGGAATGGGATATATCCTATTACAAGGTATTTTAAATCAAGATTATTTTTTAGTACAAGGAGTCTTTTTGTTTATAATCATAGGGGTATTACTTGCGAATTTCTTAGTTGATATACTCTACATGATTGTTGATCCAAGAATTAGACTAGGACTTGGAGGAGAAAATGTATGAAAGAGTTTATATATTTTGCGTTTAAAAACACGAAATTTAAGATAGGCTTGGCAATATTGCTATTTTTTCTGATATTGGCTATAATTGGACCTTATGTTTCTCACTATAAAGATCCATTGGAGTATGTCAGTATGAGCAATCTTCCTCCAAGCAGAGAAAACTGGTTAGGGACAACAACCTTTGGGCAAGATGTCTTTACCCAGTTTGTATACGGACTCAGGTCGACATTTTTTATTGGGTTATTTGGAGGAGGACTTGCCACAATAATAGGGCTTTTAATTGGTTTTATAGCAGGATACAAAGGCGGATTATTAGACGACCTTTTAATGATGTTGACGAACATATTAATAGTAATACCCACATTAGCTTTACTCATAATCATAGCAGCCTATTTACCCTATAGAGGAATAGGGATACAAAGCGTGATAATAGGTTTGACAGCATGGCCTTGGACAGCAAGAGCTGTACGCGCCCA
Source organism: Clostridia bacterium (assembly GCA_012840485.1). Lineage (GTDB taxonomy): Bacteria > Bacillota > Thermoanaerobacteria > Thermoanaerobacterales > Thermoanaerobacteraceae > Thermoanaerobacter. The sequence goes on along the minus strand of DULG01000088.1, from coordinate 93,853 downwards.
AACACTTTCTTTAAGGTCGAGAGAGTTTGTGAATTTAGCTAAAATAACAGCATTGAGACCATTAAAAATAGTTTTAGAAGAAATAGCGCCAAACATGATGTCTTATGTAGTAATGGTATTCATATTGCAGTTTGCGGGAGCAATATTAGCAGCAGTAGGATTGGATTTTATAGGATTGGGACCAACAAAGGGAATTTCATTAGGTTTGATGTTGCAGTACTCAACATTATGGAATGCTATTCAATTGGGAATATGGTGGTGGTTTATTCCTCCGGGGTTGGCAATAACGATGATAGTAAGTTCGCTGTACTTTCTCAATATAGGCCTTGATGAGATATTCAATCCAAGGCTTAGGGAGGAGTGACCAATTTGGTAGAGATAAAGGGTTTGAAAATATATTATAAAACTTTGCGCGGAGACGCTAAAGCATTAGACGACGTGACTTTTACGATAAATGACAGAGAAATACTGGGGATAGCTGGTGAATCAGGATGTGGCAAGTCTACCCTGGGGAATTCCTTGATTCTTTTAAAGCCACCAATGAAATATGTCTCTGGTGAGGTTAGACTAAATGGCGAGAGATTACCGATTGACAATACTGTTGAGATGAGGAAATATCGCTATAAAAAAATTTATCTTATACCCCAGTATGCTATGGATGCTTTAAATCCAACTCGTAAAATAGGGGGAATAATAAAGGATTTGGTTGGTCAGCATAGGGTAAAATACGAGGAGATAGAAGGAAGGCTACATGAAAGGCTTAGAATGGTTAAATTACCTAAAGATATCCTTAATATGTATCCTTTTGAGCTATCAGGTGGGATGAAACAAAGGTTAGTATTGGTAATATCAACTTTATTAAATCCAGACCTTTTAATAGCAGATGAAGTCACATCAGCCCTTGATGTATCTTCTCAGAAAGCAGTCTCACTGATGTTTAAAGAGTTTAGAGATAGGGAGATAGTAAATTCAATTATATTTATTACTCATGATATAGCAGTTTTATACCAAATAGCGGATAGGATAGTTATAATGTATGCAGGGAAAGTGGTGGAAATTGGTCCGACAGAAGAAATAATGGCGAATCCTTTGCATCCCTATACAAAAGCTCTGATTAAATCATTGCCTAATGCAGGAATACGTCATACAAAAGAAAAATTAGAGGGTATTCCTGGTCATCCTCCCAATCTTATAAATCCTCCAGCAGGATGTAGATTTAGAGATAGGTGTCCTCTTGCAGATGAAAACTGTTTAGAAGAGCCACCACTTGCAGAAATCAATAAAGGCCAATATGTGGCTTGTTGGAAGGTGAAGGATTTATGATCAAAGCAAAGGATCTTACAAAGGTTTTTAATTCAGGGCTTTTGCTTAGTAAAAACATAATAACAGCAGTAGATGAAGTAAATTTTGAAATAGGCAGGGGAGAAATTTTAGCTTTAGTGGGTGAAAGTGGCAGTGGAAAGTCTACAATAGGTAAAATGATGTTAAAGTTGCTAAAACCAAGTGGTGGCCAAATTTTACTTGAGGATAAGGATATCTTTAGCATATCAAATAACAAGGAGTTTTACTCAAGAGTTCAAGGAATTTTTCAAGACCCATATTCCTCTTTTAATCCTATATTTAAAGTAAATAGAATATTTAAATTGGTGAGGCAATCTTTTAAAAAAGAAATTTCTATATCTGAATGGAATGATAGAGTAGAAGAAGTATTAAAAAAGGTTGGATTGAATGCTGGAGATGTATTAAACAAGTATATACATCAATTGAGTGGAGGACAGCTTCAAAGATTATTAATAGCAAGAGCGTTACTGATGGATGTAGAGGTATTAGTAGCAGATGAAATTACAAGTATGTTGGATGCCTCAACCCGAGTAGATGTATTGGAGGCTTTGCTGAGCTTGAAGGAGATAGGCGCTTCTATACTCTTTGTTACCCACGATCTTTCACAGGCTTATTATATAAGCGATAAGATAGTAGTTTTGTACAAGGGCTCTGTTGTAGAATCAGGGTCTATAGAAAAAGTGTTTTCCAATCCAATGCATCCTTATACTAGAATGCTTTTAGATTCTATACCGCAATTAGATAGAAAATGGGAAGAGGACAGGATAAGCGTTGAGGATTTTGATAAATCCCGCGCAGCCTGGAAAGAAGGGCTGTGTAAGTATATAGATAGATGCTCATTGGCAGATGTAAATTGTATGAGGCCTAAACTTAAGTTAGTGGAAGAAGACCATTATGTAGCTTGTGTAAAAATATAAAAAGGTGATTTTTATGGAGAAGAGAATTTCAATGAATGGAACCTGGCATTTTAGAGAAGCAAATGCTAGCGAGTGGTATGAAGGAGAAGTTCCAGGATGTGTTCAGTTGGATCTAATAAGACTAGGGAAAATAGAAGATCCTTATTATCGAATGAATGAGATAAAATTTCACAAATTAGAAGAAAAAGAATGGGTATACAAAAAAGAATTTGATTTTAATGCAAAAAACAAAAATGAATATGACGCATTAAAATTAGTTTTTGAAGGAATAGATACTTTTGCTGATATATACTTAAATGGGATACATTTAGGAAAAGTACAAAATATGTTCATACCTTATGAATTTGATATTAAAGACATAGTAAAAGATGGAAATAATGTATTGGAAGTGTACTTTGATTCCATAACAAAAACTATAAAGGCTATGGAACAAACAAGTCCTGTCAAACTGGAATAGTCGGGAGACAGTGGAAGGCCTTATGTGAGGAAAGCCCAGTATTCGTTTGGATGGGACTGGGGACCAAGAATTGTACAGGTTGGTCTTTGGAGAGGTGTATATATAAGATTAGTAAAACACGCAGAAATTAAAAATCCATATTTTTATACAGAAAAAATTGAAAATGATAAGGCTTATGTTGTAGTAAGCGCGGATATTGAAAGATATGTAACTGGTGATTTTGAGGCGGAAGTAGAGCTTATTGAAAAAGATATATCTATTATCAAAACAAGAACTAAAGTTGAAAAGGACAGAATAGACCTGAGGATAAAAGTAGACAATCCTAAATTATGGTATCCCAATGGTTTAGGGGACCAGCATCTTTATGAAATAAAAATAAGGCTTTTCTCAGGTGCAGAAATATTAGATGAAAAAAGTTTTAGAAGCGGGATAAGAACGATTAGATTGATAAGGGAAAAAGATGAAGAAGGGGAAAGCTTCATTTTTGAAATAAACGGAGTAAAAGTTTTTGCAAAAGGAGCCAATTGGATACCAGCTGATAATTTATTACCCAGATTAACCAAGGAAGATTATTATGAATATATAAGATTTGCAAAAGATGCAAATATGAACATGTTAAGAATATGGGGAGGAGGGATATACGAAGATAGGACATTTTACGAAGCATGCGATGAGATGGGCATAATGGTATGGCAGGATTTTATGTATGCCTGTGCCCAATACCCTGACCAACTTGAATGGTTTCAAAAATTAGCAAAAGAAGAAGCAGAGAAAGTCATATTAAGTCTTAGGAATCATCCTTCAATTGTATTGTGGTGTGGGAATAATGAAAACAATTGGGGATTCCATTCCTGGTGGGACAATGGAGATCCAAAATATTTGGGCAATTACATTTATAAAGAAATATTACCTAAAGTGTGTGCAAAATTAGATCCGTCAAGGCCTTATTGGGTATCAAGTCCTTATGGAGGAGAAGATCCAAATAGTGAAACTGAAGGCGATAGGCATCAGTGGAATGTGTGGAGTGGATGGGTAGACTATGAAGAGTATAAGAAAGACAATGGAAGGTTTATAAGTGAATTTGGTTTCCAGGCAATGCCTGACTGGAAGACAGTTTTATCTTATACAGCGGCAGAAGATAGAAAGATATTAAGCCCAGTAATGATTTCTCACAATAAAATGGTTGAGGGAATGGAAAGACTAATAAGGTTTATGGTAAGGCGATTGGGATTTCCGAAGGACCTTAAGAGCTTTGTCTATTTGAGTCAATTCAATCAAGCAGAGGCCATAAAGACAGGAGTTGAGCATTGGAGGTCCAGGAAGTTTAAAACAGCAGGTACTCTTTACTGGCAGCTTAATGACTGTTGGCCTGTAGCAAGTTGGTCTGCAGTAGATTATTACAAGAGAAAAAAGGCTTTGTACTATTATTCAAAGAAATTTTATGCAGAAATTCTACCTTATGTAGAAGAGGAAGTTAATGGTGTAACAGTTTATGGAATAAGTGATTTGCCATACGATAAAGAAGTAGAAGTTGTCGTAAAAGTTTTCAAATTAAATGGCGAAGAACTTGCAGAAAAAAAGCTAAAAGCTAGATTAATAGCAAATGACGTTACAAAAATAGCCCATTACAGTTTTGAAGATTTTAATATTGGATATAGAGTAAAAGAAATGCCTATAGCAATCCCAGGGTGTACGCTGCCGGTGGAAAAGAACGGGGAGTTATTGAATAGCGTTGTGTATGTAGAAATAATCACTGATGATACGGTTTATGAGAATTATAAAGTGTTTGGCAAATTCAGAGATCTGGATTTAGCAAAGCCAAAAATTGATTATGAAGTAAGGGAGAATAAAATAATTTTAAGAACAGATGTTCCTGCTTTTGGAGTATTTATAGAAACGGAGGATGATATGGAGTTGTCAGATAATTGTTTAAATATGATGCCAGATAAAAAATATGAGGTAAGTCATTTAGGTAAGTTAAAAAGGGTTGATATTTTTGACATTACCCAGTTAATATCAAATATGTAAAAATTATACTAAAAATCATTAAAGAATAGGAGTGATGGAATTGGTAAAATTTCCAAAAGATTTTACTTGGGGAGTAGCTACATCATCATACCAAATAGAAGGAGCAGTAAATGAAGATGGAAGAACTCTTTCTATATGGGATACATTTTCCAAGACAGAAGGGAAAACATATCAAGGTCATACAGGAGATGTAGCTTGTGATCATTACCACAGATATAAAGAAGACGTACAGATAATGAAAGAAATAGGAGTTAAAGCCTATAGATTTTCCATAGCATGGCCAAGAATTTTCCCCGAAGAAGGAAAGTATAATCCAAAGGGGATGGATTTTTACAAGCGACTGGTAGATGAGCTTTTAAAAAGAGATATAATACCGGTAGCGACAATTTATCATTGGGATTTGCCTCAATGGGCGTATGAAAAGAACGGAGGATGGCTAAATAGAGAGAGTGTGAAATGGTATGTAGAATATGCATCAAAGCTTTTTGAGGAATTGGGGGATGTGATACCTTTATGGATAACCCATAACGAGCCTTGGTGTTCATCAATATTAAGCTATGGGATAGGGGAGCATGCGCCAGGCCATAAGGATTGGAGAGAGGCCTTGATAGCAGCCCATCATATACTGCTTTCACATGGAGAAGCAGTAAAAGTCTTTAGAGAAATGAATATAAAAGGGAGTAAAATAGGTATAACACTAAACTTAACCCCTGCATATCCTGCGAGTGAAAAAGAAGAGGACAAATTAGCAGCTCAGTATGCTGATGGCTTTGCAAATAGATGGTTTTTAGATACTATATTCAAAGGCTATTATCCAGATGATATGATAGAATTGTATAGTGGAGTAATAGGAAAATTCGATTTTATAAAAGAAGGGGACTTAGAAAATATAAATGTTCCAATAGATTTTCTTGGAGTCAATTATTATACAAGGAGTATTGTAAAATACAACGAAGATTCCATGTTAAAAGCAGAGAATGTACCGGGGCCAGGTAAAAAGACAGAGATGGGATGGGAGATAAGCCCAGAGTCTTTGTATGACCTTTTAAAAAGGCTAGATAGAGAATATACAAAACTGCCTATGTATATCACAGAGAATGGGGCGGCATTTAAAGATGAGGTAACAGAGGATGGACGAGTACACGACGATGAAAGGATAGAATACATTAAAGAACATTTAAAAGCGGCAGCAAAGTTCATAGAAGAAGGAGGCAATTTGAAAGGATACTTTGTATGGTCTTTGTTAGACAATTTTGAATGGGCCCATGGATATTCAAAAAGATTTGGAATAGTTTATGTGGATTATGAGACGCAAAAGAGAATACTAAAAGATAGTGCATGGTGGTATAAAGAGGTAATAAAAAGAGAGAGGATTGAGTAGCAATACTTTAATCCAAGTTATAGTAACTAGTTACTATAACTTAGATATAGACTGTAGACAAACTATTTTAAGGTCTCTGTTTTTTATGCGCAAGGTGCATTGCGGAAGTATCTTAGTGTGTCTTTGCGAAGTTTTGGAAAAGCAGCTTCCCATGAGCAGTCTTAAAAGATATACTAAATTGAAAGATTTATCTTAAACTCAAAAAAAGAATCGCTTGTAATGAAAGGAAGAAAGCGATTTTGGAAGTTGTTCAAAACGAGCAAATAGATACGACTTAGCTACGTGAACCTGCACCAAAGCATAAAAGCAGGAGGCCTGTTTGTAATATAATGGTTGGTCAACAAACTGAATCTAAGTTGTAGTATTTTTTAAATAAAAATATTGCGATAATTTCAAAGAATTATTTTAATAAATACAAAATTAATAATTTTTAAACTGATAAAATTTAATTACCTTTGATTTTCATGGGTTTTCCTCCATTTCGCTATTGGGTTTAGCTTTCTATATAAAATTCGACAAAAGTGGAGGAATTCCTTTAAAAATATATAGCAGAATCCCTTAATTTGTCAGGATTTTGGGATTCTGCAAAAACCTAAAAAATCCAAAAATAAAAAGGGGGTAATTATTTAATGAGAACCAGTAAAAAAATTATGGGGGTTTTATTAGTTATAGTAATGGTGTTGAGTGTGTTTGGTGTTAGTCCTCAAAATGGGTATGCAAGCACAATAGCTGTAGGAGTTGGAAGCTATACTGATGTTCTTCCAGCTGGACAAGTTGGTCCACAATCGACAATTTATAAAACACCTAATTTAACAGGTGGTATACCAACAAATAGCTGGGAAAGTTCGATTCTTTGGACACAATATTCAGAGCCTATGTATTCACATCCTTTATCAGTTAAATTTTCAGCAAATGGATTAGAATTAGGTACCCCGATGAAAAGTGGAGAGGGAGCAGGCGGATATACTGGGAGATTTGTTTTGTGGCAGCATAGAGTTGACATGACAATAAAAAATTCCAATTATAGTAGTTACACAGATGCACGCGCGGATAAAATTACTGATTGGTCATTTGACGGTGTATTGACAAGCGGGTCAGCAAATGTTTTAAAAGCAACCATAACAAAAGGTAGCCCCTATATCTATTTTGATTTTCCAACAGGAAACCCTCAAATAGTATTTCCTACTGTTCCTACGGTCTTCTATGGTAACAGTAGTAGTCAGTATTTAGGTATAACAATAAATGGAGTAAGCTATGGATTATTTGCACCAGCAGGAGCAACGTGGAGTGGTATTGGTACAACAACTCTGACGTGCAATTTGCCAAGTGGTAAGACATATTTTTCAATTGCGGTTCTACCCGACAATACAACTTCTACATTAAGTTATTTTAAGGACAGAGCTTATGCATTTATTACAAACACTCAAGTATCCTGGTCATATGTTCCAAATACAAGCGAAGTTACAACAACATTCACAATTACAACAACAGCAAAAGAAGGTTCGAATTTAGATACAATAATTTGCCTCTATCCTCATCAGTGGCGAAATAATTCATTATCATATTTGCCATATACCTATAATACCGTTAGAGGGCTAATGAAGACAATATCAGGAACAAGCTTCACAACCAAATACAAATATTACGGTATATTACCTACTATGCCGCTAAATGGTTCTGATTCAACTACCCTGAATTACTTACTAAATAGTGAGTCAATTACTATTTCGTCATCAGACACTTATTGGAACGGAAAAGAACAGAATAGAGTTTCCTCTATTGTCCAGCTTGCCAAGATGAATAACAGTACAACAGTTTTGAATAATGCTATCTCTACATTGAAAAACAATCTACAAGATTGGTTTACTTATAGTGGTACATCAGATTCCAAATATTTCTATTATAATTACACGTGGGGAACATTGATTGGTTATCCACCAAGCTATGGCACAAATGATCAAATAAATGATCATCACTTCCATTATGGATATTTCATAAATGCAGCAGCACAAATAGCTTTAGTGGATAAAAATTGGGCAGCTCAGAGTCAATGGGGTGGTATGGTAAACCTGCTTATAAAAGATATTGCAAATTGGGAAAGAACAGATACCAGATTTCCATTCTTAAGATATTTTGATCCATATGAGGGACATTCATGGGCAAGTGGTCATGCGAACTTTGTAGATGGAAATAATCAAGAATCGTTTTCTGAAGCAATGAATTCATGGCAGGCAATAATTTTATGGGGAACAGTAACTGGTCAAACAGCAATCCGCGATTTGGGAATATACCTGTATACAACTGAAGCAGAAGCTATGTACAATTATGTGTTTGATCTATATAATGATGTGATAGATCATAGTGGAGTATATAATTGGCACTATGCATCACTCATCTGGGGTGGAAAATATTGCGCAGAAATTTGGTGGGATGCAGGCTCAACAGCTAACTTTGCAGCGCAAAGCAGGGGTATTGAGCTTTTGCCGATGACTGGTGGATCTTTTTACCTTGCAAAGGACAAAAATTATGTTCAAAGCTACTACAATGAAATGTTAACACAAGCTGGCACAACAGAACCACCATGTTGGCAGGATATATGGTATATGTATTTGGCACTTTCTAATCCTTCTTTAGCGTTGAGCAAATGGAATAGTTCAATAGCGAATGAAACAGGCCAATCAAAAGCATTTACCTATGTATGGTTGAATGCATTAAATACCTTAGGAGTTCCTGACATGACAGTAACAGCAAATACTCCATTATATCAGGTATTTAATAGAAATGGGACAAAGACATATGTCGTATATAATTCATCTGATAGCTCAATCATAGTTAATTTTTCAGATGGAGCTGCTGTGACTGTTGCGCCAAATACTTTGGCAGTAAGCAACGGCGGCAACAATTTAACTAATCTTGCTTTAAATAAACCAGCAACTGCCTCCTCTATTGAGAATTCAAATTATTTAGCATCATATGCATTTGATGGTAATCAGTCTACGCGATGGTCCTCTGCATTTTCAGATCCCCAATGGATTGCAGTCGACTTAGGTACAGTATATACAGTATCACGTGTAAAACTTTACTGGGAAGCAGCATATGCAAAATCATTCCAGATTCAAGTATCAACAGACAATACTAATTGGACGACAGTATATTCAACTACAAGTGGTACTGGTGGCGTCAATGATATAACGTTTACGCCGGTAAACACACGATATGTAAGAATGTATGGTACTGAGCGTGGTACTCCATATGGCTATTCATTATGGGAATTTGAAGTATATGGAACAACAGGTGGTAGTACCGTTTATTTGCCTCAAACAACATGGTTCTTATTTAATCAAACAACAAGTGGCGTAACACCTGGTGGCGAGAACTTGCAAACAACTAATAGTTATGTTACAGGATGGCAACCTACGGCAACTATCACTACAACGCCAAAGTATTGGTATTCATCAGTTATAAATGGGACATATAAAGCAGGAACATGGCAGTTTATGTTGTGGACAAATAGTCCTGGTTCTTCATCGCAGGTTAAAGTGGAAATGTATCGTGTTAATGATGATGGAAGCAATTCAACACTTATTGGTTCACAAACAATTGATATTAATACAACAGGAACAGGCAATCACCAGACTGTTTTTAACATTACATCAAATGTAGACATTATATTTAATAATCAAAGAATTCAAATTTCAATTGTAAAAGTGGATGGAGTTGATACTACGATGGCTTATAATACAAATGATTTTCCAATAAGATTAATAACTCCATGAAGATTTTTAAAAAGTACATTTTATTTAAGTTGTAAAAAAGATTTTATAGCATTAGTCATAATATTTAGAATAGTTTAACATATAATATTTACCTAAATTAAAAAAGAATTTAGATTTAAGCATAAAAAAATAATAGGAGAAGAAGAGATGATTATAATTTAATTCTTCTCCTTGTTTATCTCTTCTTTAATGAAACGAGTCCCATTATTAAAAGCGAGACGAGAACTATACTTCCACCGGGGGATAAGTTTAAGTAAAAGGATAAAAATATTCCTGAAAAAACTGATATAAATGAAAAGAGTATTGCATAAAATACTGTCTGTTTAAAGCTTTTGGCGATTCTTAAACTTGCGGCAGCCGGTATTACCATTAGGGCTGAGACTAAAAGCGCACCTACAATTCTCATGGCGAGAGCAACCGTTAAAGCTACTAGTATTGTAAAGAAGAAATTGATATAGCTTACGGGTATCCCTGAAATTTTTGCGGCTTCTTCATCGAAGGTGATGTACAATAACTCTTTGTACAGCAGCATAATTGACGCCACTACAACGATACCGAGAGTTGAAATCAAAAGGACGTCAGTGTTTGTTACAGACACAATACTTCCAAACAGATAATTCATTATGTTGGCTGCACCGCCACGGGATAAACTCAAAAGAATTATGGCAATTGCCATTCCTGCAGACATTACTATGGCTATTGATATTTCTGAATACCTGAAATATGTTTTCCTCAGTCTTTCTATTCCAAAAGATGCTAAAAGTACTACAATTATGGAACCTAATGTAGGATTTATTCCAAGTAAAATACCTGCTGCCACTCCTGCTAAAGCAACGTGAGAAAGAGTGTCTCCTATTTGTGAAAGCCGTCTGAGGACAAGAAAGCTACCTGTTAAAGGTGCAATTATTGAAATAATGCTTCCGGCTATAAATGCTCTTCTCATAAATTCATAGGAAAAAATATCAATCATTTTTAACACTCCCATTGTGATGATGTTTTGCTATTTTTACTGGATATCCATATACTTCAGCTAATTCTCCTGCTGTAAGGTCGACGGCTTCACATTTTTCGTTGATTTTACCTTCACTCATGCATATTATCCTTGACACCCTGTTGGTAATTGCCCAAACGTCATGGGTTACCATTACTATAGTTATACCTTTTTCTTTGTTCAGCTTTTCTAGGATAGCGTATAAAGCCTTTTCAGACTTTGCATCAATTCCTGTTGTAGGCTCATCCAAAAAAAGTATTTCTGGTTTTGCAACTAAAGAGCGAGCTATGAAGACCCTTTGTAGTTGTCCTCCCGATAGTCTTCCTATTAAACTGTGCTTATAATCGAGCATGTCTACAATTCTTAAAGCTTCATATACTTCTTCCCAATCTTTTTTAGAAAGTCTTTTAAATATTCCTTTCTTTGCGTATAATCCCATTGATACTACTTCTTCTACACTGGCAGGAAAAGAGGCATTAAAAGAATAAGACTTTTGGGGTACATAACTTATAAAAGACCTATTTTTTATTTTTTCCAAATTTACTCCATCGTATAAAACTTCACCTGTAGTAGGTGTAAGGTTTCCCACCATTATATTGATTAAAGTGCTCTTTCCAGAACCATTTGGTCCAATGATTGCGACAAATTCACTTTTGTTGATTTTTAGTGAAACATTTGTAAGTACTTGTTTAGTATCATAAGCAAAATTTACGTTTTTAAGTTCAATTTGTTTCATTTTTATCTACTCCAATGCTTTTTTTAGTTTTCCTAAATTATCTTTCATTAAAGAAAGAAAATCAGCTTTTCTATCAATGTCTTCTTGGGATAATGTACCTATTGTATTAAGTTTTAAAAGTGTAGCACCACTTTCCTGAGCAATTGCTTCCATTGGTTTTGCTGCTGAGAGACTTTCTGCAAATACATATTTTATGCTTTCTTTTTTAATTAAATCTACCAGTTCACTCATTCTAGCAGGGCTTGGTTCTGCTTCATCACTCATACCTACTAAAGATTCTTGATTTAGCTCATAATCGCGAGCAACATAAGCAAAAGCACTGTGGAAAACTACAAAAGTTTTAAGCCTTGCTTTTGATAATTCATCTGAATATTGCTTATCAAGGTTTTCTAATTGTGCTTTTAAATTTTGATAATTTTTTTCAAAGTAATCTTTGTTTGAGGGGTCAATCTTTAGTAGAGCCTCATTTATGTTTTTGATTATGATTAAGGCTTCTTTTGGAGAAAGCCATGGATGGGGATTTATTGTATTACCTTTTTTAATAGGTTCTATTCCTTTTGATACTTCATAAAATTGTGTATTTGGGGCAGAGGCTTTTACTTTATTGATCCATGGTTCCTCCATTGTCATTCCTAAGTACAAAATGGCATTTGCTTTTGTTATTTTAGCCATTTCTTTTGCACTAGGTTCCCAGCCATGAGGGCTTACATTAAAAGGAATTATATTTTTTACTACTACTTTGTCTCCAGCGATTTTAGAAGTCAAATCATAAATCGGATAAAAAGAAGCGTATACTAATGGTTTTGATGCTTCTGAAGTTTTTGAGCTACAAGCTGTTAAATTTAATACTAATGCAATAATTAAAAGAGTGGTGATTACTACTTTTTTCATGTATTCCTTAACCTCCCTATATTGATTATTCATTTAATGCTTTTTTTAAGTTTTCGAGATTTTGCTTCATTAGTGATATATAATCTTCTTTTTCCTTTATCTCTTTTTTAGTAAGCCCTTCTATTGTGTTAAGAGGCAAAATTTGTACGCCTGTTTCTTTTGCTATAGTCTGTATAGGCTTTGGAGAAGTCAAGGGTTCTGTGAAAATGTATTTTATATTTTCACTTTTTATAAGATTTATAATTTCTGTCATTCTAGCAGGGCTTACCTCTGCTTCTTCATCTGAACCTACTAATGCTTCTTGCTTTAAGCCATAGTCTCTTGCTAAATAATCAAAAGCACTGTGGTATACAATAAAGGTTTTGTGCTTTGTCTGTGAAAGAGTCTCAGTATACTCTTTATCAAGAGTCTCTAATGTAGTTTTTAAAGTTTGATAATTTTTTTCAAAATAATCTTTATCATTAGGGAAACTTTTTTGCAAAGCCTCATTTATGTTTTTAGCCATTGTCAAGGCTTCTTTTGGCGAAAGCCATATGTGAGGATTTGTTTGATTACCTTCAACAATTGGGGTTACGCCTTTTGATACTTCATAAAATGTTACATTTGGAGCATTGGTTTTTATTTTGTCAATCCAGGAGTCCATTCCCAAACCTAAGTAAAGGATAGTTTTTGCCTTTGTCATTTCAGCCACGTCTTTTGTGGTAGGTTCCCAATCGTGGGGTTCGACTCCTGGCGGTATTATAGTTCTTATTGTTATTTTGTCACCACCAATTTTTGATGCAAGGTCATAAATTGGATAAAAAGATGCGTACACTACTGGTTTTGAAGATTCTACTGTTTTTGTGCCACAAGAGGTTATACCTAAAATTAAAGTCATGATAAGCAGTATAGCGATTGAAGTTTTTTTCATAAATATTACCTCCTACAGTTAGTTTTTATTGTTTCTGCAATTTTTGCAATAACCAACGATTTCTATTTTGTGGTCTACAATTTCAAAGTCTTTTATCTGGTTTATCCAAAGTTCGAGAGGGCATATGTTTAGTTGAAAGATTTTGCCACATTTTAAACATCTCATGGTATGGTTGTGTATTTCTTTTCGCATTACATACATAATATTATTGCCAATTGTCGTTTCATTTAAAATATTTATATCTTTCAAAAGGCTTAAATTGCGATAAACTGTGTCAATACTTACTTGAGGAAAAACTTCTTTTACTTTTTCATAGATTTCTCTCACAGAAAGATACCCCTGCTGATTTAACATGATATCCAGTATTAATTCCCTTTGAGGAGTTAATTTGTAATTGTGCTCTTTTAATTTTTTCATTGCCTCTTGCTTATACATTTTAATCACAACCCTTTATTAAGTAATAAATCTTTCTTAATTAAGATGATATTACAATTTAGCCAAAAAGTCAATAGGAACTTTGCATAAATTTAAATTAAATGTTAACTTTTACATATACTATTGAAATTTTAGAAAATGTTTTCTATAATAAAAAATAAGGTAAGAATTTTATTTGAAAAAGGTGATAAGATGGAATATGCAAAAATATTAGAAGACATAAGGAATAACATTGAAAAAGTGATAGTAGGGAAAAGAGAAGTTATCGATTTAATGCTTACAGCCTTAATCTCTTCAGGGCATATTCTTTTAGAGGATGTGCCAGGTGTTGGTAAAACTACTATTGCCAAAGCATTAGCTAAATCTATTAGTTGTGAGTTTAAGAGGGTGCAATTTACTCCCGATTTACTTCCTAGCGATTTGACAGGGATAAATGTTTACAATCAAAAACTCAATGAATTTGAGTTTAAAAAAGGCCCTTTGTTTACCAATATATTGTTAGCTGATGAGATAAATAGGGCCACACCCAGGACTCAATCCAGCCTTCTTGAATGTATGGAAGAAAGACAGGTAACTGTAGATGGTGTGACTTATCCTTTAGACAAACCCTTTTTTGTTATTGCTACGCAAAATCCTATAGAAAGTTACGGCACTTTTCCTCTTCCCGAGGCTCAAATAGATAGGTTTTTGATGAAAATAAAAATGGGATATCCTAAAAGAGAAGAAGAGCAGAGAATAATAGACCTTTTTGATAAAGGTAGTCCCTTAGAGAATATTCAGCCAGTCTGCAGCAAAGAGGATATAATAAAAATGCAAAAAGAGTATACCAATGTGTATGTGGAAAAAGATGTTGCCAATTATATTTTAGATATAATTGAAAGGACAAGAGAAGATGGGGAGATAGAATTGGGAGCAAGCCCAAGGGCTACATTGGCTCTTTATAAATCTTCCCAAGCTTATTCTTATATAAAAGGAAGAGATTTTGTGACACCAGACGATGTAAGGTACATTACGCCATTTGTGCTTTCTCACAGAATTATTTTGAAAGGGGTAGGTAAACTTAAGAATTTAAATGCGGAAGATGTAGTGAAAAGAATCTTAGAAGAAGTTCCAATCCCTCTTGAAAAATAAAAATTAGGTGGTTTTGAAAATGAATGCTTTGTGGTTTATTCTTGTTGTGGCTTTTGTATTAGCCATGCAAGCTAATCTTTATAAAAAATACATTTTTAAGGATTTGAAAATAGAAAGGAAATTTGAAAATCCAGCTATTTTCCCTGGGGAAAAAACAACGCTTAGGATTACACTTGTAAATAAAAAAATTTTCCCTATTACTTATTTGAAGTTACAGCAAAAGATTCCTGTGGAACTTCAAATGGTAAAATCATCTATGGTGGAAAATAATGATAAAGTTAAGTATTTTCACACTACAGTGCTTTCTATGATGCCTTTTCAGAGGATTACAAGGAAATTTGAAATTGTAGGTATAAAAAGAGGAGTGTACAATCTTTTTGACCCTATTAAAGTTTTTTCTACCGATTTATTTGGCAGTGAGGAATATGAAAGTGAAATATTGGCTCATACACGACTGGTAGTTTACCCCAATCTAATAGATTTGAATATTTCTTTTGTTGTGGCTGATTCTCTTCAAGGAGACGTATTTGTAAGAAGATGGATAATAGAAGACCCTATTATGATAAGTGGAATCAGAGATTATACTTCTTCTGATAATTATAAAGACATAAATTGGAAAGTCACTGCCAAAAATCAGACATTAAAAGTGAATAAATATGATTATACAGCAGATAAAAAAATAATGATATTGTTTAACATTGATTTTCACAGGTATCTGTTTAAGACTATTGACCTACAAGAGTTTGAAAAGGCAGTGGAAGTGGCAGCTTCTTTATCAGTGGATTTATTAAAAAAAGGCATTCCTGTTGGATTTTCTACAAATGCTATCTGCCTTTTTGAGGGGGATTACAGTATTATAGAGCCTTCTGCAGGAGAATCTCAGATTTCAAAACTTCTTGAGGTTTTTGCGGGTTTGTCTTTTTTTAAGAGATATGACCTGGAAGAAATTTTAAGGCTTATGACAAATCATTTGTCATGGGGCACAGATTTAGTGGTTGTAACGCCTTTTGTAGATGATAAAGTTGTAAATGCTCTTTCTGACATAGGAAATACAAAAATTTCAATTGTTTCAATAAAGCCTAATGAAATTGGTCATTTGCCAACAAATATTAAGTTATTCTTTTATAATGAAGAGGGGAAGCAACTTGAAACTGTGGGATAGAGAAAAGTTTGTGAGGACGTTTTTGACAGTTTTAGACGGCATGATGGTATTTTTAATTTACACCCTATTAAATGGGCTTTTTATTAGAGAAAAAGGTATTTCCTTTGGAATAATCCTTTTAGCTTCTTTAATAAGCGGGGTTTTTAACAATGCAGAAATTGAGATGAACGAAAAATCTTATAAACAATTGAATTTAACTATAGGTGTTGTAATTAGCGTCTTATTGAGTACAATAATTAGTGAAAATTATTATCAACTGGTGGCCCTATTCATTGTGTTTTTGTATATTTGGTCAAGAGGAGTAAAAAACAGAGGAATTTTCGTTAATGATATGTTAAATGTAGAACAATTTTATAAGCAGTTAATAGGACTATTTGTCATAAATATTGCGAACTATTTTATGCCTCCTGAAAATATATTGATAATTCCCCAATATAGCATTATTTATATTCTTTTGAGCATTTTTGTGCTTTTGGAAGTTAAAAATCTTAGATACGCGGATAATAGCTCAAATAAAAGAGTTTCGACTTTTGAGTGGGTAGCAGTAAGCCTTATAATTTTAACTGTGATTTTACTTTCTTCTCCTGCTGTGAGAGGATTTATCTACCATTATTTATATGAAGGCATTGTAAAAATTTTTGTTTATGGCGCTTCTTATTTAGCTTATGGTTTGTTTTTAATGTTGTCAAAGCTTTTTAGCTTATTGCCAATAGATAAAGAATTTTTTAAAAAGGCGATGGAGGAAGCCTTAAAACAAGATAATAGTAAGGAAAATATGTTTGAGGAGCAGATTCCTCAGGATTATGCTTGGCTTGTCCACCTGATAAATGGAATAGCTACTTTATTAGCTGTTGTTATAATAATTGCTTTGATAGCGTATATTATAAAAACAATAACAAGGCTACAAAAAGAAAAGCATGAAAGAGATTTTACAGAAGAAAAAGAGATTGATATAAAAATTGGGGATTTGCAAATATATAAAAGATTAAAAGGGATAAGGCAGAAAATAGCTGAAAATGTTCGAGAGCGAGTAAAAATTTATAGGGATTCAAGGGAAAGGGTAAGGTATTATTATAAAAGATTTTTAAAACACTTATACGAAAACAAAATTCTTGTAAAAGGCAACCATTCTAGTGAAGATGTTTATAAAAAAGTGGTGGAAGATTTTCCTTTTGTGCATTCTGCAATGGGGGAAATTACAGCTCTTTACGAAAAAGTAAGATATGGAAATTATTATCCCCAGTATGATGAAGTAAAAGAATTTGAAATAAAGTTAAGAGAAATTATAAAAAATTTGAAACAAATTTAGATTTACTTTAGACTGTAGACAAACTTTCGAAAATAGGATATTTTGCAATCGGTGTGACTTGTGACAAAGCGGCAACAAAACTTAGCGAGACCAAGGGGGAGGCAGGGCCGAAGTTTAAAAATTTTTGACTTTGTTAACAAGCTGAGATTTACTTTGCTCAAATAAATCGTATATAATAGTACTATGGAAGGTGTTTAGAAAAATAGTGAGAGGGGAATGACAGTGAAAAATCCGTTAATTATTACATTGATTGTTTTGGCTGTAATAGCTGTATTAGTATTTGGAACAATTTATGGAACTTATAATCAGTTAGTGGCTTTAGACGAAAATGTGAATAGTAAATGGAGTCAGATTGATAATCAGCTTCAAAGAAGGGCTGATTTAATTCCTAATTTAGTAGAGACTGTTAAAGGATATGCAGCACATGAAAAAGAGATTTTTGATAGTGTAAATAAAGCGAGAGAAAAACTTTTAAGTGCCAACACTGTTGCTGAAAAAGCAGCTTCAAATGATGAATTAAATACAGCATTGGGAAGGCTTCTAGCTATTGCAGAAAATTATCCTAATTTAAAAGCTGATGCAAATTTCAGGCAGTTAAGCGATGAACTAGCAGGAACTGAAAACAGAATAGCTGTAGCGAGAATGGATTATAACAATGCTGTTCAAGCTTATAACACCAAGATAAGGTCTTTTCCAACCTCTATCATCGCCAATATGTTTGGGTTTAAGGAAAGAGAATATTTTAAAGCAGATGAAGCAGCAAAAACTGTGCCTAAAATAGATTTTTTCAAATAAAGGAGAAGTAAAATGAAGAGGAGGGTTTTCTTATTTTTAATTACTTTTTTGCTGTTATTTTTTAATTCCATAGCTTTTTGTGCTCCTGATGTTCCATCTAAACCTATTCAGTTTAGATATGTATATGATTATGCGGGGCTCATGTCCCAAAATGATATAGAGGAGATTGAAAGAATAGGGAAAGCTTTAGATGATGCCACAAAGGCGCAAATAATAGTTGTTACAGTTGACAGCATTGGAGATTACCCAATAGAGGAATATTCTCTTAGCCTTTTTAGAAAGTGGGGAATAGGAGACAGGGAGAAAAACAACGGTGTTCTCCTTTTAGTGGTAAAAGATAGACTTTTAAAAGGCCAAACTGGTAAAGTGAGAATTGATGTAGGTTATGGCTTGGAAGGGGCAATACCGGATTCTGTAGCAGGAAGGATTTTGGATGACTTTGTATTGCCTAATTGGGCAAGAGGCGAATATTCAAAAGGTATATACGAAGGCTATATGGCTATGGCTTCAAGGGTTGCAAAAGAATACAACATAGACCTTCAAGGACTGGATGCTTCTAAATACAGCATCAATGCAAATAATAGCAATGATAACGGTATATCGTGGGAAGATATTGCTGCAGTGATTATACTCATTTTAATATTTATTATCTTTGGAAGAGGAGGAAGAAATATAAGAAGAAACTGGTGGGGTCCAGGAAGCTTTGGCTCAGGAGGATTTGGAGGCTTTAGAGGTGGTGGCTTCGGCGGTGGAGGTTTTGGCGGCGGGGGAGGCTTCGGCGGAGGTTCTGCCGGAGGCGGAGGAGCCAGCCGATAAATGAAATAATAATGCTTTTAAACTATAAACAGAAGGAGATAGGGTATGTCAAAGATAGAGTTTATAGCAACTACTCTTTTCGGTGTTGAGGCAGTGACTGCTAGAGAGCTGAAAGAGCTAGGGTATCAAGATATCACTGTAGAGAATGGAAAAGTCACTTTTGCAGGCGATGAGGCGGCCTTATGCAGGTCAAACCTTTGGATTAGAACGGCAGAGAGAATATACGTAAAAATAGGGGAATTTACTGCCACAACTTTTGAAGAACTTTTTGAAGGTACAAAGGCTCTTCCCTGGGAAGATTGGATACCTGAAGATGGCAGGTTTCCTGTGGAGGGTTATTCAATAAAATCCAAGCTTTTTAGCGTGCCTGACTCTCAAGCAATAGTTAAAAAAGCTGTTGTGGAAAGGCTTAAGAAGAAATACAAAAAAGAATGGTTTGAAGAAAACGGCGCAACTTATAAAATAAAATTTTCATTAATGAAAGACAAGGTAACACTTATGATTGACACGAGTGGCGACGGTTTACACAAAAGAGGCTATAGAGTCATATCCAATGAAGCACCTTTGAGAGAAACTTTGGCTGCTGCTATGATAATGCTGAGCTTTTGGAAACCGGATAGACCTTTGATAGACCCTTTTTGTGGCTCTGGAACGATTCCGATCGAGGCAGCTATGATTGGAATAAATCTCGCACCAGGTTTAAAACGACAATTTGTTTCCGAAAAATGGTGGAGAATATCAAATAAATTATGGAAAGAAGCGAGAGAAGAAGCAGTTGGTGCTATTAAAAAAGATATAACTTTAAACATAAAAGGATATGACATTGACGAAAACGCCATCAAATTGTCAAAAGACAATGCGCGTAAAGCTGGTGTAGAGAAATACATAACTTTTGAAAATATCCCATTAAAAGATTTAAAAACAGATGATAAATATGGTGTTATAATATGCAATCCTCCTTATGGTGAAAGGATGGGGGAATTGGAGGAAGTAGAAAAACTTTATAAAGAGATGGGGAAAATTTTCAAAAAGCTTGATACATGGTCTTTTTATATACTTACTTCCCATGAGAAATTTGAGAAACTCTTTGGAAGAGAGGCTTCTAAAAAAAGAAAGCTTTACAATGGCATGTTAAAAGCTTACTATTATCAGTATTATGGACCAAAACCAGAAAACTAATTTTTATTGAGTTTTTTCTATGTGAGGGTTATAATAAAATATAAGATTATCGATAAAAATTGGTGGTGGAGTTATAGATAATGCAGTGAGGAAGAAAGCAAAAGAATATACATGCTAATTATGCTGTAGATGTTGAGCGCATTGAATCGTTCATTGGTTCTCTGAGAGGAGATATCCTTGACTCTATTATAAGAAACTTGATACATATTTTTCAAAGTAAATAGATAGCCATGAATAAGGGAATTGACTTAAATGATAAGTAGATGTAAAATATAGGTGTACAAGTGAATACAAAAAATCTTATGGTCTTGAGAAGTTAAAAGGGAAAGCGGTGAAAATCCGCTGCAGCCCCCGCTACTGTGAGCGAGGATGAAGCCCTAATAAGCCACTGCTTGGCACTCAAGAGATGGCCGGGTGGGAAGGCAGGGTGGAAGATGAATCGCGAGCCAGGAGACCTGCCATAAGATTTTAGAAGTTCGCCTTCGGAGGGAAGGTAGAATGGCCTTTTTGTGTCTATTACAATAATGGCAACAAAGGTCTACCTCCTGAGGGGTAGGCCTTTGTTGTTTGTTGACAAAGTATGTTTATCTTCTCTATTTTTTGCTTTATCAAACTCTCTTACTTGAGTGCCGGGTTGTCAACAAGTTGCTCCTTTGTAAAATATTTCCTGTGTAAAGATTTTGTCAATAGCTTACCCTTTTGCTGTAAAAATATGAATTTAAGGAGAGATTATTATGAAAAAAGGTTATGTACAAGTTTATACAGGGGACGGAAAAGGGAAAACCACAGCTTCATTAGGATTAGCCTTTAGAGCGGTAGGCAGAGGGATGAAGGTTATAATGTTTCAGTTTTTAAAGGGAATGACTACAGGGGAGTTAAAAACAGCTGAACTTTTAAAACCAAATTTTGAAATACGACGTTTTGCCGAATCAAAGAAATTTACCTGGGAGATGACAAAAGAAGAATTTGAGGAACTTAAGCAAATGGTAAAAGAAGAGTATAATGAACTTTTGGAGACAGTAAAAAGTGGACAGTATGACATTATAATTGTGGATGAAGTGATGGCAGCTATACATTCAGGGCTTTTAACCGTTGAAGAAATAGTTAGGCTTATCGATGAAAAGCCAGAGACTGTAGAACTTATTCTAACAGGCAGAAGTGCTCCTCAAGCAATTATTGATAAGGCTGATTTAGTTACAGAAATGAAGGAAATAAAGCATTACTACAAGCAAGGAGTTCCTGCTAGAGTAGGTATCGAAATTTAATTAATTGACTTAAGTTTTAGGTAGATGTAAAATAAGAATGTATAAAATGAATATAAAAAACCTTATGGTCTTGATAAAGTTAAAAGGGAAAGCGGTGAGAATCCGCTGCAGCCCCCGCTACTGTGAGCGAGGATGAAACCCTGAGGTGCCACTGCTTGGCACTCAACTGAGCGCGTTAGTAAGGGGAAAAGAGGGAGAGAAATTGCGTTCAGTTGAGTGCCGGGTGGGAAGGCTGGGTGGAAGATGAATCGCAAGCCAGGAGACCTGCCATAAGGTTTTGTTTTGGAAGTTCACCTTCGGAGGGAAGGTTGAACGGCCTTTCTGTGCCTATAAGTAGGTAAAAAAGGTCTACCTCCGCAGGGGTAGCCTTTTTTTAATAAATTCACCACAAATTTAAGACAGGAGGGTACTTATGAAAAGATTTAAAGGATTAGTTGTGTTTTTAGTCGTATTTGCTTTAATATTTTCAATCTCTGCTTGTTCAACTCAAAATGCTACAAAACCTCAAGAAACTTCTCAGACAACTACTGAAGCAGCAAAAACTCAGTTTCCATTAAAAATTAAAGACTTTTTAGGTAGAGAAGTAACTATTGAGAAAGAGCCGCAAAGGATAGTCACTCTTGCACCTTCTACTACAGAACTTCTTTATGCTGTTGGAGCGGGTAGTAAAGTTGTAGGGGTTACGGACTTTGATAACTACCCACCTGAGGTCAAGGATGTACCCAAAGTGGGGGGATTTAAAGGACCAAATGTAGAAGCGATTACTGCTCAAAAACCTGATATAATATTTGCTTCCACTCTTTCTGGTAAAGAACAAATGGAATCTTTGGAAAAAATGGGCATTCCCGTTGTGATGCTGGAAGCTAAAAACATTGATCAAATTTATCAGTCACTAGAATTGATAGGTCAAATAACAGGGAATGGAAAAAAGGCAGAAGAAGTAATTAAAGAAATACAGGACAAAATAAAAGAAATAAACGACAAAGTCAAAAACCTTCCAAAAGTCAACGTATTTTATCTTGTTTCTCTTGATGGAAACTGGACAGCTGGAAAAGGGACTTTTATTGATGAGCTCATAAACCTTGCTGGTGGCAAAAATGTTGCAAGTGATGTAAATGGTTGGGCGCAATACAGTGTAGAAGAGTTAGTCAAGAAAAATCCTGATGTTATAATTACTTCTCCCCATGCCGGAGATGTGAAAGACATTAAAAATATGGCAGGATACAAAGATACAAATGCTGTTAAAAATGATAAAATATTCATTGTAAGCAGTGATGACATAATTGCAAGAGCTTCTAATAGAATTGTTTTAGGGCTTGAAGAAGTAGCAAAATTCTTACATCCGGAGGCATTTAAATAAAGTGAAAGCAAGAAAAAGCATATATTTTACTCTGACATTTCTTTTACTTGTATTTACAATGCTTTTATCAATTTCTGCAGGGGCGGTAAAAATCCCCCTGCAGGAGATTTTAAATATTTTTTTAGGAAGTGGCAGTGAGATTAACAGAAAAATAGTTCTTTCTCTGAGGTTGCCAAGGGTTATTGAGTCTGCTTTTGTCGGAATGGGTCTATCTGTTGTGGGAGCATTTTTTCAGGGGCTTTTGAGAAATCCCATGGCAGACCCATATGTTTTAGGTATATCTTCAGGGGCAGCTTTTGGTGCAACAATTGCCATAATATTGGGGCTTGGGATATTTGGACTTAGCTTTATGGCTTTTATAACTTCGCTTATTACTGTGTTTTTTGTATACACTATATCAAAAAGTGGCATAAGAGTTTCAATGACTACAATGTTATTGGCTGGCATAGCTATAAGTGCTTTTATGTCTGCGATTATTTCTCTTTTAATGATTTTAAATCATGACCAGTTTTCCAGAATAGTTTTTTGGACTATGGGAGGATTCGGTCTTGTAAGTTGGAATCAGGTTATTTATTCTGTGCCTGTTATATTGATTGGGTCATTTGTTATGTACGTATTTTCAAGGGATGTAAATGCTATATTGACAGGTGAAGAAGTAGCTGAGCACTTAGGAGTAAATACAGAACTGGTAAAGAAGATTATTCTCATCATAGGTTCTTTAGTTACTGCTACAGCTGTTTCGGTTGGTGGAATCATAGGTTTTGTTGGACTAATTGTACCTCATATATCAAGACTTATTGTAGGGCCTGACAACAGAGTTTTGGTGCCTTTTAGTGCAATAGCAGGAGCTACCTTTTTGACTTTTGCAGATTTATTGGCTCGCATTATTTTAAAGCCCATGGAAATTCCTATTGGCATAATTACTGCGACATTTGGAGGGCCTTTTTTCCTCTATCTTCTTATAAGGAGCAAACAAAAAAGTGAAGGAATGTGATATTATGTCTATCTTGAAAGTAGACAATTTGTATTTTTCTTATGGGGAAAAAGAAGTTTTAAAGGGAATAAGTTTTAGTGTAGATAAGAGCATAATGCTAGGAATAATAGGGGCAAATGGAAGTGGCAAGACCACTCTTTTAAAAAATATATCCGGATATTTGAAGCCTAAAAGAGGAGATGTAGCCATATTAGAAAAAAATGTAAAGGATTTTACAATCAAAGAAAAGGCTAGATATATAGGCTATGTGCCTCAAGATATGGTTTACGATTTTGAATTTACCTGTTATGACATTGTGATGATGGGAAGAATTCCTTACCTTAAAAGGTTTCAGTCAGAGAGGAAAGAAGATAAGGATATTGTAAGAGAAGTGATGGAGATTACAAATACATGGCAGTTTAGAGATAAAAACATAAAGGAGTTAAGTGGTGGGGAGAGGCAGAGAGTCTATATTGCAAGGGCTTTAGCGCAAAAGCCAAAAATTTTACTCATGGATGAGCCAGTTTCTCACCTTGATATAAAGTATCAAATAGAAATACTTTCTCTTGTAAAGAATTTGACTTTAAAAGGAATACTTGTAATTTCAGTACTACATGATATTAACCTTGCTTCTCAGTTTTGCGATGAAATTTTCATAATGAAAGATGGGAAGATAATGGTTTCGGGTAATCCGAAGAAGGTCTTGACTTTTGAAAATATAAAATTGGCTTTTTCAATAGAGGTTGAAATTTTTGAAAATCCTTTTACACGAACTCCCTATATTTTTCCCTCTTTAAATGGAAAGGAGAAGCTTAAAGTTGTCTAGAGGATTTATGATAGCAGGTACCCATTCAGGAGTAGGCAAGACTACTGTAAGTTTAGGCCTTATGGGTGTGCTTTCTAAAAAATACAAAGTCCAGCCTTTTAAAGTTGGTCCTGATTATATAGACACTGCCTATCACAGATACGTTACGGGGAATTTCTCTTGCAACCTTGATTTGTACATGTTGGGTGAAGAGAATCTTAAAGATTTATTCTATAAAAATGCTTCAAAGGCGGATATTTCAATAATAGAAGGAGTTATGGGATTATACGATGGAATTGACACTACGTCTTTTGGGAGCAGTAGCCAAATCGCAAAAATTCTCAATGTGCCAGTAGTTTTGATAGTAGATGCTTCCTCTATGGCAGCCAGTGTGTCAGCTTTAATAATGGGATATATGAATTATGATAAGGACGTAAAAATAAAAGGTGTTATACTCAACAAAGTTGGAAGTGAAAGGCATTATAGCCTTTTGGAAGAGGCGATAAAGGGGGATTTGGGCATTGAGGTTTTCGGATATCTTCCAAAGGATGTGAAACTTGAACTGCCAGAAAGGCATTTAGGGCTTTTACCTGTTTATGAGGCAAGAGAGATAAATAAAAAATTTGAAAGATTATACAGTTACATTAAAAAGTACATTGATATAGAAAAAATGATGAACTTAACTATAAAATTGCCTGATTTAGGAAGAACAGAGGAAGAAAAATTAGAAAAAAGTAAGGGAGTAAAAATAGGCTATGCTTATGATGAAGCTTTTAATTTCTATTATAAAGAAAGTTTGGAGACTTTTAATGAGATGGGAGCCGAACTTATACCTTTCAGTCCTCTTCAGGATGAAAATTTGCCTGAAGGGATTTGCGGTTTGTACATTGGAGGAGGATTTCCAGAAGTCTTTGAAATGAGGTTGAGTGAAAACAAAAAGATGCTAAATTCTATAAAAGAGGCAGTGAAAAAAGGTATGCCTGTTTATGCAGAATGTGGGGGGCTTATGTACCTTTCTAAAGCTATAAAAGATTTGGAAGGCAATACTTTTGAAATGGTGGGAGTTTATAACTTTGAAGTGGTGATGACAAAAAGACTTCAAAGGTTTGGATATGTAGAAGCAGAAGTGATTTCTGACAATGCGCTTTTTAAGAAAGGAGAAAAGCTAAAAGGGCATGAGTTTCACCATTCAGTAATAGAAGGGTCTTCACAAAATGCCTCCTACGTTGTGCATAAACCGGGGAGAGAAGAGAGCTGGCAGTGTGGATTTGTGTATAAAAATTGTTTTGCAACTTATGTGCATATAAATTTATACACATATAAAGAGGCAGTAAAGAGATTTGTGGATAAGTGTGAAGCATATTCATGAATATATTCAGTTTGTTGACAAAATAAGTTCTATAGGGAAATATTTTACATCGTCGCTTAAAGCTACCAAGCGACTAAACTAAAGCTCAACTTTCAGGTTACGGCAGGGTACCGGCCACATTCGCCCTCCTTGGCTCAGGGTGGCCGCCTCCACGTTTACAGTTTGTATATTTTTTAATTAGCTTTTTACAAATTCAGTGCGGTGACAAAGAATGTAAAACTGCTTTGCTTTGGGAGGAAATAGTATGGCACTTAAATTGATGATACAAGGGACGGCATCTTCTGTGGGAAAGAGCTTATTAGTGGCAGCTTTATGTAGAATTTTTAAACAAGACGGATATAGAGTTGCACCTTTTAAATCACAGAATATGGCTTTAAATTCGTACATAACAGAGGAAGGGCTGGAAATAGGACGAGCACAGGCGATGCAGGCAGAAGCCGCAGGCATAAAACCTTCTTATCACATGAATCCAGTACTTTTAAAGCCCAGCTCCGATAAAAAGAGTCAAGTTATTCTAAGGGGAAAGGTCCATAAAAATATGTCAGCGGAGGAATATTTTCAGTTTAGGTCAAAGCTTTTAAACATTATTAAAGAGAACTTTGATTTTCTTGCAAGTCAAAATGACATAATCGTTATAGAGGGAGCAGGAAGCCCTGCAGAGATAAATTTAAAAGAGAGAGACATCGTTAATATGGGTTTGGCAGAATTGGTAAATGTACCAGTCCTTCTTGTTGGGGATATTGACAAAGGAGGAGTGTTTGCCGCAATAGCAGGGACTTTACTCCTTCTTGAGGAGAAGGAGAGAAATCGTGTTGAGGGAGTCATTATAAACAAATTTAGAGGAGATATAGAAATATTAAAACCGGGATTAAAAATGTTAGAAGACATAATACATAAAGAGGTTTTAGGGGTAGTACCCTATCTAGATGTACACATCGATGAAGAGGATGGAGCAACGGATAAATTTTATGTAAAAGGTGAGCAGGGGGAAATAGATATTGCAATAATAAATCTTCCCCAC
This sequence comes from Clostridia bacterium, assembly GCA_012840485.1. Lineage (GTDB taxonomy): Bacteria > Bacillota > Thermoanaerobacteria > Thermoanaerobacterales > Thermoanaerobacteraceae > Thermoanaerobacter. Next base: position 66,805 of record DULG01000088.1, on the reverse strand, counting down.
ATATCAAATTTCACTGACTTTGACCCTCTTGCCAAAATTCCCGGAGTAAAAATAAGGTATGTAAACAGAGGTGAAAGGATAAGAAATTGTGATGTTTTAATAATACCGGGTACAAAAAACACAATAGAAGATTTAAAAACTCTAAGGCAGTACGGATTAGATATAGAAATTTTAAGCTTAAGAGAAAAAGGCAAATTCATAGTAGGAATATGCGGTGGGTATCAGATGTTAGGGAAAGCTATAAAAGACCCTCATCACATTGAAAGCGCAACTTCAGAAATTGAAGGATTGGAACTTTTAGATATAGAGACTGTCATTGAGAAAGAAAAAACTACAACTCAAGTTAAGGCTGTAGTAGGAAATGATTTGCCTTCAATATTATCTCCCCTTCAAGGTATTTCTATAGAAGGCTATGAAATACACATGGGCAGAAGTTACAGTGTGGGAAATTGTAAGTCTTTTTCAGTAATTCTCCATAGAAACAAAGAAAAAGTTGAAGTTTATGATGGATGTGTAAGTGAAGATGGCAAAGTATTTGGCACTTATATACATGGAATTTTTGAAAACAGAAATTTTACCAGAGAATTTGTAAATATTGTAAGAAAGTTAAAAGGGCTTTCTCCTATAGAAAAAATTATCGATTATAGAGAATTTAAAGAAAGACAGTATGATAGGCTTGCTGATGTTGTAAGAGAATCTGTTAACATAAATAGGATTTATGAAATTATGGAGAGGTATAGAGATTGATGAAGGTAGTACTTGCGTATTTTTTGGATTTAACTTTTGGGGACCCTGAAGGGTATCCACATCCTGTAAGGATTATAGGGTGGATGATACAGAAGCAGGAGAAAATACTGAGAAAGTATGCAAAGGATAAAGAGACTTTAAAAATTGCAGGATTCATACTTTGCCTTTTTACAGTCAGCATGGTTTATATACTGACTTATTTGATACTTTATCTGGCAGGAATGGTACATATATATCTAAAGTATTTATTGGAAGTTCTAATAATATATACCTCACTTGCAACAAAAGACCTTTCAAAGGCTGCAAATAGAGTTTTTAAGCCATTGAGAGAGGGCAATATAATTGAGGCAAGAAAAAGTCTTTCCTTTATAGTAAGCAGGGATACAGACAAATTGGAGGAGGAAGACATAATAAGGGGTGTGATAGAGACAGTTTCAGAAAACATATCAGATGGAATAATAGCACCTATGTTTTATGCCTTTATAGGCGGGGCACCTTTGGCAATGTTTTATAAGGCAGCCAGTACCTTGGACTCTATGGTGGGGTATAAAAATGAGAAATACAAGGACTTGGGTTTTGTTTCTGCAAAATTGGATGATGTATTAAATTTTATACCTGCAAGAATAACAGGTTTTTTAGTAATTATCTCTTCTTACGTTTTAAGGTATGACTACAAAAATAGCTGGAAGGTCTTCTTAAGAGACAGATTGAAACATGACAGCCCAAACAGCGCTCATGGGGAGGCTGCTGTTGCTGGAGCGTTGGGAATACAGTTAGGAGGGCTAAATTACTACTTTGGAAAGCCTGTGATTAAGCCTACATTAGGGGATAAGAAACAAAAAATTTCTCTAAGGCATATAAGGGAGAGCATAAGGATAATGTATATGACCTCTTTCATAGGTCTTCTGATATTTTATCTAATTGATATTTTAATACGTCACTTAATTTAAAAGGAGGAGATTGATATGAAGGAAAAAGCAACATCACTAAAAGATGTAAAGACACTTACTCTTGTCGCTATGTTAATAGCTTTAAGTGCAGTAGGAGCATTGATAAAGGTTTTTAATACTGTTGCTTTTGACTCAATGCCAGGCTATTTTGCAGCTTTATACTTGGGAAGCTGGTATGGAGCAATTGTGATAAGCTTGGGACACTTATTGACAGCTGTAACCTCTGGCTTTCCTTTGGGAGTTGTAAATCACCTGTACATAGCTCTTCAAATGGCAGTATATGCTTATCTTTTTAGAGTTTTTTATAAAAGATTTAATATATACCTCGCTGTAATTCTCACTACTATTTTGAATGGTCCTTTTGCAACTTTATTGTTTGTACCTATGTTTGGATGGGGATTTTTTGCAGCATGGGTAGTGCCTTTGACAGTTGCTTCATTTGTCAATATATTACTTGCAGCCTTTGTATATAAAGCGTTATCTAAAAAGGAGTAATAAAAAAAGTGGTAGAAAGATATAGGGATTTAGTCATAATCTATGAAAAAGATGTAGCCTTTGTTATATCTTGTGACAGCCTCGGAGCAATAGGCAGTAAAGAAAATGACATGTTAAAAGTTGATGAGGAGATTGTAGGGCGGACTACAGTAAAAGTTGCTCTTTCAGAGGTTTTGTGCGTAGGTGCAAAGCCTGTTGTAATTTCAGACACTCTTTCTGTTGAAATGAATCCCACAGGAGAAAAAATTTTAAAGGGCATAAAAAAGGAGCTTGAAGAAAATGGGCTTTTAGATGTGGTTTTGACAGGAAGTACAGAAGAAAATTTTCCTACTTCCATGACAGGAATAGGAATTACAGTGATTGCAAGGGTGAGGATTGAAGATTTGAAGATAAAAAAAGTGAAAAAGGGAATGCATGTATCTCTTTTGGGATATCCTCGAGTTGGAAGTGAAGTGTTAAGGGCAAAAGATATCCTCACATTAAAAGACTATATAAAAATTTCTCAATCAAAAGAGATAGTAGAAGCAATACCTGTTGGTTCAAAAGGTATAGGATATGAACTTTCTATCTTACAAGAGGTATCAGGACTTAAAATTGATACTGATTTTTCTGCCCCGTTAGATTTGACAAAATCAGCAGGACCAGCTACTTGCTGTCTTGTGGTATATGAAGAAGAAAATGAAGAGCTTATAAGAAGCTTTATAGATAAGCCGGTGATGTATGTAGGAAGGACTGCGTAAAGATTAGTATGGTTGGAAAGAAGGTGATAAAATGAAGCCTTATGAACATGGAGGAAATATATATGACTACAGAGAAGATATACTTGATTTTAGCTCCAATATAAATCCCCTTGGGGCTCCGGAATGGATTTGGGAAGCGGTAAAAAAAGTAGATTTAACTAAATATCCCGATGTGCAGTATAGAAAGTTAAAAGATGCCATAGTTGAGTATGTGGGATATGGAAAAGAAAATATAATTGTAGGAAATGGTGCGGCAGAACTGATACACCTTTTTGTCAGGGCTTTTAAAATAAAAAAACCTCTCATTCCTTCTCCTTCTTTTTTAGAGTATGAAAGGACAGTTAAATTAAACGGTGGAGAGCCTGTATATTTTAGGTTGGAGGAAGAAGAAGGTTTTAAGTTAAACTTTGCAAAACTTCTTTCTCAAATAGAAGAAGCAGATGCTTTAATACTTGGCAATCCCAATAATCCCACAGGGCAAGGAGTGATAAGGGAAGAGATAGGGATTTTGCTTAAAAAAGCTGAGATTTTGGATATCCCTGTTCTCATAGACGAAGCATTTATAGAGTTTGTGAAGGATTACAAAAAATATGAAGCCTTACCCCTTGTCAAAAAGCACAACAAGCTATTTGTAGTAAGGGCTGTCACAAAGTTTTTTGGAATGCCGGGAATAAGGTTGGGGTATGGAATTGGAAGTCCTTCTTTAATACAGAAACTAGAGGAATACAAAGAGCCCTGGACAGTAAATACCTTTGCAGAAGCTGTAGGAAGATGGCTCTTTAAAGACAGAGAGTATATAGAAAAGACCAGAGAATATGTAAATGCAGAGATAGAGCATATGCTGTTTTCATTGAGAAAAATAGATTATTTAGTGGCATTTGATACAAAAGTAAATTTTATACTTCTCAAATTAAAGACAGGAATTGTTGACGACATAAAGAAAAAGCTTTTGGAAAGAGGAATTTTAATAAGAGATGCATCTAATTTTAGATATCTTGACAAGAGGTTTTTTAGGGTGGCTGTTAAAAAGCATGAGGACAACGAAAAACTTCTAAATGCTTTACGAGAGATAACATATGAAGAAATTAGTGAAGATAAAGAAAGGGTTGTAGTCTGATGGGATTAATTATGGTAACAGGTGGTGCCAGGTCTGGGAAAAGCGAATTTGCCGAAAAGCTGGCTTATGAAAAGGGAAGAGAGGGAGTTTTGTATGTAGCAACTTCTATTCCCTTTGACGAAGAGATGAAAGAAAGGATAAGAAGGCATAGAGAGAGAAGACCTTCTTCTTGGGAGACAAAAGAGGTTTATAAAAACCTTGATGAAGAGATTTTAAAAAACGACAGGAAAGTTGTGCTGATTGACTGCTTAACAGTTATGATTACCAACTTACTAATGGAAGTCGATTTAACCTGGGAGGATTCAACTTCTCAAGAGGTGGAGGAAATAGAAAAGAGGATAAGTAAAGAGGTAGATAAGATATTAAAGGCCTCTAAAAGTGACAAAGAAATAATACTTGTGACAAATGAAGTGGGGATGGGACTGGTGCCTGAATATAAATTAGGGAGGATTTTCAGAGACATAGCAGGAAGGATGAACAAAAAGATGGCTGATGCTTCAGATGAGGTTTACCTTATGATATCAGGCATTCCTGTTAAGATAAAGGGGTAATTTTATGGGAGAGCTTAAAGTTTTAATACTTTCTATACAGTTTATGACTGGCATTCCAATACCAATAAATATTGACATTGAGGAAAATAAAATTTATAAAATAGCTTCTTATCTTCCTTTAGTTGGTCTTTTAATAGGCAGTATTTTGTTTATTTCCCACCTTCTTTTAAAAGATTTATTTTCCCGGGAAATTATCATGACATTACTTGTCGCTCTTTCTTACATCCTCACAAGGGGAATGCACATAGATGGGCTTGCTGATACTTTCGATGGGCTTTTTAGCAACAAAGGCAGAGATAAAATACTTGAAATAATGAAAGACTCAAGACTTGGGACGAATGGAGTTTTGGTTTTAGTTTTTATGGTGATATTGAAAATCTTATTTTTAAGCAGTATAAAACAAAGCATTGTATTTTCGGCTCTTTTAATGTCACCTGTCGTTGCTAGATTATCTGTTGTCTTTTCAATTGCAATTAGCAAATCTGCAAGAGGTGGAAAAGGATTAGGCGGGCTACTGCTTGAAAAGGCGGGTCTAAAAGAATTTACAATTGCCTTTGTGATTTCTGTAGTAATAAGCCATTTTGTAATGCCTTTGAGAAATTTCTTTGAACTTACTGCGATTTCTCTTATCTTTACATACCTTATGTCAAAATACATTTCTAAAAGAATAGGCGGAATGACAGGAGACACCTTAGGGGCAGTTATTGAATTTGTTGAACTTATGGTTTATATATATTTTTCATTATTATAAAAGGGAATTTAGCTATTAAGAAAAATAGATGAATTAGCATCTATGATAAAATAAAAAAACCACTAGGGACAGACAAAAGGAACCGTCCCCACTAGTCCCACCACTAGTCCCAGTGTCTTATAAAGAAATTTGGAGTAAAAAATATAGTGGTGCTAAAAGGAAAAGCCCCTGATGTCTTATTTGATTTACCCTCTCCTGACAGAGTGTTTATTGGCGGTACAGGAGATAAGGCAGAAGAGATTTTTGAGGCGGTAGATAAAAGATTAAAAGAAAAAGAGATTGTAGTAATAAACGCCATTACATTGGAAACTGCCTATATAGCCAGTAGTTATTTTACAAAAAAAGATTACGGCTTGGAAGTTGTAAATGTAAATATTTCTGTCTCTAAAAAGGCGGGAGAAAAGACAATGATGATAGCGAGAAATCCTATATACATAATAACTGCACAAAAAGAGGGATAGAATGGCTAAGTTTTACGGAATAGGCGTAGGACCAGGTGAAAAAAATCTTATTACTTTAAAGGCTGTAGAGATACTTCAAAAAGTTCAGATAGTGGTGGCTCCTTCGGGGAAAGGGGAGGGGAGCATTGCCTACGATATCGCAAAGTCCTACATAAAGGGAAAAGTCGTATTTATGAATTTTCCCATGATCTATTCAAAGGAACACTCAAAATGAAATGGCAGGAGAATGCCAGAAAAATTAAGGATTTTCTGGAAGCAGGGGAAGATGTAGCTTTATAACGATAGGAGATCCCATGATTTACAGTACTTACATATACCTTTTAAAAGAATTAGAAGGGAATGAAGTAGAGACAATTCCAGGAGTCAGCTCTTATTCTGCTGCAGCCTCTCGGCTTAATATTCCAATTGCTGAAGGCAGTCAAAATTTTACAGTTATCTCTTCCCATGATATACAAGAGATTGGAAAGATTTTAGATTTGTTTGACAGTGTAGTTTTGATGAAGGTTTCAAGAAATTATGATGATATTGTAAAACTCCTCAAAGAGAAGGGATTTAAAGGGTATCTTGTCATAAGGTGTGGCCATGATAATGAAAAATTTGCTATGACCTTGAAGAATATTTGAGTAAAAAGATAGATTATTTGTCTTTGATTATTGCTAAGAAGGTGAAATGAGATGGTGTACTTTATCGGGGCAGGTCCAGGAGATCCAGAACTTATAACTGTTAAAGGGATGAAAATTTTGTCTTCCTGTGATGTCATCATATATGCAGGGTCTTTGGTAAGTGAAGAGATATTGAAGTATGCTAAAGATGGTACAGAAATTTGTAACAGTGCTTCAATGACATTAGAAGAGATAGCTGAAGTGATAGTGAAAGCAGATAGAGAAAATAAGGATATTGCGAGGCTTCATACGGTAGACTCTTCAATTTATGGGGCTATTCACGAACAGGTAGTGGAGCTTAACAGCGAAATATAGAGTATGAAATAATTCCAGGAATTAGTTCTTTTTTGGCGGCTGCAGCGGTTTTAAAAAAAGAATTAACTGTACCAGAACTTACTCAAACCATCATTTTAACCCGCGTAGAGGGCAAGACAAAAGTTCCTGAGTTAGAAAAATTAAGGCATCTGTCGAGGCACAAGGCTACAATGGCAATATATTTTTAAGTGTCCATGAAATAGAAAGAGTGGTCTCAGAGCTAAAAGAAGGATATGAGGATTCTACTCCAGTGGCTGTTATCTACAAAGCCACATGGGAAGACCAGCAGATTGTACTGGGCACTTTAAAAGACATATCCCAAAAAGTTAAAGAAAAAGGAATAAAGAGGACGTCTATGATATTGGTAGGGGATTTTTTAAAGGATGTGGAAGCTTATTCAAGGCTTTACGATAAAGAATTTTCTCATGGTTTTAGGGAGAGGAAAGATTTATGAATTTGGCTGTAATTGCTCTTACAAAAAACGGTTCAAAAATAGCAAAGCAGATTAGAGAAAAATTAGGTGGTGACGTGTACGTAAAAGATAAGTACGCATCACCTGAAGACCTTACGATAGAGGAAGAATTTATTCCTTTTGTCCATAAAGTTTTTAAAAAATACGATGGGCTTGTATTTGTCATGGCTGCTGGAATTGTTGCCAATAGACAAGGGGACGGTTCCCTTGTCTGAAAATTAGTCAAGTAAAAATAGACAGAAGAACCGTCCCTATGTCTATTGCGGTGTCTACTCATGATGTAGATTTTGCATACTCTTGGACTGATTATGATTATATATATGTCATGAAAGATGGAAGAAATTAAAGAAGGATTTCCTGAAACTATATTTAGCGATAAAAACTTATATACAAAGGACCTGAGAAAGCCAATTATTTTGGAATTATATGAGATTTTAAAAGAGAAAGGAATAGTAAAAAAGAATAAGGCACCAAGAAATGTGGGAGAATTAAGAAAATTAATAGAATAAAGCTGCTTGTTCCAGCAGCTTTATTCTATCTTATTTTGTTTTTGGCCCTGAGAGAAAAATTGTTGCAATATATCCAGTGACATTGGAAACACTACAATATTTGACCTGTCATTAGCTATTTCTCTTAAGGTTTGTAAATATCTAAGTTGCAATGATACAGGTTCAGAAGATATGATTCTGGCAGCATCTGCAAGTTTTGCTGCAGCCTGATATTCACCGTCAGCGCTTATTATTTTTGCACGGCGTTCTCTTTCTGCTTCTGCCTGTGCTGCCATTGCTCTCTGCATGGTTTGAGGCAATTCTACGTCTCTTATTTCAACAAGGTTTACTTTTACGCCCCATGGCTCTGTTCCTTCGTCTATAATTTCGCGAAGCCTTTTATTTATCTCATCTCTATGGGATAAAAGTTCATCCAAATCAGATTGGCCTAAGACGCTTCTTAATGTGGTCTGTGCCAATTGTGATGTTGCTCTTATGTGGTCTAATACTTTTATAACTGCATTTGCTGGGTCTACTACCCTAAAATATACTACAGCATTGACTTTTATTGTCACGTTATCTTTCGTGATGGCTTCTTGAGTGGGAACTTCCATTGTAACAACTCTTAAATCTACTTTTTGCATTCTCTCAATTAAAGGTATTAAAAAGAATATCCCAGGCCCTCTAACACCTACATAGCGCCCCAAACGGAAGATTACACCTCTTTCGTATTCTTGAACTATTCTAATAGATGCAGAAATTAAACTTATTAGGATTATCAATAAAGTAAACAAAAAAGCAAAACTCTCAATCATTTTTTTTACTGCCTCCCTCTTTTATTTTTTCAACTTTAACTGTTAAACCCTCTACTGCTGTAATGACGACCTTTTCGCCTTTTGCAATATACTCTTTAGATTCTGCTTGCCACCTTTCTCCTTCTACCAAGACTATGCCATTTGGATTAATATCACTTACTGCAATACCTATTTCACCAATTAAACCTTCTACTCCTGTGACTACTTTTCTCTTTTGAGCTTTTATAACAGCAGCTAACAGGAAAGAAATAAAAGCTGCCATGAAAAAGGCTGTTGCGAAAATTACTCCTTTGTTAATAGTGAGTCCCATTTGGTTTCCACTAAATAACATTAAAGAGCCAAGTACGAAGGAAGTTATACCGCCCACTGCTAAAATGCCATGGCTTACAACAAACGCCTCAGATGCCAAAAGCACAAGCCCTAATATGACAAGAAGCATTCCACTTAATTGAGCATTTAATGTTCCAAGTGTGTAAAGGCCTAAAAGTAAGCTTATTCCTCCTGCTACACCGGGAAAGATAGCTCCAGGATGATAAAGCTCCAATACAATGCCCAAGATACCAGCGCTCATGAGAAGATAAGCAATATTTGGATCGCTTATTGCAAAGAGAAATTTTTGAGCTGAAGACATTGGGAAGTATTTGATTGGACCATCTGTTTGCAAAGTTGTAGTTGTGCCGTCAAAATTTTTGACTGTAAGGCCGTTTATTTTTTTTAGAAGGTCATTTAAATTAGTAGCTTTAAAATCGATTAAATGGGCATTTAATGCTTCTGTGTCAGTAAAAGATTTGCTTTCAATAACTGCCATTTCAGCATTTTTGGGGTCTCTCCCCCTGTTTTCTGCGATGCTTCTTATCCAAGCAGCAGCGTCATGAGTGATTTTTTGCTTTTGTACATCTGATAAAGCAGTGTCGTCTTCCATTGACACAGGATGGGCAGCGCCTATTCTACTTCCAGGAGCCATTGCAGCGACATTTGCTGAAAGTGTTATGAAAGTACCAGCAGAACCTGCCCAGGCTCCCGCGGGGGAGACATATACTACAACAGGAATAGGAGAGTTTAGTATTTTTGTGACGATTTTTTGAGTAGTAGAATATAAACCGCCAGGAGTAGAAAGTTCTATGACTATACAACTTGCACCACTTTTTTCTGCTTCATTAAAGCCATTTTCAATGTAATCTGCGACAACTGGTACAATGGGGCCATCAATGGATAGTACATAGACGGGGCTTTGGAGTGGGGCTGCTTTTAAAGAAGAAAGTGGCATTATTACAAAAATTAGCAAGATTGTAAATAACAAAATTTTCTTTAAATTAAACACTTTTTGTTCCCCCTTTAATAACATTTTAACATAACTGAAAAATTTTATATAGTATTTTATGTGATTGGAAGATATTTTCTTAAAGATTTTTTGATAAGTTAAAGGATTAAAACAAGGGAGCAATTTGGAGTGCTCCCTCATCTAATTGTTGAGTTTATTATGTTTTAAAAAATTTATCAATTCTTGTTCTGTTAAGAGAGTTTGTTTAATGCCTAATTTTTTTGCAAGTTGTGCAACATGGGGAAGTTCAAGGTAAGCTTTTTTGAGTATTTCTTGTTGGGAAAAAACTTCACGGGTATTGCCATCAAGGAGAATAATGCCTTCATTTAATACAATAGTCCTTTCAAATATTTCGGCTACAAAATCCATATCGTGTGTAATAGTTATTACTAATTTCCCCTTTTCTTTTAATTCTTTAATTACATTTTTTATTATGGTATTTCCTTTATGGTCCTGTGCAATTGTAGGTTCATCAAGGATAATGATGTCTGGGTCCATAGATACTATAGAAGCTATACTTACAAGTTTTCTATCAGAAAGTCCCAAGTCGTAAGGATGAATATGCATTTTATCCTGTAATCCAACCATTTCTAAAGCTTTTATAGCATTTTCTTGAGCTTGTTTTTTATCTTTTAATATATTAAGAGGACCAAACATAACTTCTTCAAGAACTGTATTTTTAAAAATTTGATCATTAGGATTTTGAAAGACAAGCCCTATATATTTTGATAAAAATGCTGTGCTTACCTCTTTTGTATTATATCCTTTTATATATATTTCACCACTTGTCGGTTTTAAAAGACCCTTTAAAAGTTTTACGAAAGTGGTTTTACCAGCCCCATTTTGGCCAATTATTGCCGTACTTTTTTTATCAAAGACTAAGGATATATTTTTTAAGACTTCATAATCCTGTTTGTATGCAAAAGAAAGATTTTGTACTCTTATGACCTCATCCATAGACTTTCACCAGCTCATAATAAACTTGTTCCAAAGTCACAGGATAAAAACCTGCTTCATTTTTTACGTTAAGACTTTTGCATATGCGCGTATAAACAGGAGGTACAATTCCATATTCTTCAATGTCCTCTCTTGAAAAAATTTTCTCTGGAGTATCGAAATCAACGAGCTTTCCTTTGTGGAGCAAAATAATTTTATCTGCGTATGAAGCAATTTTTTCAATTTTATGTTCAGCTATTATTATAGTCATTCCATTTTTTGCAAGGTCCTGTATTGCTTGAAAAACTTCTTCTGAACCTTGTGGGTCAAGTTGAGAAGTAGGTTCGTCTAATACAAGTATATCAGGTTTCATTGCTATGACACTTGCGATAGCAAGTCTTTGCATTTGTCCTCCTGATAATTCAAAAGGATTAAAATGACGATATTCAAATAACCGAAGAAGTTTTAAAGATTCTTCTATGCGTTTTATCATTTCTTCTCTTGGAATACCCAAATTTTCTAGACCAAAAGCGACTTCTTCGTATACAGTTAATTTAGAGCCCGTAATTTGAGTAAAAGGATTCTGAAAGACAATTCCTACATAGGAAGATATTTCTGATACATCTGATTGTGCTACTTCAATTTCCTTTACTAATACTTTACCACCATAGGCACCTTTATAAAAATTGGGAACTAATCCAACAATAGCTTGGCAAAGGGTAGATTTACCTGAACCATTTTCACCTATTATACCTATAAATTCTCCTTTTTTTACTTCAAAACTTATATCCTCTAAAGCTAATTCATTACCTAAAGGATATCTATATTTTAAATGTTCCACAACTAAATTTACCATGATATTATCCTCCAAATAATAGAAAATACTAATATTGCAATTAACGCCACTTGCAAAACGTTTGAATACTTGTTATAGGGTACTTCATTTAAAAAAGTTTTTTTCTTCTTTGAATTAAATCCTCTCACCTCTAGTGCCATTGCCCTTTCTTTTGTTGAGATAAGTGAATTTAAAACAGCAGGTCCTATAAGAGGTATAAAAGCTTTTGCTCTTTTAGTAAATGACCCTTCTGTTTCAAGGCCTCTTGCTTTTTGAGCGTCTAATATTGTGTCTACGATTGACATCATTTGGGGTATAATTTGAAGAACTGAACTAAAAACATAACCTATTTTAGGTGAGACACCTTTTTTCACAAGAGCTTCAATTAAATCAGAAGGTTTTGTAGTAAAGATTAAAACTGCTACTGCATTTATAATATTAAAAATTCTAATAGCAATTCCTGTAGCATACAACAAACCCTCCTTATAAAATACAAAGGGGCCTAATGTAAAAAAAGGTGTCTGATTTTTTAAATAAAATAATCCCTGTATGAACAAAACAGTTATAATTACTAAACTGCTAAAACTGATAATAGGCAAGGTCCTTTTAAAAGCTCTGGCAACAAATACCAGTAATGTGCTTATTATAAAGAAAGCCAATGCCATGGTTAAAGTGTTTATTATAATAGGAACTAAAATTGCGATAATTACAAATAGTAATTTAGTAATAGGATCAATTTTATGAAGCAAAGAATTGCCTTCCTGGTATAAACTTAAATATCGCATAATGCTTCTCCTTCCAAATTATAAGACTGCTTTTAAGCAGTCTTATAATTTTTCTATTTTGTGGTCATCAGTGTATATGGAAATCAATTGTTTTGGTAAACTCTTAAAAATAGCGAAACTTATGAGAACAGTAATGACTTTATCCGGTAGGTCAACTATAATCTCATCGGCGAAAGAAGCCAAGAAAATAGGAAATTTTTTGGCCATCAAAAAAGCAAAGACGCTATCACCCCAAATATTACCTGTTTGTCCACCCCAAAATTGAATGTTTAAAGGAGTAGATACAAGAGTTGCTACAAGAGCAATTATAAGTCCAGAAACAAATGCTTTAATCCAGTTGTCAAACCAACCTTTGTAAGCTAAAATTCCTGCAGTCAGACCTATTGCAATACTGGTTAGCGCATATACTAAAGAGATTGGGTCTGCAGTTAAACCGTAGATTATATTATTTGTAGCACCTGAAAGAGCTCCGATTATTGGACCAGCTAACATACTAGCAAGAACTGTACCTATTGAATCAAGCCACAGGGGGAGCTTTAAAATACCAGCAAAAAGTTTACCAACATAATTTATTCCAACTGCAGCAGGTATAAGAACTAATTGAGCTGTTGAAAATCTGAAAGACCACATGCTTTTTTTATTATTCATTATATCACCCCTTTTAAATTTATTATAAAATGTAATTAAATTACATTTTATAGCAAGACAATTGATTTAGTTTGCTGTTATAATAAATTCTTTAATTTGACAATTGCATTTAAAGCTGTTAATATTTCTCTTTCTTCTCCTAATATTGACATTTTATCTTCTTCGAAAGCATATTCTGCAATATCGTTTTTAAGATTACCCTGTTTTTCTACTACTACATTCAAAATTGAACCTGTTTTAAGGCCTCTTAATGAGCCTACAACAAATAATGATGCAGTTTCCATATCAGAAGCAATAACGCCTTTTTCACTCCAATAATTATTAATTTCTTCTTCTTTGTCTGTATAAAAACTATCGTGGCTTTTTATGATGCCATATTCATAGGGATAACCAAGGCTTTTAGCGCTTTCAATAAGTGCTTGTAAAACTTCTAAGTCAGAAACGGCAGGGAAGCAATCTTCAATGTAAGTTTTTGATGTTCCGTCGTTTCTTACGGCAGCTGTAGCTATTACTAAGTCTCCTTTTTTTAAGTCTTCCTTTAGAGCACCGCAACTTCCTATTCGTATTAGAACTTTTACACCTATATTTTTCAATTCCTCAACTGCAATAGCTGTAGAAGGTCCACCAATGCCTGTTGAAATAGCTAATACTTTTATCCCTTTGTATAAACCGGAAATACTATAGTATTCACGATTTCTTGCTAATTCTTTTACATCATCTAAAAATTTAGCTATATGGCTTATTCTCTTTGGGTCCCCAGGTAAAAGAGCAAATTCTGCCGAATCATCAATGGAAAGGTGAATATGAGGCTGTAATATTTTTTTTGACATTTCTATATCTCCTCCAAAACACATTTTTGTTACAATATATTATTTCTATATTTCTTAATAAAATCCTTCTTTTTTAAAAAATAATTCGTTGTATTGAGAATGTTAAACGATTTGTTGATGAAATTATAGTTGTTGATACAGGATCAATTGATGCTACTGCTATTATGGCATCTAAATTAGGTGCAAAAGTATATAATTATCCTTATGAGAGTTTTAGTTATAAAGATGCTAAAAATTTTGCTATTGACATGCTACAGGAGACTGGATATTATCTATTGATACTGATGAAGCTCTTTCTTGTTATTATGGTCAGAAATTAAGGGGATTAGCACAGGAGGGAAAATGTAAAGGTTATGCTTTATTAGTACAAAATTATTATCCGCTGGTCTTCATTTCCTGTCACTAAATTTTTTGTTCGAGATTTCAATGTGAGATATGAAAAAGATATCCATGAGACGGTTAATTACGCACTTCAACGTATAGGGTGCGTGCCAGAAATAAAAGGAATTTATATACATCACTATGGGTACCTTGAAGATATTGATATCCTGAGACAAAAAGCCCAGTGGTACTATGAACTATTATATATTTTTCCATAAACCTCTTTATGGCTACTATAGCTTTTTGGTTTATAGACATAATGAGTACTATGGTGATGGTACCTCATTTAAGCGAGTTTGCAAAATATCCTATAACGATATACCATAAAGCTATACAAATATTAATAACTTGGATTGTGCCTTTTGCATTTACAAGTTTTTATCCTGCCTTGTACCTTCTTGATAAAAAAATTTATAAAACTTTTGCTTTATTAAGTCCGCTAGTGGCAATTATAGCTTTTGTAATAGCATATACTTTTTGGAATATAGGGCTTAAGAAATATCAAAGTGCTGGGGGATAATTTTTCAAACAAAAAGAACCGTCCCCGGTGTTTGAGTCCCCACAAAAGGAACCATCCTTACTGTTTGAAAGTGAATAGATGGTTCCTCTATGTTTTTATAGTATTTCTTCTAGAGTATTTTTGATTTCCATTAGAAAATTTTCTGTATTTACGACAGTTTTATTTGGCAAGTCAGATAGCATAGCTAAGTCTTTCGTCATTATTCCTTTTTCAATTGTCTTGAGGGATGCTTTTTCAAGCTTATCTCCAAAATCAACAAGAGAATCTATTCCGTCAAGTTCTCCTCTTTTTTTCAAAGCACCTGTCCATGCGAAAATTGTAGCAATAGAATTTGTAGAAGTTTCTTCTCCTTTAAGGTATTTATAATAGTGCCTTGTAACTGTTCCATGAGCCGCTTCAAATTCGTATTTACCATCAGGAGATACCAGTACAGAAGTCATCATGGCGAGGCTTCCAAATGCTGTTGCTACCATATCTGACATTACATCGCCGTCATAATTTTTGCATGCCCATATCATTCCACCTTCAGACCTTACAATTCTAGCTATGGCATCGTCAATAAGGGTATAGAAATATTCAATTTCTGCTTCCTCGAATTTTTCTTTATATTCATTTTCATATATTTCCTGGAATATGTCTTTAAATCTGTGGTCATATACTTTTGATATGGTGTCTTTAGTCGCAAACCACAAATCCTGCTTTATGTCTAAGGCATAGTTAAAACATGCTTTTGCAAAACTTTTTATTGATGCATCAGTATTGTGCATACCGAGTATAACTCCAGGACCTTCAAATTCATGTATTGTCTGCCTTGACACTTCTCCTTTTTCAGAAGTAAATACAAGTTCTGCTTTGCCTTTTTCTCCAACTCTGTATTCTACGTCTTTGTAAATATCCCCATAGGCATGTCTCGCAATTGTAATGGGTTTTTTCCATGTTTTTACGAGAGGTTTGATACTTTCTACAATAATAGGTGTGCGAAAAACTGTGCCATCAAGTATTGCTCTGATTGTACCATTAGGGCTTTTCCACATTTTTTTGAGATTGTATTCTTTGACCCTTTCTGCATTTGGAGTGATTGTGGCGCATTTTACCCCGACTCCGTATTTTTTTATTGCGTATGCTGCATCAACTGTGACCTGGTCATTAGTTTCGTCTCTGTTTTTAATTCCAAGGTCATAATATTCCGTTTTAAGGTCTATATAGGGCTCTAAGAGTATTTCTTTTATCAATTTCCATATTATTCTTGTCATTTCGTCCCCGTCCATTTCAACAATAGGAACCTTCATCTCAATTTTTTGTGCCATTTTCTTCTCCCCTTTGTTTGAAATGTAACAATAAAATTTTTAAAATATTTTATTGCGATTTTTTATCACAACTTGATTCTATTATATAGAATATAAGGAATTTTTGCAATATCTATTAATTGAGCCTTCACAACTTGACCTAAATACAGAACAGACAAGAGGAACCGTCCCCTTTGTCTTTTTAGCTAAAAAGAACCATCCCAGAAAGTGGAGGTACTGTAAGAGTATTGCCAGAAAGTGTCCAATCGCCTTTTTCTATGGGGAGAATTCCAGCTTTTTTATTGTCAACAACCACCTTCCAATTCCCTTGGGGAAGTTTTACCTCAACTTTAGATTTTGTTGGATTGTAGATTACAGTAATTTTTTCCCAGGGGTCGTTGTTGATATTATCTGAGATTAAGAAAGCAATTGTATTTTTTGGGGATTTTATAAAATGAAGTTTTGATTTTATTTCTTCTCCTGTTTGCATCCTAAAGGAAGGATGTTCTTTTCTTAGCTTTATTAAGCCCTGATAATATTCAAATACTTCTTTGTATATAAGTTTTCTCGGCCATTCCAGCTGATTTATTTCATCTCCTGCGTTGAAACTATTATTGTTCCCCTTTTTTGTTCTTAAAAATTCTTCTCCAGCATGTATAAAAGGGATACCTTGACTGGTAAGTATTATCATAGTAGCAAGCTTATCCATAAGTATTTTTTCTTCTTCTGTGGCTTCTGGATTACTTTTTGAAATTTTGTCCCATAAAGTCAGATTATCATGGCATGAGACGTAGTTTACAGTCTCCTGCGGATTTAGTGTAAAATCTTTAATTTCAGCAGAATATTCTATTGAACCTACTACTCCTCTCATAATATCTTTTTCGGCATTTTTCTTTCCCGTGGCAAAGCCCTTGGATTCGTCGTCGGGGAATCCCTTTATCGCATTTCTGAAATTGTCATTAAATACGGCTATTCGTGTGCCTTTTTGAGCCCCTTTTAAAAATTGCTTTTCTACAGGCAAGATTGAAGGACCCGCTGTCCACGGTTCCCCGTATAAGAGCAAAGAAGGCTCTATAGAATGTAAAGTTTTTTCTATTTCTTTCATTGCATCTATATCATGAAGTCCCATTAAGTCAAACCTAAAACCATCTACATGGTATTCTTTTACCCAGTATTTCAATGAATCTATTATTAATTTTTTTACCATGGGTTTTTCAGATGCAGTTTCATTTCCACAGCCAGAACCGTTGGAATAACTGCCATCAGGGTTATGTCTGTAAAAATATCCTGGTTCGACTTTGTCAAAAATAGAATTGAGGATAGTATAAGTGTGATTATAGACTACATCCATAACCAACCGTATTCCTGCTCTGTGAAGAGAGAGTATCATTTCTTTTACTTCTTTTATTCGAGAGATAGGGTCTTTGGGGTCTATAGCATAGCTTCCTTCTGGGACAAAGTAGTGATAAGGGTCATACCCCCAGTTGTATCCTCCCTTTAATTCATCTACACTTGCAAAGTCCTGAATGGGAAGAAGGTGAACATGAGTTATGCCCAATTCTACCAGGTGGTCAAGACCGGTTTTCACCTCTTTATAATTTGTACCTTTTTCTGTAAAAGCGAG
This sequence comes from Clostridia bacterium, assembly GCA_012840485.1. GTDB lineage: Bacteria > Bacillota > Thermoanaerobacteria > Thermoanaerobacterales > Thermoanaerobacteraceae > Thermoanaerobacter. The sequence continues at coordinate 49,075 of DULG01000088.1, read as the reverse complement.
GTATTTGCCTTTATTTTTGATACAAGAGTTTTTGTGAGAAGAAAAATCTCTGACATGAAGTTCATATATTACAGCGTCAATAGGGTCATCGAAAGGGGGCTTTACATCTTCTGACCATCCGGGAGGGTCTGTATCTTTAAGGTCAATTACTACACCGTGTGTTCCATTTGCTGTTAAAGCCTTTGCATAAGGGTCTACAGTTTCGATGAGTTCGCCCTTCCTCAGGATTTTGTATGTATAAAGAGTATTTTTAAGATTTTCTTTTATTTCAACAACCCATGTACCCCCTTCACTTCTTTTCATTTCTATTTCCCTTTTTTCATCCCCTTTAAAAAGACATAAATATACTTTTTCTGCGGTTGGAGTCCATAGTCTGAATTTCGAGGAAAAGGGATTAAATGTGTATCCCAGGTCATCTCCGTTATACACCGGATATTCTTCAAAGTTTTTGTACATTACAAATTCTCCTTTCTTCTTTCATCATATGTTTTTTCTTTCTCTTTATTCTTTTAAAAAGGCAAAAGGAGAGCGGAAATTACTTTTTGTTGTAAAAGAAAATAATTACCCTTCTAAAAGAAACATTGTCTTTAGAAATATTATAATACAAAACTTTACAAATTTCAGTCAAAATTTTCTTGAACAAAATTGTGGGAAATGCTATACTAAAGGTAAAGATATATTTATTCTAGATTTTATAAATCTTATCTTTGTTTTTTCATTTCCTTTTCAGTTCTTTGATTTTTCCCCTAAAGAATATATATATAAAAAGGGGTGTTTTCAAAATGGCAGTCCAGTATAAAAAGTCAACTCTCTATCTTTCAGATATCAGAAAATTCTTAAAAGGGGAACATTTCGGGGCTTATACTTTTTTAGGAAGTAGATTTATGAATTACAGGGGAAAAGAGGGAACTGTATTTTGCGTCTGGGCGCCTAAGGCGATTAGGGTGGGAGTTGCTGGCGATTTTAATAATTGGGATGCAAAAAATCATATGATGCTTAAAGTGAAAGATTCAGGATTGTGGTGGATTTTTATAGAAGGGTTAAGGGAAGGAGAACTTTATAAATACGAGATCCATACAAGAGACGGTAAAAAGATTTTGAAGGCAGATCCTTATGCTATTTTTTCGGAAGTAAGACCTAATACTGCTTCTATCGTAAAAAATTTACCCGAGTATCAATGGCACGATGAGGATTGGATGGTAAAGAGGAAAAACAAAAATATTTTTGAAATACCTATAAGTATTTATGAGATTCATTTGGGGTCTTGGAAAAGAAAAGAAAATGGAGAGTTGCTAAACTATAGAGAAATTGCTGATTTACTTGTGCCTTATATGAAGGAAATGGGATATACTTATGTGGAATTGCTGCCTTTAATGGAACATCCTCTGGATATGTCCTGGGGGTATCAAATAACAGGCTATTATTCTGTAACAAGTCGCTTTGGCACTCCTGAGGATTTTATGTATTTTGTCGATAGACTGCATCAACATGGCATTGGAGTGATTATGGACTGGGTTCCGGGGCATTTTTGCAAGGATGAGCATGGCCTTTACAATTTTGATGGAACACACCTTTACGAGTATGAAGACTCTTTTATAAGAGGAAATGATTATTGGGGGACAGCAAACTTTGATGTGTCAAAGCCGGGTGTAAAAAGCTTTCTACTTTCAAATGCTTATTTCTGGTTTAAAGAATACCACATTGACGGTTTAAGATGTGACGCCATTTCTAATATGCTCTACCTTCATAGCCGTTCTGGAAGGCAGGAAGTTCATGACCAGGTGGTTTCTTTTCTCAGGGATTTAAATAGACTTATCTTCACCAATTTTCCCAATCCTTTGATGGTGGCGGAAGAATCAAGTGCATATCCTTTAGTTACTTACCCTGATTATGATGGAGGGCTTGGTTTCAATTACAAATGGGACATGGGTTGGATGAATGACACTTTAAGGTATATGGCATTACCTCCTGAAAAAAGGAAGTGGAATCATAATCTTCTGACCTTTTCTATTATGTACACTTATTCAGAAAATTTTATTTTACCTTTATCACATGATGAAGTGGTGCACGGGAAAAAATCTTTGCTTGATAAGATGCCTGGCACTTATGAAGAAAAATTTCTAAATCTTAGGACTTTGTACGGCTATATGATGACTCATCCGGGAAAGAAGCTGCTTTTTATGGGGGGAGAATTTGGGCAATTTATAGAATGGGACTTTAAAAAAGAACTGGATTGGTTTTTACTTGATTATCCAATGCACAAAAACCTGCAGGAATATGTAAAAGATTTGAATAAAATATATCTTTCTAATAAAAGTCTTTATGAAATGGACCATTCTGAGGAGGGCTTTCTCTGGATTGATGTTAACAATAGTGAGCAGAGTATTATCTCTTATATAAGATTTGCAAAGGACAAAAAAGATTTTTTGGTGGTGGTGTGCAATTTCAGTAAGTTATCTTATCCCGTCTACAGAATAGGTGTGCCTGAATATTCTTTGTATAAAGAGATTTTGAATAGCGATGATACAAAATACGGAGGGGAAGGCTTTCTGAACGAAAATCTCATTGAAGCTGAAAAAATAGGAATACACGGCAAGCCTTACAGCATACAAATAAAATTGCCTCGTCTTTCCGCAGTGATATTAAAACCACAATATGAGTGAGGTGATTTTTATGGAAAGGGAGATTATTGCATTAATTCTTGCAGGGGGGCAGGGCAGCAGACTTGAATTGCTGACGAAAACAAATGCAAAACCTGCAGTAGAGTTTGGAGGGAAATACCGTATAATCGATTTTACTTTAAGTAATTGTTCTAATTCTTCTATAGAAGTGGTAGGAGTTTTGACTCAGTATCAACCCCTTATACTTCACTCTCATATAGGTATAGGCAGCGCCTGGGATTTGGACAGGGTCAACGGAGGTGTTACAATACTTCCTCCCTATACTGAAGAAAGGGGTGGCAAATGGTATAGCGGAACTGCCGATGCAGTGCTTAAAAATATAAATTTCGTTGAAAAATATTCTCCCGAAAATTTACTGATTCTCTCCGGGGACCATGTGTATAAAATGGATTATCTAAAAATGCTTAAATTTCACAAGCAAAAGAATGCTGACGCCACAATTGCTGTTACAAAAGTGCCGATAGAAGAAGCTTCGCGATTTGGAATAATGAATACTTATGAAGACTATAAGATATATGAATTTGAAGAAAAGCCAAAAAAACCTAAAAGCACATTGGCTTCGATGGGAATATACATTTTTAAATGGGATAAGTTGAAAGAAGTTTTGATGGAAGATGCTCGAGACGAAAATTCTTCCCATGACTTTGGTAAAGACATAATTCCCAAAATGCTTAAAAAAGGGTATAAAATGTATGCCTATGTCTTTAATGGATACTGGAAAGACGTGGGTACAATAAATAGCTATTGGGAGGCAAGCATGGACCTAATAAAAGAGGACCCATACTCTCCAAAAGAAGAAGAATTAAGACTCTTTGACGGAAGTTGGAAAATTTACAGTGTTTCTTTTGCATATCCTCCTCAGTATATTGGTCCCTCTGCAAATATTTCAAATTCCCTGATAGTGGAAGGATGCATAGTCTTTGGAACTGTTTCCAATTCGATTCTGTCTTATGGGGTAGTTGTGGGAGAAAAAGCGGAGATAATAGATTCTATCATTATGTCTGATGCAGTGATTGAAGATGGAGCAAAAGTCATAAAAAGCATAATTGGGCCTAAAGTGGTTGTGAAAAGAGGGAGCGTTGTAGGAGATGGCAAAGAAATAACCGTTGTGAGGGAAGGGGAAATTGTAACAGGAAGTGTGAATTAAAATAACTGAGGGGAGGAGAATTTTATGCTTGTCAACTATATAGGTGTGTTAAATTTAAATGAAGAAGAGGGCAATTTAAAAAGTCTTACAGTAAATAGGCCCCTTGCTTCTGTTATAATTTTTGGAAGATACCGTGTGATAGATTTTATACTTTCAAATCTTGTAAATGCCGGTGTAAAAACTGTAGGGATTTTTGGGCAGACCCACTCTCGCTCTTTAGTTGACCATTTAGGTACAGGCAAACCCTGGGATTTAAATAGAAAAAACGGAGGCTTGTTTATATTTAATTATTCGTTAGAAAATCCGCCTATAAGCGATGCAAAACTTTTAAAAAATAATATGGAGTTTTTTTACAGAAGTTCTGGTGACCACATAATACTCGCTTCTTCCAGGATGATATACAAAATTGATTTCAATGAAGTTGCCAGATATCATGAAGAGATGGGAAATGATATTACGGTTTTGTATAAAAAAGTAAATGATAGTGAAGGAAGATTTTTAAACTGTGATGTGCTTAATTTAGATAAAGGGAATGAAGTCTTAAGTGTAGGAAGACTTTTAGGGCTTAATGCAAGTGTAAATATCTCGATGGAAACATTCATATTAAAGAAAGAACTTTTAATAGACTTTATTTACAGGGCTATAGAGAAGAGTAAATATAATTCTTTTAAAGAATGTATATATGACAGTTTAGATAAATTAAAAGTAAGAGCGTACGAATATAAAGGCTATTTGAGCTTTATAAACTCGGTTAGAAGCTATTACTTAACTTCAATGGATATATTGGACTTGAGGGTAAGAAGGGAGCTGTTTTTCGAAAAAGGTAAAATTTATACAAAAACAAATGACTCACCTCCTACAAAATATTACGAAGGATGTGAGGTGGAAAATTCTCTTATTTCAAACGGCTGCCTCATAAAAGGGCGGGTTAAAAACAGCATAATCTCAAGGGGAGTGGAGATAAAAGAAGGGGCAGTTGTGGAGGATTCTATAGTGTTTTCAAATTGCATAATCGAAAAAGGAACATTTTTGAAAAATGTTATACTGGATAAAAATGTAATAATAGAAGAAGGGAAGAGATTAATTGGGGATAAAAAGTTTCCTGTTGTTATAGAGAAAGGTGAAATAGTTGAAAATTTGCTTAGAAAGGCAGGAGAAATTAAAAGATGAAAATACTGTTTGTGGCTTCTGAAGCCTATCCTTTTGCAAGGGTAGGAGGTCTTTCGGATGTTGCTTATTCTTTGCCAAAGGTGCTGAGAAAATTGGGTGTGGACGTAAGAGTTATGCTTCCTAAATATGGGCAAATACCTTCGGAGTACATGGCTCAAGCAAAACACATTGCAAATTTTATAGTGCCTGTGGGATGGAGAAATCAATATTGTGGAATTGAATATGTAGAATTTGAAGGAATTCCTTATTATCTTTTGGACAATGAATATTATTTTAAGAGGCATCAATACTACGGATATTATGACGATGGAGAAAGATTTGCCTATTTTAGTAGGGCTATTTTAGAATCTATATATTATTTGAAAGACTTTAAGCCAGATATAATCCATTGTAATGACTGGCACACAGGCATTGTTCCCGTTCTTTTAAAGGCTCACTACAGCGAGAGCGATGTGCATAGAAAAATAAAAACAGTATTTACCATACATAACTTAAAATTTCAGGGAGTATTTTCTAAGATAGTTTTGGGAGATCTCCTGTCTCTGGGAGACGAATATTATGCAGAGGATAAACTTAAATACTATGATGGAATTTCTTTTATGAAGGGCGGAATCATATACTCTGACAAAGTGACGACTGTCAGCAAGACTTATGCAGAAGAGATAAAAACTCCTTTTTACGGGGAAGGCCTTCATGGACTGCTGGAAGGAATAGGAGACAAATTAGTGGGAATAGTCAATGGAATCGACTATGATTTTTATAACCCTAAAACGGATAAAGACATATATATAAATTATGACATAAATTCTTTTGATAAGAAGAGGCAAAACAAAGTGATGCTTCAGAAAGATTTAAAACTCGAAATAGGAGAGGATATACCTTTAATAGGGCTTGTATCAAGGCTTACCAGCCAGAAGGGAATTGATTTGGTACTCGCCGTATTAGAGGATATTCTGCGCACAGGAGCCCAGTTTCTTGTTCTTGGCACAGGAGAAAAGAATTATGAAGATTCTTTTAAAAACTTTGCTATTAAATATTCCTCTCAAATGGCTGCAATAATTGATTTTAGTGACTCTATGGCCAAAAAGATATACGCATCATCGGATATGTTTTTAATGCCTTCTTTATTTGAACCCTGTGGCATAAGCCAGCAGGTAGCCCAGAGGTATGGAAGTCTTCCAATTGTAAGAGAAACGGGAGGACTTAAAGATACAGTGACTCCCTATAATGAGTACACTGGCGAAGGGAATGGTTTCTCATTTACAAACTACAATGCCCACGATATGCTTCATGTAATAGAGTATGCTCTGTCAATATATAAAGATAAGGATAGGTGGAATAGCATAGTAAGGCAGGCTATGGAAGTAGACCACAGCTGGAATGCTTCAGCTACAGAATATCTTTTGCTTTATGAAAGCTTGTTGATAGATTAAAGCAGTGTTATATTAATGGGAGGAGATTATTCTCCTCATTTTTATTACCTCGCCTATAATAATAAAAAATGGGAATATGGTAATCAACTATTGATAAAAAGATTGCATATTCCGAAAGGGTGTGATCTAATGGAGTATTTAATTGAAACACTAAATTCTAGGAATTCTAAAGATATTGTAAAACCAGATTCTGTACAAGTAGATCTTATGGCCAGTAATGGGATGTTCAATTTATTATTGTCCTTTGGACTGGGTATGTGGTGGCATAGGTAAAATGTGCGATCCTTATTGTGCATCGTACTATTATTTCACAAATCTTGTTCTAAATATTGTATAATAATTAAAAAACGGTTCAATCTTTTTGGAGGGTATAAAAATGAATTTTTCATGTCCGCAAGAAGAACTAAGTTTTTCATATAAACAATGTATAGAAATTGGTATTGACACTTCAATAACTCTGCCATTGGTGATATTAAATCCAGAAGATTTGCAAAAGAAAGTACATAAAAATAAAGAACTCATAGAAGCTTTTCATATGAGTGTAGAAGAGGAGTGGGTAAAAGGCGAGTATCTATTTTTGCTTACTGATATTGAAGGATATTTGATGGATGTAAAATGCAGTACAAAAGGGAAAAAATGTATAAAAGATTCAGGCTTTGAACGGGGAATATCCTTTAGAGAAGAAAGCTGTGGGACAAATGCGATTTCAATGGCAATGAGATTAAAAAGGGTAGTGTATGTAAGACCTCAGGAACACTACTGTTACATATTTAAAAAATGGCACTGCATTGCTTCACCTATAATAGTAGAAAACGGGGAAATAGTAGGCTATGTGGATATATCAACTATTGACAAAAAAATCACAAGTGAAGTATCAATGGTAATAAAACTGCTGGCTGAAAAAATAGCGAGTGAATATGAAAAGATAGTAAAAGAAAAAGAGATAAATGAGATAAAGATAAAATTAAATGACAGCCAGATAAAAATACTGGAATTAGAGGCAAAAGGATACAGAGAATCAGACATAGCAGAAGCTCTTGGGATAGGGGTTGTGACTGTGAAATATCACAAAAGAAAGATAGTAGAAAAACTTGGAGTAAAAAACACTAAAGAGGCAGTAATAAAGGCAATTAAGTTGGGACTGGTAGATGTGGATTAAAATTTGAGACTATACTTTTGTATAGTTTTTTTGCTTATTTATGTAAACATTAACTGGAAATGTAATAAAAACTATACTAAAATATAGTAGACATGCTATTAGTTTCATTGTATAGTGAAAATAAAAAAATAAGTGCAGAAATGTCAGAAATGTTATGATTATGCAAAGTAAATTAAAATAATCAGAATTAAAAAACAAAGTATGTATGATATAAAATATATAATAATCAAAACTGACAATTAAACACAAAGAAAATAGTCAGGGATAAGAAAAGACAAAAGAGTAGCTAAAAAATCATAAATATCCTCTGAAAGTCAAATATTGAAAAGTGGCCCAAACTAAATTTAGTGAAAATTAAGTCAATTGCATCAGATTAATAAAAAACTTAAACTTACAAAATTTACTTAGCTTAACAACTACAATAGCAACATAAAGAGATTCCGGTATTAAAAACAAGTCTAAATTCTTAAACATAGAAAAATAAAAGTCAATCTTACACTGGGAAATAGAAAGTCAGGTATATTCAAACTATAAGAACAAATTACCAAGCCAAAAACTTTTTCAAAAATAGAGGATATTCGAAGGCACCAAGTTCTGCATAATAATTAAACCAAGAGTATATTGGAAAGTGAAGGATTAATAGGCTGACAAATAGATTCAGTTAAATTAACAAGATTATTGAAGAAATTCTCCAAATCTTTGAGGAAAATGGATTTAAATCTAGGGAATTGGAAGGATGAGGGACTCTTTTAAAGCCATAAAGTTCTCTTAATTCTTTAAAGAGTTTAAAGACATAAGCACGGAGTTGAAAAGTAGAAATAGAAAGGATTTTTTGAATAAACAAAGCAGTAAGCATAGATTCAAGATAAAAATCTCTATGACGTCAAATTGAGAATAATAATGGTTATAGAAAGAAGATGGAGTAAGTTTAGAAAAATCAATAAAGTAATCAAAGAGTTTAATAAACTTAAATTTATCTTCTTCAGAAAAAGGTTTAAACATTATCGTAAATATCGGCAAAAAATAGTGTTTATTTAGCTTCAGTTTTCATAGGAGTTCCTCCCTTTTTTTGGGGATTTGTCTCTTTCTATAAATTCAAAAAAAGTGGAGGAATTCCTTTGAAAATATACAGCAGAATCTTTCAATACATAAGGATTTTAGGATTCTGCAAAGACCAAATATTTAAAAAAGAAGGAGGTGTAAGCGATGACTCAAAAACAGGAGAAGCAATCTAATGAATTAAAAAAAGTTAAAGTTATTAGAACTGGACACAAGATCGAAAATGCTGATTTGATTTATTCATGTTGCAGAAAAACACAGCGTTTAACTATTGATTAAAATTCATTAAATAGCATAGCATAATAAGTACTGTAGACAATACTTATTATGCTATGCTTGTAAATATAAAGAAATATTGATTTCAACAGGGATTTTCAAAACGAAATAAGAATAGCGGCACAAAAAATATGTAAAAATATATTGATTAAAGAAATATCTCCAAATTTTAACTGTACTATACTATATCACATTAATAAAACGAAATATATGTAAAGGGAAAATAAGAAAAATAAGAAAGTAATCATATTTTTTATTAATTACTTATTTCCAATTTATTGTTTATACTAATGGGAGAGGAGAAAAATGAGAATAGATGTACCTGCCATAAATAATGAAGGTATTGTTGATTGTTTTTCGGTGCAATGTATGAGGTTTGAGAATGGCAACGGTAACTGCTTGGTTACAGGAGTTGTAGGTAATGCAATTGCGGAAATGGTACAAGTTGCACTTTCAGTAATAAAAAGCAACTATATTTTGTTAAAAATAGATAAAAAAATAATTAATGAATTCGATTTTCATGTACATTTTACTAATGGGAGTATTTATAAAGATGGAACTTCTGCAGGGTTAGGAATTTTTATGTCTGTTATGTATAGTTGTTTGGATGAGAACATGCGGAAATATGTAGAAGGTAAAAATATTTTAGCAACTGGTGAAATAGATTTATACGGAAATGTTTTAGAAGTTGGTGGGATGAAAGAAAAGTTTAGTATTTTTAAAGAAAGACAGTATGATTATTTTTTAGTGCCTAAATTGACAGATTTAGTAATAGATGATGATAGAATAATTAAAGTTGAAAACGTACTAGATTTTATACAAATTTTGAAAAAGTTAAAATAAGTTTACATTATAATTTAAAGAGCATAATAGCAGATAAAAAAAGAATTAAAGGCAGAGATCCAGTGAATAAAATGATAATAGAAATACCTGGTATATTCTTTAATGATATCTACCTTATTATGATAGAAAAATTAAAAAAGCTAAATAATGAGAGAAAATAGAAGATAACATAGGAGGAGAAAATTAAATATGAAATTTTCGGTTTTTAATTATGAGAAGACTTTAGATAATAACGTTATAATTTTTAATACATTAACGAGATCAATTATCTCTATAGAAAGAGGAGAATACTACCAGCTTAAAGAAAATATAAAAAAAATAAATTATCATACTGCCAAAAAAAAATATAAAGATTTATGTGAATTAGGGTTTATAGTGGATGATGATATAGATGAATTTTTATTGTATAAGTATTGGTTAAATAAGCAAAAATGGCAAAATGAATATTTTATTGTAACATTTTTAACGACATACAATTGTAATTTTAAATGTCCATATTGTTATGAAGGTTTTAAAAAAGAAAAAAATTATAAAAACATGGAACTAGACAAAATGCTGCAATTTTTAGAGAATGTTATTATTAAAAGTAGGTGTCGTGTTATAGATTTTAACTTTTTTGGCGGGGAACCATTGCTAGAAATGAAGACAATAGAAAAAGTTTGTATGTTTTTATGTTACATAGAAAATAATTTTGGAATTAGAAGTCTGGTTAACATAGTGACTAATGGATATTTAATTGATGAAAAGATGATTGAAAACTTCAAAAAATTAAATATTAACAGTTTTCAGATAACTATTGATGGAATTGAAAGATGCCATGACGAAAGAAGATTTTTACATGATGGCTCTGGAACGTTTAAAAAGATATATAATAATCTTTTGATGTTAATAGATAATGGGTTTGAGATTGTAATCAATATGAATTTTGATAAATATAATTACAGAAGTATAATTAAATTTTTAGATATATTTCCTAAAAAATACAGAAACAAAGTTTATATAAAGTTTAATTCTTTGATAAGTACTGAAAATAATATTTCGAGAGTGCATAAACTAAAACCTGATGAATTAGCTATAATATATAAAACTTTATTAAAGAGTTTGAAAATATATGGTTATAACAAAGAGAATGATGAATTTATAGGATATGGACCTTGTTTAGCTAATAGAAAGAATTCGATTATAATAGAACCCAACGGGAATATAAGTAAGTGTATATACGGAATCGGTAGTGATAAATTTATTATAGGAAACATTAAGGATGATACAGACATGATTCTATTAAAGTTGTATAGTTATGATGAAGATGAAATAGAATATGAAGAAAGATGTAAGACGTGTACATTTTTACCTTTTTGTATGGGGGGGTGTAAAAGAGAAAAAATAGAGAACAAATATGATATTAATAAAGTTCTCTGCAAAAAAGAAGAAATCCAAAATGGAATAGTTGAAGGTATAATTCAACTCTGTACATAAAATAATCAAGAATAGGAGGTAAAAAATCTTGTTAAGCAAATATGTAATTAAAATACCTGTAGATGATAAAAAAACTCTTTTGTATAATTCAATTACTAATTCTTTAATATCTTTACCTACTTCTAAAGAAGATGTAGAAATATTTATTAAAAAATTGAACCAAGAAGAATTACAATATTTAAGGAAAGAATTATATTTACAATTTAGCGAAATAGATGAAGAAAAACTTGTTAAAATGGTTATGAATAAAATTAAGTATTCGAGTCGTTCAGTTTCTTTCATAATTCATTTAAATTACAACTGTAATTTAAGATGTGTTTATTGTTATCAAAGGGAAATAAAAAGTAAAAAGGTTATGACTGAGGAAACAGAAAAAGATGTAATTAAATTTATTAAAGGAATTGTTAAAAAGACAAGTCCAGAGCAAATTGAACTATGTTTTATTGGAGGAGAACCTTTGTTACATAAGAGAAAAATTAAAAATATTATTAATGGAATATCGAATGAAGGAAAATCTCTCAAAATTATCAAATCGATTATTACGAATGGGACTTTACTTAACAAAAAAACAGTTAATGAACTCATAAATATGAAAATAGATTTGCTACAAGTAACATTAGATGGACCACAAAAAATCCATGATCAGTTGAGAATTGGAATGGACAACAGTGGAAGTTACAATAAGATAATAAATAATCTAGAAGCTATTTCTAAGGAGTTTAATGAATCAATCAATATTGTAATAAACTGCAACATTAATTTGTTGAATATAAATCATATTGAAGAATTGTTTATAGAATTAAGAAAAAAAAGAATAAATTATCCCGTGTTTTTTAGTATAGTATTTGAGTCTAGAAAGAATTCTTTTAAATATGCTTATAAAAACGACATAAATAAAGCTTGGTTAAATGCACATAAAATAGGTTTAAAGTATGGAAATAATTATGTGCCTTTCTACAGAAATAGTTATTTTACATGTAGTTTTTTTAGGGACAACGTATTTATAATTAGTCCGGATGGATATCTCTATAAGTGTATATCTGGAATTGGTAATACACAATACTTAATTTCACATATATCTGAATATGGAAGCCATTATTATTATTCCAGAGTTAGTCAATTTATAGAAAAAGAAAATATGAATTCTGAATGTACTGATTGTGATTATAAAATTATTTGCGGAGGATGGTGTGTATATAAAAAGAATGTTTACGGTAATATATGTCCTAAACAAGAATTGGATGAAAATGATATTCCATTAATTGTAGAGAACTATAAAAATAGTGCCAAGGGAAATAAATAAATGGTAGTTGAGAGTTTTCAAGGAAGTTAGACTCAAATATAACAACATACCAAATTCTACCTGTAGTAGCTTAAAATCAATATCTGCTTGTTAAAGTAATTAAATTCTGTGATATTACTTTTTGGTTTTGTCATAATATTATTTATTATAAAGTAATATTACTGTTATTTTTGCTATACTTATGTTAAAGCTCCAAACAGAATGGAGGAAAAAAGATTAGTATGATATTAGAAATAAAAGAGCTATCCAAAACATATAAGACAAATAGAAAAAAGCAATTGGTTTTAGATTCAGTAAGTTTTCATGTTGATAAAGGAGAAATTTTCAGCATATTAGGAGAAAATGGCGCAGGTAAAACTACATTGATAAAATTGATGGTTAATTTATTAACTCCTTCAAAAGGGAAAATTTTATATAAAAATATGGAAATTACAACTATAGGAAAGGATTACTACACTGAAATCGGAGTTGTGTTAGAAGGTAATAGAAATATTTATTGGTATTTGTCGGCTTATGAAAATATACTTTATTTCGGAAGATTGATGGGGTTAAAAGAAAAAGAAATTAGAGAAAGAGGAGAGGAATTATTAAAATTTTTTGGGCTATATGAGGATAAAGATAAAAAAGTAGGGAATTTTTCAAGAGGGATGCAGCAAAAATTATCAATTATAATCTCATTACTCCATGAACCAAAGATATTGTTTTTAGATGAGCCAACTTTAGGGCTTGATGTGGTGTCTAAAATGGACATGATTGAAAAAATAAAACATTTGTCAAAGGAGGAGGGTGTGACAGTTATTATTACGTCACATCAAATGGATGTCGTTGAAAAAGTAGCTGATAGAGTGATGATATTAGGTGAAGGGAAAATACAATTTTTGGATACAGTAGATAAGTTGATAAATAAATATTCAGGCAATAAATATTTAATAAGAGTGGAAAGAAATTTAGATGATGCAGAAATAAAAAAGTATTTTGATACAGTTAATGTGGTGCGCAGGGAAAATGATATTACTGAAATAGAAGTTTATATTGATAGTAATAGGCTTATAAATAGCTTTTTAGGTGATATGGTAAAAAGAAATATTTATGTTACTCATATTTCTAAAAGCCAAGATAGCCTTGAAGATATAATGTACAAATTTTTGAAGTTAGGAAGTGACAGCTTTGAAGATGTTTAATATTATAAAAGCGGAATTATCTAAGTATATGATCGAAGTAAAAACTTATTACCCCGATCATATAGTAAATATGATTGTAACTTATATATTTTTTGCAGGATTCTTTTTGGAATTTAGAAATTATGCTGCTGTAAAAGACAGTTATTACATTGGCTTTTTATATTGGTTTCTCGCGGCTAACATAATAAGTGAGGTATCTGTATCGATATCCTTTGAAAAACAAGTAGGTACATTAGAACAGTTGCTTCTAAAGCCTGTATCTTTAGAAGTAATATGTTTAATAAAAACACTAACATGGCTTGCAATTACTTTTATCAAAGTTATGGTATTATTTATAGTTATCAAATTAACCTTACCCATAAATATAGTTTTTAATATAAAAATAATACCCATTTTAATAATTACGTTAATAGGACTATTGGGCTTTAGTTTATTATTAGGAGGACTGACTTTAAGATTTACTAAAACGGCTTCTTTTGAGACTATTTTATCTTACATTTTATTATTTTTTACGGGGACGATAATTGATATTAATTCCATGCCAATCTTATTTCAAATTATTAGCAAAAGTTTGCCTTTAACACAGGGCATATTAATTTCACAGAGTTTAATTGACAAGCAGCCTGTATTTTTCAGTCAGATGTTTTTGTTATGCATAAATAGCTTTTTATATTTTATCATTGGTATATCCTTTTTTAGATATATTTACAATAAAAGTAAAGTTGAAGGGATATGGAATGAGTATTGAGAATTAGATATGATAAGATTTTGTGGGAATATATATGGTATAAATTAATAAAAAATATCTCGAGAATTCCATAAGCAGCGCAATTAGTAAGCCATTGCAGAAAATAATTATTGGAGAGAACAGAGAAGGAAATAATACAAACTATAGTATTGACCACATTTATGAATTCGAATCACCGTTAGTATTATCACTACTATTAACTTATAAATGTAATTTAAAATGTAAACACTGTTTGGTTGGGAGTTTAAGACATTACCAAATAAAAGAATTAGAATTAGATGATATAAAAAAATTGGCTGAACAAATGGAGAAATACGAGATTTTAATGGTGGCGAACCAACAGTTAGAAAGGATTTTTTTAAAATTATGGAAATATTTAATCAACACAAAATCCCTATTGAACTAGTTACTAATGGTATAAATTTATCGAAAGAAAAGATTGAGATAATGAATTCTTATCACGTAGTAAGTTATAGTTTATCAATAGAAGGAAGTAATAGCGAGACTCATGATTTTATCAGGGGAGAGGGGACATTTAAAAAGGTTTTTTCTTCAATTTCAAATTTGAAAAAATTTTCAAATGCATTTCAAGTGGAAGTTGAAGTAACTTACGGAAAACATAATATGATGCAAATAGAAGAAATTGTAAAATTGTTAAGCGATTTGGGAGTTACTTCAGTTAAATTTGCACGCTTGAAACCTTGGGATTGGGGGCAACAATTGTCAAACATTGTACCAAATAATGGGAGATGTACCCAAGTCTATTGAAGACCAAAAGGTTCCAGGTTGCAATATAAACGTCGGTTTTGAAATTCAACCTGATGGGAATGTACTTCCATGCCGGATTTTCGAGCAAAGAGTAGATGATAAAATAATTCTAGGCAACATAAAATCACAAGATATTTTTGAAATATGGAATAGTGAGAAAGCAAAAAGGATAAGAAGTTATTCCAAAAGATTAAGCAAAAAATTTCTGTGTACCAAATGTGAATTTGCTCGCTTCTGTTCTACGAATTATTGTATTGCTGAAAACTTCCTAACATTTGGTAAATTTATTCCTTCAGAGGAGGATTTAAATAAATGCAAAATTTAAAAAGGAATGTACGATTTTTCTTGACGGTAACATTGTTTTCAAGTTTTTTTACATCTTTAATGGCACCATTTTGGGTAATATATTTTAATAAAATTAATTTAGATTTTTCACAAATTTCACTCCTCATAATAATAAACCACATAGCGGTCATATTATTCGAAATACCTACGGGTGCTTTTGCTGATACATATAGCCGTAAATTTTCTGTTCTTTTATCTTTATTGATTGGCAGTTTAACTTCTATTGGGATATATTTCAACACCTCTTTTACAGTTTTATTATTTTTATATTTCTTATCAGGAGTTGGAGCAACTCTTAATTCTGGAGCCTTTGAATCTTGGTTTGCTGATTCGTTTCTTTTGGGTCAAAAAGAAATAGACCTGACAAAATACTGGGGACGTCTTACAAGTTTTAACTATTTAGGTAGTACGATAGGATTTTTAGGAGGCAGCGTTTTAGTACGTTATAATATCTTTAGAGAAATCTGGCTAATAGAAGGTATAGGGATTTTTTTGGTTTTTATTTACGTATTTTTAGCGGGCAAAGAAGCTAAATTAGAGAAAAAAACGGACGAATACAGTTACAGAGAGTATTTTAATAAAATTGCTAAAGGAACTGTGTATCTATTTAAACATGAGATTTTATTATTTATTACAATTGGAGCTTTTTTCTTTTTCTTTTCATCGGGAATCATGTCAATGTTGTGGCAGCCCTATTTCGAACGGGCAGGCATACCTGTAGAATTGTTTGGTATTATTTTAGCATTAACGATGGTACTTAGTATTTTTGTGCCCCGTTATGCTGACAGGATAGCTGAAAGATTTAAAGGGGCAGCTCGCACACTAATGATTGTCAGTATTACATCTGCATTGTTTATATTTATGATGTATGCGATTCCCAAGTATTCGTTTATACCTTATATTATTTATACAGCAGTATATTCTGCACACACTCCGATTTTTATGTCTTATTTTAATAAGTTAATACCTTCTTCAGAGCGTGCAACGATTATTTCAATATATAGTTTGTTTATTAGTGTTTCTACAATTCTATGTATTTACTCCTTTGGAGTCTTAAGTGACAAAAAGGGTCTTTATGCTGCACTTTTCTTATCTTTAATTACAGCTTTAATTTCCAGTATACCTTTTAAAAGGGCAATAGGATTAGAAAAAGAGCTGTGACTTTGAGTACTTTAGACAATAGGGGAAGAGGCAAGAAAAAATATAATCAGACAAAGGGGACGGTTCCTTCTGTCTGAATTTTTTTCGGACAAAAGGAACCGTCCCCCCTGTTTGTGTCATAGCTACGATAAAAGTAAAAGATGATATGAAGAGCCGGATGCGTTAATAGCGCACGTCCGGTTCTGTGAGAGGGAGCCGCTGTAAAGTGGCTCTCTACTCGATTATTGTCCGATAACGAATTTAGATGTTACTGATATATTTTTAAAAACTTTACGATAACAATAGTCCCATAATTGTAAGATATTAAGTAAAAAATGCATTTTCGTTCCCCAAAATGACACTTTCGTTTCAAAATCCACAAATTTAACTTTAAATGTTGTATAATGTTTAAGGAATTAATAAATTTTTAAAAACGTTTATATCATTTTAGAGGTATTAAAAATGGATTTTTTATGTCCGCAAGGGGAATGGCTTTCTTCTTATAAACGTTGTACTGAAATGGGTATTGACCCTTCAATAACTACACCACTAATAATTCTAAATCTAGAGGGATTTAGGATTAAAAATAGCACAGAACAAGGTACTCATAGATGCTTTTAATAGAAGTATAGAAAATGATTAGGCAGAAAGACAATATCTTTTTTTACTGACTGATGAAGAAAGATATTTAATAGATGTAAAATGTAATATAAAGGAAGAAGAATACATAAGGCAGTCTGGCTTTCGATTGGGGATATCCTTTAAAGAAGAAAGCTGCGGTACAAATGCAATTTCAATGGCAATGAGATTAAAAAGAGCAGTTTGTTTAAAACCACAGGAGCATTACTGGGATATTTTTAGAAAATGGTATTGTATAGCAATGCCATTAGCAACAAACGGAGAAAAGATAATAGGATATTTGGATATATCAACAATTGATAAAAAAATTGCAGATGAGATGACTATTGTAATAAAACTGCTGTCTGAAAAAATTATAAATGAATACGAAGAGAAAATGAAGGAAAAAGAAATTGAAAAAATAAAAATGGATTTAAAAGGGAAACCAATAGAAATATTGCAATTGCAAGCTAAGGGATATAAAGAAATAGTTATCGCGAAATTTCTTAAAATTAAACCCATTACAGTTAAATATCACAAAAAGAAAATAATGGAAAAGCTTACAAAAAATACAAGAAGCTATAGCAAAAGCTGTTAAATTAGGTTTAATAGATAAGGAGTAAAAACACATAAAGGGGAATTTTTGTATAGCATTACTATACAAAAGTATAGTAGACTTTATAGGAAATAAGTACTACAATTAATACCGGAGGTGAGAATATATGGAAGACTTTATAGGTAGATTATTCCTTACTTTTGGTGTTCCGTTATTCTTTTTATTAATAGGGGTGGTATTAAAATATTTTCCTCCTAAAAAAATAAATTATTTTTATGGTTATAGAACTGAATTTGCTACAAAAAATGAAGATGTTTTCAAAGAAGCAAATAGATACTCTGCCGATTTATTCATTTTGTTTTCAATATTGTTATTTGTAATTAATGTAATAATGTTCATTTTTAATGTATCTTCAGCTATAATGGGAATATCCTTTGGTATTTATATAATTCCTTTATTTATATCTATAATTTATCTTACAGAAAAACATTTGCACAAAATATTTGATGAAAATGGGGTAAGGCGAGGTTATAATAGTAATAGAAGTTATAAAGTAGAAGAAGTAGGAGATTTAAATCATATAAATTCAAAAAATGCCATTAAAACTGAAAAAAAATATGTTATCTATTTGTCGGTGTTAATTTTTGCTATATCTACAGTAATTAATTTAATTTTATATGTCAAATTACCACCCCAGGTGTATATTCACTTTGGATTGACGGGAAACCCGGATGAGTGGGTTGTTGAGAAAACTATAGCAATAGTGGTAGATGAAATTATATTGATATTGGGATGGATTGGGATTTTTCTGCCGTATTATTGCATATCGCAGATTATGGTAAGTAAATTTTTACCAGTACTTTTAATACTTATATATTCCCTTTTCGAATTAGTGATATTTGATACATTATATTACAACATATATAAAATACATGCATCAAATTTTGTTATATTTATAACGATAATTCTAATGATATTTGTAGTTCTTATATTTAGCTTGTTGTATGAAAAGAAAAAAGTTAAATGAAAAGAAAAACGTAATATAAGAAGGGAGAAAAATTTTATGAGAGCAATAAATTTTTTTGGTAAAAATAATTGGTTATTTGCTGTTTTCACATTTATCATAAACATCATTTTTTATAAAGCATTGCCACAGACAGTTGCTATTCAGTGGCACTTTGATGGGAGTATTTCAAATACTGTCTCTAAAACAATATTTGTTTTTATTATTCCCTTGATGCAATTATTTGTTTATGGGTATGTGAAACTCAAAACTAAAGGGAAAAACACAACTCTTTATACTGACTTATATTCTATATTTGGTAATCTATTTGTATTAATTGTTGATATAGTAATCATCTTAATAAATTTAAAAATTTTCTAATAAGGAGCTGCACTATTTATGCTTATTTTAGAAAATGTATCAAAGACATACTATGGATGCGATAAAAAGGCTGTAGATTCATTAAACCTTGAAGTACATAAAGGTGAAATTTTTGGTTTTCTTGGTCCAAATGGTTCTGGGAAAACAACAACTGTAAAAATTATTACTGGTATATTAAAACCCGATAGCGGAAAAGTTTTAATTAATGGATATGACGTAATTAAAGAACCTCTTAAAGCAAAAGAAAAAATTGGATATGTACCAGATAACCCAGATATATTTAGTAAACTTACAGGATTAGAGTTTTTAAGGTTTATATCAGATATATATAAAATAGATAGCAAAATTAGAAAATCAAACATTGAAAAATATGGTAAAATACTGGAGATTTATGATGCTTTAAATATGAAAATAGAGAGCTATTCGCATGGAATGAAACAAAAATTATTGATTTTAGGAGTACTTATTCATGAACCGGAGCTTTTAATTATGGACGAACCAGTGATTGGGCTGGATACAAAAGCAATCAAAAATTTAAAAGAGATTATGCGGAGTTTAGCCCAGCAAGGTAAAACAGTATTTATCACAACACACATTATGCAGATAGCAGAGGAGATATGCGATAGAATCGCAATTATAAAAAATGGCAGGATACTTTATACGGGGACTATTAATGAGTTAAAAATTAAAAAAGATGACAAAAAGGATTTATAAGAAATTTTTCTGGAGATGACTGGATCATGAAGCAATTATGGACTTTAATAAAATATAATTATAAGTCCTTATATGGATTTCATGGATTTAAGTATTCATGGAAGTATGAAAAAGAAAAACTGTATTTAAACTTTTTCATATATGGGTTACTTTTATTATTATTTTATAATATATTCAAGGCGTATATACAGATTAACAAATTTCTCTATTACAATTTAACGTTAACTAGGGAACAAAATTTGATGATAGAGGGGCTTTTAAATTTTACATTTCTTTTATTACTAACGTTTGGCTTAGCGGGTTCATACATTTCAACAGTAAGCAATAGTAGAGAAAATAGTTACGTAATGACTTTACCACTAAAACCATGGCAAATTTTGCTCAGCAGATTTGTTCCAGGATATATATTTCAATTATTGCTTTCACTATTTGCACTTATGCCAGTATTGATTATTAATGGTATAACTTTCAATGAACCTTTTACATATTATGTTTTTGCTTGTGTAGTTATAGTGCTAATACCTGTAATTCCAATGGCATTGCAATTTTTTGTTTTTGTTTTAATACAAAGAGCAGGATATTTTTTTGATAAGAGAGGGTTCGCTAATATAACTGCTTTTATAATAAACATTGTCTTTATAATTTTACTTAAAGAAATTACAGGGATGCAGAATTATTTTGAAGCAAATAAAAATACAGGTGTAAGTATTATAAAAGAAAAGCTTTCCCTGTTAGTAGATTTTTCAAAAATATTTTATCCAGTAAATATTGCTTATAAGGCTATTACAGAAAAAGTGATAATTTCTTTTAAATATTTATTAATCTTCATTTTCATTTCATTAATAGGTCTTATTCTCATTTTAAAGTTATTATCAAGCAGTTTAGTTGATGTAATATCCCGCAGCGAAGAGATAAGTAACAAGAATAAACAAAAAGTTTATAATATGGAAGGGTTGCTCTTTAAACGTCAGAGTGAGGTTATGGCATTGCTACAGAGAGACATAAAACTTTTTTATCGTGATTCGACATTTGTTATTTATGGATTCGCTATGACGTTAATTATTCCCTTTCTTTCGCTTTATTCTCTTTATTCAGGTATGCCAGATTTACTAAAAGTAGTTTCTGATATAGAAAAAGATTTAAATGCAAAATATTTTATTACACTGCTTATAGCTTTAGGATATGTTTTAGTCGGTGGTTTTAATATGATAGCATCAACTGCTTTATCACGAGAAGGGAAGATGTTTTATTATCTAAAATCATTGCCTATAAATCCTCAAGAATACATTAAAGCGAAACTTCTACATTGTAATATTTTAAGCATTATATTTGGCATACTTACGTGTTCATTTAGTTTTTTTGTAACAGGATTGAGCCTGATTTATCTTGTACTTGCTTTTATGATAGGTTTTTTTATATTGAACATTTATTTTATCATAGGATTGTTTTGTGAATTTTGTATACCCATGTTAAATTGGGAGAATCCAAGGGTGGTGGTGAGGCAAAATATCAATGTACTCATATCTATGGTTTTATTGATTTTATTTGTGATTTTGTCAATTAATGTGGTAACCAGAATATCAAAGCTTGCAATCTACATGCCTTATATTGCTATTGGATTAGGAATAATTACTTTTGCTTTTTATAAATTTTTGATTTATTTTGGGAATAGGAGGTATTATCAAATTGAATAAGATACAATATCAAGTTTAAGTCAACTCTGTTCTATACAAAAGTATAGTAGTTTTTATATTTAACACAATTTACAATAAAAGCAGGCGAATTGAGAGGAGGATGTTAAAAATGTCAAAAAGAGTAATGAGATATTTGTATAAGTGGGGGTGGATGTTTCCAGTTATAACCTTTATTATAAATATTTTTGCATATAAGTATCTACCTGAAAGTATACCACTTCAAAGGGATGCTTTTGGGAATATAAATTATGTTGTATCTAAGTTGGAATTTATATTTTTTATACCTGTATTGCAGTTGTTTTCTTATATTGCAATAAAATATCCTCAAGCAAAAGAAAAAAAGAAAATTTTTCATGGGACATATGATATTGCAGCAGGGGTTATACTTTTACTTTTTGACATTTTTTTATTGTATGTTTTTATACGAAAATAGTACCTTTTCTGATTATAAATAGTTAGAACTGTGAGAAGGTAACCTGATAGAGATATGTTAAAACTATGTTAAATTTTGTTATGGTTTGGAAATAAAAGAAGGATTTTAGGGAATTTTGTAGAATTTATAGTATTGTGTAAAAAATTTCTTGTCTAATAACTTTGCTGTCTCACACAGAGTATAAAATTATGGTTGTAGAAAATGAAAACGATGAGATAGGGGTGCTTTAAATGTTTTTTGTAATGGTACTTGTTGATGTAATTATAATATTTTCGTTCTTATTTATAGCACTGAGGAAAAGTAATATACATATAAAAAACAGGATGTGGGTGTATTTGTTCATTTCTGGTTTTTTATTTCAAATAATATTTTTATTGAGAAAACACTGGGAACTCTATCTTTTAAGTTTAAACACTTCATTGTGGTATGTGCTTACAGTTGTGCAGGCGGATAATGCTTTTTGGGAAGAATTAGCTAAATTATTAGCTGTTTTGGTTGTAGTATACTTTCTTGATAAGAATATGATGGTACAATTTAAAGATTTAAAATATTCTACATCGATTTTTACATATACAGGGCTTGCTTATGGTATAGGTGAAGCGATGTCTTTAATGTTTTTGCTTTATAATCCTCAATATGGTAGAGTTTTCGGAATGCAGTTTCCTGTAGGAACATTTGTCGGTTTTGCTTATGTTTTTGAAAGATTTCTTGCTATTCAAATGCACGGCATTATGGGAGGCATAATAGGAGTGGGCTTTAGCAGGTATGTTTTTAATAAAAAATTCGTTAATCTCTTAATATATTTTGTTGTTGCAATGCTTTATCACATGTTTATTGACAACTTTGCAATGTTTTTTCAATATTATCCTGTTTTGCGTTCTGTTCTTATTTATGTTTATGTAGTATTTTTGCTGTCAGGTACACTATTAGGCTATGTTTTGCTTTATTTTCTTTATAAAAATGCTATTAAAGTGGAAAGGAGAGTCTAAATATGTGTAAAAAATTTTTAATGACAGTTATAATTTTTACATTGTTTGTTCTTGCAGGCTGTTCATCAAATGCAAAGCCTATGGAGATGGAAAAAATTCCCTGGGGAGATTATCAAAGGCTTACCTATGACATTTTTGAGAATGACAAATTAATTGGCACAGCAGAATTTACAATTGAAAAGTCTCAAAGCACAAATACTAATGAGATGTCGTCTATCACAAAGATTGACTCAACACAGCTGAATACGGGTACTACAATTAGGTCTGACACTTTAATGCCTTTAAGTTCTTACTACAACGTAATGTCACCACAAGGGGATATAAAGATAGAGACTGCCTATAAGGATAAGTGGAATATTAAGGCTAAAACTTCCAAAGGGGAGCAGAATCTAACTGTCAAACTTCCCAAATACTATTATGATAATGACTCTCTTCTTATGATTATGAGAGCATATCCCTTTAAAGTGGGTGCAGAGTTTACTATATATGATGCAATAGTTTCAACTGCTCAGGTAGTGCCTATTACAAATAAAGTTGTATCTAAAGAGAAAGTCACTGTCCCTTATGGAGAAGCAGAATGCTTTAAAGTTGAATTAAATGCAGGTCCATCAAAGCAGTATATATGGTATTCAGATGATGGGAATAGGCTTATGTATCAGTATGACAATGGAAAACTTGTGTATAAGCTTAAAAAGGTTGAAAATAACAAATAAATATGGAGGTATAAAATGGATAATGTACTTTCAGTAAAAAATCTAAAAAAATATTATGGCAAGGTAAAAGGAGTTGATGGGATCTCTTTCAAGATGTATCCTGGAGAAGTTGTAGGGCTTATAGGTCCAAATGGCGCGGGTAAAAGCACTACTTTAAAGACAATAATGGGACTTTTGAGAAAGACAGAAGGAGAAATAAAAGTTTGTGGTTATGATTATAAAGATAATGAGGCAAAGTTTAAACTTGCTTATATACCTGAAACTCCGGACATATATCCTATGCTTACAGTATGGGAACATATGAAATTCATTGCCCTTTCATATAAGCTTGAAAATTGGGAAGAAGAGGCTTTAGAATACCTCAAAGCTTATGACCTTATGGATAAAAAGGATGAATTGGGAGCTAATTTGTCTAAAGGCATGAGGCAGAAGGTTATGGTAATATGCGGACTTTTACACAAACCAGAGGTTATGCTTTTTGATGAGCCTTTTGTAGGACTTGATCCAAAAGCTATAAGAGAACTTAAAGATACCATAAAAGAGCTTAAAAAAGAAGGGAAGTCTATACTTTTGAGTACACATATGTTAGATTCTGTACAAAATCTTGGAGATAGAGTGCTTATTTTAAAAACAGGAAAACTCATATATGAGGGCACACTTGAAGAAGTAATGGAAAAGGCAGGACCGGGAGGCTCATTGGAAGATTTGTTTTTGGAGGTAACAAAATGAGTGAGATAAATGCACTTTTTATATTTGAATTGATGAAGATAAAAAATTCAATAAAAGATATTGTTAGAAATCCAAAAAGAATATTTATTTATCTTTTTATGTTTTTAGGATATTTTTTGATGCTTGTTTCTATTACTCTTGGGAATATGGATAATAAGGCAAAACTTTCTCAAGTAAGTGAGCTCAAGTTATCATATTTAGAGGCAGGTTTAGTTATAATAATACTTTTTGAGATAATACTTTCAATATACAGTTCTTTAAAACAGCCTGGAATAATAGTTGAAGATGGAGATATGACTTTTCTTTTTTCATCACCTATAAATGAAAGAAAACTATTTTTATGGTATATGATAAAAAGCGTTTTTAAGACTTTATTTATTTCTATATTTTTTATGATATATTTACCTTTTATAGCAAATATGATGGCAACCACTAAATATTCATCAAATTTAATATATGTGTACATGGGTATTTTTACAAATATATTTGCTTTAGTGCCATTAAATTTTTTTATTTACTCAATTTCAATGAAATTTAACGCAAAAAAATTAATCCAATATATTGTATCAGGTATTTTAATTTTAATTGTAGGTTTTGGATTTTATTTTATATATAAAGAAGGGAGTTTTTTTGGTGCTATTAGTTATTTAGTTTTAAATATATGGAATTATGTGCCTGTGTTAGGTCCAACTAAACTTCTTATTCTTCCATATTTTACTGGAGAGTGTACTCATTGTTTAATACTTATTATCCTACAGTTATTAACAATAATCATTGTTACTTTACTGGCTTTATACTTTGCAACAGACTACTATGAAGAGGTTATTACGTACAGTGAAAGAGTCAGAGAAATAAGGAATAAAGTTAAAAAAGAAGGATTTGTAAGCTCTACTGAAGAATCTGCAAAAAAAATGAAAAAGAAAAAAGCTGTAGTAATTAATCTACACCCCAAAGGTCCATGGGCTTTTATATGGCTTAAAATGGTTGAAAATAAGAGAAGCTTGGGTTCTATATATTTTAACTGGTACAATCTATTTTTACTATTAGCATCAATTGCTTTCGGATATTTTTTGCCCAAGGATGAACCCACTGTTATATTTTCGTTATCCTTCTTGTATGCATATTTGGGGTGGATTTTAAGTTTTGCTTCTACAGTTAGTACAGAATTAAATAAAATGTATATATACACAATTCCGGGAGAGGGAATTGAAAAATTGATAGCTGTTAATCTTATTCCTTTACTTAAAGCTTTTATAGCGGCAATACTTATTATTGTTCCGGCATCAATATTTATAAAACCTGGAATTTTAAACACTATTACTGCAATAGTTTTTATTATAAGTTTTTCAACTTTGGACAGTTTTTCTGCTGCGTTTATGCAGCTTTTACTTCCTTCAAAACAAGACCTTAAAGTAGCGATGCCTTTATTTAAGATTTTTAGTTTTTTGTTTATACTCCTACCTGTAGGAGCAGTAGCGGTTCCCTTAGGTGTGATAACAAAGAATATGGCAATAGGAGTTTTAACAGCGGCTTTAATAATGGTTTTGGAATCGGGAGTGTTTTTACTTTTTGCAAACTTTATATTTGAGAGGCTGGAGTTAAAGTAAAGTCCCGTTGTTTTTAACTTTATAATTTATGATGGTATTACAAGGATTTGATAGTGAGATGGGAGTGAGAGCTATGTCAAAAGAAAGAGAATATTATTACATAGGAAAGAGAAGAGATACTGATATATGGGAAGTTATGCTTAAATATGGTGTACTTTCAGCATCTCATTTTGAAGTTCGATTTCCTGATGATCCGACAATGACACTTTCTGAAGGAAGAGAAGAATTTCTTGGGCTGCCTAAAATTTCTGTGGAGCCATGGAGTGGTATGAAGGGAGCTATTGCTGTAAAAGGTGAGATGACAAAAGAGGCAAGAGAATTATTTTTACAAATTATAGAAACCAGAAGAATAAGGCTTTGGGATTTTATACTTTTTAGGGATGGAAGAAAACTTCTATCAGTTTCAGATTTTGATGATCGCATTGTGACGGAGAATTTTGCTAAAGAATTTATGAAAAAGCTCTTTCTTACTTGGTTTGAACCTATTCCAGAACCGGAAATTAAATCAGAGGGAATTTCAAAAGATTTTCTTGAAGAAGTCAGTCAAGCGATTCAAGAAGCATTATCTAAATTGGTACTAGACCTAGAAAATGATAAAAATTGAAGGTGAGGGGTAATTTTGGTAGAAGTAAAGGGATTGACTAAAGTGTTTAAAAACATAAGAGCAGTAGACAATTTAAGTTTTAGAGTAGAAGAAGGAGAAATATATGGGCTTTTGGGTGAAAATGGTGCTGGTAAAACCACAACTTTAAGAATGCTTGCTACAATGCTTAAGCCTACGAATGGGACAGCCATTATAAATGGAAGAAACTTAATAAAAGAACCAGAAGAGATAAGAAAAGAAGTTGGGATACTTTTTGGAGGAGAAAGCGGTTTATATGACAGGCTTACTGCAAGGGAAAATATACTTTATTTTGCAGAGCTTCATGATATGGATAAAAAAGAGGCTAATAAAAAAATTGATATATTAGCTCGTAAATTTGACATGATGGAATTTATTGATAGACTAGCAGCGAAGCTTTCAAAAGGAATGAAGCAAAAGGTAGCAATTTTAAGGTCAATAATACATGACCCTAAGGTGATGCTTTTTGATGAGCCAACGTCAGGCCTGGATGTAGGTTCAGTAAGAGAAGTGCACGACTTTATAAGGTTTTGTAAAGAAGAAGGAAAGACAATCATTTTCTCAAGCCACAGCATGTCAGAAGTAGAAAAACTTTGTGACAAGATAGGTATAATACATAAAGGGAAACTTATAGAGGAGGGGACTATAGAAGGTTTAAAAGAGAAATACAAAACAGACAATCTTGAAGAATTATTTATGGAATTGGTAGGTGAGAAAATTGAAGTTTAAGCATGTATACATAGTTTTGAAAAAAGAATTAAAGGACATTTTTAGAGATAGAAAGACATGGATTGTCACAATTTTACTTCCTGCCTTGTTTATTCCTATAATGATGTACATAGTAATAGGTGGAGCAGAGAGCATATCAGAGCAAAAAGTAAGCGATACAAAAATAGTAGTTTTGGATGAAGGAAATAATCAAAAATTTGTAAATTATTTAAAATCGACAGGAATAAGTATAATAACGAATTTGAAAAATCCCAAAGAAAGTCTTGAAAAAGGCGATATAAGGGCAATTGTAATTATACCTTCTGATTTTGATAAAAATATAGAAGAAGGTAGAAACACTGATTTAATAATCCAGGTAGACATGTCAAATATGAAATCTTCAAATGCAGAGACTACGATAAGAGGTCTTATAAAAGAATATGCGAATAATATTGTAAAACAAAGACTTATAGCAAAAGGGATAGATCCTAAAATATTAGATCCAATTGAGGTAAAAACTGAAAACATAGCTTCACAAAGTAAAATGGCAGGTTCTTTTTTAGCATTCATTGTGCCAATGCTTTTGACTTTATGGACAGCAACAGGAGGTATGGGAGCAGCTGTTGATTTAGCGGCAGGTGAGAAAGAAAGAGGTACGTTAGAACCTTTACTTACGACTTCTGCATCAAGGCTTTCTATAATGGCGGGCAAATACTTAGCCGTGACAACCATGGCGCTTATAAGTGCTGTAGCTTCACTTTTGGGACTTTTTGCTTCCTTTTCTTTAAATAAAGATATGGCATCTTTAAATGCCGATTTTAGGTTGAGTATAGGCGCAATAGTTGTCATGTTCGTGGCTGCCTTTTTTACAGCATCAATATTTGCTGCACTGGAGCTTGCTTTAAGTGCATATGCAAAATCTTTTAAAGAAGGCCAGACATATATTTCACCTTTAATGTTTATCGCAATAATTCCGGCATATTTAGTGATGTATAAAATGCCAAATGAAATACCTATATCTTATTTTGCAATACCTGTATTTGGGACTATTTCAATATTTAAAGAACTAATTTATGGAATTGTTAATATGACACATATAGGGATATTTGTGTTTTCCTCAATGATATACGTGGCTATTAGTATATATATGGCAGCACTAATGTTTAAACAGGAATGGGCATTATTTAGGGTGTAAAAACTTTTATAATTAGCAAATGTAAGTAAAACAAACACTGGGGACGGTTTACTTCATCTGTTTTTTCAGATGAAGTAAACCGTCTTATTATGTGAATTTTTTTCATTAACAATTGCGATTAAGCTTTTTCCCCCATTATTTTGATTATACTGAGCATTATATATGAAATAAATTGTAACAAAATTTAAGAATTTTTTAATAAATTTTGGCACTTAAAGAGGTATAATGGAAGAAAAGGGAGAAGAAGAGAGGCAAATTTAGAAAATGAGAGAAGATAATGGTAGTAAAAATCCCAAACGTACGTTATTTTGGGCCTTAATAGTTCTTTTTGTTGTAGTAGCATTGATAGGATATGATTATTATAATTACAATAGAAGCCATCCATTTTTATACAATACTAATAAAGCTCCTGACTTGAATTATTCTACACAAAGTAAGAATTTTAAAATTTATACTCTGATTGAGGTAGGGAAGAAATATAAATTTTCTGGCAATGAAACTTCTGAATGGGCTAAAAATGCAAAAGAAGCTCAAGAATCTAATAAATATACTTCTTTACAGTATAAGATAATAATAGAAAATATTAGTGATAAAGTTATAAGAGACTTTAAAGCACAAGCATTTGTTGACGAAGGATTGCAGCCTTATATAATGTCTGGGATATTATATTCCGGTACTCTAAATCAGCAGAAGATAGATTTAAATGTGAAAAATAATGAGAAGATGGATTATATGACAGAAATTAGTCGGTTTACCTGGTTACCAAATATAAATCAAATTGATGTGAAAGATAGGGAAAAAATTTTGGAAGCCATTAAAAAGCCTATAAAACTCATAATTAAGTGGAGGGATGGAGAAGAATATTTACTTTTAGAAAATGCCGAAGTAAAGATATATTGTCAATTAGATGAATAAAATTTGATACTTAATGAAAATGAAATGTGATAGAAATAAATAGAAATTAAAGTAATAATAGTTAAATGTAAAGGGGGACTCAAAATTGAAAAAGAATATTAAATCATGGACTATTTCTTTAATTTTAATAACTTCACTGATCTTAAATTTATATCAGTATAAAACAATCCAAAAGTATCAAGCCCAAATGGACAGTATTAACGATTATTTTTTAAGTGAATTGCGCTTCTTAAGTGAAAATATCAAAGAATTTAATGGAAGCGTAGAAGATTTGGTGATTTTTAGTTCTATAACCGGCTCCGTGTATGCTTTATCATTAGCATGTAAAGTTAATGGATTTTATAAAAATCATTTGCTTGTGTCGGAAGCGTTTACAGAATTGAATAATATGTTTTGGGGTGCACCAAAATGGTTGGACAAAATTAAGGAAAATAGATATGAGTTAGGTGAACTTTTAAAAAAATTACTTAAGAACCCGAATGACAAAGAAAGTCAGGAGAAGCTTTTTGAGTTAATAAAAAAAATTGAGGGATAATAAAAAAACAACGGGAGGGTCCCTTTTGTCTTTTTAGACAAAAGGGGCTCTTTACTTTTGTGTGATGAATAAGTTTTACTTGAGTTTTGGTTTAAGTTTGTATATTATGGTAATAGGTTGTTCTTTTTCTATCATTGGGAAAGTTCAATAAAATATTGGAGGGATTACCTTGAAGAAAATATTTGTAAACAAAAATGGGCAAATCCGCTCTGGCTGGAAAATTGCTATTTTGATAGCAGGAACTTTTGTCATCACATTGCTACTTTCATTTTTGGCTTTTTTTATAATCGGCTTGATAGGTGGTTATTTAAAGTATACGGCGCAGAAACTTTACCTTTTATTGATGGTGGGAGAAGAGAGGTTTTATCTTTTTAGTACTATAAGTTTCTTGTCTACTTTAATTATGATAGCTTTGATGCTAAAATTTATAGACAGAAAAAAGTTTAAAGACATAGGCTTTACTTCTCTAAAAGATGGTTATAAAAACTTAATAGTTGGTTTTTTAATTGGAGCTTTTTCCATTGCAATAATTGTTTTGATACTATATGTTGCAGGAACTGTAAAGATAGAGAAAAATAGCAGCATAAATGCTTACTACTTGCTGTGGGGCATGTATGCTTTTATTCTTGTGGGTTTGGAAGAAGAGCTTATGAGCAGAGGGTATTTCATAAGTGCATTAAACCAGATGGGTAAGCCCTGGCTTTCTGTTTTGATTTCTTCCATTATTTTTTCACTTATGCATATTCTAAATCCTAATATAGTTTTCCTTGGGCTTTTAAATATTTTTCTCATAGGTGTTTTGTTTTCCTATATGTATCTAAAGACAAGGAATTTATGGATGCCAATTGGATATCACATATCGTGGAATTATTTTCAAGGTTACATATTTGGGTTTAATGTGAGTGGCAATGCTACAAGAGGCCTTTACAACGCTTTCCCGAAAGATAAATTACTCTCCGGAGGAGATTTTGGGTTGGAGGGTGGAATAATTGCTACTCTTGTTATTTTAATTACTTTTTTAATACTGTATTATTATTTTGAAAGATACAGAAAAGTGCAAGAAGTAGAATTGGTATAAAAAGAAGGGATAGCAGTGAATATTGACGAAAGAGTTTTAGGTATAGACGTGGCGGCGTCTTTACAGCGGGATTTTTTTATTATTTCTTTAGAGGGCTTTTAAATATATTTAAGCCTCAGAGGTTAGTTAAAATACCGAAGGATTTACCTTTATTTATTATTTCAGGAGAAGAAGACCCTGTCGGTGAATACGGTAAATTGGTAAGGAGGTTGTATGAGCTTTATAAGAGCATGGGATTAAAACGGGTTGATACGAAGCTTTATCCAGAAAAAAGGCATGAACTATTAAATGAGATCGGGAAAGAAGAGGTTTATAAGGATATTCTCACATAGATTGAAAATAAAGTGCTAAATCGTTCTTAGTAGCACCATGTAAAATGGCATTATAATTACACTTAATATTGTTGTATATGTAATCATACTTGTGGCAAATTCATAATCTGCGCCGTAGATTCTTGCTATTATTGAAGAATTTACAAGTACAGGCATTGCTGACATTATGACAAATACGTCTCTCATGAGCTTTGGCACAGGGATGAATATGTTTAGAAGCAATAGAAGAGCAGGAGTTATTAAAAATCTTCCAATGAAAACCAGAATAGCATCTTTGTCAAGTTTAAATTTATCAAAGCCCATTTCATGAATGACTATGCCAATGTAGAATATTGATAAAGGAGTAGTGAGATTTCCAATCATTCTAAAGCTTTCAAAGAGAAATTTTGGAAGGGAAAGGTTTATAAGCACAAAAATTACTCCTATTATAAATCCTAAAAGAGGAGGATTTAATATTCTCTTTACAGTATCCCAATTTACTACATTTTTTTCTTTTTCATTTACATCCCGTATTACACCATAAACGCCCAGAGTCCAAAGTATTGTTGTATTTGCCATGTAGTATAAAAGGGCATAGGGAGTTGATATATCTCCAAAAAGAGCTTGAGCCATAGGAAGTCCAACAAAAATAGTGTTTGAAAGGGAGAATATAAGGACAAAAATGCCTTTTCTTCCTTTTTTTACTTTAAAAATGCTAGCAAATATATAAGCGATCGTATATGACAGAAGGATAGATAAAAATGGAATCAAAAGCCCTCTTACTGAATGTTCTAATTGTTCTTTAGAAAAAGTTGTATAAATGTTTACGATCATATTAAGAGGTAAAGATACATTAATTACAAGCTTTGCAAAAAGGTCTGCTGTAAAACTGTCAAACCAGCCTATCTTAGATAAATAGTATCCCAGAGCCAGTATGAATACAATTATTAAAACTCCTTGGACTGATGAAAAAAAGACTTCCATTAAAAAGCCACCCCTTAGGAGAAAAAAGATAAAGTTTACTTCTTTAGAATAGCACAAAGGAGTGCAATTTTCAAATAACACATAATTAATTCCGTTTTATGGAAATTGTATTAATAAAAATTTAATAATTTGTAACCAATTTGTAATATCAGATGACGAAATAATGGTATAATGAGGATAGGAATATTTTGGAGGTGTAAATGTGAAAAAAATATTTTTTGGATTGTTAATTTTAACTTTATTTTTTAGCGGATGCCAGAGCAGTGTTGGCAGCGTTAAAAATAATGATAATTTAGCAAAGTCCCATAACCAAAATGTAAGTGAGGATGTTACTCCTAGTAATCTCCAAAGTGAAAAGTGGAAATGGAGTTTCAAAGATAATAAGATTTCATCCTTGAAAGACTTGCAATTATATAATAGTGATGATGGGGGAAAAACATGGGCACAAATTTATATTCCTGTTGATAAAATTCCTGAGAGTTCTTATAAAGATGCTGAGAATATAGTACCTTATTTTATGGGCAATAATGGGTGGATAGGATGGATTGTTCCATCTACATTGTATATGCTTAAAACGACAGATGGAGGTTTAAAATGGGATATATTAAAATCTAATATTGGCAAATATGGAGAAGCTATATCAGCTCTTCAATTTGTTACTTCTGAAGAAGGTTGGATTTTGACCACAATGAATGGTGCAGGAATGCAGATAAATTATTTATTGAAAACCAATGACGGAGGTAAAACGTGTGAAAATGTGAATATAACAGGCAAAAAGAACTATGATGGGATTTATAGTGCGGCAAACCGTTCAAATATGAAATTTTACAACAAAAATAATGGATGGATTAGTATCTCAAACAACAATGGCCCTGACCCCTTGCTTTTTAGAACAACAGATGGAGGGAAAAGCTGGTTACAGATAAAATTATCTATACCCAAGAGTTATAAAAATTGTTATCTCTCTTCTGCAAATGTACCTGTATTTACTGATAGTAAACAGGGGAAATTAATTTTGGAACTTTATGGGCCTAATAAAGATAATAAATTAGAAAAACATATTTTAGTTTATGAAACAATAGATGGGGGTAATACGTGGAGATTAAGAAAGAATTAATAATTTGTAACCAATTTGTAATATCAGATGGACGAAATAATGGTATAATGAGGATAGAAATATTTTGGAAAAGAAAATATTAAAAGGGGTTGAGTGCTGTTGAAAAAAAGTTTGATGTTGTTTATTAGTGCTATTCTAATGGTGTCATTTTTTACTATAATTGCTTTTGCAAATAGCACAATCAAATTAATTGTAAATGGTAGTGAGATTAAGCCAGATGTGCCACCGCAGATTATCAATGGAAGGACAATGGTACCAATTAAGTGGGTAGCTGAAGCCGTAGGGGCAGAGGTGAAGTGGGACAAACAAGACAGAATTGTTACGATTTCTTTTAGTGATAAAGTAGAAACGGATTTGATTAGCAATTATTTGCGAACAGCTGAAACTCCTAAGCATTTTGTAGAAAACTTTGCCCATGCCTTGCAAGATCGAAATGGAGCTGTTGCTCGTTTGTTTTTAAGTCCCAAAATTAGGGGGCAAATAAAACCTGAAATAATAGGTCCTTCTACACCTGTAACAAAAATAGAAATTAAAGAAGTTTCTTATAGTAATTATTATTGGATATATGATGTTAAGGCATATTATGGTCCTTATGATAATAATTCACCAACATTAGCTTTTGAAATAAAGTTGACAGTAGAACCAGAAAGATATCCTGACGGTTCAGTGGTTTCGAGTAGGTATTTTATTACCAAATTGGATTGGATTAATGGTAAGACTGAATTTATACCTAATTAAAGAGAAATATTGTCTGGGTTTAAGAAAGTTTCAGAGAAAAAGTTTTCTTGAATGGGTTATATACCATCAATAGATATAGGGGATTGGGCTTATTGTAGCTAAAGGCTAATAATATATAACAATCAATATCGTAATTTTAATATTAATTGTTTCTCTTAACTCTTATTGATGATGCTGGAAAGATATAAATGATAAATTTTGAAATTAGTGAAAACATATATTTTAAGGAGTGAGTCTGGATGAGAAAACTTCTCATTATTTTAATGGTAATATTATTTTTGAGTGGCTGCTATATTAATATCACAAAAACTGATAAAGACAGCTCAGAAAGCATTATACCTCCTGTGTCTAAAACAAAAGAAAATTTTAGTGAAAAAAAAACAAACAAAATAAATATTAGTGAACTTCCTAAAAGCAAGGAAGAGACTGCGACTATTGAAGGTGTGGATTATAAAGTTTCATATATACTTTTTGATTGTTCTAAATTATCACCTGGTTTTATAACTTATATTCCGGAAAACATGGAAACAAGTATTAATAATTTTGGAGATGGAAGCACAACTGTGCGTATAGAAACTTCAAAAATAATAAATGGACAATTTCTTCATGACTATGACTATATTGAAATAACTTTTTTGCCGAGAAATGCAGATAAATCTTATGCAATTGAAAAAGTAAAAGGTCTTGCAAACAAATATGAGCTTAAAGAAGAGCAAAAGATTTTTAATTGGGCAATATTTCAGAGGAATGGATTTTACGGAGTTATAGCTTTAGGAGAGCATGAAGGTAGATATTTTTATATTATCATTCATCCTACTCTTGAATCGTCAGACATGTTTAATCCAATAGCTAAAAATGTAATCAAGGAATTTATATGGGTAGATACAGTTACTGGATTGTAGAATAAAACCGTCTAGTATTTTTTAAATGTAAGAAACGGTTTTATTTTGATTATTATTTTAAAAATACAAAAACATCACTTATGATTGTTTACTTTTTAGGTGTAAATTTGAGAAGAAAATTAGCTTCACATAGAAATGATATAAAAACAGATAAAAAACCTGCAAAACCAGCGATTAAAACAAAAATTTCGTTTTTATATTTAAAACTGTCTAATATAGAAATAATCCATAGGATAGATAAAATACTTTCTTCGGCTATTAAGAGATAAGTCATAATAAGATTTGTAAATGTATTTTTGGGAAATATGTATTTTAGAAGTATAGAAAAACATATAATAAGGGATATAAAAATGAAGACGATTAATTCTGCTATAGTCATATGTGTAGAAAAACTTCCTATAATGATTAGATGCCATATATATTGCATTGCCATTAATAAGGCAATTAAAATATAGAAGAAAATATTAGCAAGATTTCTCATAAAAATAACTTCTCCTTTACTTTATTTTTAGTAAAGAATTTCCTTTATGATATTTTTTACTAAAATTTTAACTTTGTCTTTCAAGTTTTCTTATCTGTCTATTCTAACATAGTAATGGAAATTTTTGAAGCTTAATATTGTGTATCAATTCATGAGAAAAATGGGGACGGCTTTTTTATTATATTTAAAACAAAAAGAACCATTCCCGGTGTTTGAGTCAAGAATCTGGGGTTTGTCTAATAGGCCATTGTTAATGGAGCGAAATGAAAAATGTTAGTTTTTAGTAACTGCCGAAAATTTTGGTGCCAAAGGGGGACAAGAATCCGACGATAGAAATGACAGTATTCTTGTACATACCCTCAAGTTTTTCGTTGATAAAGAAAATACGGTAGTTATTTGGCCAGTTTCTATTTATAATGTGGCACAAAAAACTATCAAACAATTTTTATAACTACGTGGAAAAAACTATTTTGAAGCTATACAATAGTGTCGTTTTCTTGTATTTTCCACTCGATGATGGGTATTGGTCTCCTGTACCTATGTTCGGTGATATACCACCCGGTTCGGTAATAATTGCGCAGCATGTTCCTTTAAAACCTGCTGTTGAAGCAGGTATAATACCGGTGTACACAGTCAGGCAGATGATAGTATTATGCAGTTAAGATGAGTATCGGGTATAAGAAAAAACATAATATAAGTAAGATGGGTAATTTTTAAAATACCTGTCTTTTTTTATTTAGAGGCATCAATAAAATAACAATTTGAGGATTAATTTACTAGCATTTTGGCAGTGGTCCTTGAATATTGTTATTCAGAATAATTAAAGTTTTTGATAAATGTGTCGAAATATAATTTACCTGGTATAACTGTTTATTATTGGGGAGGTTTGGGGATAATGAGTGCGAAAAAAGTGTTTTTTCTTCTTCTAATGTTTTTGGCTTTTATTTTTATTTTATCCGGATGTGGAGCAAATATTTCAACTAAGTTAACTATTGATGACTCTTTTTCTGGAAGTCGTGAAATTGTTTGTAAGGTTTCTAAAGAGGATGTAAATAATAAGTTTAAAGGTGGAGTGGAAAAAATTGATGAAATTATTAAAGAAAAATGCCCTCCGGAGTTTAGCTATACAAAGTCAGAAGATACACAGAATTATATATACACCTTTTTATTGAATTTTACGTCAAAAGATGATTATGAAGCTAAGTTAGAAAAAATACTTCAACGCAAACCACATGTTATTTTTTCTACAAGATCAACTTTTTTTGTAAAAGGATTCCGCCTGAGTGAAGATTTTGATAGTGCAGATATGTTGGAGTGGTTTAAGAAAGTTGTTAGAGAAGAAAACTTAATTGATGATGTATCTAACCTTTGGGAGATTGGCGATACTACAATTGATTATTTGGGTCAAACATACAAAACAAGTGGAAAAGTTAATTTAGTTGAAATAAAGTATGAGCCGATAAATAAAATCAAAATCATTACAGAAGAAAAAAAGGATGGGTCCTTTAATAGGGTAATAACATTTCAGATTCCGAATACCACATTAATAGGTTTACAGAAAGAAGTAGAAGATTATATGGCTCAAAGAGTCCCTAAAGATGGTAATGGTGAATGGGTAACTACTGATTATGGTAAGGATTTTATAGTTACTTTTGATGCTAAAACAGCAGAGGAAATGGCATTAAAAACAGCAACGGTTTTAGATTCAGAGAATATTAGGATTACATATCAGGAAAATGAGGAAAATGCTACTCCTTTTGAAAAGGAAGTTATATTAGAGGAAGTATTAGATTTTTCAGCTTTTGCTTCTTATGATAATGGGGAAGTTAATATTGAGTATGAATATATACCTAATAATGGAAGCCAAGTTATTTTTGTTAAAAGCCAAAGAGATGGTAAATGGTATGATATTTTTTATGATAATATTCAGGATGGTATAATTTTCTCTCAGAGAAGTAATGTAGAAAATCTTAAAATTGGAATAAAGAAGCAGTATGTGATTGATAAAGTTAATATAATTATGAAACAGATAGGTAATGATCGGTATGAGAGGACTGTTGTTTTTGAATATAAACCATCTGTTACTGTTAAAGAGATAGAAGCACTAAAAAAATATTTTGAAGATTTAAAGGTACCTAATACGAAAGTGGCTATTGAAACTGATGAGGGTATAACAAAGTGTATAGTTAGTATTAATGGAAATAGCGAAGAGATTACTAAAGCACTTAAAGTTCTTTTTGGTGAAAGGAATAGTATTAGTTATTTTAGACAGAATAATTTTTTAAAAATTAACAAAGCAACTGCAATGAAAGACGTAATTGATATGACCAGTTTTCTACAAATGGCGAATTATAATGGTAAGGTAGATTATAAGTTAATTACCAAAGGTGAAAAGATTAAAAGCATAACCATTGAGACAAAGGGTAATAAATATACAAAATTAATAGAAAATCAAAAAAATTTATTTACTAAGGAGTTACCTGATTATTACACTGTAGTTAAATATAGTGGTTCAATTTTTTCTTGGTCTGCTGTCTTGCTAATTTTCTTAATCATATTAATTTCAGGCGGTATCTTATTATTTGTTGCTTGGATAGTTATTAAGATTGGTTTAAAGAAATCAAAAAATACAGGATTATCTTACAAAGAAGTTATGAGTGGATTTATTCAAGTTGTTAGATCAAAAGGATTGACGTTTATATTTAAAAGTAAGAATTATATACAAAACATTTTTACAAAACTAAAAAGCCATGATGATCAGATAAAAAAAATAAGCATTTTCTTTACATTACAGGAAAGCAAGAAATTAATATTTACATTAAAGATATTAACGGTATTTTTGATAGTTTTCTTCTTCTTCCCATTTTTTACTGTTTCATGTGGTGTAGGAAACAATAGTATTACATTCAATGGTTGGGATTTATCCTTTGGTAAGAGTGTAAATACGGGATTTACTACAGAAAAAATAGATGGGAATCCTATAGGTTTCTTGCTTTTGCTACTTCCATTAATTTCGTTTATTATACTAAACATTAAAAGTAAACTTACAGACAAAATTAAATTTATTATAATTTCATTATCTTCTTTTGTAGCAATTGTAATGCTGTTTATTTTGAGACATCTAATAATAGAAAAAGTTCAAAAAGAAGGATTGCAACTAATTAATTTAAAATTTAAATTAGGATATACATTATCACTTTTAATTCATATTTTGGTCCTAGTTATTTCAATTTTAGCGACTTATTTAATAGTAATAAAAGAGAGAAAAAATGATTCAAAAGCAAGCTTTATGGGAGATGAAAATAAGCACAATGAAAAGGAATCTTTTAAGGGATATACAAGTGAGAGTTAGAAACTGCTTTTTTACAAACGTAATAACAGGGAAAGGAGGAAGGAATGCATCATGAAACTTTTCATGAGGAGGATATCAGTATTTTTAATTTTAATTGTTTTTCTTACTTTTATTTCAGGATGTGGATCAAGTCCAGAAAAACTATTAAAAAATTTGAGGATGCTTACAATAAAGGAGATTTAAAAACTGTGATTGATTGTTTTGAACCAACGACTGCAAAGGCTATTAATGCTAGCATTTCACTTGTGGGAGGTTTTTTAGGTGTAGATTTATCTGCTGTTATGGACCTTATCCCATTTATGTACAAACTTGCAGATAAGCAAAAAAATACAAGTGAAATTCCGCATATAACCTTAAAAATATTAGGGGAAAAGCAAGAAAAGGATAGAGCAATAGTATATGTAGAAGCAACTCTTAAAGAAGGAAGAAAAAAAGAAGTAGAAAATATGGAGTTTGTAATGATTAAAGTTGATGGTGAATGGTATATAGAAGATGTTAAATAAAGAGATTCAAATATTGATTTCAAACATGAGCAAATATTTATTCCTCAGTTTGTTAACAAAGTAAATTGTAATCCTCATTTTCTATATTATGAAAATAAGGGTTGCATATATTCTATAAAGGAGAGAAAAAGGTAAGTTTTGAATTAGGAAGTAGTTGTTGTTATATACGTAAAAATGTGATATACTAAATTACGTGGAGATGATATTATGAATAAGGGTAAAGGAAAAAAACAAACACAAAATATTACATTGTCCTTGCCCAAAGATTTATTGCAAAGGATAAAACATATAAACTTGATATCAACTTTGAATTAAAAGAAAGGGCAGTATATTATAGTAAAGTAATAAAATATCGAAACCAGACCGTCCCAATAAACATACAAGAGACGGTCCTTTTGCATAAAAATTGTCTTTTCATAATTCATTTATCATTTCAAGAACTTTTCTGATAACTACATCATTACTATAAGATGATTCCCCAAGACCCAACTTATTTGTATTAATAAAATCCTCATAAGTTTCTTCTACATATATATCAGGTTGTGTATGCTTTTCCTCATTTATCGTGCCATCAGGATTTATCCCCATATCAAAAGGAAATCTAAAAATAAGTCCGCTATTAGGTAAAGCGCATATTGTGGGGTCTACACCTATACCATCTCCACCGGTGGCAGTTCCGACAAGTGTTGCCCATTTTGTCGCTTTTGCAAAAGAGGCAAAACTTTCTGATGAGGAATATACATATTCGTCTACAAGGAGAAATATTTTTCCTTTAAATCCAACAGGGTTTTTGGGAGGTATAGTTTTAGTGAAATGAATAAATTTACCCAAATTTCCTTTTATGTCATATGGGAAATTTAAATTTTGTGGAAGTTCTTTTGTAGATTTTAAAGTTGGTAAAGAGAAATTAAGTTTTGCTTTGATAAACGGATTGATGTATTCTCCATTTCTCATAATCATATAATAATCAGTTTTTAAAGGCTTATCTATAAGAGGTGCGACTATATTTTCCATCCAATACATATCATTACCACCGCTATTTCCTCTTATATCAATTATCAAATAAGGATAATCTTTTATTTCTTTAAAAAATTTATATATTCCCTCTTGGTCTTTCTTATAATCTGCCAAAAGGCTATAAACTTTTAAATAAGCCACCTTATCTTTTTTAATTATTGCAGTTTGATAGTTTTGTATGTTTTTTGTATTAGTGGGGCTATTGACATATAATACAACACTTTTTACATCTCTTTCAATAATTTCTCCTTCTGGAGTTAAAAGAGTAAGTTTTATACTTTGTATATCTGGAGTAAAAATCAATAATTGATTCATCTTAAATTCATTTCTCTTAAAATCATAGTTTAAAAATTTCTTGTCTTTTAATGAATCTATATATCCTTTTATTGTTAAATCACCAACTTTTTGCAATATACTTCCTCTTTCAATGCCATAATCTTTTAAATCTTTTTGCTGTGCAGTATATGCAGCTACATATTTTCCCTCTATATATTTAAAAACAATTGGTATGATATAAGATTTGTTCTCATCAATTATTTTGCTCCAATATTTATATCTTTCAATTACATTTTTATTATTTAATACTTGTCTCCATGGACCACTGCCATAGATTAAAGGGATATTATTATACAGTTCGCTGAAATCTTTATAAGTTTGCGGACTTAGTATATGGGTATGGCCATTTTGTAACAAATTGAGAATTCTACACATTGTGTCATAAAATTCCTTATCATTTTTTGTTTCCTTTATCCATTCTTCAAATTCACTTTTACGTGAGAGCCAATCATATCCAAGAACCCTTTTCTTTACTTCAAAAAATGGGAAATTGTCTTTTAAGATGTTATACATATATTCAAAGTCTTCCAGTTTTTGCTCTATTGTCAAAGGTTTTTCAATGTCAAGATTTTTTGTTACTACTTGAACAGGACTATTTATGATTCCGTAATATAAGGCAAGTGATATAATGGTGATTATTGTAAAAATTGTAAGTACAATCTTGATTAATTTTTTCACTATTCTCCCTCCCAAAATATTATAAAGAATGTATCAAATTTAGTATTTTTAAACTAAAGTTAGACGGAGGAACCGTACCCCTGTCTAGCTTTTTAGGTAGCCTACAATTATCTGGTTTAAGCGAGGATATTCTCCTATATCTTCTTCTGTTTTGACTAAAACTTCGTTATTGATTACTGCAATTACTTTTGCACCTTTTATATTTTCATTCAAACTTACTATTCTGTGTTTTTGTTTTGCCTCATCTATAGAGTCTGTGTAGAGTATTTTTCCATCTTTTATTATGGCAAAACTTGTGGCATATTCCTCTAATTCAAATATTTCATGAGAGGAAAGTAGGATAGTACCTTTCTTTTCATTGACATATTGTTTTATAATTTCTATGAGTTCAAACCTAGCAGCCGGGTCAAGATGCTGAGTAGGCTCATCTAAGATTATGAGTTTTGCATTTGTTGAGAAAGCAAGTATTGCTAGTATGAGGGTTTTTTGACCTCTTGAGAATTTTTGCATTTCTTCGTTTAAATTAAAGCCGTAGCGGGAGAGAAAATTTTTAAAAAAAGTGTCATCCCACGAAGGGTATAGGGTTTTATATAATTTATAGTAATCCCTTAATTGAAGATTGCTAAAAACTTTTCTGTGTTCTGTGACAAAAGCTATATTTGTTTTTAAAGAGGGCTCAAAGGGTTTTCCAAAAATGAGGATTCCCCCGGAATCTTTAGGTATGGCATTCATTATGCACTTTAATGTTGTGGTTTTTCCTGCTCCATTTGGCCCTACAAGTGCCATTATTTCTCCTTCTGGGACCGAAAAACTTACATTGGACAGAATTTGCTTTCCATCAATTTGTTTGCTTAAGTTTTTTACTTCCAATGCGTACATTAGTTTTCACCACCTTTTATTACGTATGACCAAAAGCCCAAAAAACAAAAGAGTAAAGAGAATATTAAGGATAACAGTAAATTGCCCTGTCGTGTAAAACTTATTAAACTGTAAGGATTGAAGGCAAAGCTATTGATATCTGTTGTACCTATATTACCTAAAATTGCATCTAAAATAACCACAAAAGCGCTCCAGCCTAGTCCGTCCATTTCAAAGCCAGAAAAAGCCATTTGAAGACCAAAGATTGCAAGTAAAAGTATTAAACTTCTCAAAATAGGCTCAAATTTATTTATAAAAGGGACTCCTAAAAATATTTCTCCAATAGCAGAGGTTACAATCACAACAAGGCTTAAGAAAATGAGATTGTAAAGAAACAATTCTTTTTTAGAAAAAGGTAAGAAGTATAAAAGTTCCACATTTTGATGCCTTATGTCGTAAACTATAAAAGTAGCAGACAAAAACACAAGTACAATTGCTTTAATTAATAATATTGGGATGAATAGTAAAAGAGTGAGGAAAAGTATTCTTATAGTTTTTTCTTTCAATTCTTTTTGTAGATAAATGTCCATTTTATTTATCAAATCATTCATTTTTCCAGACCTCCTCGAAAATCAACATAGAAGTATGATAGTCTATACGACTGTTTTTCAATTTTGTGACACATTCTCTTATAATTTTTATTACACTTTCTTCTACATCAATGTCTTTTTTTATAAAATATCCTATGCCTTGCTCTGACTCTATATATCCTTCGGTTTTTAATTTTTCTAAAGCTTTTATAACTGTATTTATATTTACGTCAAATATCACCTGTAAATCTCTGATAGATGGAAGTTGACTGCCTTTTTGAAGGTTACCTAATAAAATTTCTGATTTTATCATGTTTACTATTTGTAAATATGCAGGTATACCGCTGTGTTTATCTACTTTTCTTAGCATCTTGCACCATCACTCTCTGATTAAATTTATAAATCCAGAAGTTTTTATGTCAACTGGTGAGTTATTTTTATTTACAATTTTAAGATTTCCTCCTAAAGTATCTATTTTTAAGTTAGCATTTTCACTTTTACTGTTTAAAATTTCAATCTTTCCATTTATAGATGTTGAGTTTATGTTAAAATTTTTAAAGTTAGATTTTATATTTATGTTTGCACCTGTAGAATTTATTATCATGTTATAAAAATTGAGCTCTCCATTTATATTTGTACCTGTAGTATCTAAGTTTAAATTTTTGCCTTTTAGTATGCCGTTTAAGTCAAAACCTACGCTATTTATGTTCATATTGTTTTCTGCTTGTATATTAGCGTTTATTTTAGTCTCAGTAGAATTTATATAAATATTTTTCAGATTTCCATTTCCAGTTATTTTTATAGATTCACAGTCGATATTGAGTTCTTTTGCCGTTTGAGTGCCAATTTTTATAACATAAGTTTTATTTTTAGTAGAGAAAAGAGGCTGTAAATAGATTGTATCTTTTTCTGTTTTTTGGATTAATTCTGAAGAATAAGCTAGGGTATTGTCATTTTCAACAAATTCTAATTCTATAGCCTCTGTGGGTATTTTAATAGATATATTATTAATATTATCTATATTGATAAAAGTATCAGGTAATACTGTTTCTCTTTTAGATATATTATCATCAAAAAGACTGCTTTGTGGAACATTGATATGAAGTCCAGGCATGTTAATTTCTATACCATTGTCTTTTTTGGATATATTATCATCAGATAAACTACTTTGTGGAACTTTTATATGAATACCTGGCATATTGATTTCTATACCATTATCATTTGATATGCTTGTTCTAACCCCAAGATTAGTCATAAAAAGTATTGGAGCAATAAAAATGGGAATTATAAATAAAATTACAAATGAAATTATTAATATTGTCAACAGTGAAGATGATTTTCCCTTTCTAATAGGGAAAATGCTTATTAAAAGTATAAAGGCTAGAATAAAAAGCATGACTTTTAATGAGGTCCAAGGAGAAATCCAGGCAAGTATAACACTGATTCCTGATGTGATTAGTCTTATGGTAGTACTTTCTTTAAAAGTTTTTACCATGGGCAAATTTGATGTTTTGCTTGAAAACAGAAAGATAAAACCAGTTGCTAAGGCTATAAGAGTTATCAGAAATACAGTGGTTTCAATTAGATTTTGATGCATATGAAATGACCTCCCAAACATTTATACTGTTATATAATAATATAACAGTATAGAACTATTTTGTCAAGGGGGTAGGGTCCATTTTTTTAAAATATCTTTAGAAGATGAAAAAT
Organism: Clostridia bacterium; assembly: GCA_012840485.1. Classification (GTDB taxonomy): domain Bacteria; phylum Bacillota; class Thermoanaerobacteria; order Thermoanaerobacterales; family Thermoanaerobacteraceae; genus Thermoanaerobacter. The sequence continues at coordinate 4,279 of DULG01000088.1, read as the reverse complement.
TACAGAAGGATTTTAGAGATTTATGTAGAAATAATAAACTCAGGAAGGGCAAAAGCAGAATTTTACCACTTTGTTTAATAAAATTAGATGGGAAGGGGTAGAAAATGGATTATAAGGAGCTGTTAAAAAAGCTTAGTGAAAGTCACGGGGTCTCCGGACATGAAAGAGGAATTTATCAGCTTTTGAAAAAAGAATTTGAAGAGATTTCCGATGAAGTTCTAGAGGACAATTTTGGAAATTTAATTTTTAAAAAGAAGGGTTTAAAGGGCAAGTATAAGGTGATGCTGGCAGCCCATCTGGATGAAATAGGGCTTATGGTGAAAGATATTGATGAGAAAGGATTTATAAAATTTACACCGGTTGGAGGAGTGGACCAAAGAACCCTTCCTTCTCAAGAAGTCATAGTGCACGGTAAAAAAGAATTATTGGGAGTTATAGGAAGTAAACCGCCTCATCTCTTATCCTCCGAAGATATGGAGAAGGCAATAAAAATAGACGATATGTACGTAGACGTAGGGCTTCCGAAAGAGGAAGTAGAGAAGCTGGTAAGCATTGGAGATATTATAACTGTGAAAAGGGAGTTTAGAGAACTTTTGAATGATAATGTTTCAGGAAAGGCTTTAGACGATAGAGCAGGGGTTGTGGTGATGGCAGTATGCCTTGAGGAGCTCAAGAAGGTGTACCATTATCACGACGTATATGCTGTAGCTACTCTTCAGGAAGAGGTGGGAGTGAGAGGAGCTACGACTTCTTCTTACAATATTGAACCTGATATAGCTATAGCGATTGATGTGACTCATGCGAAAGCGAGGGGAGTTAGCCGAGACATAGAGGTAGGGAAAGGGCCTGCGATTGGGAAGGGGCCTAATATTCATCCTGCTGTATATAAAGGGCTTGTAGATATAGCTAAAAAATACAATATAAATTATCAGATAGAGCCGCTTCCTGGGCATTCAGGCACTGATGCATGGGCAATCCAGGTGTCAAAAAAAGGAGTTCCTACAGGGCTTGTGTCAATACCTTTGAAGTACATGCATACTTCTGTGGAAACTGCTAATATGAAAGACATAATAGAAAGCGGCAGACTGCTGGCACACTATATTGCCAATCTGCCTGAGGAATTGGAGGGACATTTATGTTATTAAGGGAGTTAACTGAGCTTTTAGGTGCTTCTGGAGATGAAAAAGAGGTAAGAGAGAAAATAAGAGAAATAGTAAAACCTTATGTGGATGAGCTTTATGTAGACAGAATTGGGAATTTGATAGCCTGCAAAAAAGGGAAAAAGGAAAAACCAAAGGTGATGCTGGCTGCTCACATGGATGAAGTTGCTTTAATGGTGAAGTCTGTAAATGAAGACGGGACATTAAGTTTTTCTCCTGTGGGCGGAGTTGACAACCGTATTCTGGTAGCCAAAGCAGTAAAGGTAGGGGAGAAGAAGATAAACGGGGTAATAGGTGCAAAACCTATACATCTTCAGAAAAAAGGAGAGCAGGAAAAACCTCTTGACTTTGATGAACTCTATATAGACATTGGAGCAGCATCTAAAGAAGAAGCTTTAAAGCACATTTCACCCGGTGACTATGTTTACTTTGAATCAAATTTCGAGATTTTAGGGGATGGCTATGTCAAGGCAAAGGCTTTGGACGATAGAATAGGCTGTAATGTATTAATAGAAATTTTGAAAAATACATATGAATATCCTGTTTGCGCGGCTTTTACAGTGCAAGAAGAGGTTGGTTTAAGAGGAGCGGGTGTTGCGGCTTATAATGTAGAGCCTGACTTTGCGATAGTTGTGGAAGGGACTGTGGCTGCGGATGTTGTGGATTCAGAGCCTCATCTGGTTTCCACAGAGCTGGGAAAAGGGCCTGCAATTTCACTTATGGATAGAACTACTTTGTATGACAGAAAAGTAATTGACAAGATTGTCAGGATAGCAGAGGAGAATAAGGTACCTTATCAGTTTAGGAGAATAGCGAGCGGTGGAAATGATGCAGGTAAAATTCACCTTACAAAAGGTGGCATAAAGACTATCGCTGTATCTGTCCCCTGCAGGTATATTCATTCTTTTAATTCTGTAGCCTTTTTAGAGGATTTTCATAACACAGTCAAATTGGTTGATTTGATAATAAAAAATATTGAGAAGGAGGCTTTAATATGAGTTTAAATATAGAATTGATAAAAAAACTTACACAAACTTATGGACCCTCAGGAAGTGAAGAAAAAGTTTTAGAGGTTATAAAAGAAGAAGTAAAGGATTTTTGTGATGAGATTACATACGATGCATTGGGGAATATGATATGCAAAAATGCAGGAAAAGGTAAAAAAATAATGGTGGCTGCTCATACAGATGAAATAGGACTCATGATTACACATATAGAGGATGAAGGTTTCTTGAGATTTACAACTATTGGAGGAGTTTTTGTAGAACAGATAGTAGGGAGAAGAGTGGTTTTTAAAAATGGAGTTCAAGGAGTCATAGGAGTAGAACATTTAGAGGATAAAAAAGATTTTAGAATTGAAAAATTGTATATAGATATTGGAGCAAAAAATAAGGAAGAAGCTCAAAAATATGTCAATATTGGAGATAGCGCATCTTTTGCAGGCGAATTTATTGAAGCAGGTGATAGACTTATATCAAAGGCTTTTGATGATAGGATAGGCTGCTATGTAGCTATTGAGGCACTGAAAAATCTTAAAACAGAAAACGAAGTGTATTTTGTGTTTACTGTTCAAGAAGAAGTGGGGACAAGAGGAGCTACTACAGCTGCCTATAACATACATCCAGATTTTGCTGTAGCAGTTGATGTCACGTCAACAGGCGATACGCCTAAAGCTAAGAAGGTGGCAGTATCTCTTGGTAAAGGTACAGCTATAAAGGTAATGGACAGGTCAATAATAGTGAGCCCCTATGTGAGAGAAATGATGATTGAAACGGCTAAGGAGTATAACATTCCTTATCAGTTAGAAATATTGGAGTTTGGTGGTACTGACGCAGGACCTATACATTTGACAAAAGGTGGCATACCAGCAGGTGTCATATCAATTCCTACAAGATATGTTCACAGCGTTTCAGAGATGGTGGATAAAAGGGATGTAGAGGCAAGCATTAACCTCCTGACAAAAATACTGGAAAAATAAAGCAAAAGACCCTGCTTCTTACGCGGGGTCTTTTTATTTATGGACTTACGCATTTTCACTAGAGGTGCTATTTTTTGAATTTACAAGCCAGTTGACTATGAAAAATACAGCCACTGGAGGAGAACAAGCCCTGCTATTGCCCAGATGAGATTTTTAAGGTTGAATTTAAACATCTTTTCTCCCTGGTTACCCAAACTGTACAAAACTGTACAGTTTAGATAGCTGGGGTATTTGTAGTCCGCCTTTCAGACTTTTCCAGCCCCAGCAGGCGGTATTTGGGAAAGCCATAGACCCCTGCCCCAAGAAGCAGGAACTCACGCCCTTACGGGTCTCCCCACTTGACCTGAATTAGTAATTCCTTCAGGGGAGAGAAGTCTCTTGGCACCTTCTCAGGAGAGAGTGGAGTTACCACCGCTACCTTGAGAACTTGCCAGAAATCATAGGTACTAAAACTTGTTCTATCCAGAGGTTCTAGCCCCCTTCCTGGCTCATCTCAAGGCTTTGTATGAGTTTTATTGCTTTGTTTATCTCTTTTAAATGTTTTTTCTTTAAATGTATGTTTTTGACTGTTTTCTTTACATGTTCTTTTAATTCTTCCAGTTCATCTACAGTCAATGCATTGAGAAACTTTATATAATTGCCTGGTATTTTTTCTTCTTTACTCAATCCTCTTCTTGCTATTACATAGGCTGCTGCTATATCTTTTGTTATCATATACTGCGGTGCATATTTTAACATCCCTATTATTGAGGTGTAAGAAGGATTGACTTCTATTACTTCTATCCCTTCTCTTTTTGCTGGTGCTTTTATTTTTGAAAGAAGTGATTTATAGCTAAAGTTATGTCTTATCCTTCTATGTTGTCTGGATATGCATTGATGATTTTGATTTTGAATTTCAACCAAGCATAAACAAACAAGAAATTCTTGATTTAAAAAGCTTAAGATTTGTAGAAAATAATGAAAATATAATGTCTCAATTAAAAAAGGCATTAGCAGAAAACCGCTTAGAGATCCGATTAAAACATTTTTCAAAGTATAAAGTGTTAATAATAGACGAAGTAGGGTATTTACCAATAGACACAGATGCTTCAAATATATTTTTTCAGCTAATATCTAAAAGGTATGAAAAGCATAGTACTAT